>JAKOZT010000030.1 GCA_029779845.1 Pseudomonadota bacterium | reverse complement strand
CACGATCACCGGCTACGCCACTGCAGACAGCCTGAGCGGCCTCGGTGGCAACGACGCACTCTACGGCCGCGATGGCAATGACACGCTCGATGGCGGGGACGGCGACGACTATCTGTACGGCGAGAACGGCGACGACACGCTGCTCGGTGGTACGGGTAGCGACTACCTGTACGGTGGTTCTGGCAACGACACACTGCTCGGCGGTGCTGGCAACGACCAACTCTATAGCGGTGACGGCGACGACGTGCTGGACGGAGGCGCGGGCAACGACTACCTCGTGGGCGGTGCCGGCAACGATACCTATCGCTTCGGCCGCGGCGCGGGTCAGGACACGGTCAGCGAGTACGACAGCACCGCATCGAACACCGATGTGGTGAGCGTCCTCGACGGCGTTTCGAGCGAGCAGCTCTGGTTCTCGCGCTCGGGCTCGAACCTCGTGGTGTCGATCATCGGCACGTCCGACTCGATCACGCTGCAGAACTGGTACAGCGGATCGGCGTATCACGTCGAGCAGTTCACCATGTCCGACGGCAAGGTATTGCTGGACTCGAAGGTCCAGTCCTTGGTCGACGCGATGGCTGTGTTCGCGCCGCCATCGGCGGGAACGCTCACATTGCCTGACAACTACGCTGCATCGCTACAGCCGGTCATCGCCGCCAGTTGGGGGACTTGACGCGACTCAGAGCCCCACCTCGACCCGCTGCCCGCGGATGTTCAAGACCGCGGCCTTCGGCTTGATCTGCTCAAGAGTGACGTTGGCCCCCAGCGATTCGCCCTCGTGCATCAGCTGGCCGTTGACGATCAGCAGGCGGTTCGCCGCGGTGCTCGAATAGATCGAGCCGCCGAAGGCGAGGGCGGGCAGGCCGCTGCGCAGCTCGGGCGGCAGTTCGGCGAGCGAGGCGAAGCGCGGGATCGTCGTCGTGGCGGCAGCGGGTGGCGGTGCGGGCTTGCTCGCGGCCGGCGGTGGCGGCGGTGGCGCAGCGGCGCGCATCGGCGCAATGGCCACCGGGCCCGCCGGTGCGGGTGCCGGCTCGGGCTCGGGCGGCGCTGTGGGCGCGGCCTGCTGCACCGGCATCGGCGGCGGTGACGGCGGCAGCGACGCCATCGGCGCAGGCGGCGGCGCTTCATCGCCGCGCCAGGTCCATGCAATCGCCGCCGCCAGCCCGCCGGCCAGGCCGATCGCGACCCAGTGCCAGGGCTTCAGGCCGCGTGCCGGCGTGGCGGGCGCATCGACTTCGTCGCCGGCCTCCGCCATCGTCTGCGTGTGCAGCCCGGGCACACCGCCGCGTTCGCGTTCGGCATCGGCGCGGCGCAGGGCATCGAGGATGTAGGACATCGCTTCACTTCTCCGATGCGAGGCGCGGCTCGGCCACGCCGCTGGCGCGGTTGACGAGCATCAGCGTCAGCGGGCCGGCCAGCCCATCGGGCTTGAGGCCTTGCGCGACCTGGAAGGCGTTCAGGCGGTTGCGCAGCGCGGCGTCGAACTTGGTCGCCGGCGCGCTGGGCGCGCTCTCGCCCTGCGCGGCGGCCAGGCGCGCCGAGAGCCAGTCGACCGGCGCGCCGTCGTCGTAGCCGGGTGGGGTGCGCCACAGCGTGGCGAACTCGCCGCGCCACACCGGCGCGAGTGCGGTGAGCGGCAGCGCCATCGCGCCCTCGCGCGTGGCGAACAGGGCCTGGCGCGGCGACAGGCCGGTGAGCAGCGCCTGCGCGCGCGTGCCGCCGCCGGCCAGCGTCAGCAGCACCGGCCGGTCGAGCTGGCGGATCAGCGCCAGCGTGCCGTTGCCGCGATAACACTGAAGTTGAGCGCGTGCGGCGGCGGCGCAGGGCTCGCCGTCGGCCAGCTTCTCGTCCCAGTGCGTGCCGAGCGCGCGCCAGGCTTCGGCTTCGCCGTGCCAGCCGGCGGCGAGCAGCTTCTTCGCGTCGACCAGCACCGGCGGCTGCGGCGCGGCCGAGGCGGCGGATGCGGCCGCGGGCACGGCCGATGCCGCTTCCGACACCGCCTGCGCCACGGCCGACGCGGCGGCTGCCGCCGATGCCGCCGCAGCCGCCACCGGCACCGCCGCATTGCGCCGCTCGAAGGCCACGCCGGCCCACAGCGCGAGGCCCAGCGCGGCCAGCGCGCCGGCGGCGATGGCGGGGCGCTGCCAGGCCCTGGCTTTCGATGAAGGCGAGGCCTCGCCCGGCAGCGCGCCGTCGAACACCTCGCGCGCCGCCTTCTCGACGATCTCGACGTCGATCACCGGCTTGTTGCTCGCATAGGCGCCCAGCAGCGCGCGGTCGCACAGCAGGTTGATGCGGCGCGGCACGCCGCGCGAGAGCTGGTGCACGCGGCGCAGCGCCTCGCGCTCGAAGGGCAGCGGCCGGCTCAGCCCGGCCACCGCGAGGCGGTGGCGGATGTAGTGCACCGTCTCCTTCAGGCTCAGCGCCTCGAGGTGGAAGCGCGCGATCACGCGCTGCGCCAGCTGCTCCAGCTCGGGCCGCGCCAGCATCGTGCGCAGCTCGGGCTGGCCGATCAGCACGATCTGCAGCAGCTTGCGCTCGCTGGTCTCGAGGTTGGTGAGCAGGCGCAGTTGCTCCAGCACGTCGGCCGAGAGGTTCTGCGCCTCGTCGATGATCAGCACGTTGGTCTGGCCGACCGCGTGCGTCTGCAAGAGGAAGCCGTTGAGCGCGTCGACGTAGTCCTTCACCGTCGCGCCCTCGGCGCGGTGCGGGATGCGGAACTCGTCGCACACCGAGCGCAGCAGCTCTTCGACCGTCTGCTTGGGGTTGAAGATGTAGGCGACGTTGCAGCGCTTGGGGATCTGCTCGAGGAAGCAGCGGCACACCGTGGTCTTGCCCGCGCCGATCTCGCCGGTCAGCAGCACGAAGCCGCCGCCGCCCTTCACGCCGTACAGCAGGTGCGCCAGCGCCTCGCGGTGGCGCTCGCTCATGAAGAGGTAGCGCGGATCGGGCGCGATCGAGAAGGGCTGCTGCCTCAGGCCGAAGAAGCGGGCGTACATGGCGCGCAGGATACCCGCGACGCCTGCGACGGGTCGGCCGCCAGTTCGCGCAGGCAGGCCAGGCACAGGCAGCCGCTGTAGCGCGCGGCCAGCGCGGCGCGCAGCTCGGGCGTCAGCTTCAGCGTGCCGCAGGCGCAGGGCGCGGCGTCGTGCACGCCGCAATGGAAGGCGCCGCCGCAGCGCGGGCAGCGTGCGTCGGCCAGGGGCTCGCTCATGAGGCCGTTCATCGGGGCCGTTATAGCCGAGGCGGGCGCGTCATCGCCTGAGCGCGTGATCGGCGATGACGGGCCCATGCCCCCGTGCGTTGCGGGGAATGCGCCGCGCTCTGGACAAGCCCGCGCATCGGTTTGTATTCTTGACCGTGATCAAGCCCATTTGGTCCATCCATCGACACGCGCCGACATGCACGACGAACCGCTCGCCGCCACCAAGCGCCAGGAACTGAAGGCCTTCCTCGGCCTGGCGGTGGTGCTTGCGCCGGTGCTGGCGGTGCTGCTGGTGTCGGGCTGGGGCTTCCTGGTCTGGATGGTCCAACTCTTCGCCGGCCCGCCGGGGCCCTCGCACTGACGATGGCGCTGAACCACGACGACGAGCTGCACATCGCGAGCCTGGTGGTGCATGCCGTGCCGCGGCGCGCGGCGCAGATCGCCGAGGCGCTCTGCGCACCGCCCGAGGCCGAGGTGCATGCGGTCGGCGCGAACGGCAAGCTGGTGGTGACGCTGGAAGCCGCGAGCGCCGAGGCGATCACGCAGCGCGTCGCCGCGATCCAGCGCCTGGACGGCGTGCTCGCCGCGACGCTGGTCTACCAATGCGCCGACAGCCTGGCGGCGATGAACGAGGAATTGAACGATGCGCAGGCGTGACTTCATCCGCCAGTCGGCCGCGGCGGCCGCCGGCGCCGCGGCCGGCGTGCCGGTGGGTGCCGCCGCCGCGCCGGCGAACATCGAGCCCGCGCTGGCCGACCCCGGCGTGCAGTGGCACAAGGCGCCGTGCCGCTTCTGCGGCACCGGCTGCGGCGTGGTCGTGGCGGTGAAGGACAAGCGCGTCATCGCCACGCAGGGCGACGTGCAGGCCGAGGTGAACCGCGGCCTGAACTGCATCAAGGGCTACTACCTCTCGAAGATCATGTACGGCGCCGACCGGCTGACCACGCCGCTGCTGCGCATGAAAAACGGCCAGTACGCGAAGGACGGCGAGTTCGAGCACGTCTCCTGGGACACCGCCTTCGACGTGATGGCGCAGCAGTTCAAGCGCGTGCTCAAGGAGAAGGGGCCGACGGCGGTGGGCATGTTCGGCTCGGGGCAGTGGACGGTGTGGGAGGGCTATGCCGCACTCAAGCTGATGAAGGCGGGCTTGCGCTCCAACAACATCGACCCGAACGCGCGCCACTGCATGGCCTCGGCGGCGGTGGGCTTCATGCGCAGCTTCGGCGCCGACGAGCCGATGGGCTGCTACGACGACTTCGAGGCCGCCGACGCCTTCGTGCTGTGGGGCTCGAACATGGCCGAGATGCACCCCATCCTGTGGACGCGCATCACCGATCGGCGCCTCTCGGCGCCGCACGTCAAGGTGGCGGTGCTGTCGACCTTCGAGCACCGCTCCTACGAGCTGGCCGACATCGAGCTGACCTTCACGCCGCAGAGCGACCTGGCGATCCTCAACTACATCGCGCACCACATCATCTCGACCGGGCGGGTCAACAAGGAATTCGTCGAGAAGCACACCACCTTCCTGCGCGGCAACACCGACATCGGCTACGGCCTGCGCCCCGAGCATCCCTTGCAGAAGGCGGCCAGGAACGCCGGCGCGGCGGCCGGCGGCTCGCAGCCGATGACCTTCGACGAGTTCGCCAGGTTCGTCGCCGACTACGACCTCGAACGCGCCGCGCAGCTCAGCGGCGTGCCGAAGAACCGCCTGCAGGCGCTGGCCGAGCTGTACGCCGACCCGAAGGTCAAGGTGATGTCGCTGTGGACGATGGGGTTCAACCAGCACACGCGCGGCGTCTGGTGCAACAACATGGTCTACAACATCCACCTGCTGACCGGCAAGATCGCCACGCCGGGCAACAGCCCGTTCTCGCTGACTGGCCAGCCCAGCGCCTGCGGCACCGCGCGCGAGGTGGGCACCTTCTCGCACCGGCTGCCGGCCGACATGGTGGTGACCAACCCCAAGCACCGCGCGCACGCCGAGGAGATCTGGAAGCTGCCGGCGGGCACCATCCCCGACGTGCCGGGCTACCACGCGGTGCTGCAGAACCGCATGCTCAAGGACGGCAAGCTCAACGCCTACTGGGTGATGGTCAACAACAACATGCAGGCGGCCGCCAACCTGATGGAGGAGGGCTGGCCCGGCTACCGCAACCCGGCCAACTTCGTCGTCGTCTCGGATGCCTACCCGACCGTCACCGCCGTCGCCGCCGACCTGATCCTGCCCGCTGCGATGTGGGTCGAGAAGGAGGGCGCCTACGGCAACGCCGAGCGGCGCACGCACTTCTGGCACCAGCTCGTGCCCGCGCCGGGCGAGGCGCGCTCCGACCTGTGGCAGCTGATGGAGTTCAGCAAGCGCTTCAAGGTCGAGGAGGTGTGGCCGGCCGAGCTGATCGCGAAGAAGCCCGAGCTGCGCGGCAAGACGCTCTTCGAGGTGCTGTACCGCAACGGCGAGGTCGACAAGTTTCCCGTCTCCGACATCGAGGCCGGCTACGACAACGCCGAGGCCAGGGCCTTCGGCTTCTACGCGCAGAAGGGCTTGTTCGAGGAGTACGCGCACTTCGGGCGCGGCCACGGGCACGACCTCGCGCCCTTCGACACCTACCACCGCGTGCGCGGCCTGCGCTGGCCGGTGGTCAACGGCAAGGAGACGCGCTGGCGCTACAAGGAAGGCAGCGACCCCTACGTGAAGCCGGGCACGGGCTGGCAGTTCTACGGCTTCCCGGACGGCAAGGCGCGCATCTACGCGCTGCCCTACGAGCCGCCGCCCGAGGCGCCGGACAAGGAGTACCCGTTCTGGCTCTCGACCGGGCGCGTGCTGGAACACTGGCACTCCGGCTCGATGACGCGGCGTGTGCCCGAGCTGCACCGCGCGGTGCCGCACGCCGTGTGCTACATGCACCCCGACGACGCCGCCGCGCTCGGGCTGCGGCGCGGCTCGGAGGTGGAGATCGCCTCGCGGCGCGGCAGCATGCGCACGCGCGTCGAGACGCGCGACCGCAACAAGCCGCCGCGCGGGCTGGTGTTCGTGCCCTGGTTCGACGCCAGCCAGCTGATCAACAAGGTCACGCTCGACGCGACCGACCCGATCTCGTTCCAGACGGACTTCAAGAAGTGCGCCGTCCGGATCACCAAGGTGTGAGGCGACGATGAAGCGCCGCGCCGTCTTCATCGCGCTGCTGGCGGCGGTGCTTGCCGCCGCGCAGGCCGAGCCCTTCTTCGACGCGGCACGCGGGCGCACGCCGATCGACAAGGAGACCGCGCCGCCGCGCCTGCTCAACCAGATCAACGACGACCAGCGCCTGCCGCGCAACTACCGCTACCAGCCGCCGGTGATACCGCACCGCATCGACGGCTACCAGGTCGACAGGAACTTCAACAAGTGCCTCGACTGCCACGCGCGCGAGAAGAGCGACTTCTCGCAGGCGGTGCCGGTCAGCGAGACGCACTACGTCGACCGCGACGGCAAGGTGCTGACGCACATCTCGCGGCGGCGCTACTTCTGCAAGCAGTGCCACGTGGCGCAGGAGCCGGTGGCGCCGCTGGTGGGCAACGCCTTCAAGGGCGACGCGGGCGATGCGACGCCGCTGCCGGCGCCGGCTTCGGCCCCGGCGCGCTAGGAGATGGCCATGCTGAAGACCCTCCGGCGCTACTGGGACATCATCCGCCGCCCGAGCCTGCACTACAGCCTGGGCTTCCTGACGATCGGCGGCTTCATCGGCGGCATCGTCTTCTGGGGCGGCTTCAACACCGCGATGGAAGCCACCAACACCGAGGTCTTCTGCACCGGTTGCCACGAGATGCGCGACAACGTCTTCGCCGAGCTGAAGACGACGATCCACTACACCAACCGCTCCGGCGTGCGCGCGATCTGCTCGAACTGCCACGTGCCGCACAACTGGACCGACAAGATGGCGCGCAAGATGCAGGCGTCGAAGGAGGTGTGGGGCAAGATCTTCGGCACCATCGCGACGCAGGAGAAGTTCCGCGACAAGCGCCTCGAGCTGGCGCAGCACGAGTGGGCGCGGCTGAAGTCGAACGATTCGCTGGAGTGCCGCAACTGCCACCAGTTCGAGTCGATGGACTTCACGCGCCAGAGCGTGCGCGCGCAGAACATGCACTCGACCTACCTGGCGAGCAAGGAAAAGACCTGCATCGACTGCCACAAGGGCATCGCGCACCGGCTGCCCTTCATCCCGCCGGGCGACGCGCCGACCGACACGCCGGGGCAGGCGGTGCCGCGAGCGCCGGACGCAGCCCGTTCGCCCTGAGCCTGTCCTTCGACACGGGCCTTCGACAAGCTCAGGCCCTGCTCAGGATGATCGGAATGCACGAGACCCGTTCGCCCTGAGCTTGTCGAAGGGCTCAGCTCGAACGGAAGAGCGTGCTGTGCTGCTCGCGCAGCTCCTTCTTCTGCACCTTGCCCATCGTGTTGCGCGGCAGCGCGTCGACCACGAAGCAGTGCTTGGGCACCTTGAAGTTGGCGATCTTCGATTTCAGCTCGGCCACCAGTGCGGCCGGCTCGGGCTGCGCGCCCGCCTTGGGCACCACCACCGCCACCACGCCCTCGCCGAAATCGGGGTGCGGCACGCCGATCACCGCGCTCTCGGCCACGCCGGGCATCTCGTTGAGGTAGCCCTCGATCTCGGCCGGGTAGACGTTGTAGCCGCCGGTGATGATCAGGTCCTTGCTGCGCCCGACGATGGTCACGTAGCCGTCGGCGTCCACCTTGCCGACGTCGCCGGTCTTGAACCAGCCGTCGGCGGTGAATTCTTCCTTCGTCTTCTCCGGCATGCGCCAGTAGCCCTTGAAGACGTTCGGCCCCTTGACCTCGATGCCGCCGATCTCGCCGGCGGGGCAGGGCCGGCCGTTGTCGTCGCTCACGCGCAGGCCCACGCCCGGCAGCGGGAAGCCCACCGTGCCGCCGCGGCGCTCGCCGTCCTTGGCGTGGTACGGGTTGGAGGTCAGCATGATGGTCTCGCTCATGCCGTAGCGCTCGAGGATGGTGTGGCCCGTGCGCTCGCGGAAGGCGACGAAGGTCTCGATCAGCAGCGGCGCCGAGCCGGCGATGAACAGGCGCATGTTCCGGCAGGCCTCGCGGCCGAAGCCGCTTTCCGCGAGCAGGCGCACGTACAGCGTCGGCACGCCCATGAAGACAGTGGCTTCGGGCAGGCGCTTCACGACTTCGGCCGGGTCGAACCTGGCGAACCAGATCATCCTGCTGCCGTTGAGCAGCGCGCCGTGCGAAGCGACGAACAGGCCGTGCACGTGGAAGATCGGCAGCACGTGCAGCAGCACGTCGCCTTGCTTCCAGCCCCAGTAGTCGTGCAGCACGCGCGCGTTCGACAGCAGGTTGCCGTGCGTCAGCATCGCGCCCTTGCTGCGCCCGGTGGTGCCGCTGGTGTAGAGGATGGCGGCGAGGTCGTCGGCCGACTTCTGCGCCGGCTCGTGCGTGTCGGCGTGGAACGCGGCGCGGTCCAGCAGCGTGCCCGTGCGGTCGTCGTCCAGCGTGAAGACGTTCTTCGTGCCGGCCTGGAAGGCGATCTTCGAGACCCAGCCGAAGTTCTTCTTGGCGCACACCACCACGCTCGGCTCGGCGTTGGCGACGAAGTACTCGATCTCGGCGGCCTGGTAGGCGGTGTTCAGCGGCAGGTAGACGTAGCCGGCGCGCAGCACCGCGAGGTAGAGCAGCAGCGCTTCCACCGACTTCTCGGTCTGCACCGCGACGCGCGCGCCCTCGGGCAGCTCCAGCGAGGCCAGCAGGTTGGCGATCATCGCGGTGGCGCGTTCGATGTCGCGCCAGCGGTAGCGCAGCGGCGCGCCGGGGCCGTCGGCGGTTTCGATTGCGACGCCGTCGAGATCGGCGGGGAAGGCGTCGCGCAGCGCGACGAACAGGTTCTGGTTGGTGTTCATGGCGGTTCAGCCGCGCTGGAAACGCGGCGTCCTCTTCTCGATGAAGGCGGTCACGCCTTCGCGGTGTTCCTCGCTGGGCGCGTAGCCGTAGTGCGCCAGGCGCTCGGCCTCGGTCGGCCCGCCGTTGCCGAGCTGGCGCAGCGTGCGCTTGTTGATGCGCGCCGCCTGCGGCGAGAGCAGGCCCATCGCGCGTGCGCGCGCCAGCGCGTGCGCCGCCACCTCGGCATCGGGCAGCACGGCGTGCACCAGGCCGTGGTGCAGCGCGGCGTTGGCGTTGAACAGGCGCGCTTCGAGCAGCATCTCGCGCAGCACCGCCTCGGGCGCCACGCGAGACACCACTTCGAGTTCGAGCGGCGCCATCGGGAAGCCCAGCCGCGCGATCGGCGCGCCGAAGCGGCTGCCCTCGCCGCAGACGCGGATGTCGCAGCAGGCCGCGATCTCTAGCCCGCCGCCGATGCAGTTGCCCTCGATCTGCGCGAGCAGCGGCACGTCGCAGGCCAGCATCGCGTGCAGCGCCGGCGCGACCACGTTCTCGTGGAAGTCGCGCAGCGTCGCCTCCTCGAAGCGGAACCCGGCGAACTCGACGATGTCGCCGCCGGCCGCGAAATGCCCGTCCGCGCCGCGCACGATCACGGCGTGCGGCGCGTCCCCGGGCGGCAGCGCCTGCAGGTGCAGCATCAGCGCCTGCAGCTCACGCCACATCGCGATGTCGATGGCGTTGAGCTTGGCCGGGTTGGCCAGCGTCAGGTAGGCGATGCCCTCGGCTTCGGCGGGCGCGAGGGTGATGGAGCCGGGCATGTCAGACGGTGTGAATGAACCCGTTCGCCCTGAGCTTGTCGAAGGGCGCTCGAGCGGCACGAGGGGGCTTCGACAGAGCCTGTCCTGAGCTTGTCGAAGGGCTCAGCCCGAACGGGAGCAAAGGTTCGTTCACGTTCTATCAATCCAGCTTCGCGCCCGAGGCCTTCACCACTTCGTTCCAGCGCTTCACCTCCGCCGACACGAACTTGCCGAACTCGGCGCCGTACAGGTTCGGCGTCTCGGTGCCCAGGCCGGTCCAGATGCCTTTCAGATCGTCGGAGTTGAGCGCCTTCTTCATCTCGGCCTGCATCGCCTCCACCGCCGCCGCCGGCGTGCCCTTGGGCGCCCACAGGCCGTACCAGGTGGCCACCTGGTAGGTGGGCACGCCGCCTTCCTTGGCGGTGGGCACGTTGGGGAAGCCGGGCGCGCGCTTGTCGCTCGCCACCGCGATCGCCTTGATGCGGCCGGCCTTGATGTGCGCGGCCGAGGAGCCCAGGCCGTCGAACATCATGTCGACCTGGCCGGCGATCAGGTCCTGCAGCGCCGGGCCGGCGCCGCGGTAGGGGATGTGGGTGATGAAGGTCTTGGTCTGCAGCTTGAACAGCTCGCCGGCCAGGTGGTGCGAGGTGCCGTTGCCGGCCGAGGCGTAGTTGAGCTTGCCCGGGTTCTTGCGCAGCAGGTCGAGCAGGCCCGGCAGGTCGTTGGCGGCCACGCGCTGCGGGTTCACGACGATCACCTGCGGCACGCTGGAGATCAGGCCCACGGGCACGAAGTCGCTCTCGATGCTGTAGTCGAGCTTGGGGTACATCGACGGCGCGATCGCGTGGTGCACCGCGCCCATGAAGAAGGTGTAGCCGTCGGGCGCGGCCTTGGCCGCGATGCTCGCGCCCACCGTGCCGCCGGCGCCGCCCTTGTTGTCGATGACGAACTGCTTGCCGATGTTCCTGGTCATCGCCGCGAACAGCGGCCGCGCGAAGGCGTCGGTGCCGCCGCCGGCCGGGAAGGGCACGACGATGGTCACCGGCTTGGCCGGCCAGGTGTCGGCCGCCGCGTAGGGCGCGGCCAGCAGCGTGCCGAGGGCGGCCAGGGCGAGAAAGGCGCGGCGCGGGGTCGAGGAGCGGGAGCGGTTCATGCGTGTCTTCTCCAGGTTGTTCGTGTGTGTGAGCAGTCAGAGCAACGACGTCAGGAGGCGTGACTGTGCCACTTCTCCGTGGACGAACTTCTCGTGGTGGGGCTCGATGCGGCCGAGGTCGTAGAGGTAGTTGACCATCATGCCCCAGGACTGGCGGCGTCCCTTCTCCGACAGGTCGGCCAGCGGATTGAGGCGCTCCAGTCGCGCGCCGTTGTCGAGGTGGAAACGCGCCACCGGGTCGCCGTCGGGGCGCGCGGCGTGGCAGCCGAGGTAGTAGGCCGCCAGGCGCAGCAGCGCCTGCGACGCGGGCTCGCCCAGCCCGCGCAGCGTGCCGGTCTGCGCGAGCCTGTCGAACTCGCCGCCGACCGCATCGCGCAGCGCCGCGTGCGCTTCGGCCAGCCGCTGCGCGCGCGCCTTCGGCAGGCCCTCGCAGGGCGCGCCGGCGCGCACCCAGCGCGCGAAGCCGGGCATCGGCGAGAGCGTGCAGAAGGCCTTGAGCTGCGGCAGCTCGCGCTGCAGCTCCTCGGCCACGCGCTTGATCAGGAAGTTGCCGAGCGACACGCCCTTGAGGCCCGGCTGGCAGTTGCTGATCGAATAGAACGCCGCCACCTTGAACTGCGCCGGCGGCAGCGGCTCGGAGGCCTTGTCGATCAGCGGCGCGATCGCGCCCGGCATGGCCGGCAGCAGCGCCACCTCGACGAAGATCAGCGGCTCGCGCGGCAGCTGCGGGTGGAAGAAGGCGAAGCAGCGCCGGTCCGGCTGCAGGCGGCGCCGCAGATCGTCCCAGCCGTCGATCTGGTGCACCGCCTCGTGGCGGATGATCTGTTCGAGCAGCTGCGCGGGCGAGTTCCAGTCGACCCGCTCCAGCCGCAGGAAGCCCGGGTTGAACCAGCTCGACAGCAGGTGCAGGAAGTCGGCTTCCACCGCCTGCAGCTCGGGCTGCTCGCGCATGCGCTGCAGCAGCGCGCGGCGCATCGCGACGATGCTGGCGGTGCCGCCGGGCGTGCGGTTGATGCGCCGCAGCAGCTCCTGGCGCGGCGGCTCGGCGCTTTGTGTCAGGCGCTGCAGGTTGGCGGCGTCGGGGCGCTCGGCGTAGGCCTGCGCGTTGGCCAGCACGGCCTTCGGGTCGGGGCTGAAGTCGCGCGACAGGCGCTCGAAGAAGCTGCCCTGCGCCTCGTCGGGCAGCGCGCGGAAGCGCGCGACGAGATCGCGCGCGATCGCCACGCTGTTGGCCTCGCCGCGTTCGGACAGCAGGCGCCGGCAGTCGATCAGCAGGCCGCGCAGCTGGCGCGCGCCGTTCAGGTTGCGCGCGGCGCTCTTGATCTCATCGAGCATGCGGGGCTCCCTGCCTGTCCTCGTGCTGGCGCAGCGCCTTCAGCGCGGCGAGCTGCGCCATCAGGTGGTCGTGCATCACGCGCTCGGCGCGCGCGGCGTCGCGCTGCACGATGGCGTCGAGCAGCACGCGGTGCTCGTTGATCGAGGCCTCGATGCGCCCCGGCCAGTGCAGCTGGCGGCCGCGCAGCAGGCGCACGAAGCGGCGCAGGTCGCCGGTGGCGCGGTCCAGCCAGCGGTTGGCGGCGAGCGCCTGCACCGCGCTGTGGAACTCGTGGTTGGCGCGGTAGTAGGCCTCGATGTCCTGCGCGGCGGCGTGGCGCTCCAGCTGCGCATGCAGTTGCTGCAGGCGGCGGATGTCGGCCTCGCCGGCCTTGCGCACCGCCTCGTAGGCGCAGCGGCCTTCGAGCAGCGCCATCACCGGCAGCAGCTCGTCGGCCTCGTCCTCGGCGATCTCGGCCACCTTGCAGCCCTGGCGCGGCACCGGCGTCACCAGCCCCTCGGCGGCCAGCACCTTGAGCGCCTCGCGCAGCGGCGTGCGGCTGATCTGCCAGTCGCGCGCCAGCGCCAGCTCGTCGATCCACTGGCCGGGCGTGAGCTGGCGCTCGAAGATCATGTTGCGCAGGCGAGTGGCCACTTCCTCGTGGAGCGAGGAGGGGCGAAGCGGAATCGGATCAGGCATGGTGCTCGCCGGAGTGCCGGACGGGCCCACTCTAAAGTTGCTAATTCATAATTACAAGAGTGGAACCCTGGGGGTGCGGGGGATGGTGCGGCGCCGGCACGCCGCTACAGTGTCCGCTTTTCCGACACGCCACGATGCCCGTCTCCCAACCCGCCCTGCCGCTCGATGCCGACAGCCTGCTGCGGCTGGCCGCGCAGTCGATGTTCGACACCTTCGCGCAGACCGCGATGGGCGTGATGGTGGTCGACCGCGCGCACCGCATCGTCTGGATCAGCGAGGGCTACAAGCGCTTCCTGCCGGCGCTCGGCCACGAGGAGAGCGACTTCGTCGGCCGCCGCGTCGAGGAGGTGGTGCCCAACACGCTGATGGCGCAGGTGATCGAGACCGGCCAGCCCATCCTCGTCGACCTGCTGACCAACCAGGCCGGCACCTTCCTCGTCAGCCGGCTGCCGCTGCGCGACGCGCGAGGCGAGGTGATCGGCGCGATGGGCATGGTGCTGCTCGACCACCCCGAGACGACGATGCAGCCGCTGATCGGCAAGTTCAGCCGCCTGCAGCGCGACCTCGACAGCGCGCGCCAGCAGCTCGCCGAGCACCTGACGCGCGAGCGCCGGCCCAAGCACAGCATCGCCAGCTTCATCGGCGCCAGCGCGGCGGCGATGGAGGTCAAGCGCCAGGCGCGGCGTGTCGCGCAGACCGACAGCACGGTGCTGCTGCTGGGCGAAACGGGCACCGGCAAGGAGCTGCTCGCGCATGCGATCCACGCTGCGGGCGCGCGCGCGGCCAGGCCCTTCGTCGGCGTCAACATCGCGGCGGTGCCCGATGCCCTGCTCGAGGCCGAGTTCTTCGGCGTCGCGCCGGGCGCCTACACCGGCGCCGACCGCAAGGGGCGCGACGGCAAGTTCAGGCTCGCGCACGGCGGCACGCTGTTCCTCGACGAGATCGGCGACATGCCGCTGCCCTTGCAGGCCAAGCTGCTGCGCGTGCTGCAGGAGCAGGAGGTCGAGCCGCTGGGCAGCAACCAGGTGCAGCACGTCGACGTGCGCGTGATCGCCGCGACCAGCCGCGACCTCGCGGCGATGGTGCAGGCCGGAACGTTCCGCGCCGACCTGTTCTACCGCCTGAACGTGCTGCCGATCCGCGTGCCGCCGCTGCGCGAGCGCCTGCCCGATCTGGAAGCGCTGGCCGACGCGCTGGCCGACGACATCGCGCGCCGCAGCGGCATGCCGCACAAGGGCCTGGCGGCCGACGCGCTGGAGCTGCTGGCGCGCCAGCCCTGGCCGGGCAACATCCGCGAGCTGCGCAACGTGCTGGAGCAGGCCAGCCTGATGACCGACGACCTGGTGCTGGGGGCACGGCATTTCGCGGGGGTGGTGGCCGGCGCGGCCGATGCGCCGGCGGCGGCTCCTGCCGCCGCGCCGCCCTCGGCGCCCTCGGCGCCGCGCGTGGCCGGTGTCAAGTCGCTGCCGCAGGCGGTGGCCGAACTCGAAGCGCAGGCGATCCGCGAGGCGCTGGCAGCCACCGGCGGCAACAAGCTGGCCGCCTCGCGCCTGCTCGGCATCGCGCGGGCGACGCTGTACGAAAAACTGAACACTGCATGAAATCCGGTCACTTCTGGCGCCGGTTCTGTCTGGCTTTCATGCAGATCGCGCTGCTGGGTGCCGCCCATGGCGCCGTGCGGCCGCTCGAAAACGAGGAAGAACGCAGCGTGCGCTCCCTGCTGCGCCAGGAAGCGCTCGGCTACGAAAACGGCGAAGGGGTCGAACGCGACCCGGTGAAAGCCGCCCAGCTGTACTGCAAGGCGGCGCGCCTGGGCGACGCCGAGGCGCAGTTCAACCTCGGCTGGATGTACGCCAACGGCCGCGGCGTCGAGCGCAGCGATGCCAGCGCGGCCTTCTTCTTCCACGCCGCCGCCGAGCAGGGGCTGGAGCAGGCGGTGCGCATGCTCGCGACCGTCGGCGGGCCGCCCAACTACGTGCCCGAGTGCATGATCGACCGCACGCCGCCGCAGATGGCGGCACCGTCGCCGCGCACGGCAACGCCCGCGCCGCCGGCCGAGGTGATTCCGCCCGACGCGCCGCGCCACATCGTCGAGATCGTCAAGCGCCACGCGCCGCAGTACAAGCTCTCGCCCGCGCTGGTGCTCGCCTTCATCAAGGTGGAGTCGAACTACGACACGATCGCGCTCTCGCCGAAGAACGCCAAGGGCCTGATGCAGCTGATCCCCGAGACGGCAGCGCGCTTCGGCGTGGCGCGGCCCTACGACGCCGAGCAGAACATCCGCGGCGGCATGGCCTACCTGAGCTGGCTGATGGCCTACTTCGAAGGCAACGTGCCGCTGGTGGCGGCTGCCTACAACGCCGGCGAGGGCGCGGTGAACCGCTACCGCGGCGTGCCGCCGTATGCGGAGACGAGGGCCTACGTGGCGCGCATCCTCGGCGGCTACGGGCGCGTGAGCCACCCCTTCGACGCGGGCGTCACCAGCGCCTCGCCGCAACTGCCGCTGATGCGTTCGTCGCTGTTCCGCTGAGGGTTTTCCTGGGTCTGCGTGGCACATGCGTTGCATCGCAAGCGGCCACTGCCAACGACCCGGAGACCATCGCATGCACGCCCGCCGCTTCTGGCTGACCGCCCTCGCCGCCGCCCTCGCCGCGCCGATCCTCGCCTTCGCGCAAGGCAAAGGCGAGATCCGCATCGCCCACGTCTACAGCAAGACCGGCCCGCTGGAGGCCTACGGCAAGCAGACGCAGACCGGCTTCATGATGGGCCTGGACTACGCCACCGGCGGCACGATGAGCGTGGCCGGCAGGAAGCTCGTCGTGATCGAGAAGGACGACCAGGGCAAGCCCGACGTGGGCAAGAGCCTGCTCGCCGCCGCCTACGGCGACGACAAGGCCGACATCGCGGTCGGCCCCTCGTCCTCGGGCGTGGCGCTGGCGCTGCTGCCGGTGGCCGAGGAGTACAAGAAGATCCTGCTGGTCGAGCCGGCGGTGGCCGACGCCATCACCGGCGACAAGTGGAACAAGTACATCTTCCGCACCGGCCGCAACAGCTCGCAGGACGCGATCAGCAACGCGGTGGCGATGGACGCGCCGGACGTGTCGATCGCGATGCTCGCGCAGGACTACGCCTTCGGCCGCGACGGCGTGAAGGCCTTCAAGGATGCGCTGAAGAAGTCGAAGATCGTCCACGAGGAATACCTGCCGCCGGCCACCAGCGATTTCACCGCCGGCATCCAGCGCCTGGTCGACGCGCTGAAGGACAAGCCGGGCCGCAAGGTCATCTTCGTGATCTGGGCCGGCGCGACGACGCCGTTCCCGTCGCTGGCCGACCAGGACGTCGAGAAGCGCTTCGGCATCAAAGTGGCCTCGGGCGGCAACATCCTGCCGGCGATGGCGGCCTACAAGCGCTTCCCCGGCATGGAAGGCGCCACCTACTACTACTTCGGCATCCCGAAGAACCCGGTCAACGAAGCCCTGGTGGCCGCGCACTACAAGGAGTTCAAGACTCCGCCGGACTTCTTCACCGCGGGCGGCTTCTCGGCGGCGATGGCCATCGTCACGGCCCTCAAGGCCACGGGCGGCGACACCAACACCAACAAGCTCATCAAGACCATGGAGGGCATGAGCTTCGACACGCCCAAGGGCAAGATGACCTTCCGCAAGGAAGACCACCAGGCCATGCAAAGCATGTACCACTTCCGCATCAAGAACGACCCGGCCTTCGCCTGGGGCGTGCCCGAGCTGGTGCACGAGATCAAGCCCGAAGAGATGCAGGTGCCGATCCGGAATAAGCGCTGATCGAGAGGGGTTCAGCGTTTGACGTTGAGCGTTGAGCGTGAAAACCGCTGTCTCACGCCCAACGCCGGACGCTCAACGCTCAACGGCACAGTCATGCTCGAAA
>JAKOZT010000014.1 GCA_029779845.1 Pseudomonadota bacterium | reverse complement strand
CGACCCCATCGCCGACACGCCGATGGTGGTGACGCTGGACCAGTTGCGGCCCTACGACCACGACCCGCGCGTGACGCGCAACCCGGCCTATGCGGAGATCAAGGCGTCCATCCGCGAACGCGGGCTGGACGCGCCCCCCGCGATCACGCGCAGGCCGGGCGAGGCGCACTACATCATTCGCAACGGCGGCAACACGCGGCTCGCGATCCTGCGCGAGTTGTGGAGCGAGACCAAGGAGGAACGCTTCTTCCGTATTGCGTGCCTGTTCCGCCCGTGGCCGGCGCGCGGCGAAATCGTGGCGCTGACCGGGCATCTGGCCGAGAACGAGCTGCGCGGCGGGCTGACCTTCATCGAGCGGGCATTGGGAATCGAGAAGGCGCGCGAGTTCTACGAGCAGGAAAGCGGCCAGGCGCTGTCACAGAGCGAACTCGCGCGGCGGCTGACGGCCGACGGCTATCCGGTGCCGCAGTCACACATCAGCCGCATGAACGATGCGGTGCGCTATCTGCTGCCGGCGATCCCGACGCTGCTGTACGGCGGATTGGGCCGGCATCAGGTGGACCGGCTCGCAGTGCTGCGCAAGGCGTGCGAGCGCACCTGGGAGCGGCGGGCGCTGGGCCGCACTGTGGCCGTGGACTTCGCCACCTTGTTTCAGGACGTGCTGACGCAGTTCGACACACAGCCGGACGACTTCTCGCCGCAGCGAGTACAGGACGAGCTGGTGGGCCAGATGGCCGAGCTGCTGGAGGCGGACTACGACACGCTGGCGCTGGAGATCAACGACAGCGAAAGCCGCCAGCGTGCGCTGACCAGCGAACCGGCGGCGCCGACGCCAGCGGCAGCGCCTGTCGTGCCTGCTGCACCTCCCCCGCCGGGCTCCGCGCCTCAGCAGCCACCCGCCTCGTCTGTGCCGCGCGACACCACGCCAGCCGCGCCTCCGGCGCCAGCAGCAACACCGCCTGCACCGCCCGAAGCGCCGGAGGAGCAGCACGGGCAGCGCGACGAGCGCCTGCAAGGGCACATCGTGACGCCGGCGCCGACCACCGAGCGCCTGCAGTCCATCCAACGGATGGTCGCGGACCAGCTCGGCGACAAGCTGCCCGACTTCGAGGCCGATGCGCTGCGTGCGATCCCCGTGCAGGCGGGCGGGCTCTATCCCATCTCGGACGTCTGGTACATCGAGCCGAGCTTGGACGTGCCGGATCGCCTGCGCGTGCACATCGCGCAATTCGCGCGCGAGATCGCCGGGGACGCAGCGGTAGCCGACCACATCGAGGCCAGCGACGGCGGCATCGGCTTCGTCTGCGTGGCGCCGGCCGTGGGCCAGGCGAAGGCGCTGCCGGTGTTCGCGCGGGCGGTGCTGACCCTGCTGCATGCGCTGAGTGCAGCGCCGCCCGCCGCGAACGGATTGGACCGCGCGCGGCTGGCCGACGAGCTGGCGGCGCTGCTCCATGGCCATGGCGGCTCGGCCACACGCCTGAGCGATGCTGCGCTGGTGAAGCTGTTCCGTCTGCTGCGCCTGGCGCGCCGGCTGCTGGATCTGGAAGCCGGCGTAGCGAGCCAGGATTCCTGAGCGCAGGAGGCTCCCGTATGTCGGCACCGCACCCGCTCAACCAGGCCGTGATCGCCCAGGCCCTGCATGACCTGCGCAACGGCCAGTTGCGCCGCTGCAAGGCCATGGGCTTCGGCGAGGAGGAGCTGGATGCGCTGAA
>JAKOZT010000148.1 GCA_029779845.1 Pseudomonadota bacterium | reverse complement strand
CGCCACAGGCGCTGGCCAGGACGGTGGCGCCCGCGTCCGTGAGGATCTGCATCGTGCCCTCGGCCTCGGCCTGCGAGCGGTCCTTCAGGCTGGCCGGCGCGACCAGGAACTGCACGCCGCTGGCGACCCGGCGCCCCTTGAGCACCTGCGCGGCAAAGCGCAGGTCATCGAGCTTGGCGCCGGTGCAGGCGCCGATGTAGGCCACGTCGATGCGCGTGTCGGCGTGCGCGGCCAGCGGCACGCCGTGTGCCGGACTGTGCGGCGCGGCGAGCTGGGGGCCGAGCGTGGCCGCGTCGAAGTCGTGTTGCACGTCGAAGCTGCCGGGGTCGGAGGTCCAGACTGCATCCGCGTCGCCGGGCAAGGGCGCCGCGCCGGTCTCGCGCAGCCATTGCCGCGTCACGTCATCGGGTGCGACGAGCCCGGTCTGCGCGCCGAGCTCCGCGCTCATGTTGCACAGGGTCATGCGCTCCTGCATCGACAGCGCGCGCACCGCGTCGCCCGTGAACTCCACCGCCTGGTAGTCGGCGCCGTTCATGCCGAAGCGCGCGATCATGGACAGCATCATGTCCTTGGCACAAACGCCCGCGGCCAGCCGCCCGGACCAGTGCATCGCGATCGTCTGCGGCACGCGCAGCCAGATCTCGCCGGTGACCACGACGCCGAGCATCTCGGTGCTGCCGATGCCGAACATGTAGGCGCCGAACGCGCCGCCCGTGGGCGAATGCGAGTCGCCGCCCACGCAGAACAGGCCGGGCCGGATGTGGCCGTGCTGCGGCACCACCACGTGGCAGATGCCCTGGCTGTCGTAGACATGCGGCAGCTGCTGCTCGCGCGCCCAGTCGCGGGCGATGCGCACGATGCGCCGCGCGGCCTCGTCGCGCTCGGGCACGTAATGGTCCATCACCAGCACGACTCTGGACTTGTCCCAGATCGTGGCGCCGAGCTCTTCGAGCATGGGCTTGAGACGCCGCGGCCCCGACGAGTCGTGGAACATCGCCAGATCGACGCGGCAGGTGACGATCTCGCCGAAGCGCACCGAAGCCTGGCCCGCGGCGCGGGCTATCAACTTCTGGGCCAGGGACTGCGCCGTCATGGCCGCTCCCTATTCGGGCTTCGCGCCCGAGAACTTGACGACCTTGGCCCAGCGCGTGATTTCGCTCTGCACGAAGCGGCTGAACTCCTCGGGGCTGTTGCCCACCGGGATGTAGCCCTCAGTCTCCAGGCGCCGCCG
>JAKOZT010000143.1 GCA_029779845.1 Pseudomonadota bacterium | reverse complement strand
CGTGCGGGCCGCTCGCGGCGCGCCTATGAGACGCTGAGCAGCGCAGGGCTCGTGGCCCGCGCGCGTACCCGCGCGCTTCGTCCTCATTCCTCATGCTCGCCGCGGGTGATCGAGCGCAGCGGGCGATAGCCCGCGAAGCGAGTTCCGCGGCGGGGCCGCGAGACCGAGCAGCGCAAGGCAGTCGGCCCGCAGGGCCGACCGTCTCATCGAAGCGCCGCGGGCGGCCCGCACGGCCCTTTGCCGCCTGGACCACGCTGCCGGCTTTCTGAACGATTGATCGCTGGTCGGTATGGCGGGTCAGGCGCCCGGCGTGCGGCGGCTTGCGGCGGGGGTGTCCTCGCCGTTGCCGGCGCCGCCTTCGTGGATCACGCTGATCTGCCCGTCGGGCTCCATGCGCGCGATCTTCACCTCGGCGAGCTTGTCGACGCCGTGCTCGCGCAGGCTGGCCATCAGCTCGGGCACGGTGATGAACTCGCGGCGCATGTTGCGGCGCATCATGCGGCCGTGCCGCACCAGCACCAGCGGCGGCGGCTCGGCGAGGCGGCGCAGCCAGCGGCTGCGGTAGCCGCCCCAGTCGAGCAGCCAGTTCCAGCCGGCGATGGTGGACACCAGCACGATGCCGTCGGGCACGCTGGTGTAGCTGCCGCCCATCGCGTTCTGCGAGGCATCGGCGATCAGCACCAGCAGCAGAATGTCGGCGATGCCCACCGAACCGGCGTCGCGCCGCAGCACGAAGCGGAACAGCAGGAACAGGAACCAGTACATCACGCTGCCGCGCAGGATCAGCTCGAGCGGGTTCAGCTGCAGCGAGAAGGCGTCGGCCATGCGCGCGCGTGGTTCTAACGCCGGCTGGAAGGCTTGCGGCGCGGCAGCGCGTCGAGCAGCAGCGGCAGCAGCGACCACAGCAGGCCGACGAAGCTCAGCCCGGCACTCGCCGGAGCGGCGCGGCGCGGCCGCAGCAGCAGCAGGCCGAGCGCGCCGGCCACGGCGAAGGCGCCGCCGGCGGCCAGCGGCAGCCAGCCGCGCCGTGCGCGCTCGATGCGCTGGCGCAGCGCGGCGTCGCGCGCCAGCACGCGCAGCTCGGCGGCGCGGATGCGCTCGGGCAGGCTGTCGCTGTTCGATGTCATGGCGTGTTCTGCGGCAGCGGATCCGTGCTCGTCGTCTGCGGCGGCGGCGACGGTGCCGGCGCCCAGGTCAGGCGGCGGCGCGTCGCCGGCAGGCCGAGGCGCGGCAGCAGCCGGCGCGAATGCAGCAGCGCGGCCGCGGCGGCGGCGGCGTTGACCGCCGCCACGCCCAGCAGCGCCCAGGCCCAGGGCCAGCCGGCGTCGACCAGCAGCCCGACCACCACCGCCCACAAGGCGAGCCACGAGGTGACGGCGACGATCGCCGCGGCCACCAGCAGCACCAGGATGCGCAGCGCCGCATCGACGGCCGCGCCGAGTTCGAGCGAGAGCAGCTCGACGCGATCGCCGATCGCGCCGCGCAGGTCGGCGATCAGGCCGTCGACCAGGCCCGGCCGCGCGCCGGCGTTCACCGCATCACCCGCGCCAGCAGCACGCCGGCGGCGAGCGCCACCGCCACCGAGGCCAGCGGGTGCTGGCGCACGGTGTCGCGCAGGCTCTCGGTCCATTCGTCGCCGAGTTCCTGCAGCTGCCCGGCGCGCGCGCCGACCTGGTCGCCGGCTTCCTGCAGCCGCTCGACCGCCGGGGCGGCGCTCTCGGCGAGGCGGTCGATGGTCTGGTGCGCGCCGGCGACCACGCGCGACATCAGGTCTTCGCCCGCGGCGGGCGCCGGCGGCGGCTCGGCGACGGGCGTGTTGGGGGTGGTGGGGGGCGAGCTGGCCATGAGGTTCTCCTTGGGTGAGGGGGTCGCGATTCAGATCGCATTCACGCTGCCGGTGACGGGCAGCACGATGCCGGTGATGTAGCCGGCGCACACCGGCGCGGCGAGGAACACGTAGGCGGGCGACAGCTCTTCCGGCTGCGCGGCGCGCTTCATGTCGGTGTCGCGGCCGAAGCGCGCCACCTGCTCGGCCGGCGCGTCGGACGGATTCAGCGGCGTCCACACCGGCCCGGGCGCGACCGCGTTGACGCGGATGCCGCGCGCCACCAGGTTGCTCGCCAGCGCCTTGGTGAAGGCATGGATGGCGCCCTTGGTGGCGGCGTAGTCGAGCAGGTGCTCGCTGCCGCGCAGCCCGGTCACCGAGCCGGTGTTGATGATCGAGCTGCCCGGCTTCATGTGCGGAACCGCGGCGCGCGCCATGCGGAAGTAGCCGCCGATGTTGGTGTCCAGCGTCGTCGCGAAGCGCGCGTCGTCGATCTCCTCGATCGCGCCGGCGTGCTGCTGGAAGGCGGCGTTGTTGACCAGCACGTCGAGCCGGCCGAAGGCGTCCAGCGTGCGCGCGACCGCCTCGTCGCACCAGGCGCTGTCGCGCACGTCGCCCTGCAGCAGGATGCAGCGCCGGCCCTCGGCCTCGACGGCGCGCTGCGTCCACTGCGCGTCGTCGCGCGAGGAGCGGAAGGCCACCGCGACGTCGGCGCCCTCGCGCGCGAACAGCAGCGCCACCGCGCGGCCGATGCCGGAATCGGCGCCGGTGATCAGTGCGGCAAATCCTTCCAGCTTGCCGCTGCCGCGGTAGTCGGGCGCATCGCAGCGCGGCGCCAGTTCCAGTTCGCTCTCGCGCCCCGGCTTGGCGACGTGCTGCGCGGGCAGCTCCACCGGCTGGCGCCGCGCGCCGGCCTGCATCGCCGCGTTGCTTTTTTTCTTCGCCGTCATGACGCCGCCCACGCCGCGCCGAACAGCGTCTGCCAAGGCCGCGTCTCCGGCAGGATGTAGAGCACCGGCGCGGCGCGCGCGGCCAGCGGCTGCAGCGTGGCGTCGAAGAAGGCCGGCGGCAGGTTGATGCAGCCGTAGGAGATGCGGTTGTCGCGCGGGCTCGGCGAGGCCAGGCGCTGCGCGCGGCGCTCGCTGGCCACGTTCGTGACGACGCGGTGCATCGACACCGCGGCCTCGTAGTCGACCCACAGCACCGCCTCGCGCCGCGCGTTGCGGCCGCGCTCGGTGATGAAGCGCCCGGCCGGCGTGGTGCGCTCGTGCGGCCGCACCTGCTCGATCGGCCGCATGCCGATGCCCGGCACGGTGTCGTCGCCGCGCGCCCAGCCGAGCAGCACCGGCGTGTCGCCGAGCGCCGCGCCGCGCGCGTCGAACAGCCACAGGTGGGCGCGGCGCTTGTCGAGCACGCCGAAGGGCCGCGCGCCGTTGTCGCCCAGCGCCAGCACGTGCGCGCGCAGCTGCGCGGCGTCGGGCGAGAGCGGTTGCGCGGCCTGGGCGGCGCAGGCGAGGGCGGCGAGCAGGGCGGCCAGCGTTCTTCTCATGGCGGGTGGAGGGCAAGCGGCGTGCCCGCGCCGCCGGGGCACGCCGCTTGCCGCCGCCGGCCCATCACCCCATCCACCGGAGAGCCCCATGCCCGCCACTTCCTGGAGCGCCAAGCGCGAACGCCAGTACCAGCACATCAAGGCCAGCCTGCGCGAGCGCGGCAAGAGCGAAGACACCGCCGAGGAGATCGCCGCGCGCACCGTCAACAAGGAGCGCGCGCAGCACGGCGAGTCGAAGGAGGCGAGCAAGACCTCGACCGACGACATCTCCTCGGGCCGCCGCGGCGGCCTGCGCTCGCACCGCGGCGAGGGCGGGCGCACCTACCGGCAGCTCTACGCCGAAGCCAGGTCGCGCGGCATCGAAGGCCGCTCGGGCATGAGCAAGGCCGAGCTGGAGAAGCGCCTCGCGCGCTGAGATCACGGAGAGCCGACATGAAATTCATCAACAAGTGGCTGATCTTCGGCGAGCGCTCGCTGACGCTGATCGGCGCGGTGTTCCCCGACTTCGAATCGGCGCGCCTGGCCAAGAAGATGCTCGAGCGCGAACCCGCGCTGGACGGCGAGGTCGCGCTGGTCGGCCCCGACGACCCGCAGTGGGCGAAGAAGTTCGAGCCCGAGTCGGCCGGCATCTGGCGCACCGCGCTGCGGTCCCACGCGGTGCTGGGCGCGCTCGGCGTCGCGCTGGGCATCCTCTGCGCCTTCGCGCTCGCCGCCGCGTGGGAGCCGGCCGCGCTCAGCCTCGGCTATGCGGTGCTGTTCCTCGGCGTGCTGGGCGGCTTCAGCGGCATGCTGTGGGCCGGGCTGCTGACGCTGCGCCCCGACCACGGCTGGGTGATCCGCCAGCTGCGCGAGGCGCTGAAGCGGCGCCGCTGGACGGTGGTGGTGCGCCCGCTCGACGAGCCGCGCGCCGAGCTGGCGATGCAGTGCCTGAGCGGCGCCGGCGCCGAGCCGCTGCGCTCCTTCTGATTTCGGCGCCACGACCAGCCTCGCGTCCGCACCTGCGGCGGGTGCTGCGCCCCGCCCGCTGATCAGCGCTTGCGCGCCACCAGGCCGATCAGCGCCGCCATGCCGGCGTGCTGGGTGCCCTCGCGCAGTTCGGCATCGTAGCTGCGCAGCTCGACGATCTCCAGGCCCGCGAACGCGCCGCGCAGCAGTTCCTCGGTGTAGAGATGGTCGGCGCGCTGCGGCCCGCCGCTGCGGTACTGCAGCTGGCGCGTCGTGTAGCCCTGCAGCACCAGCAGGCCGCCGGGCTTGAGCGCGCGCACCATGTTCGCGAACAGCCGCTCGCGCATCGCCGGGTCGGCGAACTGCACGAAGATCGCCGCGACGAGGTCGTACAGCGACTCGGGCCAGGCCAGCGCGTCGGTGTCGGCGACCGCGAAATTCACCGACACGCCGCGTCGCCGCGCCAGTGCGCGAGCCTTGGCCACGCCGCGCTCGGCGATGTCGAAGGCGTCCACGCGCAGGCCCTGCTGCGCCAGCCAGGCGCTGTTGCGGCCCTCGCCGTCGGCCACGCACAGGGCGCGGCCGGCGCGCGGCAGGCGTGCCGCCTGGGCCGCCAGGTAGTCGTTCGGGGCTTCGCCGAAGAGGAGCTCGTCGCCCTCGTAGCGCTGGTTCCACATCGCGGCGGCGTCGCCGAAGGAGGTGTTCGTCGTCATGGATGCAGCTTAGCGCGTGTCTCGAGCCGCCGGCGGCGGGCCGGCCGCGCCGTCAGGGAAGCGCCAAGGTGGCGGTTTATCCTGGGTGCCTCCGCGTTGATCGGCGCGGCTTCATCCGAGAGAGACGACCATGTCCAAGCGCATTCCCGCCACCCTGATCGCCGGCGACGGCATCGGCCCCGAGATCGTCGAAGCGACGCTCGTGGCCCTCGACGCGCTCGCCGCGCCCTTCGACTGGGACGCCCAGGCCGCCGGCCTGGCCGGCATCCAGGCCGCCGGCGACCCGCTGCCGCAGGCCACGCTGGCCAGCATCCGCAAGACCCGCCTGGCGCTCAAGGGCCCGCTCGAGACGCCCTCGGGCGGCGGCTACCGCTCCAGCAACGTGCGGCTGCGCGAGGAGTTCCAGCTCTACGCCAACCTGCGCCCGGCGCGCACCATCGTGCCCGGCGGGCGCTTCGACAAGATCGACCTGGTGGTGGTGCGCGAGAACCTCGAGGGCCTGTACATCGGCCACGAGCACTACGTGCAGATCGACGACGACCCGCACGCCGTGGCGATGGCCACCGGCATCAACACGCGCGCCGGCTGCCGCCACATCATCGAGTACGCCTTCGAGCACGCCATCGCCACCGGCCGCAAGAAGGTGACCATCGTGCACAAGGCCAACATCATGAAGGCGCTGACCGGCATCTTCAAGGAGACCGCCGAGCAGATGTACGAGGAGAAGTACAAGGGCCGCATCGCGATGGACTCGGTGATCGTCGACGCCTGCGCGATGAAGCTGGTGCTCAACCCCTGGCAGTTCGACGTGCTGGTGACGACCAACCTGTTCGGCGACATCCTCTCCGACCTCGTCGCCGGCCTGGTCGGCGGGCTGGGCATGGCGCCGGGCGCGAACATCGGCCGCGACGCGGCGATCTTCGAGGCGGTGCACGGCTCGGCGCCCGACATCGCCGGCCAGGGCAAGGCCAACCCGACCGCGCTGATGCTGGCCGCCGCGCTGATGCTCGACCACGTGCAGCGCAAGGATCTGGGCGACCGGCTGCGCAACGCGATCGACGCGACGCTCAACGTCGACATGGTGCGCACCGGCGACCTGGGCGGCTCGGCCAGCACCGGCGCATTCGCCAAGGCGCTGGTCAGCCGGATCAAGAACGGCTGACCGGCCCGGCGCCGGGCCGCCCCAGGCCGGGCGGCGCCCCTGGGGGGCAGGAGCTTGCGACCGGGGGGGCTTTGTCAGCCGATCGCCGCCACCAGCATCGCCTGCAGCGCCGCCTGGCGGTAGTCGGCGCGCTCGTCGTCCCGAAGCGGCGCGGCCGCGCCGCGCGCCGTGAAGGGCCAGGGCGGGTCGCCGGCGGCGGCCAGCGTGACGTCGCTGTCCTCGCCGGCCTGCGCGGCGTTCTCGAACAGGTACAGCCGCGCGCCGCGCGCCACCGCGCCGGCCTTCAACGCTTCCCACAGCTCCGGTGGCGGCCAGCGGTCGCGCGCCGCGGCGATGCGCAGCTCGATGCCGGTGGCCGCGGCGGCGCGCAGCAGCGCGGCGCCGCAGGGGCTGGTCGGGTCGCCGACGAAGCGCACGCTCAGCGTGTCGAGCGCCTTGCCGCTGCGGTCCTGGATCGCCAGCAGCTCGGCCAGCACGCGCGTCGGGTGGCGCGCGCCGCCCAGGCCGTTGAACACCGGCACGCCGGCCTCGCGCGCCACCTCAGCCACCAGCGCGGCGGACATGTCCTCGCAGTCGATCGCGTCGTACAGGCGCCCGAGCAGGCGCGCGGTGGCGGCGTCGGCCGCATCGGCCGCAGAGAGCCGCGCCTCGCTCGGGCGCAGGTGCGACACCTGCGCGCCCAGCCCGAGCGCCGCATGGCGCAGGCTGCCGGCGCCTTCGGCCGGCGCGGCGTCGTTCAGCAGCGCCAGGTTGCGGCCGCGCAGCGGCGCGGCGGCGCGGCCTTCGCGAGCGTCCAGGCGCAGCCGGCGCGCGCTGTCCAGCACCTCGCGGATGTCGGCGGATGAGAGGCTGTCCACCGACCACAGGTGACGGTGGGGGACGGACGGGCGCGGATACATGGTCAGGTTCGCATGCTGGGCCCGGCCGGCCGGCAAACCTTGACGGCCGTCAAAAGTGAGCGTGCCGGTCAGCCCTGATACGCGGCTGATACCGACGGTTCACCGAGCGTTACCCAACGCGAAGCGCCGTTCGCCGTTTGTTTTCCATCAAGGGCGAGACTGCCGCCATTGATCAGGAGCAACGCATGAACGCCGACATCGTCCACACCGCCCAGACCCGCAGCCAGCAGATCGCCGCCTGCCTCGAGCTGCTGCGCGACGCGCTGACCATCCAGCGCCGCGTGGTGCATGCCGGCGACGTGCTCTACCAGGCCGGCGAGCGCTTCACGACGCTGCACGTGCTGAACTCGGGCATGGTCAAGATCGTCAACCTCTCGCCCGACGGCCGCGAGCAGGTCGTGGGCCTGCACTTCCGCGGCGACTGGCTGGGCTTCGACGGCATCGCCAGCGGCCACTACGGCTGCGACGCGGTGGCGATGGACACCGGCGAGGTCTGGTCGTTCCGCTACGACAGCCTGCTCGAAGCCTGCGCCGCCAAGCCCGCGCTGCTGACCGTGCTGCACGAGGCGATGAGCCGCGAGATCGGGCGCGACCGCGATTCGATGATGTCGCTGTGCACGCTGCCGGCCGATGCGCGCGTGGCCGACTTCCTGCGCAACTGGGCGGGCGCGCTGGCCGAGCGCGGCCTGCGCACCGACCAGATCACGCTGCGCATGACGCGCGCCGAGATCGGCAACTACCTGGGCATGACGCTGGAGACGGTGAGCCGCGCGCTGTCGCGCCTGGCGCGCACCGACGTGATCCGCTTCGCCGAGAAGGGCCGCCGCGAGATCCAGATCCCGCAGGTCGAGGCGCTGGAGCGCTTCATCCAGGGCTGCGTGGCGCCGGCGGGTGTCCACGCTGCTGCGGCCGCGGCGGCCGTGCACTGAGCGCGCCTGCGGCGCCGCGCCAAGCTCCCGGCCTCAGCGCATCAACGGCAGCTCCAGGACGAACTCCGCCCCGCCGGCCGGGTGGTTGCGCGCCGTCAGCCGCCCGCCGTGCTGCTCGACGATGCCGTAGCTGATCGACAGCCCCAGCCCGGTGCCCTTGCCGACCGGCTTGGTGGTGAAGAAGGGGTCGAAGATGCGCGACAGGTGCTCGGCCGCGATGCCCGGGCCGTTGTCGCGGAACACCACGCGCGCGGTGTCGCTCTCGCGCTGCAGCGCCACCCACAGCGCGGGCGCCGGGTTGTCCTTCGTCGCGGCGGCGTCGTAGGCGTTCTGCACCAGGTTCATCACCACCTGCAGCAGCTGGCCGGCGTTGCCGTGCAGCGTGCAGGGCGCGCCGGGTGTCCAGTGCACCTCGAAGGCCGGCGCGGTGCCCTTGCGCACCCAGTGGATGGCGCGCTCGACCACGCCGTTCAGATCCACCTCGCTGCGCTCGCCGCGGTCCACCGCCGAGAAGCGCTTCAGGCCCTGCACGATGTCGGCGGTGCGCTGCGCGCCTTCCAGCGTGCCTTCCATCAGCGAGGGCAGGTCGGCCAGCAGGTGGTCGATGCGCAGCCTGGCGCGCAGCTGGGCCTGCTCGCCGGCATCGGCTTGAGCGTGGATCGCGCCCAGGTACTCGCGCAGCCGCTCGGTGTAGCGCTGCAAGGCGTGCACGTTGCCGAGCACGAAGCTGATCGGGTTGTTCAGTTCGTGCGCCACGCCGGCAACGAGACGGCCCAGCGACGCCATCTTCTCCGAATGCAGCAGCTGCTGCTGGGTGCGCTTGAGCGCCTCGTGCGCCTCGCGCAGCTGGTGGTAGGCGCGCTTCAATTCGCCCAGCGGCCGGCCGACGAACACGTGGCCGACCAGCTGCCCGGCGGCGCTGTAGCGCGGCGTGATGTTGAAGTCCACTGGCACCGGCTGGCGCTGCGCATCGAGCAGCTCGATCTCGATCGTGCTGCCGCGGCGCGGCGCGTTGTCGAGCGTGCTGCGCAGCCGCTCGCGCGCGGCGTCGCCGGCCAGCAGCGCGGCCAGCGGGCTGCCGTGCAGCGCCTGCTCGCCGCGGCCCACCAGCTCGCGCAGCGCGGCGTTGGTCTCCTCGATGCGGCCGCCTTCGTCGCAGGCCACCAGCACGTCGCTCATCGCGGTGAGCAGGCTGAAGATGAACTGCTGCGACTGCTCGAGCTGCGCGTTCTTCTCTTCCAGCGCGATCTCGTCGCGCACCAGCTGCGAGTAGACCTCCTCCATCTTGCCGATCACGTCGACCCAGGCGGATTCGTCCATGCCTTCGACCGGCGTCGGGGCATGCAGCGGCGGGCGAGTGGGCGGGTTCATCGCGTCGGTCAGTGCACGGTGCAGACCATGCACGGGTCGAAGGATCGCACGATGTGCTGCACCGCGACCGGCGTGTCCTCGCCCTCGCGCACCGGCGCGCCGACCAGCGCGGCTTCCAGCGCGCCGGGCATGCCGGCCGCGTCGCGCGGCGAGAAGTTCCAGCTCGTCGGCGCGACGATCTGGTAGTTCTGGATGCGGCCGCGCCGCACGCGCAGCCAGTGGCCGAGCGCGCCGCGCGCCGCTTCGACGAGCCCCACGCCCTGCGCGTCGGCGGGCAGCGTGTCGGCGTGCACGAAGGGCTCGCGCGGGGTCAGTGCGGCGAGCCAAGCTTCCATCATCGGCAGCACGCGCGCGAGTTCGAGCAGCCGTGCCAGCACGCGGTTGCGCACGTTGCTGCCGCTGGCGGCCACCGCGTCGCGGATCAGCGCGTGGCCGCTGGTGAGTTGCCGCGCGATCGCGCCGGTCTCGGCCACGCGGCCGGCCAGGCGCGGCGCCTTGTTCCAGGTGTAGCCGCCGGGCTTGTCGGCGCGCGGCTCGGTGTGGCCGTCGCGCGGGTGCAGCGGCACGTCGCCGGCCAGCCAGGCGTGCGTGGCGTCTTCGCGGATCGCATCGAGGTCGACGGCGCCGAGCGCGCGCGCCGCTTCGTCCCACGCACCGCCGGGCAGCGCGTGCGAGCCGTCGTCCTGGCGGTACGCACCGTAGCTGATCGCGAGGCCCGGGCCGCGGCCCAGCGTGGCGAGCTGAAGATCCTCGGCGATCGTGAGGAAGAGGCGCAGGTCGCCGCGCTGCGGATCGGCCGCGTGCCAGCGCGCCAGGGCGGCTTCGCCATCGAGCGCGGCGACTTCTTCGAGCGGTGCCGCGAAGGTGGTCGCTTCGAGAAACGCGCGCAGCTCGCGCACCCTGGCCAGCAGCCGCAGCCGCTCGGCCGCTTCCACCGCGCGCGCGCTGCCGCCGGGCTGGATGCTCTGCGTGTGCGGCCACTTGCCGCCCAGCGTGCCCATCAGTTCGAACCAGCGCTGGCGCGCCGCCAGCGCCGCGCGCGCATGCGTGCCGGCCAGCGGCGCGAAGCGCTCGTGGGCGGCGGCGAACCACGGCCGGTCCGCATACACGGCCCGCGCGAAATCGGGCATGAAGAACAGGTAGAAGTGCGAGAGGTGGTCGGCGAGGTTCTCGCAGGCGAGCATCAGGTTGGTCACGTGCACGCCGTTGGGCGGCGGCTCGACGCCGGCCGCGTCGGCGATCGCGCGCGCCGCCGCCACCGACTGCGACACCGAGCAGATGCCGCAGATGCGCGGCACGATCACCAGCGCGTCGTGCGGCTCGCGGCCGGTGAGCATCGCCTCGAAGCCGCGGTACATCGGCGCATTGACGCGCGCGCTGGCCACGCGCCCGTCGGCGATGTCGAGCTGCACCTCGAGATCGCCCTCGACGCGGTTGAAGGGGCCGACGACGAGCCTGCTCACTTCAGCCTTGTCTTCTTCACCGCCGGCGCGACCACCACGTGGTCGGCCGTCGCATTGCTCTTCACGCGCCTGGGCGTCGCGCTCTTGGACAGCGAGGCGAGCGCGACGAACCAGGCCTTGGGCATGTCGGTCGGCAGGCCGATCGGGATGCCGGCGATCTTGGGCGTGAGGTGGTAGGGATGGCCGGGATCCTGGAAGCCCGGCTCGGTGCAGCTGATGCAGGCGTAGCCGCCGCGCGTGCACGAGCCTTCGCCGTTCCACAGCCGGGTGTTGCAGTCGGCATGCGCCTGCGTGCCCTTGCAGCCCATGTGCTCCATCATGCAGCCCAGGTCGGAGGGCTTCTCGGCGCTGGCCTTGAACTCGTAGAACTCGTTGCGCGTGCAGCCGTGGTGCACCAGCTGGTCGGCGTAGAAGCGCGGGCGCTGCAGCGGGTCCAGATCCTCGGCACGGAACAGGCCGGCGGCCAGCGCCATCAGCGTGTCGACTACCCAGCCGGGGTGCGTGGGGCAGCCGGCCACGTTGATCACCGGCAGGCCGCCGCGCGCGACGAACTCCGCGCCGAGCAGGCCGCCGATGCGGTCGCCGTCGTACTGCAGCCCGCAGGCTTCGGTGAGGTTGGCGCCGGTGGCGCTGATACCGCCCCAGGCGGCGCAGGAACCCACCGCCACCACGTGCGTGGCGACCGCCGCCAGATCGCGCACCCACTCGATCATCGGCACGCCGGTGCCGGCCAGCAGGTGGAAGCGCCCCGTGCCGTTCGGCCCGCGCAGCAGCGCGCCTTCGATGCACAGCGCGTCAAGGCGCTGGCGGCCGGCGCGGCAGTCGTCGAGCAGCGCGATCAGCTCGCGGCCGCTTTGCATCGACAGCGAGGGGTGCCACAGCAGCTCGATGCCGCCGGCCTTCAGCATCGCCGGGAAGTCGGCGGTGTCGGCGCACAGCAGCGACATGCTGCAGCCGCCGCAGCCGCCCGATTGCAGCCAGAGCACGTTCATGCCTTGTCCTTCGCCGCGTCTTCCAGCCCGAAGCGCTGCAGCTTGGCGCGCAGGCCCACGCGCGACAGCCCCAGCTCCTGCGCCGCGCGGGTCTTGTTCCAGCGATGGCGCAGCAGCGTTTCGCGCAGCACCATCGCCTCGATCGAATCTAGCCGCTCGGCCAGCGTGCCCGAGCCGAAGGACACGGGCTGCGCCGACTGGCCGTTGAGCTTCTCGGCATGCGCCCCGGCCTGCCCGTGCAGCAGCTTGCGCGAGAAGGCCGCGGCGTGCACCACCGGAGCGTCGCCGAGCGCCAGCGCGCGCGCGATCTCGTTGCGCAGCTCGCGGATGTTGCCCGGCCAGGGGTAGCCGACCAGCACCGCGCGCGCGTCGTCGTCGAAGCGCGCGCCGCTCACGCCCAGCTCGACGGCCGCGTCGGCGAGCAGCCGCTGCGCGATCGGCACGATGTCGCCGGGCCGCTCGCGCAGCGGCGGCATCGCCAGCGTGACGCCGGCGATGCGGGAGTAGAGGTCTTCGCGGAAGCGCCCGGCGCGCACGTCGGCCTCGAGGTCGCGGTGCGTCGCGGCGATCACGCGCACGTCCACCGGCACCGCGCGCGTCGAGCCCACCGGGCGCAGCTCGCCCTCCTGCAGCACGCGCAGCAGCTTGACCTGGAAGGCCGGCGAGGTTTCGCCGATCTCGTCGAGGAACACCGTGCCGCCGTGCGCGCGCTGGAACAGCCCGATGTGGTCGTCCACCGCGCCGGTGAAGGCGCCGCGCTTGTGGCCGAACAGCTCGCTCTCCAGCAGCGTGTCGGGGATCGCCGCGCAGTTCTCGACGACGAAGGGCCCGGCCAGCCGCGGGCTGGCGTAGTGGATGGCGCGCGCCATCAACTCCTTGCCGGTGCCCGATTCGCCCAGCACCAGCACCGAGAGGTCGTGGCGCGCCACGCGCCGCGCCATCTCGCACAGCGCGTCGAGCGGGCTGCCCGGCGCGCGCACGATGCGCTCGAAGTCGAAGCTGCTGCGCGCCTGCGCGAGCCGGGCCTGGCTCTTGGCGCGCAGCGGGCCCTGGCCGGCACGCAGCTCCAGGTCGAGCCGCGCCAGGCCGTGCTGTAGCGTGCGCGCCTCGGCGGCGCTGCGCACCGTCTGCAGCAGATGGTCGGGCACCCAGGGCTTGAGGATGTACTGCCAGATGCCGGCCTCGTTGATGCCGGCGATGATGTCCTCGCTGTCGGTGTAGCCCGAGATCACGATGCGCACCGCGTCGGGCCAGCGCTCGCGCGCCTCGCGCAGGAACTCGACGCCGGTGGTGCCGGGCATGCGCTGGTCGCACAGGATCACCGCCACCTCGCGGCGCGCCATCAGCGCGCGCGCCTCGTCGGCGCCGGTGGCGGTGAGCACCTCGAAGTCTTCCTCCAGCGTGCGGCGCATCGCGTCGAGCGAGCGCACTTCGTCGTCGACGAGCAGAACGGCAGCGCTCATGGCCGATGCGTCGCCAGATGCCGCGGCGTCCAGGCGTGCGGCTTGCGCGTCACGAAGTGGTGGCGCGCCACGTGGTAGCTCGGGTCGAAGCCGTAGAAGTTGCGGTGCATGTGCTGGAGTTCGGCCTCGCGGCGCTCAGCGAGCAGGCCTGTGTCGCACTGTTTGGCCGCGAGCAGGCCGGCATGATCGCACGCCGACGCGAGCGCGGCGGCTTCGATCGCGGCGCGTTCGCGCAGGGTTTGCGCGTCGTCGCCCCACACCGCGTCGACCAGGCCGAGCGAGGCGCATTCGGCCGCGCTCATCGGCAGCCGGCCCTGCATCACGCGCTGCGCGACCTCGGCGGCGCGTGATGCGCCGACGCGGCGCGGCAGCGTGTGCGTCCAGTACTCCGAGCCGTACAGGTTGCCCATGTTCTTGTAGTGCGGGTTCAGCACGACATTGCCGTGCGCCCAGACGCGATCGGCCGCGAAGGCGAGCCAGCAGCCGCCCGCGCCGGCGTTGCCGCGCAGCAGCGCGACGCTCAGGCAGTGGTCCAGCGTCAGCATCTCCAGCACCGCGTCGTCGATCGCATGGATGTTGCGCCACGAGGCGTCGGCGGCGCTGTCGCCTTCGGTCTGCGCGCTGGCCTCGATGTCGTGCAGGTGGATGCCGTTGCTGAAGAAGTCGGCGCCGCCTTCGAGCACCAGCACGCGGATGTCGCGGCTGCGCACGAAGCGCAGCGCGTCGCGCAGGCGCTCGCACTGGCGCGTCGACATCGCGCCGTTGTGGAAGTCGAAGGCGAGCCAGCCGATGCGTTGTCCTGCTTCGCCGGTTTCGTCGTAGCGCAGTTCGTCCCATTCGTCCGCGTCGCGTTGCAGCGGCACGGCGAGTTCGGGCAGCGCTGCGGCCTCGGCGACGAAGGCGCGGGTGGCGGCGAGCTTGAGCGCCGGCTCGGCGTCTTCGATGCGCACGTGGCCCAGCCACACGCCGCCGTCGCGCGTGCGGCGCAGCAGTGCCGGGCCGCGCTTCGCGACGATCGCGCCGGGTTCGGCCTGCGGCGCGAGCGCCAGCGTCTCGGCTGTGGCCGGGTGCGCATCGTGCAAACGGCATTCGCGGCCGAACAGGGTGTCGGCGACGCCCGGGTGGCCGTCGGCGCTGCGGATCTTGCGCAGCACGGTGGCACCGTCGTCGCGCGTCCAGTCGATGCGGCGCGCCTCCTTCGGCACGGGGCCCTGCCAGCCGTGGCCCGCTGCGGCGGGCTGAGGCGTGGCCGGCCGGCCGCGCGCCAGCGCTTCCAGCACCGCGTCCACCGCGGCGCGTGTCACCTCGTGCCGGTACAGGCTGGCCTTGCTCGCCTCTTCGCGCAGCGCAAAGGTTCGCCACGCCCACACCGGCCCGGCGTCGAACTCGCCGGTGGCCTGCAGGACGGTGACGCCGCCCTGCTGCTCGCCGCGCAGCACCACCCAATCGAGCGCGGCCGGCCCGCGGTCGCCCGGCGGGCCGGGGTGCACGACGAGGCAGGGCCGCGTCGACCACACCGGCTCGGGAATGCGGCGCTTCAGGAAGGGCGCGATCACGACGTCCGGATCGGCCAGCGCGACCGCTTCCTCGGTCACCGCGTCGGCGATGTCCAACTCCACCGTCACCGCATGCCCGGCCTCGCGCAGCGCGCAGTGCAGGCGCTGCGTCAGGCCGTTGAAGGCGTGGCAGAGCAGCAGGATCTTCATCGGCCTTCCCGACCCTGCGCGATGCGGCGCGCCAGTTGCTCGGCGGGCACCGGCTTCGTCTTCACGCTCACTGCGCTCGCCACACGCTCGATCAGCCCCGCGCCGGCGAAGCGCGTCAAGGCCTCGGCCGCATCGAAGCCGACACGCGCCGTCAGCTCGCCCACCGTCAGCCGCCCGTTGACGAGGATCAGCAATCCGCGCGCACGCGCGTCCAGCCCGAGCGCGCGGCTGCGGATCTCGGCGTGGCCCGCCTCGGTCTTGCGGTAGACGTCGCGCTGCATGGCATGAGCCGCATCAGCAGATGCGCGGCAGCGGTTCGCCCGACAGCCAGTCCACCACGCGCCGGCCGCCGAAGGCGGTGGCCATCTGCACGAAGCGCTGCGGGTCGTCGGTCACCGTACCGATGCGCGCCGCGTCGCGGCCGAGCGGATGCGAGCGCAAGGCTTCGAGCGCGCCGTCCGCCACCGCCGCGTCGCAGACCACGATGCACTTGCCCTCGTTGGCGATGTACAGCGGGTCCAGCCCGAGCAGCTCGCAGGCGGCGTTGACCTGCGGCTTGATCGGAATCGCCGCTTCCTCCAGCAGCATGCCCACGCCCGATTGCTTCGAGATCTCGTTGAGCGTGGTCGCCAGCCCGCCGCGTGTCGGGTCGCGCAGCGTGCGCACGCTGCCTTCGGGCACCGCGGCGAGCAGGCGCGCCACCAGCGTGTGCAGCGCGGCGCTGTCGGATTCGATCGTGGTCTCGAACTCCAGCGACTCGCGCTTGGACAGCACCGCCACGCCGTGGTCGCCGATCGTGCCCGACACCAGCACCGCATCGCCGGGCCGCGCGTGGCGCCCGCCGATGCGCCGCCCCTCGGGCAGCACGCCGACGCCGGTGGTGGTGATGAAGACGCCGTCGCCCTTGCCCTGCTCGACCACCTTGGTGTCGCCGGTCACCACCGGCACGCCGGCCTCGCGCGCGGCCGCCGCCATCGCCTCGACGATGCGCTTCAGCTCGGCGAGCGCAAAGCCTTCTTCGAGGATGAAGCTGGCGGCGAGGTACAGCGGCGCGGCGCCGAGCATCGCCACGTCGTTGATCGTGCCGTGCACCGCGAGGCTGCCGATGTCGCCGCCGGGAAAGACCAGCGGCGAGATCACGTGGCCGTCGGTGGCCATCACGAGGCGGTGGCCGCCGGGCAGCGGCGGCAGCAGCGCGCCGTCGTCGCCCTGGCGCAGGTACTCGTTGTCGAACGCGCGCGCGAACAGTTCCTCGATCAACTGCGCCGAGGCGCGCCCGCCCGCGCCGTGGTTCATGTCGACGCGGCCGTGCTTGAAGTCGATGGGCCGGACGTAGTCCTTCTTCATGGAATCATGCCGCCACGACAGGAATGTCCCGGAAGCGCCCATACGTGTAGTGCGCCGCGCACGCGCCCTCCGACGACACCATGCACGAGCCCATCGGCGTCTCGGGCGTGCACACCGTGCCGAACAGCTTGCAGTCGGTCGGCCGCTTCACGCCGCGCAGGATCGCGCCGCATTCGCACTGCTTGTGATCGGGCACGCTTTGGTAGACGAGGCCGAAGCGCTTCTCCGCATCGAAGCGCGCAAAAGCCGGGCGGATCTTCAGCGCCGAATACGGCACCTCGCCGAGCCCGCGCCACTCGAAGCTGGGCCGCAGCTCGAACACCTGCTGCACCACCGCCTGCGCGGCGAGGTTGCCCTCGCGCGTGACCGCGCGGCTGAATTCGTTCTCGACTTCGGCACGGCCCTGATTCACCTGGCGCACCAGCATCAGGATCGCCTGCATCACGTCCAGCGGTTCGAAGCCGGCGATCACCACCGGCTTGCGGTACTCCTGCGCGAAGTGCTCGTAGGGGCCGGCGCCGATCACGATGCTGACGTGCGCCGGCCCGACGAAGCCGTCGATCGGCACCGTGCCGTACTGGCGCACCTCGGGCGATTCGAGGATGTGCGTGATCGCGCTGGGCGTCAGCACGTGGTTGCCGAGCACGCTGAAGTTGGGCAGGTTCTCGGCGTGGGCCTGGCGGATCACCAGCGCCGTCGGCGGCGTGGTGGTCTCGAAGCCGATGGCGAGGAAGACGACCTCGCGCTGCGGGTTCTCGCGCGCCAGCTTCAAGGCATCGGCGGCCGAATAGACCATGCGGATGTCGGCGCCGCGGGCCTTGGCGCGCATGAGGGACAGCGACTCGGAGGCCGGAACCCGCATCACGTCGCCGTAAGTGCAGAGCATCACGCCGCGTTCGAGTGCCAAGTCGATGGCCTGGTCGATGCGGCCGATGGGCAGCACGCACACCGGACATCCCGGCCCGTGGATCATGCGAAGGTTTGCTGGCAGCAACTCTGCGATGCCGTAGCGCGAGATCGCATGCGTGTGGCCGCCGCAGAACTCCATGAAGTGGTAGCGGCGCTGCGCATCCACCTCGGCGGCGATGCGGCGCGACAAGGCCTGCGCGACCTCGCCGCTGCGGAATTCGGCTACGTACTTCATGCGTTGCGCTCCGAGGCCGCGAGTTCGGCGAACAGGGCGAGCGTCTTCTCGGCTTCCTCCGCATCGAGCAGGCCGATCGCATGGCCGACGTGCACGATCACGTAGTCGCCGACGCGCGCCTCGGGCGTCAGCGCGACGCTGACGCTCTTGCGCACGCCGCCGAGTTCGACCACGGCTTGTTCGGCGTCGAGCAGCTCGACGATGCGGGCGGGCAGGGCGAGGCACATGGGTCAGGAGCTGTGAATGAGCCCGTTCGCCCTGAGCTTGTCGAAGGGCGTTCGAGAGGCGCGACCTGAGCTTGTCGAAGGGCTCAGCCCGGACGGAGGAAATGCCGCCAGCGTGCACGCCGCCACCCAGGCCTGGCCGAGCGCGAGGCCGGCGTCGCCGCAGGGCGCGAGGCGCGGCGCGTGCACCGCCAGGCCGCGCGCCTGCAGCTGCTGCGCGAGGCGCTCGCTCAGCACGCGGTTGAGGAAGCAGCCGCCGCCGAAGACCACGCTGTCGCAGCCGCGTTCGCGCGCGGCGCGTACCGCGGCGCCGGCGAGGCCGTCGGCGAGGGCGTGGTGGAAGTGCAGCGCGGCTTGCGCACGCGCGGCTTCGTCGTCGGGGGCGACGTCGAACAGCCCGGCCACCAGTTCGCGCAAGTCCAGCGTCGGCGCGAAGCGCATCGCTTCGGCGCGGCCGGGCAGGGCCTGCGTGGCGAGCTTCTCCAGGGCGATGGCGGCTTCGGCCTCGAAGGACTGGCGCACGCTCAAGCCGAGCGCGCCGGCGGCGGCGTCGAACCAGCGGCCGGCGCCCGTGCTCGTGGGGCAGTTCAGGCTGCGATCGAGCATCGTCTTCAAGCCGCGCGTGGTGGGCGCGCCGACGACGCTGCCGAAACGCGCTTCGATCTCGTCACCGCGGCCCAGCGAATGCAGCACCGCCGCGGCCAGCCGCCACGGCTCGCGCGCCGCGACGTCGCCGCCGGGCAGCGCGAGCGGATGCAGGTGCGCCACGCGCTCCCAGCGATGCGCGCGCGCGCCGCCATCCACCCACAGCACCTCGCCGCCCCAGGCCGTGCCGTCGCTGCCGAGGCCGACGCCGTCGAGCGCGAGGCCGATCACCGGTTTGTCGAGGCCCGCCTCGGCGATCACCGCGGCGATGTGCGCATGGTGGTGCTGCACGGCGATGGCCGGCACGCCCAGGCGTTCGGCGAGCGCGAGCGCGAGGCGCGTGCTGTGGAAATCGGGATGCAGGTCGTGCGCGACCGCGCCCACGCCGCCGAGCGCGAGCAGCTCGTCGGCCGAGGCGTCGAGCGCACGGCAGGCTTCGGCCTCGCCCAGATCGCCGTGCAGCGCCGACCATGCGAAGCGCGTGCCGTCGACGTGCCCTGCGCGGTTCTTCAGGAAAGCGCCGCAGGCGAGCACGCAAGCGCTCGCGGCCTGGGGCAGGACGAGGAATTCGCTCATGCCGACGGCGGATGCATCAGCCACTCGACCCAGGCATCCAGCCCGGTGCCCGTCTTCGCCGACACCAGCAGCACCTCGATGCCCGGGTTGACGCGGCGTGCGTACGCTATGCACTGGGGCACGTCGAAATCCAGGTGCGGCAGCAGGTCGGTCTTGTTCAGCACCATCAGCCGCGCGGCGGCGAACATGTCGGGGTACTTGAGCGGCTTGTCCTCGCCCTCGGTCACCGAGAGGATCGCGATCTTGGCCGCTTCGCCCAGATCCCACATCGCCGGGCAGACGAGGTTGCCGACGTTCTCGATGAAGAGCAGCGACTCGGCGTGGTGATGGTCATGAGCGTGCTCGTCATGCACGTGAGCATGCGAATGAAGATGCAGCCGCGCGAATGCCTCCGCCACCATAGGTGCATCCAGATGGCAGCCCTTGCCGGTGTTGATCTGGATCGCGCTCGCGCCGGTGGCGCGGATGCGGTCGGCGTCGTGGCTGGTCTGCTGGTCGCCTTCGATCACCGCCAGCGGCAGCGCGGGCGCATGGCGCTTCAGGTACTCGATGGTCGCGCACAGCAGCGTGGTCTTGCCCGAACCCGGGCTGGAGACGAGGTTGTAGGCCGTCACGCCGTGCGCCGCGAAGTGCGCGCGGTTGGCGGCGGCGACGCGGTCGTTCGCGCCCAGCACGTCGGCTTCGAGCTTGATCGCACGCGCCTGGCTCATGCCGGGCACGGAAACGCGCGCCGGGCCGGCGCCGTAGTCGAGGTCGGCGGTGGTATCGCCGCAGCCGCAGACGACGCACATGGTGTTCTCTCCTTCAATCGTCGTGCACCAGCAGGTCGAGCACGCGCAGCTCGGTCCCGCCGGTGGGTTGGATCTGGAAGCCGCCGCAGCGCGGGCAGGCATCGGTGCGCGAGCGGATCTCGACATTCGCGCCGCAGGGCAGGCACCAGGCGCTGGCGGGCGGCTCGTCGATCTCGATGGCCGCACCTTCCAGGCAGGTGCCGGGCGTGACCGCATCCAGCGCGAAGCGCAGCGCGCGCACCTCGATGCCGGCCAGCGCGCCGGCTTCCAGGCGCAGCTGCGAAACACGCCTGAAATGCTCGCGCGCGGCCGCGTCCTCGACCAGTTGCACGATGCCGCCGGCCAGGCTCAGCTCATGCATGGGCGGCCTCCGTCGTGCGTTCGATGTCGAATTCGACGCAGGGGTCGAAGGCGACCGCGGCGCGTGCGGCCTGCGCGGCATCGTCGAGGCCGGCCAGCGCCTGCGCCAGCACGCCGCGCGGGTGGAAGTTCCACTCGGTGGGCGCGAGCACGCGGCAGTCGGCGACGCGCGGGCCGTCGGGCGAATCCTCCAGCCGCAGCCAGTGCACCAGCAGGCCGCGCGCCATCTCGGTCCAGGCGATCGCCTCGCCGGCCGCGAGCGTCAGCGCGCCCTCGGCCAGCCGCTCGCGGCCGGCGGCTTGCGCGAGGTGCAGCAGATCGACGAGGCGGGCCACGAAGCGCATCCATGCATTGTGGAGCGGCAGGGGCGCCCTGTCGCCGATGCGGGTCCACGGCCCGGTCTCGGCGGGTTCGCCATGCCAGTCGGGCTGCGCGCAGAAGGCCGGCTCGTCGGCCAGGCGGCGCGCCAGCAGCGGCATCGTGCCGCCGGGCGATTCGAGGATGCGCAAGGGCCGCGCCGGCGTGGCGATGGCGTGCAGCGCGTCCCATTGGCTGCGCAGCAGGCGCGCGAGAGACGTGTTCGTTGCGCGGCACCAGTGCGCGGCCCAGCCGAGCGGGTCGGCGTGATGTGCGGCCAGCCACGATTCCACCGGCTCGTCCAGCCAGTGGTGCGCCAGCCAGCGCGGCAGTTCGGCGAGCTGTTCGTCGGCCGCCAGATCGTCGCGCCACGCCGGACAGCTGCGCAGCCTCAGCGCCGGCTCGGCCGGGGGCGCGCCGGGCAGCAGGCGATGCCATTCCTGCGCGATGCGCAGCACATGCTCGCGGGCGGTGGCGAGCTGCAGGCTGGCGCCGCTCGAGGGCGCGGGTTCGCCCAGCGCCGCAGCCACCGCACGACGCGCCGTGCTGCGATGCGCATGCGCGCACAAGGTGAACAGCGCCGCCAGCGTGCCCGGAAGCTCACTGGCCGGCCGCCCGCGTGCGATGCGCGGCGCCAGCAGCGGCCGGCTGCTGGCAATCGCCGGCAGCCCCCGGCCCGGGCGCAGCTGCACGCGGCCCGAGACGAGGCTCACGGCGCCGCCCCCGCGTGAGGCCGGCCGAACAAGAAGCCGCGCCGCGCCGGACGCTCGGGCGCGGCGCGCCCGCGCAGTTCCTTCAACGCTTCCTCGGCCGTCGCGACGGCCGCGCTCTGGTCGACGAACTCGAACATCGGCGAGAACAGCGACGCCGCCTCGAAGCCGCCGATGCCGTCTTCGTGCGCGCCGATGAAATCGAAGCAGCGCCCGCCGACCTCGCGTGCACCCACCACCCCCAGCCGCAACGGCCGCGCATCGTCGTCGCGCAGCGGCAGCCGCACGAGGTTCATGCACCAGGGCGTGACCAGCACGCCGAGCGCGAACGCGCCGTCGCCCTCGGCGCAAAAGCCCACGCAGGCCACCGCCAGGCGCGGGTTCACCAGCGGCAGCCCGGCCATGCGCGTGCGGGCGATCCGCTCGAAGGCCTGCTGCAGCGCCTGCACGCGGGAGCGCATCACGAGGCCTGCAACACCATGAACTGCTCGGCCGCGCCGTCGCACTGCGGGCAGCGCCAGTGCGCGGGCAGCGCGGAGAACGGCGTGCCGGGCGCGACCTGCCACACCGCATCGCCCAGCGCCGGGTCGTAGACCCACCAGCAGATCTTGCATTCGAGCCGCGCATCCGGTGCGATGCGCGCCGTGTCGCCGAGGTAGCTGCCCTCAAACATCCTGAGCCACCCAGGCCAGCACGTCGGCGAGGCGCTCGCGCGTGTCGAGCAGGTCTTCCGCGGCGGCGCAGGCCACCTCGGGCAGCGCGCCGACCTCCACGGTGTTGAGGATCACCGCGTCCTGCGAGTTGTAGTAGACGACGCGCCAGGTGTGCGGCACGCAGGCATCGGTGATGCGGCAGTTGCCGTAGCCGCGCGAGAGGATCAGCACGCGCCCGGTGCCGAGCTGGTGGTCGATGTGGGCGATGTCGGCGGGGGACAGCGGCAGCAGCGTCAGGTTGACCACGTGCGAGGCATCGCCCGGCCGCCAGCGCGTGCGCTGCTCCTGCAGTTCGAAGAGCAGCGGCGGCACGTTGACGAATTCGCCCGGCACGGCCTGCGGCGCCTCGCGCGGCGCGTGGCCGTCTTCGTGCGCCGCGGCCACCAGCGCGGCGGGGATCGCGCCGACCTCGATGTGGTCGTGCACCCGCCCGTCGTCGTCGCTCGCGATCACGCGCCACACGCCGGCGAACACCGACTCCTGCACGCGCACGCGCGGATGCACCTGCGCGCTGACCTCGCCTTCGCCCAGCACCTGGTTGACCAGCGCGAGCTCGGCCGGCGGCAGCCCGTCGAGCCGGATCGGCGCCGGCGTGCCGCCCGCGCAGGCGGTGCTCACCGCTTCGAGCACCGCGCCGAGCACTTCGCGCGCCAGGGCGTGGCCGGCCAGTTCTTCCGGCTCGGGCAGCGCGGGCGGCCGGTAGGTGTCCATGCCGGCGGGCATGGTGATGTAGTCCAGCTGCTCGTCTTCCTCCTGGCTGCCCGGGCCGAGCGCGGCCACCACGGGGATGGGGAAGGGGCGGTGCGTGGTGTTCATCGTCTCAATGGCACGAAGAGGAAGAAGCGTCGGCGTTCACCAGCGGAATGCCGATCGTCGGCGCGCGCGACACCGGCGCGGCCAGCGCCGCCTCGACGCGCTCGAGGTACTCGGTCCAGTCGTGCATGCCGGCCAGCGTGGTGACGTACTGGCCGTCGCGCAGGAAGATCAGCGAGGGCCAGCGCTGCGAGCCGTAGCGGTGCGCGATGGTTTCCTGGTGCGCTGGCGCGACGACGCCGATCGCGAAGTCCGCGGCCAGCGCGCTGCGCAGCTCGGGCAGCACCACTGCGACGTCCAGCCCTTCGGGGAACTGCACCGGGTCGCCCGCCAGCAGCAGCACCGCGTCGCCGGGCGTGGCGAGAAAGGCGGCGAGGTTGTCGGCAACGATGCAGGCGGCGCCGAACTGGTCGACGAGGCGCTGCATCACGGGGGGAAGAAGCGAAGCGGTCATGGGAGTGCTCTCAATCGGAGTGGCCGGTCAGCGCGGCGAGGGTGGCGGCATCCATGCGCGATGGCAGCGCGAAGCCGGCGTCGGCGGCGCCGGGCTCGCCGTCGAGCGCGCCTTGCACGAGGTCGAGCACCGCATTCACCTCGGCGGCGCGTTCTTCGGCGATGCGCTCGCGCGCCGCATCCAGAAAGGTCAGCAGCCAGTCGCCCTCGGCCACCTCGCCCACCAGCGCGGTGTCGACACGCCTGACCTCGCCGCGCCCCGCCACCCACGCATGCCCGGGCTCAATGCGGATCACTTTCATCGGGATGCCGATGCACATGGGCGTCTCAATGAGGAAGAAAGCGCTCGTCGCCGACGCGGCAGGCCTGCTCGGCGGCCGGCCGCCCGGCTTCGTAGGCGCCCAGCGCGAGTGTCGGCACGGTGACGGCTTCGTCGGCCGAAGGTGCAAGCTCGCGCGGCACGGGCTTCGCGCCCCATTCGCGCAGCCGCTCCAGCGCCAGCGCCAGCGCATCCTCCAGCGCCGTCTTCACCGCAGGGCGCAGGCTGCCGCCGTAGTCCTCCAGCTCCTCGGGCTGGCAGCCCACCAGCAGCACCTGCTGCGGGTACTGCTCGGTCAGCTGCGCGAGCATCAGCACTTCCTGGAAGCCGGTCTGGTGCAGGCTCATCTTCTTGGCGCCCATGAAACGCGGCACCTCGTCGTTTTCGATCAGCTTGAGCGTGCCGGGCGCGAGGCCGTAGTCGATGGCGTCGAAGATCAGCAGCCTGGAAGCACTCTGCACGTGCTGGATCAGGTACAGCCCCTGCGTGCCGCCGTCGACCAGCTGCACCTCTTCGCCTTCGCTCGCATCGAATGTCCAGCGCTGCTGCAAGGCCTCCACGCAGCGCACGCCGAAGCCTTCGTCAGCCCACAGCACGTTGCCGATGCCCAGCACGGTGATCGTCATCGCGCTCAGTCCTTGAAGGTGCGGTGGCCGGAGATCATGGTCGAGACGATGCTCTGCCGCCCCATGATGTCCTCGCGGATCGCGGCGTAGACGTGCAGCGTCACGAAGATCACCATGCCCCACAGGCCGAGGTGGTGCCAGGTGTGCACGTCCTGCGACTGGCCGAACAGCGGGATCACCCAGCTGGTGAACAGGCGGTGCGCCCACGAGCCCGGCTGCGTGCCCTCGCCGTACAGCGCGAAGCCGGTGACCAGCATGAACAGCGTCAGGAAGAAGTAGCCGAAGAACATCGCCGCGCGCGCCAGCGGGTTGTGGCCGACGTAGCGGCTCGGCCGCGGGATCAGGAAGGCGTACCACTTCAGCATCGTCAGCACCTCGTGCCAGTAGGCGCGGCTGAACACCGGCAGCGTGAACAGCTCGCGCGCGTGGTGGTTGCCGACGAAGGCCCAGTAGATGCGCCCCAGCAGCCCGACCGCGAACACGTAGCCGGCCGCGAAATGCGCGAAGCGGATGTAGCCCATCAGGTAGTTCGCGCTCGCCTCGCCCGGCTGCGTGGGCAGCGGCGAGGCGATGAAGTAGCCGGTGACGCCGAGCACGACGATGGCGAGCACGTTGATCCAGTGCCACAGCCGCACCGGCGCCTCGTACACGTACACCGACTTGATGGACGCCGCCTTGGCGACGGCGCGCTCGTCGGTGCCGGTGGCGTCGTTGAAGCTCTGCGAAGGGGTGAGCGACATGCTGCGCCTTTCGTGGGTTGGTTGGTTCAGCGCTCGTGTTTCGTCTTGCGGGCGGCCTCGTCGCGGCGCTTGCGCGCGCGCAGCCGCAGCAGGCCCCACACCAGCGCCACGCCGGCCAGCAGCGGCAGCACGTGCTGCGGCTCGAGCACGTGCAGCAGGCTTTCCGAGGGAACCAGGCCGTGGCCCGGGTGCGCCTGCGCCGCGGCGGCGGCCAGCGCGCCGAGCGCGGTGATCGGCAGTCTCTTCATCGTGATGTCTCCGTGTTCGTCGTCTTCAGCGCACCTTGACGCGCGTGAGTTCCGCGCCGTCCTCGCTCATCACGTGCGTCGAGCAGGCCAGGCACGGGTCGAAGGAGTGCAGCGTGCGCAGGATCTCCACCGGCTGCTCGGGGTTGGCCATCGGCGTGTTCATCAGGCTGGCCTCGAAGGCGCCGATCTGGCCCTTGGGGTCGCGCGGCGAGCCGTTCCAGGTGGTGGGCACCACGCACTGGTAGTTCTCGATGCGGCCGTCCTTGATCTTCACCCAGTGGCCCAGCATGCCGCGCGGCGCGGCCACCGTGCCCACGCCCTTGGCCTCCTTGGGCCAGGTGGCCGGGTCCCACTTGTCGACGTTGGCGGTGGCGCGGTCGCCCGCGCGCACGTTGGCCACCAGCTCGTTGAAGTCGTCGAGCATCATCTCGCCGCAGTACTGGCCTTCGAGCGCGCGCGCCAGCGTGCGGCCGATGGTGGTAGGCAGCAGCTGCTTGGCGCTGTACTGCGTCTCGGGCAGGCCCAGCGCCTTCGGGATGCCGCTGTTGATCATCGCCGCCGAATACTCGATCTGCTCCTTCGGCCGCTGGGCGTGCTTGTTGCCCTTCTTCGCATGCGCGTAGGCGAGGATGTAGCGCGACAGCGGCCCCACCTCGACCGCGTGGCCGCGCCAGCGCGGCGACTTGATCCACGAGTACTTGGCCGATTCGTCGAGCTGCTCGATCTTCGTTTTCGTGCCCTTGGTGCCGGGGCCGAGCGCGTAGTTCGGCTCGGTGACGCCGTCCCAGGGGTGCAGGCCCTTGCTCTCGTCGGCGTACCGGTACCAGCTGTGGGTCACGAACTCCTGCACCTGCTCGGGGTCGCGCGGGTCGATGGCGTGGATCTCGTCCCAGTTGCCGTTCAGGATCACGCCGCCGGGCAGCTGGTCGGTGCTCTTGTCGTAGTTGACCCTCGGGTATTCGCCGTAGTCGCTGACGTTGGTGGCCGAGAGCCCGCCGCCGTACAGCCAGCCGGCATGCTTGTAGATCGTGCCGATGGCCAGCACGTCGGGGACGTAGACGTTCTTGTTGAACTCGATGATCTCGTCGATGCGCGCCTTGACGAAGTTCAGCCGCTCCATGTTGATCGGCGCGCCGGCGGCCAGCTCGCCGTCGAGATTGATCGCGCAGGGCACGCCGCCGACGAGGTAGTTCGGGTGCGGGTTCTTGCCGCCGAAGATGGTGTGGATCTTCACCCACTCCTTCTGCAGGTCCAGCGCCTCGAGGTAGTGCGTCACCGCCATCAGGTTGGCCTCGGGCGGCAGCACGTAGGCCTTGTTGCCCCAGTAGCCGTTCATGAACGGCCCGAGCTGGCCGCTCTCGACGAACTTCTTCAGCCGGTTCTGGATGTCGCGGAAGTAGCCCGCCGAACTCAGCGGATGCGCCGGCGAGACGAGCTGCTGCAGCTCGCTGGTCTTCTTCGGGTCGGCCTTCAGCGCCGAGACCACGTCGACCCAGTCGAGCGCGTGCAGGTGGTAGAAGTGCACCGCGTGGTCGTGCACCTGCAGCGTCTTGGCCATCATCTCGCGGATCAGGTGCGCGTTCTTCGGGATCTTGATCCCGAGCGCGTCCTCGACCGCGCGCACCGAGGTCAGCGCATGGCAGCCGGTGCACACGCCGCAGATGCGCTCGACGAAGGCCCAGGCGTCGCGCGGGTCGCGGCCCTTGAGGATCACTTCCAGCCCGCGCCACATCGTGCCGGTGGACACGGCGTTGCGGATCACGTTGTCCTTGTCGACGTTGACCTCGCAGCGCATGTGGCCCTCGATGCGGGTCACCGGGTCGACGACGATGCGCCGGCCGCTGTCGTCGAGCTTGAAGCCCTGGGTTTCGTAAGCGCCCATCGTGTGGTTCTCCTCGTTCCTTATTTGGTGTCGGCCGGGCTGCTGACGCGCTTGATCGCCGAGACGGCCGCGTGCGCCGCCACCGCCGCGCCGACCACCGCCGCCGCGGTGCCGCCGACCTTGTCGGCGTTGGCCTCGATGCCGAACTGGTGGATGTCGGTCAGGCGGCTGTAGAACGAGCCCTTGTCCCAGAAGCCGTCTTCCGAGCAGCCGATGCAGCCGTGGCCGGCCTTGATCGGGAAGCTCGTGCCCTCGTTCCACATCACCGTGGAGCAGGCGTTGTAGGTGGTCGGGCCCTTGCAGCCGACCTTGTAGAGACAGTAGCCGCGGCGCGCGCTCTCGTCGTCGAAGGCCTCGACGAACTGGCCGGCGTCGAAGTGCGGCCGGCGGTAGCACTTGTCGTGGATGCGCTGGCTGTAGAACATCTTCGGCCGGCCCTGGCGGTCCAGCTCGGGGATGCGGTCGAAGGTCAGCATGTAGGTGATCACGCCCGTCATCACCTCGGCGATCGGCGGGCAGCCGGGCACCTTGATGATCGGCTTGTCGGTGATCACCTTGTGCACCGGCACCGCCTGCGTCGGGTTCGGCTTGGCCGCCTGCACGCAGCCCCACGAGGCGCACGAGCCCCAGCTGATGATCGCCTTGGCGTCCTTGGCGACGTGCTTGAGCTGGTCGAGGAAGGGCCGTCCGCCGATGATGCAGCTCATGCCGTCCTGGTTCAGCGGCGGGTTGCCCTCGACGGCGAGGATGTAGTTGCCCTTGTACTTCGTCATCACCTCGTCGAGGATCGCCTCGGCCTGATGGCCGGCGGCGGCCATCAGCGTGTCGTCGTAGTCGAGCGAGATCATCGACAGCACCACGTCCTTGGCGAGCGGGTGCGCGCTGCGGATGAAGCTCTCCGAGCAGCAGGTGCACTCCAGCCCGTGCAGCCACAGCACCGGCGTGCGCGGCTTGGTCTCCATCGCATGCGCGATCTGCGGCACGAAGGCCGGGCCCAGGCCCAGCGACGTGGCCGTGAGCGAGCAGTACTTGAGGAAGCTGCGGCGCGAAATGCCCTGGCGGCGCATCACCTCGTAGAACGTCTCCATCCCGCGTCTCCTCTTGTGGTGGGTGCTGTCCTGTCACAAGAGGCGTGCCGTGTTGCGGCGCTCTACGGGAAAGTCCCCGGAGGGTGCGGTAAGTGCTTGATGGGCGGCGGGTTTTGCGCGCGTGTTCGGCGCGCTGGAAAAGGCGCGCGACGCGAGCCGGTCAGCGGCCTGCCGGCGCGCGGGTCGAAGTGGAAGCGGCGCGGCCGGCCGTGTGCTTGGTTCCGGGCATCTATCGCAGCGGCAAAGGCCCGTCCGGGCCGCCCGCGGCGCTTCGATGGGGCGGTCGGCTGCGCCGACTCCCTTGCGGTGCTCGCGCTTGCGGCCCCGCCGCGGAACTCACTTCGCTCACTGTCGTTCGCTGCGCTCAATCACCCGCGGCGAGCATGAAGACGAAGCGCGCGAGTACGCGCGCGGGCCGCAAGCCCTGCGCTCCTCAGCGCCCCATAGGCGCGCCGCGGGCGGCCCGGACGGGCCTTTGCTGAACCAACGGTGACGTGCCACCGACCGCATACCACCATCGGGGCCGCGCCTGCCGCGCCGCTCAGCGTGGACGCTCCCACCGCGACCGCACTGTGCGCTTCAATCGGTCCCACCGCCCAGCACTTCGAAGCTCCCTTGCGCGCTGCCTTCGCGCTCGCCGGCGCGCACCACCAGACGCAGCTCGTGGCGGCCCGGGCCGGGGTTGTCGACCCAGAGATCGAGCCCCCGGCCGACGCTGCGGCCGTCGATGAACCACTCGGCATGGTCGCCGGCGCCGCTCGCGCTGCCCCACAGGTGGATCTGCCGGTCGCCGTACACCGGCGTGCCGGCGGCCGGGTGCAGGATGGTCACCGCCGGCGCGCGCGGCGGCAGCGTGAGCGGCTCGCTGACGGCGCGCTGCGTGTCGAAGCCGTCGTTGGCGAGCAGCTCGATGCGCAACGCCGTGCCGCCGGGCAGCGCCTCGGCCGGCAGCGTCGCGCGGCCGCCGCGCAGGCCGACGCTCAGCGCGTGCCAGGTCTTGCCCTCGTCGTCGCTCCAGCGCGCCCAGACTTCGGTGTCCTCGCCCTTCTGGCGCGCCGCGCCGTCGAGCTTCCAGCTCAGCTCCACCTCGCCGTTCTTGCCCACTACTGCGCGCACGCCGCCGAGCTTGCAGGCGCGCTCGGGCCGCTGGCGCTCCCACACCACTTCGCCGCACTTGAGGATGCGCAGCGCCGCGCCGGGCGCGCTGTCGCGCAGCATCGCCTTGAAGGGCGCGGGCTGCGGCGCTGACTCGTCCTTGCCGCCGCCGTGCCCACCGTGCCCGCCGCAACCGCAGCCGCCTTCCTGCACGTAGCCGTACAGAACGTCCTCGGCCAGCACGCGGCCGTCGGCGTCGAGGTGCTGCGCCACGTAGCCGCTGCGCCGGCCGTTGCCGCGCAGGTAGCGCGTCTCCAGCCGCGCCACGCTCGCCACCTCCACGCCGCCATCGGCCTTCAGCGTGCCCATCAGCAGGATCAGCGGCTCGATGGCGGTTTCGTCCCGGTCCAGCGGCGCGCCGCCGTCGTGGATCACGCGCGGCGCGCCGGCGCCGGTGGGAATGGTCTGCGGCCCCAGCCCCGCGTGGTTGACGAGGAAGTCGTGCGTGAACTTGGAGATCCAGCGCGGCCCGCAGTACGACATGAAGTCCTCGAAGTCGTTCGGGTCGGCGATCGCGCCGCTGTTGATGTCCAGGCCGTACTCGCCGATCGAGGCCATCGTCCAGTTGGTGGTGCCGGGCGGATCGACCGGCAGGTCGTAGGGCTCGTAGATCGTGTAGGCCGGGTTGCCGTTGCCGGCGTTGCCGCACCGCGCGTGCGGCAGGCCGAACTGATGGCCGATCTCGTGCGCGTAGGTCTGCGGCTGGCCCGCGACGCCGCCGGTGGCGCCGCCGCTGCAGCCCGGCACGTTGACCGGGATGCCGCTGGCGATCAGGCCGTAGTAGGCCCAGGTCTCGCCCGGGTGCGCGGCCTGGTCGAGCGCCACCAGCGCGCCGATCTGCGTCAGCAGCGGGCCCCAGTTGGGCGAGCAGCAGCCGTCGCAGCTGCGCGCGTCGTCGATCGGCGTGTTGGTGACGAAGCTGCCGGCGATGCGCACGTTGGGCACGCTGTCCACCGGGTAGGTGGCCAGCGCCCAGCTCGTCTCGGCCTGGCAGGTGGCCAGCGTCGGCGCGGGCAGCGTGATGTTGCCGGTGCGCGCCGCGTCGGGCCCGTCGTAGCCGATGGTGATGAAGGCGGCGTTGAGCGTCTGGTGCAGGTTCACGTCGACCTGCGTCGAAGCGCTGGCGCGCTGGCCCGGGCACTTCGGGAAGGGCCCGTGCACGTCGACCGTGAAGCGCAGCAGCCCGGTCATCAGCGCGGCCGGCACGACGAAGTTCAGCGTGGTGTTGATGTTGCCGCGCTCGGCGCGGTAGCTCGGGTGGCTGTCCTCGGCCGTCACCGGGCCGTTCTGCGGCGCCAGCGTCGCGATGGTGCTCCACGTGCCGGCCGTGCGCCGCTCGACGCGCAGCGTGCCGCTCACGCCGGCGAGCTGGCCGCTGTCGAAGGCCGGGTCCTGGCCGCTGCGCAGGTAGCTGCGCACCCAGGCGGTCTTGTTCGTCACCAGGCGCAGGCTGTTGTCGGGGCCGCGGTCGGCCGGGTCGGTGAGGTGCTCCGCGGCGCGGTAGTGCTGCACGGCCTGCGTCACCTCCAGCCCCTGCACTTGCAGATTCGGGCGGCGCTGGAAGACGAGGTCGATCTGGCGCGACACCTGCGGCGGCTCGCAGCGGCCGAAGGCGGTGATGCGCACGCGCAGCCGCGTCGTGCGGGTGAAGTTCGTCGCTTCGAAATCCCAGCGGCCGCTGGCTGCGGCCGGGTCCAGCGCGGCGATCACGGCGTTGTTCGCCAGGTCGATGATCTCGACGCGCACGCGGTCGGCCGCGCAGGTGGCCCAGCGGATGCGCAGCGGCTCGCCGGGTTGCAGCGGGCATTCGCCCGCCGCCGTGCCGGCATGGCCCTTGATGTCGAAGCGCTCGATCTCGGCGGCCGTGCCCTCGAAGCCGTGTTCGATGCAGCCGAACGGCCGCAGCTCGAGGAAGCGCCCGCACAGCGAGAGCGTTTGCGGCGGCAGCTCGATCGTCATGCCGCAGCCCGCGCCCTGCGGCACGCGCACGGCGATGCGGTCGTCGCACCACGACACCACCGTGCCGGGCAGCGACAGCGCCGTGCCGCCGTGCGGGCGGAACAGCACACGCCCCGGCCGCGCGCCGAAGCCGCAGCCGGCGATCAGGATCTCTTCGCCCGGGCAGGCGCGCGGCGGGCGCACCTCGCAGACGTGCCAGCACTCGACTTCGCACCATTGCGAGATCGCCGCGCGCAGGCATCTTTCGATGCCGGGCGCGAGGCAGGGCGCGCAGGCCGACTTCGGCTCGCACGGCGTGCAGCAGCGCGCCAGCCATTCGAGCAGGTCGCGTGCATGCGCCTTGGCGGCCGCGTCGCCGAGCAGCGCCGGGCGCGCCGCGCCGTGCAGCGCGGCCAGCGTGCCGAAGCGGCAGAACTGCGTCAGCAGCGCCTTGACGTGGCGCTTCGCGCCCGCGCTGTCGCCGCAGGCCAGGTGCAGCGCGGCGAACAGCAGCAGCATCACCTTGTCTTCGCCGAGGAAGGGCGCGCCGCAGTGGCAGCCCGCGTCGTCGCAATCGCCCTCGCCGCACGGCGCGCAGGGCGACGGCGGCGTGCAGCCCGGCTCGCGCGGCGCGCAGGCGGCCTCGAACATCGCGTCGACCTCGGCATCGAAGGGCGCCGGGCCGTGGCAATCGCAGCCGGTCTCGGAGGCCAGCGCATCCAGCACCTCGCGGTAGCGCCGCCCCGCGGCGAGGTCGCCTTGCAGCGTGCCCCAGGCGTCGAGCAGCACGCGGTCGAAGCCGCGCAGCGCCGGGCTGGCGCACTCGGCCAGCGCCAGCGAGGCCTGCGCGGCCGGCACGCCCTCGGCGCGCAGCAGCTCGATCGCGTCCTCGATCTCCTGCATCACCTGCGGCGGCAGCAGCGGCTCGGCGATCTGCTGCCAGGCGAGCGGGCGCGACAGATGCCACCACAGCGGCTGCGGCGCGAGCGCCACGTCGATGCGCAGCGGCTCGCCGTGCCGGCAGCAGCGCCGATCGGCGCAGCCGTCGTGCACGAGGCGGCAATCGCGGTCGCGCAGCACGACGTAGAGCGCCGGGCAGTCGCAGCAGGCGCGTTCCTCGCCGAGCGGCACGTCGACGTGGTACGTGCCGTCGCTGCCGGTCAGCGCGTGCGCCAGCGGCGGCGCGCCGGGCGCATCGGCATCGTGCACCTCGACGTGCAGGCCGAACACGCCTTGCTGGTTGTCGCTGCGCGTGACGCGCCCGCTCAGGGAATAGGACGAACGACCCATGACTGCTGCTCCTGATCGAGCCGCAGGGGGCTCGGTCAGGTCAGCTTAGGAAGCGGCCGCGTGCGGCGGCGGCTGCGTCCTGGGGAGTCGCGCTCCCGGAAGCTAGGGCCCTAGTCTTCCGATTCGGCCAGCGTCACCGCCACCTTGCGCGTCGCGCCGGCGCGCCACAGCGTCAGCGTCGCGCTGTCGCCGGGGTTGAGCTTCTCCAGCGCGTCGAGCATGTCGTCGGCGTCCGCGATGGGCTCGCCGTTGATCGCGGTGATCACGTCGCCCTGCACGATGCCGCCGTCGCCGCGCGCGAAGGCCTTCAGCCCCGCCTTCGCCGCCGGCCCGCCGCGCTGCACGCGCAGCAGCGCCACGCCCTTGGGCAGGCCGAGCGCGCGGTTGATGTCGGCGCCGCCGCCGCTGACGCCGAGGGCGGGGCGCACCATGCGGCCGTCGCGGATCAGGCGCGGCACGATGCGGTTCACCTCGTCGACCGGAATCGCGAAGCCGATGCCCGCGCTCGCGCCCGAGGGGCTGTAGATCGCGGTGTTCATGCCGATCAGCCGGCCGGCCGAATCGAGCAGCGGGCCGCCCGAGTTGCCGGGGTTGATGGCCGCGTCGGTCTGGATCGCGCCGCGGATCATGCGGCGCGTCACCGACTCGATCTCGCGGTTCAGCGCGCTGACGATGCCGGTGGTCAGCGTCTGGTCGAGCCCGAAGGGATTGCCGATCGCGTAGACCTGCTGGCCCACCTGCAGGTCGCGGCTGCTGCCCACCGGCAGCGCGCGCAGCTTGGCGGCGGGCGCGGCGATCTTCAGCACCGCGATGTCGCGGTCGGGGAAGGCGCCCACCAGCTCGGCCTTGTAGCTCGACTGGTCGGCCAGCGTGACGCGCGCGCCGCTGGCTTCCTGGATCACGTGGAAGTTGGTGACGACGTGCCCGGCCGTGTCCCACACGAAGCCGGTGCCGGTGCCCTGCGGCACCTGCTGCACGTTGCGCGAGAACAGCTCGCGCTCCAGGCCGAGCGCGGTGATGTTCACCACCGCGGGCGAGGCGGCCTTGAAGACGGCGATGTTGTTCAGCTCCTCGGCCGCCAGCGGGCCGCGCGGGGTGACGGCGCGCGGCGGGGCGGGGGAGCGGGGCTGGGCGGTGGCGGGCGGTGCGGCCGGCAGCGTGGCCAGCACGGCGGCGCAAAGCAGGGCGGGGGAGAGTCGCATGGTCGGCCTCATCGTCGGCTACTGGTAGTCGCGCTCGTGCTGGTCCCGCGCGGCGAGCAGCACGGCATCGAAGTCGCGAACGGCGAAGAGCACGACACACCCGCCGTGGCCGAAGGGGACGATCAGCTCCCGGAAATCGCGGTGCGCCTCGGAGCGGCGGCAGGTGTGCGGCGCGAACGAGAGGATGGACATGGCGCGCTCGACGGCGTAGCGGAAGCGCAGCAGGCAGGTGTCGTCGGGTGTCTCGCTGGCCAGCTCGCGCTCGACGATGTGTTCCTCGAGGCGCTCGATGTCTTCCTGGAACGCGGTGGTGGGAACGACCCGATAGGGCTTGCTCACCCGGCCGCCCGCTTCTTCCTCGCCTCCACGGCGGCGCGGATGCGATGCTGGGCGTCCCGTGCGCGCTTGTCCATGCCGGCGAGGAATTCTTCGCTCGTCATCAGGCCCACGCCCTTGTCCGCCGCGCGCAAGGCCTTCTTCGCCCGCGCCACCGCGGCGTTCTGCAAGGCACGGAACTCCGCCTCCTGGCACACCGCGTTCTCGATGAACTGGGTCAGCGATTCGCCCTCGCGCAGCACGGCCTCCAGGCTGGCCTTGGTCTCGGGCGTCACGCGGATGGGGGGCAGGGTGGCAGAGCGGCTCATCGCGTCAATGTATAGCAATTGATATACGCGAGCAAGCGAGGTCCAATGCCGTTCTCAGCCGCGCTCCCTGCCGCCCTCCGCCTCCGGCAGAGCGATGCGCTCCCCCGTGCTGAACTGATAGTCCCGGAACACATGCTCGGTGCTGAGCAGCTGGTAGGTCCCGTCCTCTCGCCGCACCGAGGTGTCCTTCAACCGCGAGGCCGTCTGCCCGCAGGTCCAGATCGCGAAGTTGCGCATGTGGGTGCACAGGCAGGTCTTGTCCATCACCGACACGCGCTTGGCGCCCGGGTGGGCGGCCACCTCGCGGTTCCAGGCCTCGATGTAGGCGCACTTGCCGTTCGCGTCGAGCAGGTAGCCGTAGGCCTCGCAGTTGGGGCGGATGCCGTCGCCGATGCCGGGGCTGGCCTTGATCATGCGCATCGGGTAGCCGGTGGGCGAGATCTGGTTGACCTCGATGTCGTCCTCGTCGGCCTTGAAGTACTCCTGCTTGATCTCGTCGGGCAGGCCGCACTCGCGCGTCACCGTGAAGCGCGTCGCCACCTGCACCGCCGAGCCGCCGGCTTCCATGAAGCGCACCGCGTCGCCGCCGGTGAAGATGCCGCCGGCCGGGATCAGCGGAATGTCGAGCTGCTCCTGCGTGATCCAGGCGCGGATCTCGGCGACGATGGTGGCCAGGTCGTACTGCGCCCAGTCCATGCCGAAGCCCAGGTGTCCGCCGGCCAGCGGGCCTTCGACCACCACGTAGTCGGGCAGCCGGTTCAGCCGCGCGTTCTTCTTCAGGAACAGCTGCAGCGCGCGCAGCGACGAGACGATGATGCCCAGCTTGGCGTCGCGAAAGCGCGGGTGCTGCTCGATCAGCGCGAAGGAGCCCAGGTGCAGCCCGGCGGCCAGCGTGACGCCGTCGATGCCGGCGTCGAGCGCGGAGGCCAGGCGCACCGCCAGCGTCTCCTTCGGCGAGTTCATCGTCAGCTTTTCCATGCAGTTGATGAACACCAGCCCCGCGCCGGTCTTGCGCGACATGGTGTGCTCGACGTGCAGCCGCGTCGCCTCGGCCAGGTCGCCGAGGTCGAACTTGACGGCCGACTTGTCCGGCGAGTCGACGTTGTACTTGTACTGCGCCTGCTTGGCCTTGACGTACTTGGTCTTGTAGCGCCGGTCGGTGACCGTCTTGATCATCGCGTCGGAGATGTGGCCGACGCCGCCGAGCCGCGCCGCTTCCAGCGCGAGATCGGAGGACGAGATGTCCACGCCCATGCCGCCGATCATGATCGGCACCAGCTCGTGGCGGCCAAGGCGCAGGCGGAAGTCGTCGAGGGCTTTCATCGGTGGGGCTCGTGCTCGCCGGGTGGCGGAAAACGCCCATTGTCCCCGACCGCCGGGTCGGCCGGATGTCAGCGGTAGCTGCGCGCGTCCTCGATCACCTTGCCGTCGTTGGGCAGGCTGCCGGGCGCCACCAGTTCGATGTCGGCGCGCAGCTTGGTCACGTCGCGCACGCTCTCGGCGATCTTCGCGGCCAGGCCCTCGGGGGCGCCCGCCACTTCCACCTTCAGCGTCATCGTGTCGTTGGCCATCTCGCCGGCCACGACGAGGCGCGTGCGCCCGACTTCCGGGTGGCGGCGCGCCACCTCGGCCACCTGGCCGGGGTGCACGAACATGCCGCGCACCTTGGCGGTCTGGTCGGCGCGGCCGAGCCAGCCCTTGATGCGGGTGTTCGTGCGGCCTGTCGGGCAGGTGCCGGGCAGCACCGCGGAAAGGTCGCCGGTGCCGAAGCGCACCATCGGGTAGTCGGTGTTCAGCACGGTGATCACCACCTCGCCGACCTCGCCTTCGGGCAGCGGCTCGCCGGTGCCGGGGCGCACGATCTCGAGGATCACGCCTTCGTCGAGCACCAGGCCTTCGCGCGCGCTCGTCTCGTAGGCGATCAGGCCGACGTCGGCGGTGGCGTAGCACTGGCAGCCCGCCACGCCGCGCTCGGCCAGCCAGTCGCGCAGCGACGGCGGAAAGGCCTCGCCGCTGACCAGCGCCTTGGTCAGCGTCGGCAGCGCGATGCCGCCTTCGGCAGCTTTTTCGAACAGGATGCGCAGAAAGCTCGGCGTGCCGGCATAGCCGTGCGGACGCAGTTCCTGCATCGCCTGCAATTGCAGCTCGGTGTTGCCGACGCCGCCGGCGAAGACGGTGCAGCCGAGCGCGTGCGCGCCCGTTTCCATCATCGAGCCGGCCGGCGTCAGGTGGTAGCTGAAGCTGTTGTGGATCAGGTCGCCGGCGCGAAAGCCGGCGGCGTGCATCGCGCGGGCGATGCGCCAGTAGTCGGGCGCGCCGCCTTCGGGTTCGTAGATCGGCCCGGGCGACTGGAACACGCGCTTGGCGCCCGAGGCCGCGCGCAGGCCGCGCCAGCCGATCGCCGAGAAGCCGCCGAACGGATCCTGCGCGCGCTGTGCCTTCTGGCGTTCCAGCAGCTCGTGCTTGCGCAGCACCGGCAGCGCGGCCAGCGCGGTGCGCGAGGTGATGCTTGCGGCATCCACGCCGGCCAGCAGCTCGCCGAACGCCGCGGTCTTCTGCGCGGCGGCCACCTGCTGCGGCAGCGCGGCCATCAGCGCCGCCTCGCGCGCGGCCGGCGCGCGGGTCTCCAGCGCGTCGAAGTGATCGTCAGTCATCGCGGTCGCTCCAGCCGGCCAGCTTCTTCTTCAGCTCGGCGCTCCAGTCGCGCAGCATCGCGCTGCTGGTCAAGGTCTTGTGCGTCCACTCGGGGCTGCTGCGGCTGGGGCGCTTGACCATCGAGGCCTTCAGCGCCGCGCCGTCCACCACCAGCTTCGCGATCGCCACACCGTTGCGCTCGAACTGCCCGGCGCGTTCGGCCAGGCCCATCTCGCGCAAGTCGCGCTTCGCGCGCTGCAGCGCCTCGTCGGGCTTGAACGCCGGCGGCGCGAAGCCGCCGAAGTCGTCGTTCTCGCTCATGCCAGCCACCGCTTGCGCCGCTTGTAGCTCTTCACGTCGCGGAAGCTCTTGCGGTCGCCGCCACCCATGCCGAGGTAGAACTCCTTCACGTCCTCGTTCTCGCGCAGCGCCTTGGCCTGCCCGTCCATCACGATGCGGCCGTTCTCGAGGATGTAGCCGTAGTCGGCGTAGCGCAGCGCGATGTTGGTGTTCTGCTCGGCGAGCAGGAAGGTCACGCGCTCCTTGGTGTTGAGGTCGCGCACGATCTCGAACACCTCCTCGACGATCTGCGGCGCCAGCCCCATCGAGGGCTCGTCGAGCAGCACCATCTTCGGGTTGGCCATCAGCGCGCGGCCGATCGCGCACATCTGCTGCTCGCCGCCGGACGTATACGCCGCCTGCGAGCCGCGCCGCGTCTTCAGGCGCGGGAAGTAGTTGTAGACCTTCTCCAGCGTGGCGTTCACCGCCGCCTTGCCGTCGCGGCGCGTGTAGGCGCCGGTCATCAGGTTCTCCTCGATGGTCAGGTGCGCGAAGCAGTGGCGGCCTTCCATCACCTGCACCACGCCGCGCTGCACCATGTCGGCGGTGCTGAGCTTCTCGATGCGCTCGCCGCGCAGCTCGATCGAGCCCTTGGTCACCTCGCCGCGCTCGCCGGCCAGCAGGTTGGACACGGCGCGCAGCGTGGTGGTCTTGCCCGCGCCGTTGCCGCCCAGCAGCGCGACGATGCCGCCTTCCGGCACCTGCAGCGAGACGCCCTTGAGCACGAGGATCACGTGGTTGTAGATGACCTCGATGCCGTTGACGTTGAGGATGATGTTGCTCATGGCTCGGTGTGATCAAGCGGCCGCCGCGGAACCGGCTCTGCCGGGCCGCTGGCGGCGCCCCCTCGAGGGGGAGCGGCGTGAGCCGCTCCGGGGGTGGGTCATGACTGGCAGTCTTCCGGCGTGCGGCGCGTCAGCTTCTTGTCGCCGGCGTACTTGTCGGCCGCCGCCTTGACCATCGGCTTGATGATCTGCTCGTCGGCCTGGTACCAGTCGGAGCTGAAGTTCCACTTGGCGCCGTCCCAGGTGTGGATGCGCGCCCAGGTGGAGCCCATGTGGTCCTGGCACGAGGTGCTGATCGGGCGCAGCACGCCGGAGAAGCCCAGCGCGTCGAGGCGCTTCTGGTCGAGCGAGAGGTTCTCCAGGCCCCAGCGCACCTGCTCGGACGTCATCACCTTGCCCTTGCCGAAGCGTTCCTGCGCGCGGCGCACGGCTTCGACGGCGAACATCTGGATGATCAGGCCGCGTGTGTACAGCACCGAGCCCACCTCGTCCTTCGGGCCGGTGCCCTGGCCCTTGTCGTGCACGTACTTGAGAATGTCCTGGATCACCTTGGGCTGCTGGCCCGAGGTGTTGAGCGCCAGCGCGTTGTAGCCCTTGGCGCCGTCGCCCACGTCCTTCACGTCGGGCTCGGCGCCGGCCCACCACACGCCGTACATCTTCTCGCGCGGGTAGCCGGTGGCCTGCGCTTCCTTCAGCGCGGTGGAGTTCATCACGCCCCAGCCCCACAGCATCACGTAGTCGGGCCGGCTCTGGCGCACCTGCAGCCAGGCGGCCTTCTGCTCGACGCCCGGCGCGGTGACGGGGATCAGCTGCAGATCGAAGCCGTGCATCTTGCTGCGCTCCTGGATCAGCGGGATCGGCTCCTTGCCGAACGGGCTGTCGTGGTAGACCAGCGCGATCTTCTTGCCCTTGAGCTTGTCCCAGCCGCCTTCCTTCTTGGCGATGTGCTGGAGGATGATGTCGGCGCCGGTCCAGTAGCTGCCCATCAGCGGGAAGTTCCACTTGAACACGCCGCCGTCCTGGCTGGCCGACAGGCCGTAGCCGAGCGTGATCAGCGGCATCTTGTCGCCCGGCGCCTTGTCGGTCAGCGCGAAGGTGATGCCGGTGGACTGCGGGTCGAACAGCGTGTTGGTCTTGCCCTTCAGGCGCTCGTAGCACTCCACGCCCTTGTCGGTGGCGTAGCCGGTCTCGCATTCCTCGTAGGTGATCTTCACGCCGTTGATGCCGCCGTCGCGCGCGTTGATCATCTTGATGTAGTCCTGCTTGCCGTTCGCCCACGGCGTGCCGTTGGGCGCGTACGGACCGGTGCGGTACACCAGCAGCGGGAAGAACTGCTCCTTGGCCTGCGCGAAGGCGGGCGCGCTGCCGAGCAGGCTGCCGGTGGCCGCCACGGCGGCGAGAGCGAGCGAGAGGTGCTTGAGCTTCATCGTTTGTCTCCGTTCAGGTCAGGTGAGGTCAGTGAGGGAAGGGCCAAAGGCGCAATTTCTCTTTTCCGATCGACCACAGCCGCGCCAGGCCATGCGGTTCGACGACCAGGAAGAACACGATCAGCGCGCCGAAGATCATGAAGGTCAGGTGCGAGGCGAGCGCGGTGTCGATCGGGATGCCGAACCAGTAGGGCAGGTTGTCCAGCACGATCGGCAGCACGACGATGAAGGCCGCGCCGAAGAAGCTGCCCATGATCGAGCCGAGCCCGCCGATGATCACCATGAACAGCAGCTGGAAGGAGCGGTCGATGTTGAAGGCGGCCGGCTCCCATGAGCCCAGGTGCACGAAGGCCCACAGCGCGCCGGCCACGCCGACGATGAAGGAGCTGACCGCGAATGCGGTGAGCTTGGCGTACACCGGGCGGATGCCGATCACCGCGGCGGCCACGTCCATGTCGCGGATCGCCATCCACTCGCGGCCGATGTGCCCGCGCACCAGGTTCTTGGCCAGCAGCGCGAAGACGATCAGGAAGCCGAGGCAGAACAGGTACTTGGCCACCGGCGACTCGATCGGGATGCCCGCCACGTTGAGCCCGGCCACGCTGACCGAGCCCGAAGACGAATCGTTGGTCACCCACTTCAGCCGCAGGCAGGCCCAGTCGACGAAGAACTGCGCCGCCAGCGTGGCCACCGCGAGATAAAGGCCCTTGATGCGCAGGGAGGGGATGCCGAACAGCACGCCCACCACGGTGGCCGCGCCGCCGCCGAGCAGCAGCGCGACGATCACCGGCAGCCCCTCGATGCGCGCCTGGAAGTTGTAGGCCGCGTAGGCGCCCACCGCCATGAAGGCGCCGGTGCCCAGCGAGATCTGCCCGCAGTAGCCGACCAGGATGTTCAGCCCGAGCGCGGCCAGCGAGAGGATCAGGAAGGGGATCAGGATGGCGCGGAACAGGTACTCCGGCGCCGCCATCGGCACGACGACGATCGCGAAGGCGAGCAGCAGCCAGATCGCGATGCGATCCTGCGCGATCGGGAAGATCGCCTGGTCGGCGCGGTAGCTGGTCTTGAACTGGCCGTTTTCTCTGTAGAGCATGGTTCTCAGACCCGATCAATGATCTTCTCGCCGAACAGCCCCTGAGGCCGCACGAGGAGGAAGACGAGCGCCAGCACGTAGGCGAACCAGATCTCGATGCCGCCGCCGAGCATCGGCCCGATGTAGACCTCGGAGAGCTTCTCGCCCACGCCGATGATCAGGCCGCCGATGATCGCGCCGGGCACCGAGGTGAGGCCGCCGAGGATCACCACCGGCAGCGCCTTCAGCGCGACGAGAGACAGCGAGAACTGCACCCCGAGCTTGCTGCCCCAGATGATGCCGGCCACCAGCGCGACGAAGCCGGCCACGCTCCACACGATCACCCAGATGCGGTTGAGCGGGATGCCGATCGACTGCGCCGCCTGGTGGTCGTCGGCCACCGCGCGCAGCGCGCGGCCGGTGGCGGTCTTCTGGAAGAACAGGCTCAGCGCCGCCACCAGCGCGGCGGCGATCAGCGCGGCGTAGACGTCCTCCTTGTTGACCAGCACGCCGCCCTGGAACATGTTTTCGAACAGGAAGATCGGATCCTTGGGCATGCCGACGTCGATCTTGTAGATGTCGTTGCCGAAGAGCGTCTGGCCCAGGCCGTCGAGGAAGTAGGTGATGCCCAGCGTGGCCATCAGCAGCGTGATGCCTTCCTGGTTGACCAGCCGGCCCAGCACCAGCTTCTCGACGAGCCAGGCCACCGCCACCATCACCGCCATCGCGGCGGCGAAGGCGAGCAGGTTGCCCAGCAGCTGGCTCTCGATGCCCAGCCACTTCGGAATCCACTCGGAGAAGCGCGCCATCGCCAGCGCCGCGAACAGCACCATCGCGCCCTGCGCGAAATTGAACACGCCCGAGGCCTTGAAGATCAGCACGAAGCCCAGCGCGATCAGCGAATACAGCATGCCGGCCATCAGGCCGCCGAGCAGCGTTTCGAGGAAGAAGCCCATGTCAGTGCGAAGTCCCGAGGTAGGCGTTGATGACGTCCGGGTTGCTGCGCACCGCCTCGGGCGTGCCGTCGCCGATCTTCTTGCCGTAGTCGAGCACCACGACGCGGTCGGAGATGTCCATCACCACGCCCATGTCGTGCTCGATCAGCACGATGGTGGTGCCGTACTCGTCGTTGACGTCGAGGATGAAGCGGCTCATGTCCTGCTTCTCCTCGACGTTCATGCCGGCCATCGGCTCGTCGAGCAGCAGCAGCGTGGGCTCCATCGCCAGCGCGCGGCCGAGGTCGACGCGCTTCTGCAGGCCGTAGGGCAGGCGGCCCACCGGCGTCTTGCGGTAGGCCTGGATCTCGAGGAAGTCGATGATGCGCTCGACGAACTCGCGGTGCGCGATCTCCTCGCGCTCGGCCGCGCCCCAGCGGATCGCCTGCTGGAAGAGGTTGCTCTTCATGCGAAGGTTGCGGCCGGTCATGATGTTGTCCAGCACGCTCATGCCCTTGAACAGCGCGAGGTTCTGGAAGGTGCGCGCGATGCCGGCCTCGGCCACCTGGCGCGAGTTCATGTGCTTGAAGGTCCGGCCGCGCAGCGTGATCGAACCTTCCTGCGGCCAGTAGACGCCGTTGATGCAGTTCAGCATCGAGCTCTTGCCGGCGCCGTTCGGCCCGATGATGGCGCGCACCTCGTGCTCGCGCACGTCGAAGCTGATGTCGGTCAGCGCCTTCACGCCGCCGAAGCGCAGGCTGATGTTCTTCACGTCGAGGATGACCTCGCCGATCTTTCTCTCTGCCATCACGCCGCCTTCTTCATGCTCGGGAACGTCTTCGCATCGGCGATCTTCAGCGTCGCCGAGACCATGCCGGTGCGGCCGTCCTCGAACTTCACCTGCGTCTCGATGTACTGCTCGCTCCTGCCGCCGTACAGCGCGTCGACCAGCACCTGGTAGCGCTCGCCGATGAAGCCGCGCCGCACCTTGCGCGTGCGCGTCAGCTCGCCGTCGTCGGCGTCGAGTTCCTTGTGCAGGATCAGGAAGCGGCTGATCTGGCTGCCGGCCAGCATCGCGTCGGCGGCGAGGTCGGCGTTGACCTTCTCGACGCAGGCGCGCACCAGCTCCACCACCTCCGGCTTGCCGGCCAGGTCGGTGTAGCCGGCATAGGGCAGGTTGCGCTTCTCGGCCCAGTTGCCCACCGCCTCGAAGTCGATGTTGACGAAGGCGCAGACGCGCTCGCGCTTGTCGCCGAAGGCCACCGCCTCCTTGATGTGCGGGAAGAACTTCAGCTTGTTCTCCACGTACTTGGGCGCGAACATCGCGCCGTCGTTCGCGCCGCCGGCGATGCGGCCGACGTCCTTCGCGCGGTCGATGATCTTCAGGTGCCCGCCGGCGTCGAGGAAGCCGGCGTCGCCGGTGTGGTACCAGCCGGAGGCGTCGAGCACCTCGGCGGTGGCGGCCGGGTTCTTGTAGTACTCCTTGAGCAGCCCGGGCGACTTGATCAGGATCTCGCCGCTGTCGGTGAGCCTCACCTCCACGCCGGCGATCGGCACGCCCACGGTGTCGGCCCTGGCCTCGTGGTCGGGTTGCAGGCAGACGAACACCGCCGTCTCGGTGGAGCCGTAGAGCTGCTTGAGGTTGATGCCGATCGAGCGGTAGAAGGTGAAGAGGTCGGGGCCGATCGCCTCGCCCGCCGTGTAGGCCACGCGCACGCGGCTGAAGCCCAGCGTGTTGCGCAGCGGGCCGTAGACCAGCAGGTTGCCCAGCGCGTAGGCCAGGCGGTCGACCACGCTGACCGGCTTGCCGTCCATCCGCGCCGGGCCCACGCTCTTGGCCACGCTCATGAAGAAGTGGAACAGGCCGCGCTTGAGGGCGCTCGCGTCTTCCATGCGGATCATCACGCTGGTCAGCAGCCCCTCGAACACGCGCGGCGGCGCGAAGTAGTAGGTGGGGCCGATCTCCTTCAGGTCGATCGTCACCGTGGCGGCCGATTCGGGGCAGTTGACCACGTAGCCGCAGGCCAGCCACTGCGCGTAGCTGAAGATGTTCTGGCCGATCCAGGCCGGCGGCAGGTAGGCCAGCACCTCTTCGCGTTCGGTGAGGTGGTCGAAGTCGGCGCCGGCCCTGGCGCGGTCGAGCAGCGTGAAGTGCGTGTGCACCACGCCCTTCGGGTTGCCGGTGGTGCCGGAGGTGAAGAACATCGCCGCCACGTCCTGCGGCTGCCCCTTGGCCAGCTCCGCGTCGAGGTAGCCGGGCTGCGCCTGCGCGAAGCGCCGGCCGTCTTCGATCAGCGCATCCAGCGAGGCCAGCCCCGGCTCGCTGTAGTTGCGCAGGCCGCGCGGATCGTCGTACCAGATGCGCGCCAGGCGCGGGCACTGCTCGCGGATCTCGAGCAGCTTGTCGACCTGCTCCTGGTCTTCGACGATCGCGAAGGCCACGTCGGCGTTGACGATCGGGAACACGAACTCGGCGGCCGCCGCGTCCTGGTACAGCGGGATCGGCACCGCGCCCAGCCACTGCGCGGCCAGCATCGTGGCGTACAGGCGCGGGCGGTTGTCGCCCACCACCACCACGTGGTCGTCGCGCTTCATGCCGGCGGCCGCGAAGCCGGCGGCCAGCTCGCGCGCCAGCGCGGCCAGCTGGGCCCAGGTGAGCGTCTGCCAGATGCCGTAGACCTTCTCGCGCAGCGCGGGCGCGTCGGGGCGCTTGGCCGCGTGGTCGAGCATCAGTCGGGGGAAGGTCGTCTGCACCGCTCTCGTCTCCTCTCGGTACGGTGCACTGTAGGCGCGAGTTTGACGCCGAGTTGTCGTTGTGACGACAATCTCCGGGACACACCCGAGGGGAGTTTCCCGCATGAGCTCTCTACCGCTGCGCCAGCGGGCGCGCGCGCCGAACGGTGACGAACTGGCGATGATTCCGTGGCTGGGCCTGCTGGTCGGCGAGCCGCGCGAGCGCGCCGTCGCCGCGATCCAGGTGGTGGAGGCGCGCCCCGGCGACTTCGTCTGCAAGATCGGGCGCCAGGCCAACTACTGGTTCGGCGTGCTCGACGGCCTGCTGAAGATGAACAACGACAGCTCGCTCGGCTTCGCGATCACCTTCACCGGCGTGCCGCCGGGCGCGTGGTTCGGCGAGGGCACGCTGCTCAAGCGCGAGGTGTACCGCTACAACATCGAGCCGCTGCGCAAGAGCGCGGTCGCGGGGCTGGACATCGACACCTTCGAGTGGCTGCTCGAGCGCAGCATCCCCTTCAACCGCTACGTGATGAACCAGCTCAACGAGCGCTTGAGCCAGTTCATCGCCGCGCGCGAGATCGACCGGCTGAACGATCCCGACACGCGCGTGGCGCGCAGCCTCGCGGCGCTGTTCCACCCGGTGCTGTATCCGGGCGTGGGCACGCTGCTGCGCATCACGCAGCAGGAGCTGGCCTACCTGGTGGGGCTCTCGCGGCAGCGGGTCAACGAGGCGCTGCGCTCATTGCAGGCCGAAGGGCTGATCGCGGTCGAGTACGGAGGGGTGAGGGTGCTGGATCTGGAGGCGTTGCGGCGGCATGTGCACGGGGGGCGCGGCGCGTGAGCGATCCCACACCCGCTGCCGCCGCGCGGGATTGCCCCGCCAACCCGCTCCTTTTCCGCCTTCAGGGGCAATCGCCGCGGCCGAAGATGCGCGCATGGCCCGCGCCACCCTCATCCCCAACCGCGGCGAATTCATCGACGCCCTGCGCTCCTTGCGCCAGGGCCACGTGCTGGTGCAGGCCGGCGAGAGCTGGGGCGGCTGCTCGATCGACGGCGGCGTGCTCGGCGCGTCGTTCCGCACGCTGGCCGACTTCGCGCTGATCGACGAGTTCGAGAACCCCGAGGGCTTCGCGCACATCCGCTACTTCCGCCTCAACCGGCGTGGCCACGAGTTCGCCGCGCGCGCCTTGCAGGCCTGGGAGCGGCAGCCGCTGGTGCAGCGCCTCGCCGCGCGCCTGCTCGGCTGAACGCCGCCGACTTCAGCCGTTGACGACTCCGGCGGCGACGTGCCCCGCCGGCACGTGCGGCGCGGCGTTCTCGATGTGGCCGGTCTGATCGTCGAAGAAGAAATCGGGCTCGAACTCGCGCAGGAACTCGCCCTTGGGCAGCCCGCCGAGGAACATCGCCTCGTCGACCTCGATGTGCCAGTCCATCAGCGTGCGGATCGCGCGCTCGTGCGCCGGCGCGCTGCGCGCCGTCACCAGCGCGGTGCGGATGCGCATGTCGCGCCCCGGCTCGCGCTGCAGCGCCTGCAAGGCGTGCAGCAGCGGCTTGAACGGCCCGGGCGCCAGCGGCGTGGCGGCGCGCTGGTGCTCGTGGCGCTGGAAGGCGTCCAGCCCCTGGCTCTGGAAGACGCGCTCGGCCTCGTCGGAGAACAGCACCGCGTCGCCGTCGAAGGCGATGCGCACTTCGTCGGGATGCGCGTCGGAGGCGCGCGCCGAGTGCGGGTAGACGCGCGCCGCCGGCACGCCGGCTGCGAGCGCCGAGCGCACGTCGGCCTCGTTGGTGGAGAGGAACAGGTTGGCCGCCAGCGGCCGCAGGTAGCGCCACGGCGACTGCCCGCGCGTGAACACGCCGCGCTGGATCGGCAGCCCGTAGTGGCGCGCCGAGCGGAACACGCGCATGCCCGAGACCGGGTCGTTGCGCGACAGGATCACCACCTCGACGCGCGCCTCCTGCCGCGTGTTGAAGGCGAGCAGCTTGTGCACCAGCGAGAACGCCACGCCCGGCTTGGCGGCGTGCTCCAGGCGCTCGAGCTGCAGCTCCATGTAGGCGCGGTCGTCCTCGGCCTCGAAGACGCGGTTCTCCTCCTCGAAGTCGAAGAGGGCGCGCGAGGAGATCGCGACGACGAGCTGGCCGGCGAGCGAGACGGGCATGCGCTCGATGATAGCCATGCGCCTCGTGCGAAATGCCGCGCGCACGCGGCTCGGGCCGGCCCCTGCTCGAGCGCGCCCCTGCCGTCGGGCTTGCCGCCGCGTGAGCGATGCCACAGGAAAAGGGGCTGCCCGCTAAAGCATCAGATGTGAGCGCCGAAAACATACTCTGACGAGGGCGCGACGCCGTGCGCTGTTCCGCCAACCCGCTCGCCGACCCGCTTCCGAAGCTCGACCGCCATGACCCTCAAGCTCACCGTCCTCGCAGCGATCGCGGGCGCGCTGTTCGCCGCTCCGGGGCCCGGCGTGGCCGCCGCGGCAGCGCAGCTCGCCGACCTGCCGCTCGAAGACCTGATGCGCATCGAGGTGGTGTCGGCCTCGCGCAAGACGCAGCCTCTGGCCGACGTGCCGGCGGCCATGCACGTGATCACCGCCGACGACATCCGCAGCAGCGGCGTGCGCAACCTGCCCGAGGCGCTGCGCCTGGCGCCGGGCGTCGACGTGGCGCAGATCTCCGGCTCGCGCTGGGGCGTGTCGACGCGCGGCTTCACCGGGCGCTACGCCAACAAGCTGCTGGTGCTGGTGGACGGGCGCAGCGTCTATTCGCCGCTGTACTCCGGCGTGATCTGGGAGGCCGAGCGCGTGCCGCTGGACACCATCGAGCGCATCGAGGTGCTGCACGGCCCGGCCGGCTCGGTGTGGGGCTCGAACGCCGTCAACGGCGTGATCAACATCATCACGAAAGACGCCGGCGAGACGCCCGGCACGCTCGCCGACGCAGCGCTCGGCGACGGCGGCCGGCGCATGCTGCGCGCGCGCCACGGCGAAGCCGGCGCAGGCTCGGCCTGGCGCCTCGGCGCGATGGCCGACGAAGGCGCGAGCGGCCGCAGCGTCGGCGGCGGCAGCGCCAACGACTCGTTCCGCCAGGCGATGGCCGACGCGCGCTGGGACCGCGCCTGGACTCCCGACGCGCGCAGCACGCTGGAGGCGCAGCTGCTGCGCTCCAGGTCCGACGAGCTGCAGATCGAGAACCTCTACGTGCCGCCCTATGCGCAGCCGCTGCCGCTGAGCCTGGCGTTCGACCGCGCGCTGCTGGCGGCGCGCCACGAGCAGCGCCTGTCGGCCGGGCTGTCGGGCAGCCTGCGCGCCGCGCTGTCGCGCGAGACGGCGCGCTTCGGCGAGCGCGTCGACGCGCGGCTCGACGTGCTCGACCTGGAGGCGAGCGCGCTGTGGCAGGCGCGGCCCGGGCACGAGCTCAGCTTCGGCGCCAGCGTGCGCCACCTCGACCTGCCGGCAAGCAGCAGCGACTGGGTGCGTTTCGAGCCGGCGCGGCGGCGCGGCTTCGAATGGGGCGTGTACGCGCAGGACGAATGGACGCTCTCGCCCTCGCGCTGGCGCGTCGTCGCCGGCGCGCGCATCGACCATGATCTCTACACCGGCTCGCACCTGCAGCCCAACGCGCGGCTGCTGTTCACGCCGCGGCCCGAGCTGGCGCTGTGGAGCGGGCTGTCGCGCGCCAACCGCACGCTGTCGCGCGCCGAGCACGACGGCATCGTCAAGCTCTCGGTGCTGGTGCCCGGCAGCGCGGCCAACCCCGGCCCGCTGCCGATCCAGCTGCTGAGCGGCGGCGGCCAGGCCGGCGGGATGCCCGCCAGCCGCGCCACCGACGCCTTCGAGCTGGGCCTGCGCGCCGGCGGCGGCCTCTGGTCGTTCGACCTCACCGGCTTCGTGCATCGCATGCGCGACGACATCGCCGCCAGCCGGGCCGGCGGCACGCCGGTGCTCGTGGCGCTGCCGCAGCCGCACCTCGAGCTGAACACCGTCGACGCGCCCTACACCGTGCACCTGCGCGGCGTCGAGGCCTCGGCCGAATGGCGCCCGGCGACCGGCTGGCGCCACCAGCTCGGCGCCAGCTACCTCGAGGTGCGCGGCCCGGCCGACGCCGCCCAGACCGGGCTCGACCGCCTGCTCCACGCCACGCCGCGCTGGCTGGCGCACTGGCGCAGCGTGGTCGACCTGAGCGCCGAATGGCGCCTCGACGCGCGGCTGCGCTACGCCGGCGAGCGCGGCCCGCGCGACGGCGCAACGATGCACGTCGACGCCGGCACCGCGCTCGACGCCACGCTGACCTGGCGCGCGCGCCCCGGCACCGAGCTGCAGCTGGGCGGCACCAACCTGCTGCGCGGGCCGACGGTGGAGATGCAGCCCGACTTCCTGCTCGCCGCCGCCACGCGCATCGAGCGGCGCGCGTTCCTGCGCTGGCGCCAGAGCTTCTGATGCAGGCAACCGGCAGGTCTCGTCGATGAACACCGCCGCGCTCCAGCGCTGCCTCGCCGCCGTGGCCCTGGGCCTGGCGGGAGCGGCTCCGTGCGGCGCGCCCGCCCAGCCGCGCGCCGCCGGCGAGAGCGAGCTGAAGGCCGCTTTCGTCTACCGCATCGCGCTGTTCGTCGAGTGGCCGGCCGACAGCCTGCCGGGCGGCGCGCCGTTCCAGATCTGCAGTCTCGGCAGCGATCCGGCCTGGAGCGCCGCCTTCGCGACGCTCGATGGCAAGAAGGTGCAGGGCCGGCCGCTGGCGCCGCTGCGCGCGGTGCCGGGCGACGACGAGCTGCGCGGCTGCCAGGTGCTGTTCGTGCCGCAGCGCGAGGACCGCAGGGCGCCGCTCGTGCCCGGGCTGCTGACGGTGGGCGAGAGCGAAGGCTTCGCCGCCGCCGGCGGCGTGGTCGGTTTCGTGCGCGAGGGCGCGCAGCTGCGCTTCGACATCAACCGCGAGGCCGCGGCGCGCGCGCAGCTGCGCCTGCCGGCCGAATTGCTGAAGGTGGCGCGCAACGTGATCGACGCTGCGGGGGCACGGCCATGAAGGCGGCGAACCCGCACTCGCTCGGCCGGCGCCTGCGCCGGTCGGCAATCGGCTCGATCGCGCTGGCGGTGGCGCTGACCTTCGTGTTCTCGTCGATCTTCGAGGCCTGGAACGGCCGCCGCCAGGCGCTCGCCGAGACGCGCAGCGTCTCCGCGGTGCTGGCCGGCAACGTGCAGGGCGCGCTCGCGTTCGGCGACCAGGCGTCGGCGGACGCCACCATCGCGAGCGTCGCCGCCGTGCCCTCGATCGAACACGCCACGCTGACGCTGCCGGGCGGCGCGCTGTTCGCCGAATACCGGCGCGAGGCGGGGGACGGCCGCGCCGCGCATGCCGCGCATGCGCTGCGCCCCGAGACGGCGGGCGAAACGATCGACTGGCGCCGCATCGTCGTCGCCGTGCCGGTGCGCGTCGGCGAGCAGGAACTCGGCACGCTGGTGATCGAGAAGAACCTCGACGCGCTGTGGAGCGCGTTGCGCACGCGGCTGCTGCTGGCCGCCGCGGTGGCGCTGGTGGCGCTGCTGATCGGCCTGCGCAGCGCGGCGCGCGTGCACGCCGAGGTGGTCGAGCCGGTGCGCGCGCTGGTCCGCTTCATGGACGAGGTGGCGCGCAGCCACGCCTACCAGCGCCGCGCCGCCGAGGCCGGGCCGCAGGAGATCCGCCGCCTGGTCGAGCGCTTCAACGACCTGCTGGCGCAGATCGGCGTGCGCGAGGCGGCGCTGGAGAAGCACCGCGAGGAACTGGAAGCCACCGTCGAGGCGCGCACGCGCGACCTGCGCGAGGCCAAGGAGGCCGCCGAGGCCGCGAGCCGCGCCAAGTCGGAATTCCTCGCCAACATGAGCCACGAGATCCGCACGCCGATGAACGGCGTGCTGGGCATGCTCGACCTGCTGCTCGACTCGCCGCTGACCGAGCGCCAGCGCCAGTTCGCGCGCACCGCCTTCGGCTCGGGCGAGGCGTTGCTGGCGATCCTCAACGACATCCTCGACTTCTCCAAGATCGAGGCCGGCCGCATGCGCCTGGAGCGCCACGGCTTCGACCTCGCGCAGGTGGTGGAGGAGACCGTCGCCCTGTTCGCCAAGCCGGCGCAGGCCAACGGCGTCGAGCTGCTGTGCCGCGTCGACCTCGGCCTGCCGCGGCGCATCAGCGGCGACGCGCTGCGGCTGCGCCAGGTGCTGACCAACCTCGTCTCCAACGCCGTCAAGTTCACGATGCACGGCGAGATCGTCGTCGCCGCGCGTGCGCTGCGCGCGCCGGCCGACGGCGCGCCGCGCATCGAGATCACGGTGCGCGACAGCGGCGTGGGCATCAGCGAAGCGGCGCAGAAGATCATCTTCGACGCCTTCGAGCAGGCCGACGGCTCGACCACGCGCCGCTTCGGCGGCACCGGCCTGGGCCTGAGCATCTGCCGGCGCCTGCTGACGCTGATGGGCGGCGGCATCGCCTTGACCAGCACCCCCGGCGAGGGCTCTGAGTTCCGCATCTGGTTCCCGCTCGAACTCGCCGGCGAGGACGCGCCGGCCAGCGGCGCGCCGCACGCCTCGCTGGAAGGGGCGCGCGCGCTGGTGGTCGACGACAACGAGACCAACCGGCTGATCGTCGAGCACTACCTGAAGGGCCTGGGCCTCGCGGTGGTGCTGTGCGCCGACAGCCGCCAGGCCTTCGGCCTGGTGACGCGCGCCGCCGCCGAGGGCCAGCCCTTCGACATCGTGCTGACCGACCTGCACATGCCGCACGTCGACGGCCTGGCGCTGGCGCGCGCGCTGCGCCGCGACGCGCGCAGCGCGCACCTGCCGATCGCCGTGCTGACCTCGCTGGAGGCGGCCTCGTACGCCGACATCGACGCCGGCCACGCGGTGCAGGCCTGGCTGACCAAGCCGCTGCGCCGCCACCAGCTCGGCGACACGGTGCGCGCGCTGCTCGCCGGCCCCGAGGGCGGCGTGGCGCGGCCGGCGGCCGAGGCGGCACAACCCGAGGCGCAGGCGCTCGCGCCCGGGCTGCGCGTGCTGCTGGCCGAGGACAACGAGGTCAACCAGCTGGTGGCGCAGGCGCACCTCGCCGCGCTGGGCTGCGCGGTCACCGTGGCGAGCAACGGCCACGAGGCGCTCGGCCTGTGGGGCGTGGGCCGCTTCGACCTGGTGCTGATGGACTGCCACATGCCGGTGATGGACGGCTACGAGGCCTCGCTCGCGCTGCGCGAGGTCGAGCGCCTGTGCGGCGCGCGGCCGGTGCCCATCGTCGCGCTGACCGCCAACGCGCTGGAGGGCGCGCGCGAGCGCTGCCTGGCGGCGGGCATGAACGACCACCTCGCCAAGCCCTTCACGCGCATCCAACTGGTGGAGATGCTGCGGCGCTGGGCGCAGCCTCAGGAAGCGGGGATTACTTCACCCATTGATTCAGCTGGATGATCGGCAAGAGCACCGCCAGCACGATCAGCATCACGACGCCGCCCATCGCGACGATCAGCAAAGGCTCCAGGATCGTCGCCATCTGCATCGCGCGCCGCTGCACCTCGGCGCCGAGCTGGCGCGCGGCGCGCTCCAGCATCACCGGCAGCTGGCCGGTCTGCTCGCCCAGGCGCGAGAACATCGCCAGCAGGCCCGGAAAGCGCTTCTTGGTGGCCAGCGCCGAGGCCAGCGGCGCGCCTTCGCGCACCTGCACCAGCGCTTCCATCGCATCGGCGCGCATCGCGCGGTTGGACAGCGTCTCGGCCGCCGCCTGCAGGGCCTTGAGGATGGGCACGCCGGCGCCGGCCAGCATCGCCAGCGTGCCGGCGAAGCGCGCCGCGTTGTAGCCGCGCGAGAGCCGGCCGATCAGCGGCAGCGTCAGCCAGGCGGCGTCGAAGCGCTCGCGGAAGGCCTCGTTGCGCAGCGCGAACAGCAGCGCGCCGACGCCGCCGGCGATCGCCAGCACCAGCAGCCAGCCCCAGCTGCGCAGGAAGCCGCTGATCGCGAGCATCGCAACGGTGAGCATCGGCAGCGCGCGCTTGGAGGTGGTGAACACCGAGGCCACCTGCGGCACCACGTAGGTGACGAGGAAGACCACGATCACCACCGCGATCAGCGAGACGATCGCCGGGTAGAGCGTCGCGCCGATCAGCTTGGCGCGCAGCGCCTGGCGCTCCTCGAGGTCGTCGGCGAGCTTTTCCAGCACGGGCCCGAGCGCGCCGCTCGCCTCGCCGGCGGCGACCACGCCGCGGTACACGTCGTCGAACTCGCGCGGCAGCGTGGCCAGCGCGCGCGCGAACGACGAGCCCGAATTCACCTCGCTGCGCAAATGCGCCACCAGCTCGCGCTGGCGGTTGTCTTCCGCCTCGTCGGCCAGCGCGGTCAGCGCGCGTTCGAGCGGCAGGCCCGAACCGACCAGCCCGGCGAGCTGGCGCGTCCACACCGTCAGAGCGGTGCTGCCGAAGACCTTGCGCTTGAGCGTGAGCGTGCCGGCCGGCGTGCTGTCGGCGGCCACCGCCTTCACTTCGAGCGGCACCAGCGCCTGCGCGCGCAGCTGGGCGCGCGCGGCCTTGGCGTTGTCGGCTTCCAGCAGGCCGGTGCTGGGCTTGCCGGCGGCGTCGAGGGCTTCGAACTTGTAGGCGGGCACTTGGGCTTACTCGCGGGTGACGCGCAAGACTTCTTCGAGCGAGGTGATGCCTTCGGCCACCAGCCGCTCGCCGTCTTCGCGCATCGAGCGCATGCCAGCTTCCTCGGCGGCGACGAACAGCTGGCTCTCGGCGGCGCGGCTGTGGATCAAGGCCTGCACCTTGTCGTCGGCCACCATCAGCTCGTAGACGCCGGTGCGGCCCTTGTAGCCGCTCATGCCGCATTCGTTGCAGCCCACCGGGTGCCAGCGGCCGCGTTCGTCGCGCGTCTTGCAGTGCGGGCAGAGCTTGCGCACCAGGCGCTGCGCCAGCACGCCCAGCAGCGAGCTCGACAGCAGGAAGGGCTCGACGCCCATGTCGGTCAGGCGCGTCACCGCGCTGGGCGCGTCGTTGGTGTGCAGCGTGGCCAAGACCAGGTGGCCGGTCAGCGAGGCCTGGATCGCGATCTGCGCGGTCTCGAAATCGCGGATCTCGCCGATCATGATCACGTCCGGGTCCTGGCGCAGGATGGCGCGCAGCGCCTTCGCGAAGGTCAGGTCGATCTTCGGGTTGACCTGCGTCTGGCCGATGCCGGGCAGCTCGTATTCGACCGGGTCTTCGACGGTGAGCACGTTGGTGGTCGACGTGTCGACGCGCCCGAGCGACGCATACAGCGTCGTCGTCTTGCCCGAGCCGGTGGGCCCGGTGACGAGCACGATGCCGTGCGGCTGCTGGATCAGGTTGTCGAAGCGCGTCAGCACCGCGCCGCTCATGCCCAGCGATTCGAGGCTGAACTTGGCCTCGCCCTTGTCGAGCAGGCGCAGCACGGCGCGCTCGCCGTGCGCCGAGGGCAGCGTGGAGACGCGCACGTCGACCGCGCGCCCGCCGATGCGCAGCGAGATGCGCCCGTCCTGCGGCAGGCGCTTCTCGGCGATGTCGAGCTCGGCCATGATCTTCAGGCGCGAGATCAGCGCGGCATGCAGCGCGCGGTTGGGCTGCACCACCTCGCGCAGCGTGCCGTCGACGCGGAAGCGCACCGCGCTGGAGCGTTCGTAGGGCTCGATGTGGATGTCGCTCGCGCCGTCCTTCGCGGCCTGCGTCAAGAGCGCGTTGAGCATGCGGATGATGGGCGCGTCGTTGGCGGCCTCGAGCAGGTCTTCGACCGCCGGCAGGTCCTGCATCATGCGCGACAGGTCGACCGCGCTTTCGACTTCTCCCACCACCGTGGCCGCGCTCGATTCGCCGCCGGCATAGGCCGCGGCGATGCGGCTGGCCAGCGAGGGCGCGGCCTCGCGCTCGAGCGCGTCGACGTCGTACAGGCGCAGCACCTCGGACAGCGCGGGCAGCGCCACCGTCTCGGGCGCCCACAGCACCAGGCGCTCGCCGTCGTCCTCGAGCAGCAGCGTGTTGGCCTTCGCGAAGGCGTAGGGAAGCGGGTGGCGCGCGCCCATGTTCTCGCGCTCCTACTGCGCGGGCGCCGGGGCCGGCGCCGAGGCCGGCGGCAGCGCCGGCAGCACCGGCGCGTCCTGCAGCGGCAGCATCAGGTTGGGCACCGGCTGGGCGTCCTGCTGGCGCGCGCGGATCAGGTCGTAGCGGTCCATCGACAGGCGGCTCGCCGCGCTGTTGTCGCGCATGATGGTCGGCTTGAGGAACACCATCAGGTTGCTGCGGTTCTTCTCGCGCTTCTCGCTGCGGAACAGCGCGCCGATGACGGGGATGTCGCCCAGCAGCGGCACCTTGGCCTTGGTGTCGCGGAAGGTCTCGTTGATCAGGCCGCCCAGCACCAGGATCGCGCCGTCGTCGACCACCACGGTCGATTCGATCGAGCGCTTGGTGGTCGAGGGGCCGGCGTTGCTGGTGCCCGCCGCGGTGGTCTCCTTCACCGCCGACTGCTCCTGGTAGATCGTCATGCGCACCGTGCCGCCTTCGCCGATCTGCGGGCGGATGCGCAGCGTGATGCCCACGTCCTTGCGCTCGATGGTCTGGAACGGGCTGGTCGTCGCGGTGCCGGTGTTGGTGTACTGGCCGGTGATGAAGGGCACGTTCTCGCCGACGACGATCTTGGCTTCCTCGTTGTCGAGCGTGATCAGGTTCGGCGTCGAGACGATGTTGGTGTTGACCTGCGTCTGCAGCGCGCGCGCCAGCGCGGCCAGCGCGTAGGTGCCGCCGTAGTTGCGGATCAGCGCGATGTTGATGCCGTCGCCCGGCAGCGTGGTGCCGGAGCCGGCGCCGGTCTGCGACAGCGAGATGATGCTGGGCCCGCCCACCGAGGTGCTGGTGCCGGCGAACAGGCCGTACTTGTCGCCGCTGTTGCCCAGCAGCCCCTGCCACTGCAGGCCGAAGTCGGCGGCGTTGTCGCCCGACACCTCGACGATCATGCTCTCGATGTAGACCTGCGCGCGGCGCGAGTCGAGCTGCTCGATCATCGCGCGCACCTGGCGGTACAGCGGCTCGGCGGCGGTGATGACCAGCGAGTTGGTCGACGGGTCGGCCTGGATGAAGCCGCCGGTGGACGGCCCCGCGCCGGCGGTCACCGGCGAGGTCGATTGCGCCGAGGCGCCGCTCATGCCGGCCGGCTGCGCCACCGCGGCGGCCGGCGCGGCGGTGCCCGCCACGCCGGTGCTGGCGATGCCGCCGCCGGCCGTGGTGTTGGTGGCGAAGGCGGCGCGCAGCACCTGCGCGAGCTTGGTGGCGTCGGCGTTCTTCAGGTGCACCACCCAGATGTTGCCGGCGGCCGCCGAGCCCTGCGGCGGCTGGTCGAGCCGCTCGACCAGCGAGCGGATGCTGGCCATGCGCGCCGGGCTGCCGGCTTTCACGAGCAGGCTGTTGTTGCGCGGGTCGGCGATCACCGCGCTGTTGGCCGCGCCGGTGGCCGGCACGCCCTGCACCGCGGCGGCGCCGGCCGAGTCGGCCAGGCGCTGCACGATCGGCGCGAGATCGGCCGCCACCGCGTGGCGCAGTGGAATCACCTCGACCTCGCCGGCCGCCGGCGTGTCCATCGCCGCGATGATCCTGGCGATGCGCTGCAGGTTGTCGGCGTAGTCGGTGATCACCAGCGAGTTGTTGCCCGGGTTGGCGTTGATGGTGTTGTTCGGGCTGATCAGCGGGCGCAGCACCGGCACCAGGTTGTTGGCGTTCTCGTGGTTGAGCTTGAAGATCTGCGTGAGGATCTGGTCGCCGCGGCGGCCGGTGTCGCCGATCGCCACCGTGCCGCTTTGCAGCTTGGCGTCGGCCTCGGGCACCACCTTGAACAGGCCGCCGGCCTCCACCACCGTGAAGCCCAGCCCGCGCAGCGCGGCGAGGTAGTTCAGGTAGGCCTCGCGCGGCGTGATCGGCTGCTCGCTGAAGAGGGTGATCTGGCCCTTGACGCGCGGATCGACGATGAACTGCTGCTTGAGGATCGCGCCCATCGCGCGCGAGACCGCGTCGATGTCGGCGTTGACGAAGTTCAGCGTCACCGGCTCGCCGCCGGCGAAGCGGCCGCGCTGCTGCGCCGGCTTGGCGTTGCCCTGCGCCAGCGCGAGCGGGGCCGGCAGCAGCGCGCTGCCGAGCATCGCGGCGGCCAGCGTCGCGGTGGCTCGTCGCATCGGGCGGCGCAATGAGGTGGGATGTGGCTTCATGGTCATCCGATCGAAATGACGGACCGGGCGCCGTCGCGCCGCCCGATGATGTTCAGCAGGTTGGCCAGCGGCGCTTCTTCGCCGGGCGCGGCGCGCGCCTCGCCGCGAAAACGCACGCCGCTGGGCGAGAGCGTGCCGTTGCCGCTGAGCTGCAAGGCGCCGCGCTCGGTGGCGAGCGTCAGGTCAGCCGCGCCGTTGCCGGACGGATCGGCAGCGATGCTCAAGCGGTAGCTGCCCAGCGTCTCCAGCGTCGAGACACGCGAGGAGACGTCGATCAGGTCGAGGTCGGCGCTGCCGGCCAGGCGCCAGCGGCCTTGCACGCTCTCGACGCTCAGGCCCGGCGAGGCGAGCCGCAGGCTGCCGCCGAGCTGCATGGTGTTCCACGGCGTGCCCAGGCCGCCCAGCCAGGCGCTCGGCCACTGGCCGACCCAGCCGGGGCTGGGCGCGAGCGCCAGCGTCACGCGGCCGAAGCCGGGCTTGACCTGCAGCGCGGCGGTGCCGTTGATGCAGCACTCGTGGCGCGCGCGCAGTTCGAGGCCCAGGCCCTTGATGCCGAGGGTCCAGTCGAGCCGGCCGGGCAGGGCGCTGGCGTCGCGGCTGTCGGGCCCGCCGGTCAGCAGCACCACCGCGCTGCCCGACCACACCGTGCCGCGCGCATCGGCCAGCAGCAGGCGCTGGCTGGTCGCCGAGGCGATCGCGCCGGCCAGCCAGGCGGCCGGCGCGAAGGCGATCAGGCCGCCGAGCACGCCCAGCACCACGCCGGCCGCGGCCCAGCGCGCCGCCGCGCCGCGCGACTTGTCCCAGGCGATCTCGGCGAAGGTCGATTCGCCCCAGCCGGTGGCCGAGGCGGTGTGGGCCCAGCGCGGGCCCTTGCGGCGGCGGCCGATCACGGCGCGCCTCCGCCGCTCGTGAGCGCGACCACCAGCGTGCCGCTGTAGCCTTGCGGGCCGCGCGTCAGCTGCGCTTCGGTGGGGCGCACGCGCGCGGCGCCGCGCGCCTCCAGCAGCCAGCTGCGCAGCGCTTCGGGGGAGACGCCGGTCAGCGTCAATGACGCGCGTTCGCCCTGCATCGAGAGACGCCCCTTGTCGCCGAGGCGGTCGGTGGCGGCCTTCAGCGCCGCCGCGGCCTGCGCCGGCGGCACCGCGCTCGCGCCGCGCAGGCCCTGGCTCTCGGCGGCCAGGCGCTGCATCTGCTGCAGCTGCGCATCGAGCGCATCGAGGCGCGCCGGCGCCTCGCGCAGCGTGCGCAGCGCCGGCTGCACGAGGATCAGCCATCCGAGGAACAGCACGACGACGCCGAGCGCCGTGCCGAGCGCGAGGCGCTCGCGCGGCGCGCGGGTGCGCCACCATGCGAGCCACTGCTCGCGCGATTTCGCCACGGCCGGCGGCAGCGTCGGCGCATTCATGAACGCCCCCCGGCACGCGCGCGCGACAGCACGAGCTGCCCGCCGTTGCTCTCCACCTGCCAGCCGGCCGGCTGCAGCACGCTGCGGAACTGCGCCAGCTGCTGCTCGCTCCAGCCCGCGGCGGCCAGCGTCAGCCGGCCCGATTCGTAGCGCAGCGTGTCGACCGCCGGGCGGTCCGCCGGCCAGGCCGAGGCCGCCGCCATCAGCATCGTTTCGAGGTCGTTCTCGCCCGGCTTGCCGGCCAGCGTGCGCAGCGCCTGCACTTCGCGCTGCGCCACCGCGGCGGCGTCGCGCTGGATGTCGAGATCGCTGGCGCGCGGAAAGGCGGCGCGCACCGCGGCCTGGATGCCCTTCTGGCGCGCCTCGATGCTGCTGCGCTGATGCCAGGCCCACAGGTTCAGGCCGACGATCTGCGCCGCCGCCAGCGCCGCGAGGCCGAAGCGCACCGGCCGCCACTGCGGGCTCATGAACTTGCGCAGCGCGTCGCGCAGCGCGCGCGCGCCGCGGGTGCGCTGGGCGAGGTCGAACTGGCGCAGATCCCACAGGCTGCGCGCCGCCTGCAAGGCGCGCTCGGGGCGCGACATCACGTTGACCGGCATGCCCAGCCACTGCTCGGCCGCCGCCACCGCGCCGGGCGTGGCGCTCCAGCGCGTGCCGGCCGGCGCCGGGCGCGGCACCAGCGCGCGCGCCAGCGCGCCCTGCAGGCGCAGGCTGGCCACGCCGTCGGCATGCGCCCAGTGCAGCAGCACGCCGGGCTCCGCGCCGTCGGCGCGCGTTTCGCCGCTCTCGGCGAAATGCCCGCTGGGCGGATCGTCGGGCCAGGAGGCCGGCACGATGCGCTCGACGAACACGTCGGCCTTCTCCAGCGCCGCCAGCTCGGCGCGCAGCCAGGCGCGGTCGACCGCCGCCACCCAGGTGGGCTGCCCTGCGGTGGCGCCGGGCGCGACGGCGAGGTGCACGTCGTCGGCATCGTCGAGCAGCGCTTCTTCCAGCACGCCGGCCAGCGCGGCGCGCAGCCGCGCGGCGGGCGCCTTGGGCAGCGTGATGCGGTGCCAGCTGACGTCGCTGTCGGCCAGCATCGCCACCACCGTGGCCGCCTTGGGCAGCAGCGCGGCGGCGGCTTGGCCGTGGCCGGTGAGCGCGAGGCCGTCGCCGGTCAGCGCGTAGGCGTACTCGGTGCCCAGGTCGGAGGTGGCGCCTTCCGGCACGGCGGCGCCGCGCGCGCTCAGGCGGCGGCGTTCGGGGATCTGGACGACGAGGGTGGACATGGGTTCGGCATTGTAGGCAGCACGTTTCTACAAACCTTCACAAATCAAGCACTTAGCACATGAATGTGAGCCCGCTGCTTCAGCGCCGCAAGCCCTCGACAGTGGACACCTGTTCGCGCTGCTGCACCAGCATGTCCAACCCGCTGCGAAAGACCAGCGAGCGCTGTTCGAGCACGCGGTCGTCCAGCCGCAGGCGGCCGCGCACCTCGAACCAGCTCGAGCGCACCTCGACCTGCTGGGCGGTCAGCGGCCCGAGGCCGGGGATCTGCGCCTGCACGTCCTCGATCCTCTTGAACGGATCGCGCTGGCGCAACTGCACGAGGCGCTCGGCGGTGGCGAGGTCCAGCCCCTTGATCGCCGCGGCGATCACCTCGCGCGGCGCGGTGTTGACGTTCACCGGGCTGCGCGCCGGCAGCAGCGTGGCATAGGGTTCGAGCGCCGCGATGGTGTCGGCATCGACGCCCAGCCAGGCGAGCTGCGCCAGCGTGCGCGGGCGCAGCGGCGCGTTGGCGCCGGTGGCGGCCTGCGCGTCGCGCAAGCCGGCGGCGATGCGCGCGGCGAGATCCGACCCGATGCCGATGGTCTGGCACAGCCGTTCAAACGCCTGCACGTCGGGCAGCGAAGGCTTGCCCTGCGCGTCGACGAGGTTGGTGAGGTTCAAGCGCGCCTGCGCGTCGCTGATCGAGCCGGACAGGAAGGCTTCGGGGCCGTCGTCCTCGGCGTTGCGGTCCTTGTCGGCGGCGAGGAAGGTCGACAGCCGCGCCTCGGCCAGCGGCGTGGCCCAGGGTTCGGTCAGCGCGGTGGGGCGGCCGGAGCGCGCGTCTTCGCGCAGGATCAGGCGCGCCCAATCGAGCGCGCCTTGCAGGATCCAGCCCGACTGCATGCGCGCGCGCTCGGCGCTCTCGACCTGCACCGCGCGCCACTGCTGCCACACCATCGCGGCGGCCAGCGTGACGACCAGGGTGACGATGATCAGCGCGGTGAGCAGCGCGGCGCCGCGCTGGCGATGCGGCGTCGTCTTCATGGCCCCAGCATCACGTCGCGTGTCAGCGTGCCGGCGAAGCCGCCGCCCGGCGCGAAGCTCAGCACCACGCGCACGCCCGAGGGCAGCGCCGCGCGCTGCAAGGGAACGCCGCTGGCGCCACCGGCCGGCGGCACGGCGACGTTGCCGGTGGACTGCGCATTCGCCCACGCGTTGCCCTGGAAGAAATACACCTGCCACTGCGACACGCCTTCGACCGCGCGCAGCTCGCCGGGCTCGCCGCCCATCAGCTGCTGGCTGGCGAACCAGCTGTCCTGCAAGGCCGCGCTGCCGGTCACCGGCGCGCCGGCCCAGCGCCGCCAGGCGTTGTCGGCGGCCTCGGGCTTGAGCGACCAGGCCACCACCTGCACGCCCTCGGGCGTGGCGCGCGTCAGGCGCAGCGTCGCGCCGTCGAACACCAGCGGCGGCACCGCGCCGGTGTCCTGCACCGCGGCGAGGTCGGTCTGCCATTGCGCCAGCACGGTCTGCAGGCGCAGCGTCTGTTCGAGCTGGCGCTGGCTGGCGTCGCGCGCGCGCACGATGCCGTCGACGCCCTGCCAGGCCATCGCCGCCATGATCGCCAGGATCAGCAGCGCGACCAGCACCTCGACAAGGGTGAAGCCCTTGGCGAGTGCGTGGACCCCGACGAGGGTGAAGCCCTGCCGCCTGTTCATGGTCAGTACCGGCCCAGCACGGTCGACAAGCTCAGCACCGGCTCGCCCACCTCGTTGAACACCTGCGCGTCGATGCGGCGGAAGTTCGGGTTCGGCGTCGGCCGCACCACCAGCTTGCCGCGGTAGGCGCGGCCGAGCTGCTCGCAGCCAAACTCGCCGTCGCCGGTGCTGGGGAACTGCTTTGCCAGCTTCAGACCGGTGAGCTGGTTGTCGGCGCACCACTGCGCGGCCGTCACGTCGGCCAGGCGCAGCGCGTTGTTGGTCAGCGCGCCGGCCGCCTTGATGCCGGCGCCGAGCGTCACCGCGACGATCGCGACGCCGACCAGCACCTCGATCAAGGTGAAGCCTGCCTGCCCCTCGGTCGACGAATACGTCGACCGGTCCCTCGAGGGGACGCGGGCCGGCTTGGGAGCGGCCCGGCGCTCGGCCCGCCAGCGCCGCGTCATGGCGCGGCCTCCTCGTTGCCGACCACGACGAAGGGCCCCAGCCCATCGGTGGCCAGCACCAGCCGCTGCGCCTCCAGCCGAAGCACGATGCGCTGCGCGCCGATCATCGGCTCGGGCCCGAGCACCACGGCGCGCGCTCCGACCACCTCGGCGCTGGTGCCTTCGGCCAGCCAGGTGGTCGGCCGCGGCTCGGTGTCGGGAAAGCCGAGGAAGCGGAAGCCCGGCACGTCGGCCTGGCCCGAGCGCGGCTCCCAGCGCCCTTGCAGGCCGGAGGCGCGCGCCTCGGCGCGTGCCGATTCGAGCAGCGCCGCCAGGCGCGCGGCTTCCTGTTCGAGGCGCGTCGCGGCGGGGTCGCGCATCGCCAGCGTGACCACGCTGCTGGCGATCGCGATCAGCGTGATGACGACCAGCAGCTCGATCAGCGTGAAGCCGGACTGCCGCCTCGGCACGCGCGCTCCCGTGTCACTGCCAGGAGCCGACCTCGGCGTCCTTGCCTTCGCCGCCGAGCACGCCGTCGGCGCCGAAGCTGAACACGTCGATCTCGCCCTTCAGCCCCGGGTTGGCGTACTGATAGGGCCGGCCCCAGGGGTCGTTGGGCAGCTTCTCGAGGTAGGGCTTCCAGTTCGGCGGGATGGCGCCGGCGGTCGGCTTGACCACCAGCGCCTGCAGGCCTTGCTCGCCGCTCGGGTAGCGCTGGTTGTCGAGGCGGTAGAGCTTGAGCGCCTGCATCAGGTTGTTGACGTCGGTGCGCGCCGCGGTGACGCGCGCGTCGTCGGCGCGGTCCAGCACATTGGGCACGATCAGCGCGGCCAGCACGCCGATGATCACCAGCACCACCATCAGCTCGATCAGCGTGAAGCCGCGTTGCACGAGGCGGCGGCGGGGAAGGGCGGAGCAGGACATCATGAAACGAAGCGCCTCGGCACGGCCGCGGTATTGCAGATCCGGTCGATGATAATCCTGCGCATGTTGGCAAGACTCACGGCCTTCGTCGTCTGGGCGCTGGTGGCCGCCACGGTGGTGTTCTGGGGGCTGCGCCTGATGGTGCGCGCGCCCGGCGCGCCCGCCCACGCGGTGGCGGTGGGCGACGCCGGCGCGCTGCGCGGCGACCTGACGCGCCTGCTCGGCGCCACGCCTTCCACGCCCAGCGCCACGCCGGCCGCGCCGGAACTCGCCTCGCGCTTCAAGCTGCTCGGCGTGATGGCGAGCAGGCAGGGCGAGAGCGGCTATGCGCTGATCGCCGTCGACGCCAAGCCGGCGCGTGCCTACGCGGTGGGCGCGCCGCTCGATGGCAACCTGGTGTTGCAATCGGTGAGCCTTCGCAGCGCGGCGATCGGCCCGGCGCAAGGCGGCGCCGCGCTGACGCTCGAAGTGCCGCCGCTGGCGAGTGCCGCCACCGGCACGCTGCCACCGATGCCCGATGGATTGAAGTTCGGCGCCGCCGCCGGGCCAACGCCGGCGCAGCAGCCGGCCCCCTCGGGCACGGCCTCGCTGCCGATGGCCCTGCCGACGCAGTCGGCCTCGGACGCGGCCTCTCAGCCGCCGTCCATGCCGCGTGGCCGCTTGCCGGCCAACATCGCGCGCTGACGCACGCCCGAGGAGGATTCTCAGCTCAGCAAACCGGCGCGCGTGCTCGGCGCCATCTCGGCCGGCAGTGACGGGCCCGGGTCTTCGCCCTCGGCCACTTCGGTCAGCAGCGCGGCGGCGCTGCGCACCAGCGGCCAGGCGAGCGTCGCACCGGTGCCGTCGGTGCTTTCCATGCCCAGCTCGAGCAGCGCGGTGGCCTGGAACAGCGACAGCGCGCGGTCCAGCCCGCCGTGGTTGTGGCTGCGGCAGTAGACGCAGTAGTCGGTCACCGCCGGCGCGATGCGCGAGGCGACCATCAGCGCGGCGCAGGCGGTCATGCCGTCGGCGATCACGAGGTGGCGCTTGCTGCCGGCCACCAGCATCACGCCGACCATCATCGCCATCTCGAAGCCGCCGAAGGCGGCCAGCACCTCCACCGGATCGCTCGCGTCCTTGTGGCGCCCCTGCGCGCCGGCCAGCACGTTGACGAGGTGGTTCAGGTCTTCCGGCGGCATCGTCGGGCCGGAGGCGAGGAATTCCTGCAGCGGCGTGTCGGACAGGCGCGAGAGCACCAGCGCCGCGCTGGCGTGCGCGCCCACGCCGATGCCGGCGCAGGCGATCGCGTTGCCGGGCAGCGAATCGGCGATCTCCATGCCGGCGCGGATGGCGGCGTGCGCCTGGTCGAGCGACATCGCCATCGCGGCGCGAGAACTGCGCGTGCCGTGCGCGATCTTGCGCGCCAGCAGCCGCGCGTGCGGCGCCACCGGCTCGGCGATGCCGCAGTCGACCACCGACAGCTCCAGCCCCTGGATGCGCGCGAACACCGCCACCGGCAATTGCGAGCTGAGCAGCCGCGCGACCAGCTTGGCGGTGGAAGCGCCGCCGGGCACGCCGACGCCGTCGACCGCCAGGCCGTGGTCGGAGGCGAACAGCACCAGCTGCGGCGCGCGAAAGCGCGGCTTGAGCGTGTTCTGCACCAGGCCCAGGCGCACCGCCAGCGGCTCCAGTTCGCCCAGGCTGCCGGTGGTTTCGCTGCGGCGCTGCAGCTTCTCGCGCAACGCCTGCTCGAGCAGCGGGTTGGCGGTGGGCGTGATCAGGGAGCGGTTGACCGACATGGCGCTGTGGATTGTGCGTCAGCGCAGGAACATGCGGTACACGGGGTTGTCGGTCTCGTCTTCGCAGGGATAGGCCAGCGTTTCCAGGAAGTCACGGAAAGCCTTCTTGTCGGCCTTCGGCACCTGGATGCCGACCAGGATGCGCCCGTAGTCGGCGCCCTGGTTGCGATAGTGGAACAGGCTGATGTTCCAGCCCGGATGCATGCTGGAGAGGAAGCGCATCAGCGCGCCGGGCCGCTCGGGGAAGATGAAGCGGTACAGGCGCTCGTCCTTCGCCAGTTCGCTGCGCCCGCCGACCATGTGGCGCAGGTGCTGCTTGGCGAGCTCGTCGTCGGTGAGGTCGAGCGTCGCGAAGCCGTGGCGCTCGAAGCCGCGCGCGAGCTTGTGCGCCTCCTCGCGATTGGCGACCGCGACGCCGACGAACACGTGCGCCTGGTTCGCGTCCGAAATGCGGTAGTTGAACTCGGTGACCGCGCGCGGGCCGACCAGCTCGCAGAAGCGCTTGAAGCTGCCGCGCTCCTCGGGGATGGTCACGGCGAAGATCGCCTCGCGCTGCTCGCCGACCTCGGCGCGCTCGGCGACGAAGCGCAGCCGGTCGAAGTTCATGTTGGCGCCGCAGGTGATCGCGACGAAGGTCTTGCCTTTCAGCCCATGCCGCTCGGCGTACTGCTTGAGCGCCGCCACGCCCATCGCGCCGGAGGGCTCCATGATGCTGCGCGTGTCCTGGAACACGTCCTTGATCGCCGCGCAGACGGCGTCGGTGTCGACCACGACGAAGTCGTCGACCAGCTCGCGCGCCAGGCGGAAGGTCTCCTCGCCGACCAGCTTGACCGCGGTGCCGTCGGCGAACAGGCCGACGTCGGACAGCGTCACGCGCTTGCCCGCGCGCACCGAGCGCAGCATCGCGTCGGAGTCGTTCATCTGCACGCCGATCACCTTGATCTCGGGCCGCACCGATTTCAGGTAAGCCGCCACGCCGGAGATCAACCCGCCGCCGCCGATCGCGACGAACACCGCGTCGATGGGCCCCGGATGCTGGCGCACGATCTCCATGCCGATCGTGCCCTGGCCGGCGATCACGTCGGGGTCGTCGAAGGGGTGCACGAAGGTCAGGCCGCGTTCGCGCTCGAGCGCCTGCGCGTGCCCGTAGGCGTCGGAATAGCTCTCGCCGTGCAGCACCACCTCGCCGCCGAGCGCGCGCACCGCGTCGACCTTCAGCTTGGGCGTGGTCACCGGCATCACCACCAGCGCGCGGCAACCGAGCTGTTTGGCGCCGAGCGCGACGCCCTGCGCGTGGTTGCCGGCCGAGGCGCAGATGACGCCGCGCTGCAGCTGCTCGGCGCTCAGGTGCGCCATCTTGTTGTAGGCGCCACGCAGCTTGAAGCTGAACACCGGCTGGCTGTCTTCGCGCTTGAGCAGCACCTGGTTGCCGAGCCGGCGCGACAGGCCGCGCGCCGGCGCCAGCGGCGTCTCCTGCGCCACGTCGTAGACGCGCGCGGTGAGGATTTTCTGCAGGTAGTCGGCCAGGCTCGGCGCCTTGCTCTTCTTCGCCTTCATCGTCATGCGCCGGGTCGGGTGGCTTTGCGGCGCCGCATCATACCCGCCGCCCTTGCGCGCCCCGCCCAAGAAAAAGGCCCAAGGCATTGCTGCCCTGGGCCGAATCCACCAATGGAGGAGGTGGAGGAGACAATCGGTTCGGCTCCCGCATGCGCGTCGAAACGAACACAAACGAGCACCGAATGCGAAACAGTGTAGGCCCATTCATGCTGCGCCGCAATATGCTTTCGTCAAACCATCTAGGGAGGCCCCTCGAGCGAGAGCGTGATGCGTTGCACAATGCGCGCCGCGCGCACCGCCGGAGTGCGCGAATGCCGAGGAAACGAACATGGAGTGCACGATCGACTGGCTGCCGGGCAGCGGCATGGCCTTTCTCGCCGAGACCGGCAGCGGCCATGTGCTCACGATGGACGGCGCGCCCGACGGCGGCGGCCGCAACCTCGCGCCGCGCCCGATGGAGACCGTGCTGGCGGGCACCGGCGGCTGCGCCGCCTACGACGTGGTGCTGATCCTGAAGCGCGGCCGGCACGACGTGCGCGGCTGCCGCGTCAAGCTCGAGGCGCAGCGCGCCGAGGCAGACCCGAAGGTGTTCACGAAGATCCACATGCACTTCGTCGTCAGCGGTCAGGGGCTGCCCGAGGTGGCGGTGGAGCGTGCGATCCGCATGTCGCACGAGAAGTACTGTTCGGCCAGCGCGATGCTCGGCAAGACGGCCGAGATGACGAGCAGCTTCGAGATCGTCTCGAACTAGATCCGCTGCGCCGTGGCCGTCATGACCTTGGCCGCCGCCCTCATCGCCCAGCGCAGCGGCAGCGGCAGCGTCATCGCGCCGGCGGCCTGCGCAGCGTCGGCATGGCGCGCCTCGTCGTCGCGCATCTGCTCGACGATGGCGCGCGAAGCGCTGTCCTGCGCCGGCAGGCGATCGAGATGGCCTTCGAGGTGTCGCTCCACCTGGCGCTCGGTCTCGAGCAGGAAGCCCAGGCTGGCCTGATCGCCGGCGCGGCCCGCGAGCAGGCCGATCGCGAACGCGCCGCCGTACCACAGCGGGTTGAGCAGGCTGGCGCGCGCGCCGAGTTGCTGCAGCCGCTGCTGCGTCCAGGCGAGGTGGTCGGTCTCCTCGCGCGCGGCCTGCTCGAATTGCTTGCGCAATTGCGGGTCGCGCGTCACCAAGGCCTGCGCGCTGTAGAGCGCCTG
>JAKOZT010000137.1 GCA_029779845.1 Pseudomonadota bacterium | reverse complement strand
AAGTAAGGATGACGACGATGGAAACCCGAGCAATCGTTCGCGGCGTCCGCCTGTCGGCCGACAAGGGCCGGCTGGTGGCCGACATGATCCGCGGCAAGAAGGTCGACCAGGCGATCAACATCCTGACGTTCACGCCCAAGAAGGCGGCCGGCATCGTCAAGAAGGCGCTCGAATCGGCCATCGCCAATGCCGAGCACAACGACGGCGCCGACATCGACGAGCTGAAGGTCACCTCGATCTACGTCGAGCAGGCCGCCACGCTGAAGCGCTTCTCCGCGCGTGCCAAGGGCCGCGGCAACCGCATCAGCAAGCCGACCTGCCACATCTTCGTCACCGTCGGCAACTGAGGGCGCAAGGAACATGGGACAAAAAATTCATCCGGTGGGCTTCCGTCTGCCGGTCACGCGCAACTGGGCCTCGCGCTGGTACGCCTCCAACCAGAACTTCGCCGGCATGCTGGCCGAGGATCTGAAGGTTCGCGACTTCCTCAAGACGCGCCTGAAGAGCGCCGCCGTCTCGCGCATCCTGATCGAGCGTCCGGCCAAGAACGCCCGCATCACCATCTACTCGGCGCGTCCGGGCGTGGTGATCGGCAAGAAGGGCGAGGACATCGAGAACCTCAAGGCCGAACTGACGCGCCGCCTCGGCGTGCCGGTGGCGGTGAACATCGAGGAAGTGCGCAAGCCCGAGATCGATGCGCAGCTGATCGCCGACTCGATCACCCAGCAGCTCGAGAAGCGCATCATGTTCCGCCGCGCGATGAAGCGCGCGATGCAGAACGCGATGCGCCTGGGCGCGCAGGGCATCAAGATCATGTCGTCGGGCCGCCTGAACGGCATCGAGATCGCGCGCTGCGAGTGGTACCGCGAAGGTCGCGTGCCGCTTCACACGCTGAAGGCCGACATCGACTACGGCTTCTCGGAAGCCAAGACCACCTACGGCGTGATCGGCGTGAAGGTGTGGGTCTACCGCGGCGACCGCCTCGGCCAGGGCGAAGCGCCCGCGGCCAAGCCGGAAGGCGAGGGCGACGACCGCCGTCCGCGCCGCGGCCCGCGCCCCGGCGGCCCGGGCGGCCGTGACGACCGCGGCCGCGGCCGTGGCCCGGGCGCCGACCGCGCCCCGCGCCAGGCCGGCGCGCCCGCCGACGGCAGCGACAAGCCTGCCGTGGCCGCCGATGCGCCCAAGACCCCGGCCGTCAAGCGCGTGCGCAAGGCCGCCGCGCCGGGCGCCGAGGGCAAAGGAGAATAAGCCATGCTGCAACCCAATCGCAGAAAGTACCGCAAGGAGCAGAAGGGCCGCAACACCGGCATCGCCACGCGCGGTGCCGCCGTGTCGTTCGGCGACTTCGGCCTGAAGGCCACCGAGCGCGGCCGCCTGACGGCGCGCCAGATCGAGGCGGCGCGCCGCGCCATCTCGCGCCACATCAAGCGCGGCGGCCGCATCTTCATCCGCATCTTCCCGGACAAGCCGATCTCGCAGAAGCCGGCCGAAGTCCGCATGGGCAACGGCAAGGGCAACCCGGAGTACTGGGTGGCCGAGATCCAGCCGGGCAAGGTGCTGTACGAGATCAACGGCGTGCCCGAGGCGCTGGCGCGCGAGGCGTTCACGCTCGCGTCGGCCAAGCTGCCGCTGAAGTGCACCTTCGTCGCTCGCGCGATCGGCGCCTGAGGAGCAAGACCATGAAAGCATCTGAACTGCGCGCCAAGGACGTCGCCGGCCTCGAGAAGGAAGTCGGCGATCTGCTCAAGGCGCACTTCGGCCTGCGCATGCAGAAGGCCACCCAGCAGCTGAACAACCACTCGCAGCTGGGCAAGACCCGCCGCGACATCGCTCGCGCCAAGACCATCCTGGCCGAGAAGAAGAAGGAGGCTGCGAAGTGAGCGAAGCCCAGACCCAACAAGCCAAGAACACCCGCACCCTGATCGGCAAGGTGGTCAGCGACAAGCGCGCCAAGACCATCACCGTGCTGGTCGAGCGCCGCACCAAGCACGAGCTGTACGGCAAGATCGTCGGCAAGTCGAGCAAGTACCACGCGCACGACGAGAACGGCGAGTACAAGCTCGGCGACGTGGTCGAGATCGCCGAGAGCCGGCCGATCTCCAAGACCAAGTCGTGGGTGGTGACGCGCCTGGTGCAGAAGGCCGCGGCCGTCTAAGCCAAGCTGGCGCGCGAGGCCTTTGCGGGCCCTCGCGCGAATCGGCCGGAACGCTGGAATACTTGCGCCCGGCCGTTTTTCATTGGGGCCGCCACAACCAAGAGGAGACGACGATGATCAAGGTCGGAGACAGGCTGCCCGCGGGCAAGCTGCAGGAGTTCATCGAGGTCGAGGGCAACGGCTGCACGCTCGGCCCCAACAGCTTCGACGTGGAGCAGCTCACGGCGGGCAAGAAGATCGCGATCTTCGGCCTGCCCGGCGCCTACACGCCGACCTGCTCGGCCAAGCACGTGCCCGGCTACGTCGAGAAGTTCGACGAATTGCGCCAGGCCGGCATCGACGAGATCTGGTGCGTGTCGGTCAACGACGCCTTCGTGATGGGCGCCTGGGGGCGCGAGCAGCACACCGCCGGCAAGGTGCGCATGATGGCCGACGGCAGCGCCGATTTCGCCAAGGCGACCGGGCTGACGCTCGACCTCTCGGCGCGCGGCATGGGCCTGCGCTCGAACCGCTACTCGATGCTGGTGGTCGACGGCGTGGTCAAGGCGCTGAACATCGAGGGGCCGGGCAAGTTCGAGGTCAGCGACGCCGGCACGCTGCTGGCCCAGGCCAGGCAGATCCTCGCCTGAGCGTTTGACACGGGTCGCGGATTTCCCTCATAATCCGCAGCTTCGCCGAAAGCTCGGCCAACGCCCGTTCGGGAAACGTCGAGCTTCGGATCCGCCCACACAACGGGCCCAAGACTGAGCTGGCAGGCGACTGCGGGCTCAAGTTGGGGACAGAACAATGATCCAAATGCAATCGCGACTCGACGTCGCGGACAACACTGGCGCGAAGTCCGTCATGTGCATCAAGGTGCTGGGCGGCTCCAAGCGCCGCTACGCCGGCATCGGCGACGTGATCAAGGTTTCCATCAAGGAAGCCGCGCCGCGCGGGCGCGTCAAGAAGGGCGAGGTCTACAGCGCCGTGGTCGTGCGCACCGCCAAGGGTGTGCGCCGCCAGGACGGCTCGCTGGTTCGCTTCGACGGCAACGCCGCCGTGCTGCTGAACGCCAAGCTCGAGCCGATCGGCACCCGCATCTTCGGGCCGGTCACGCGCGAGCTGCGCACCGAGCGCTTCATGAAGATCGTTTCGCTGGCGCCGGAAGTGCTCTGAGCGGCACGCGAAAGAAGGACAGGCCATGAACAAGATTCGCAAGGGCGACCAGGTCATCGTGTTGACCGGCCGCGACAAGGGCAAGCGCGGCACCGTGACGCAGCGCGTCGACACCGAGCGCCTCGTCGTCGAGGGTGTCAACGTGGTGAAGAAGCACGTCAAGCCGAACCCGATGAAGGGCACCACCGGTGGCGTCGTCGAGAAGTCGATGTCGATCCACCAGAGCAACGTGGCGATCTACAACCCGGCGACGGCCAAGGCCGACCGCGTGGGCATCAAGCTGCTGGCCGACGGCAAGAAGGCGCGCGTCTTCAAGTCCAGCGGCGAAGAGATCAAGGCCTGAGGGGATCACGAACATGGCTCAACAGCAAAGCGCCCGCCTGCAGGCGGTGTACCGCGAGAAGATCGTCCCCGAGCTGGTGAAGAAGTTCGGCTACAAGTCGATCATGGAGGTGCCGCGCATCACCAAGATCACGCTGAACATGGGCGTCAGCGAGGCGGTGGCGGACAAGAAGGTGATGGACAACGCCGTCGGCGACCTCACCAAGATCGCCGGCCAGAAGCCGGTGGTCACCAAGTCGCGCAAGGCGATCGCGAACTTCAAGATCCGCGAGAACGTGCCGATCGGCTGCATGGTCACGCTGCGCGGCGTGCACATGTACGAGTTCCTCGACCGCTTCGTGACGATCTCGCTGCCGCGCGTGCGCGACTTCCGCGGCATCTCGGGCCGCTCGTTCGACGGCCGCGGCAACTACAACATCGGGGTGAAGGAGCAGATCATCTTCCCCGAGATCGACTACGACAAGATCGACGCGCTGCGCGGGCTGAACATCAGCATCACGACGACCGCGAAGACCGACGACGAATGCAAGGCGCTGCTCGCCGCATTCAAGTTCCCGTTCAAGAACTGAGGTGGCCCGTGGCTAAACTCTCACTCATCCAGCGCGAACTCAAGCGCGAGCAACTGGTCGCCAAGTACAAGAAGAAGTACGACGAGCTGAAGGCGACCGCCAACGACGCGAAGAAGTCCGACGAGGAACGCTACGCCGCGCGCCTGGAGCTGCAGAAGCTGCCGCGCAACGCCTACCCGACGCGCCAGCGCAACCGCTGCGAGATCACCGGCCGTCCGCGCGGCACGTTCCGCCAGTTCGGCCTCGGCCGCAACAAGATCCGCGAACTGGCCTTCAAGGGCGACATCCCCGGTGTCGTCAAGGCCAGCTGGTAATCGGCGCGCACAGGAGCAATTCACATGAGCATGAGTGATCCCATCGCCGACATGCTGACGCGCATCCGCAACGCGCAGATGGTCGAGAAGACCAGCGTCGTCATGCCGTCGTCCAAGCTGAAGGTCGCGATCGCCCAGGTCCTGAAGGACGAGGGCTACATCGAGGACTTCGCCATCCGCGGCGAAGCCGCCAAGCCGCAGCTCGAGATCGCGCTGAAGTACTACGCCGGCCGTCCGGTGATCGAGCACATCGAGCGCGTCAGCCGCCCGGGCCTGCGCATCTACAAGGGCCGCCACGACATCCCGAACGTGATGAACGGGCTGGGCGTGGCCATCGTCACCACGCCCAAGGGCGTGATGACCGACCGCAAGGCGCGCCAGGCCGGCATCGGCGGCGAAGTGCTCTGCTACGTCGCCTAAGGGGAGAGCGAGATGTCTCGAGTGGGAAAGATGCCGATCGCCGTGCCCAAGGGCGTGGACGTGTCGGTCAGCGCTGAGCAGATCAGCGTCAAGGGCTCGCTGGGCACGCTGGTGCGTCCGGTCAACGAGCTGGTCACGATCGCCAACGACGCCGGCACGCTGAAGTTCGCCCCGGCCAACGAAACGGCCGAGGCCGACGCGATGAGCGGCACGATGCGCGCGCTGGTGGCCAACATGGTCGACGGCGTCAGCAAGGGCTTCGAGAAGAAGCTGAACCTGGTCGGCGTGGGCTTCCGCGCCGCCGCGCAGGGCGCCAAGCTGAACCTGCAGATCGGTTTCTCGCACCCGGTGGTCAAGGACATGCCCGCGGGCATCACCGTGACCTGCCCGACGCAGACCGAGATCGTCATCAAGGGCGCCGACCGCCAGGTGGTCGGCCAGATCGCCGCCGAGGTGCGCGCGATCCGCCCGCCCGAGCCCTACAAGGGCAAGGGCATCCGCTACGCGGACGAGAAGGTGACCCTCAAGGAAACCAAGAAGAAGTAAGGAGCGACGACCATGACCCTGAACAAGAAAGATCAGCGCCTGCGCCGCTCCCGCCAGACCCGTGCGCGCATCGCCAAGCAGGATGTCGCGCGCCTGACGGTGCACCGCACCAACCTGCACATCTACGCCAGCGTCGTCTCCGACGACGGCACCAAGGTGCTGGCCAGCGCCTCCACCACCGAGGCCGACGTGCGCAAGGAACTCGGCGCCGCGGGCAAGGGCGGCAATGTGGCCGCGGCCACGGTGATCGGCAAGCGCATCGCCGAGAAGGCCAAGGCCGCTGGCATCGAGAAGGTGGCGTTCGACCGCGCGGGCTTCGCGTACCACGGCCGCGTCAAGGCGCTGGCCGAAGCCGCGCGTGAAGCCGGCCTGCAGTTCTGAGGAAACCGAACATGGCAAAGTTTCAACCCCGCGCGCAGACCGAAGGCAACGACGACGGCCTGAAGGAAAAGATGATCGCGGTGAACCGCGTGACCAAGGTCGTCAAGGGCGGCCGCACGCTGAGCTTCGCGGCGCTGACCGTGGTGGGCGACGGCGACGGCCGCATCGGCATGGGCAAGGGCAAGGCCAAGGAAGTGCCGGTGGCGGTACAGAAGGCGATGGAGTCCGCGCGCCGCAACATGTTCAAGGTGCAGTTGAAGGACGGCACGATCCAGCACAAGGTGACCGGCGAGCACGGTGCCGCCAAGGTGCTGATGGCGCCGGCCAAGGCCGGCGACGGCATCATCGCCGGCGGCCCGATGCGCGCCGTCTTCGAGGTGATGGGCGTGACCGACATCGTCGCCAAGAGCCTCGGCTCGGCCAACCCGTACAACATGGTGCGCGCCACGCTGGACGCGCTGAAGAGCTCGACCACGCCGGCCGAAGTGGCCGCCAAGCGCGGCCTGACCGTCGAGCAGCTGTTCAGCTGAACGGCGCGCGGAGAACTGACATGGCAGAGAAGAAGACCCTCACGGTGAAGCTGGTGCGCAGCATCGCCGGCACGCGCGAGTCGCATCGCGCCACGGTGCGCGGCCTGGGCCTGCGCAAGCTCAACAGCGAATCGACGCTGGAAGACACGCCGGCCGTGCGCGGCATGGTCAACAAGGTCTCGTACCTGGTGAAGGTGCTGTGATGGAACTGAACACGATCAAGCCCGCCGAGGGCAGCAAGAAGGCGCGCCGCCGCGTCGGCCGCGGCATCGGCTCGGGCCTGGGCAAGACCGCGGGCCGCGGCCACAAGGGCCAGAAGTCGCGTTCGGGCGGCTACCACAAGGTCGGCTTCGAAGGCGGCCAGATGCCGCTGCAGCGCCGCCTGCCCAAGCGTGGCTTCAAGTCGGCCAAGCTGAAGTTCAACGACGAGATCACGCTGACCGCGCTGGAGAAGCTCGGCGCGGCCGAGGTCGACCTGCTGGCGCTGAAGGCGGCCAAGCTGGTCAGCCAGCTGGCGCAGACCGTCAAGGTGATCAAGCGCGGCGAGCTGACCAAGAAGGTCGCGCTCAAGGGCATCGGCGCCACCGCCGGCGCCAAGGCCGCCATCGAAGCCGCCGGCGGCTCGGTGGCCTGAACGGCCGCGCACGCTTAGCCAAGAACGGATCTCAGTGGCAACCAACGCGACTCAACTGGCCAAGAGCGGCAAGTTCGGCGACCTGCGTCGCCGGCTCGTCTTCCTGGTGCTCGCGCTCATGGTCTACCGCATCGGCGCGCACATCCCGGTGCCCGGCATCGACCCGAACCAGCTCCAGCAGCTGTTCCAGGGCCAGGCCGGCGGCATCCTGAGCCTGTTCAACATGTTCTCGGGCGGCGCGCTGTCGCGCTTCACGGTGTTCGCGCTGGGCATCATGCCCTACATCTCCGCGTCGATCATCATGCAGTTGATGACCTACGTGGTGCCGACGCTCGAGGCGCTGAAGAAGGAAGGCGAGGCCGGCCGCCGCAAGATCACGCAGTACACGCGCTACGGCACGCTGGGCCTGGCGCTGTTCCAGGCGCTGGGCATCGCGCTGGCGCTGGAAGGCTCGCCGGGCCTCGTGATCACGCCGGGCTTCGGCTTCCGCATGACGGCGATCGTCAGCCTGGTGGCCGGCACGATGTTCCTGATGTGGCTGGGCGAGCAGATCACCGAGCGCGGCCTGGGCAACGGCATCTCGATCATCATCTTCTCGGGCATTGCCGCGGGCCTGCCCAACGCGATCGGCGGGCTGTTCGAGCTGGTGCGCACCGGGGCGATGAGCATCATCGTGTCGCTGTTCATCATCGCGCTGGTGGTGGTGGTGACCTACATCGTCGTGTTCGTCGAGCGCGGCCAGCGCAAGATCCTGGTGAACTACGCCAAGCGCCAGGTCGGCAACAAGGTCTACGGCGGGCAGTCGTCGCACCTGCCGCTGAAGCTGAACATGTCGGGCGTGATCCCGCCGATCTTCGCCTCGTCGATCATCCTGCTGCCGGCCACGGTGGTGGGCTGGTTCGCCACCGGCGACAGCCTGCGCTGGCTGAAGGACATCGCCAGCCTGCTGTCGCCCGGCCAGCCGATCTACGTGATGCTGTACGCCGCGGCGATCGTGTTCTTCTGCTTCTTCTACACGGCGCTGGTGTTCAACAGCCGCGAGACCGCCGACAACCTGAAGAAGAGCGGCGCGTTCATCCCCGGCATCCGCCCGGGCGAGCAGACCGCGCGGCACATCGACAAGATCCTGGCGCGGCTGACGCTGGTGGGCGCGGTGTACATCACGCTGGTGTGCCTGCTGCCCGAATTCCTGGTGCTGAAGTACAACGTGCCGTTCTACTTCGGCGGCACCAGCCTGCTGATCATCGTCGTCGTGACGATGGACTTCTGGGCCCAGGTGCAGAGCTACGTGATGAGCCAGCAGTACGAGAGTCTGCTGAAGAAGGCGAACTTCAAGGCGGGCTGAGATGGCAAAGGACGATGTCATCCAGATGCAGGGCGAGATCCTGGAGAACCTGCCCAACGCGACGTTCCGCGTGAAGTTGGAGAACGGGCACATCGTGCTCGGCCACATCTCCGGAAAGATGCGCATGCACTACATCCGCATCCTGCCGGGCGACAAGGTGACGGTCGAGCTGACGCCCTACGATTTGAGTCGCGCCCGGATCGTGTTCCGGGCCAAGTGAGCAGCCTGACGAGGGCTTAGGAGAAGAGCATGAAAGTCGCCGCTTCCGTCAAGAAGATGTGCCGCAACTGCAAGATCATCCGCCGCAAGGGCGTGGTGCGCGTGATCTGCACCGACCCGCGTCACAAGCAGCGTCAAGGCTGAGAACCGAAGGATTAGGACATGGCACGCATCGCTGGCATCAACATCCCGCCGCACAAGCACACCGAGATCGGCCTGACGCACATCTACGGCATTGGCCGCACGACCGCGCAGAAGATCTGCGACACGGTGGGCGTCGCGTACTCGAAGAAGATCAAGGACCTGACCGACGGCGACCTGGAGAAGATCCGGGAAGAGATCGGCAAGCTGACGATCGAGGGCGACCTGCGCCGCGAGATGTCGATCAACATCAAGCGCCTGATGGACCTCGGCTGCTATCGCGGCTTCCGTCATCGCCGCGGCCTGCCGGTGCGCGGCCAGCGCACCAAGACCAATGCGCGCACGCGCAAGGGCCCGCGCAAGTCGGGCGCCCTGGTCAAGAAGTAAGCAGCAAGCATTGAACGAAGGTCACGAACATGGCTAAGGCACCCGTCAACACCGCCGCGCAGCGCGTGCGCAAGAAGATCCGCAAGAACGTCGCGGACGGCATCGCGCACGTGCATGCGTCGTTCAACAACACCATCATCACGATCACCGACCGCCAGGGCGGCGCGCTGTCGTGGGCGTCGAGCGGCGGCCAGGGCTTCAAGGGCTCGCGCAAGAGCACGCCGTTCGCCGCCCAGGTGGCCGCCGAGGTGGCCGGCCGCGCCGCGCAGGAGCAGGGCATCAAGAACCTCGACGTGCGCATCAAGGGCCCGGGCCCGGGGCGCGAGTCGTCGGTGCGCGCGCTGGCCTCGCTGGGCATCCGCATCAACTCGATCTCCGACGTGACGCCGGTGCCGCACAACGGCTGCCGCCCGCAGAAGCGCCGCCGCATCTGAGCGCCGTTTTCCGTGGTCGGCGAAGCCGTTTCGGCCTCGCCGACTTTTTCGCTTGTAAGCCCACCGCCTGAGCGCCCACAACAACATCCCGCCAGGCTCGCGCGACATCCAGGTCGCGTCAGATTGAACGAAGGACATCAACGTGGCACGTTACCTCGGCCCCAAGGCCAAACTTTCCCGCCGTGAAGGCACCGACCTGTTCCTGAAGAGCGCGCGCCGCCCGATCAGCGACAAGGCCAAGTTCGACTCCAAGCCCGGCCAGCACGGCCGCACCTCGGGCAGCCGCACCAGCGATTTCGGCCTGCAGCTGCGCGAGAAGCAGAAGGTCAAGCGCATGTACGGCGTGCTGGAGCGCCAGTTCCGCCGCTACTTCGCCGAGGCCGAGCGCCGCAAGGGCAACACCGGCGCGACGCTGCTGCTGCTGCTCGAATCGCGCCTGGACAACGTGGTCTACCGCATGGGCTTCGGCAGCACGCGCGCCGAGGCGCGCCAGCTCGTCTCGCACAAGGGCATCACGGTCAACGGCGAGGTGGTCAACATCGCCTCGTACTCGGTCAAGGCCGGCGACACCGTGGCGGTGCGCGAGAAGGCCAAGAAGCAGCTGCGCGTCACCGACTCGGTGAAGCTGGCCGAGGCGCAGGGCATGCCGGGCTGGGTGCAGGTCGACGCGAACAAGCTCGAAGGCGTGTTCAAGAAGGCGCCCGACCGCGACGAATTCGGCGCCGACATCAAGGAAGCGCTGATCGTCGAGTTGTATTCCCGCTGACGCCGAAGACGACGGCGGGGTGCCGGCCCACAGGCCGACACCCCTTCCTGGATCTGCTTCGTTTGCCGGGGCGAAGCAAGACGAACCAATCCCCGGCCATGTCCCCTGCCTTATCGGTGTAACGAGCCGAGGGTACTGAGAGGAACAGGACTCAATGCAAACCAATCTGCTGAAGCCCAAAGCCATCAACGTGGAGCCGCTGGGCGGCAATCGCGCCAAGGTCACGCTCGAGCCGTTCGAGCGCGGCTACGGCCACACGCTGGGCAACGCGCTGCGCCGCGTGCTGCTGTCGTCGATGGTCGGCTACGCGCCCACCGAGGTGACGATCGCCGGCGTGCTGCACGAGTACTCCGCGATCGACGGGGTTCAGGAAGACGTGGTTCACATCATGCTGAACCTCAAGGGCGTCGTGTTCCGCCTGCACAACCGCGACGAAGTGACGCTGGTGCTGCGCAAGGAAGGCGAGGGCCCGGTCACCGCCGGCGACATCCAGACGCCGCACGACGTGGAGATCATCAACCCCGAGCACGTGATCGCGCACCTGTCGCAAGGCGGCAAGCTCGACATGCAGATCAAGGTCGAGAAGGGCCGCGGCTACGTGCCCGGCACGCTGCGCCGCTACGGCGACGAGCCGACCAAGTCGATCGGCCGCATCGTGCTCGATGCCTCGTTCTCGCCGGTCTCGCGCGTCAGCTACACGGTCGAGAGCGCGCGCGTCGAGCAGCGCACCGACCTCGACAAGCTGGTGATGGAGATCGTCACCAACGGCGCCATCACGCCCGAGGAGGCGATCCGCTCGTCGGCCAAGGTGCTGGTCGAGCAGCTGGCGGTGTTCGCGCAGCTCGAGGGCCAGGTCGACCAGCTGTTCGAAGCCGGCGGCCGCGCCGAGCGCAGCGACCAGAAGTTTGACCCGATCCTGCTGCGCCCGGTCGACGAGCTGGAGCTGACGGTGCGTTCGGCCAACTGCCTGAAGGCCGAGAACATCTACTACATCGGCGACTTGATCCAGCGCACCGAGACCGAGCTGCTGAAGACGCCGAACCTGGGCCGCAAGTCGCTCAACGAGATCAAGGAAGTGCTGGCTTCGCGCGGGCTCACGCTCGGCGCGCGGCTGGAGAACTGGCCGCCCCAAGGCCTGGACAAGCGCTGAGCGAAGCTCAGCGCTGCGTGCACCCCCCGGTACCTGATACGGCCGGGGTTCAATAAGGACAGGAAAGCACCATGCGTCACCGTCACGGACTCCGCAAACTCAACCGCACCAGCGAGCATCGCCAGGCGATGCTGCGCAACATGTGCGTCTCGCTGCTCGCGCACGAGGCGATCAAGACCACCGTCCCCAAGGCCAAGGAACTGCGTCGCGTCGTCGAGCCGCTGATCACGCTGGCCAAGGAGCCGACGCTGGCGAACCGCCGCCTCGCCTTCGACCGCCTGCGCGACCGCGAGATCGTCGTCAAGCTCTTCAACGAACTCGGCCCGCGCTACAAGGCGCGCCCGGGCGGCTACACGCGCATCCTGAAGATGGGCTTCCGCGTCGGCGACAACGCGCCGATGGCCTACGTCGAGCTGGTCGACCGGCCCGAGCCGGCCGCCGAGACGGCCGGCGAGACGGCCGGCGAGGCCGACAAGGCCGAATAAGAAGACCGCTTCTCGCGGGAAGGAAGAGCCGGCGCGAGCCGGCTCTTTTCATTGGTGCCTCCCTGGTTCAGGGTGCCGGCGCGCGCCGGCAGCCAACAAAGTCACGTGCTCCGGCGCGCGACCCGCGGGCACGCGGCGCGCGTGCATCCGAACCGGCAGAATGCATTCCGGAACGCATGGTGGGCAGGGCAGTGAACAAGCGATGAGCGGCGGCAACATTTCCGAAGGGGCGTCAGCGGACGCACAGCCGACAGCGGGCGGCGACGGCGCGCAGTGGCTGCGCCTGCGCGGCCCGCAGCGCGACCAGGACCGCGTGCTGCAGAGCCCGACGCACGTATGGCTGCGGCGCATTCCCTCGGCCATCCACCCCAAGCACCTGTGCCGCTACTACCCGCGCATCGCCAACCGCCTGGCGCTCGCCTGGGGCGACAAGTACGAGGTCGAGGCGATCTTCGACGACCTGCTGCACGACCGGCGCGGCCAGCGCAAGGGCTTCAGCGACCGCGTACGGGTGGAGATCGAGCGCCTGGAGCGTTTTCACCAGCGCAAGCTGCACGTGAACTACCCGCCGCTGATGGTCGTGCGCCGGCGCATGCCGACGGGCGGCCAAGGGGCGGATTGAGCGGCGCCGCGGCGCCGCCCCGCGCGCGGATCAGCTCACCGTGGCTTCGTCGCTGCGGGTGTCGCCGCGGTTGTCCTTCCAGCTGATCGCGACCTTGTCACCGGCCTTGGCGCCCTTGATCGTGAACTGCAGGAACGGGTTCTTCGCCACCGACGGGCCCCACTGCGCCGTCATCACCGGCTTGCCGTTGTGGGTCGCGCTGACTTCCTGGATGAACCAGGCGGGAATCGTCTTGCCGCTGGTGTCCTTGCGCTGGCCGGTTTCCATCTCGTGGCTCATCAGCACGCGCACGGTGGTCTTGTCGCCTTGCGCCTGGGCGCGGATGCGCATCGGGTCTGCCATCTCTGATCCTCCTCGTGCTCAGCCGCCGCAGCCACCCAGGGTGACCTTGATTTCCTTGGCGGCGTAGAGCACCTTGTTGTCGGCCGTGATCGCCACCGCGAACACGTTGGACGACTGGCCCATCTTCACGCGCGTGGCGATGTTCGGCTCGACCGCGTCGGTGACGTCGAACATCGCCGCCAGCATGTTGGGGTTCTTCTCGACCAGCAGCAGCAGCCGCTTCGCGTTGGGCAGCGTGGTGGCCGCGCCCACCGGCACCACCGCGCCGTTCTCGGCGATGTCCGGGCCGGTGATCGTCACGTCCTTGCTCTCGGCGGGGCCGGAGGTGCCCAGCGCCTTCATCAGCTCGGGCATGGTCTTGGCCTCGAACGCGGCCTGCGACCAGTTGGCCAGCGCCGAGCGCGGCAGCAGGCCCAGGCCGGCCAGCGCGGCGGCGAGCGACGCACTGCGCGCCAGCAACTCTCGACGGTTGGTCATCACTTCATCTCCCTGCAGGCACCGTTCGACGTGTGCGGAATCCTGAACGCCGCGCACACGAAACCCCATTACCCAAATGGGCTATCGAGGCTCACCCATCGCGGTAATAGACGGTCGGTCCAGCCGCCGCGCTAATAGCCATGAATTGCACTGGAGACAAGCATGAACTTCGACAAGGAATTCGACGCCTCGGGGCTGGCCTGCCCGCTGCCCATCGTCAAGACGAAAAAGTCGCTCGCCGACATGGCCGCGGGCCAGGTGCTGCGCGTCGTCGCCACCGACCCGGGGTCGGTGTGCGACATGGCCGCGTTCGCCGAGCAGACCGGCAACGCGCTGCTGCACTCGGGCAGCGAGGGCGGCAAGTACGTCTTCTTCCTGAGGAAAGCCTGAGCCGATGGCCACCAAGAAGATGGCGATCATCGCCACCAAGGGCGCGCTGGACATGGCGTACCCGCCGCTGATCCTCGCGTCGACGGCGGCCTCGCTGGGATGGGACGTGCAGGTGTTCTTCACCTTCTACGGCCTGCAACTGCTGCGCAAGGATCTGAGCGGCATCGCGATCAGCCCGCTGGCCAATCCGGCGATGCCCATGCCGGTGCCGATGCCGGTGCTGGTCTCGGTGCTGCCGGGCATGCAGGCGATGGCCACCTCGATGATGAAGGCCAAGATGAAGAAGAAGGGCGTGGCCTCGCTGACCGAACTGCGCGATCTGTGCAAGGAAGCCGACGTCAAGTTCATCGCCTGCCAGATGACGGTGGACCTGTTCGAGTTCGACAAGGCCGACTTCATCGACGGCATCGAGTACGGCGGCGCGGCCACCTTCATGAAGTTCGCGGGCGAGACCGACGTCTGCCTCTTCATCTGAGCGCCGTGAAGAAGCTGCTCGCGGCGCTGGCCGCCTTGCTGATCGCGCCCGCCTGCCTGGCGGTCGAGCCCTACCTGGCCGGAGAGCCGCTGCCCGCCGGCGAGCTGCCGGCGCTGATGGGCCGGCTCGAGCAGAAGCTGCGCGACGACGGCTTCAGCGTGGTCGGCCGCCACCTGCCGCAGGGCCTGCCGAAGCACGGCAGCCTGATCGTCACCGACGCGGCGCTGACGCAGGCCGCGCGCAGCGCCGGCGGCACGGCCATCCTCGCCGCGCCGATCCGCATCGGCGTGAAGAGCGACGGCAGCGTGTCGTACATGAATCCCGACTACTGGGGCCGCGCCTACCTGCGCGACGGTTTCGGCGCGGCCGAGCCGGCGCTGCGCGCGGTGCGCACGCGGCTCGCGCATGCGCTGGGGGCCGGCGCGCCCTTCGGCGGCGACGTGCCGGCCGCCGAGCTGCCGGGCTACCGCTACATGATCGGCATGGAGCGCATCGACTCGCAGCGCAACGAGCTGAACGCCTTCGCCAGCTTCGACGAAGCGCTGAAGACCGTGCGCGCCAACCTCGCCCAGCGGCTGGGCGGCACCTCGGCGGTGTACGAGGTGGTGCTGCCTGAAGCCAGGCTGGCGGTGATCGGCGTGGCGATGAACGATCCGGAGGAGGGCGAGGGCTGGTGGGCCGGCAAGATCGGCCCCGACCACGTGGCGGCGCTGCCCTACGAGATCTACATCGTCGACGGCCGCGTGTACGCGCTGTACGGGCGCTACCGCATCGCGCTGTCCTGGCCCGCCCTGGGCATGGGGCAGTTCATGCGCATCGCGCGCGCGCCCGACGTCATCAAGGACACGCTGGGGCGGCTGGCGGGCGCGCGCTGACGCCGCTGCCGGGAGGGACACGACTTGGAGCTTTCCACCAACCCTGCCGCCGTGGTCGTGGGCGGCGGCTTCGCGCTCGCCTTCCTGTTCGGCGCGATCGCGAACAAGGCCAACTTCTGCACGATGGGCGCGGTGTCCGACGTGGTCAACATGGGCCACTGGGGCCGCATGCGCATGTGGCTGCTGGCCATCGCCGTGGCCATCGTCGGGGCCAACCTGCTCGCGCAGGCCGGCCTGGTCGACATCGGCAAGAGCATCTACCAGCGGCCCAGCCTGAGCTGGCTGTCGCTGATCGTCGGCGGCCTGGTGTTCGGCGTCGGCATGTCGCTGGCCGGCGGCTGCGCCAACAAGAACCTGATCCGCGTCGGCGGCGGCAGCGTGCGCTCGCTGGTGGTGCTGACCTTCCTCGCGATCTCCGGCTACATGACGCTCAAGGGCCTGTTCGGCCAGTGGCGCGCCGCCTGGCTCGACCCCGTGGCCATCGACCTGACGCGCTTCGGCTGGACGGACCAGGGCCTGCCGTCCCTGCTGGCCTGGGCCGGCGGCATCGCGCCGGGTTCGGCGCGCCTGCTCGTGGCCGGCGCGCTCGCGGCGCTGCTGCTGGCTTTCGTGTTCGCCGACCGGCGCTTCCGCGCCAATCCGACGCAGTGGCTGGCCGGCCTCGCGCTCGGCGCGCTGGTGGTGGGCGGCTGGTACGTCAGCGGCCACCTCGGCTTCGGCGAGAACCCCGAGACGCTGGAAACCGGCTACTTCGCCACCAACACGCGCACGCTCGAGTCGCTCAGCTTCGTCGCGCCCCTGTCCTACGGCCTCGAGCTGCTGATGCTGTGGACCGACAAGTCGCTGCACCTGAGCTTCGGCATCGCCACCGCGCTCGGCGTGGCGCTGGGCTCGGCGGCCTGGGCGCTGGCCACGCGCAGCTTCCGCTGGGAAGGCTTCGCCTCGCTGGCCGACCTGCGCAACCAGCTCGTCGGCGGCGTGCTGATGGGGTTCGGCGGCGTCACGGCGATGGGCTGCACCGTCGGCCAGGGCCTGAGCGGCGTGTCGACGCTGGCCGTCGGCTCGTTCATCGCGCTGGCCGCCATCGTGGCCGGCGCCGCGGCGACCTTGAAGTACATCACCTGGCGCGCCGAACGCGAAGCCTAGAGTGCGAAGTCCGGTTGCTCCACGGAAGAACGCCATGACGACACGCTCGCTGCTGTTGCTGCTGCTGGCCGCCTCGCCGGCCCTGGCCGCCGACGACGCCTGGGTGGCGGAAGCCCGCCAGGTGGCCGGCTCGGTGCCGCCGAAGCTGGTGTCCGTGCTGACGGCCGAGATCGAACGCAGCGGCCCGGCCGGCGCGATCGGCGTGTGCCGCGACGAGGCCCCGAAGCTGGCGCGTGCCGCCTCGCAGGAGACGAGCTGGAGCGTGCGCCGCGTGTCGCTGCGCGAGCGCAACCCGAAGGCGGTGCCCGACGACTGGGAGCGCGCCGCGCTGGAAGACTTCGACCGCCGCGCCGCCGCCGGCGAGAAGCCCGCCACGCTGGAGCGCGCCGAGATCGTGCAGCAGCAGGGCCGGCCGGTGATGCGCTACATGCGCGCGTTGCCGGTGATCGAGCTGTGCACCGACTGCCACGGCAGCGCCGAGCGCGTCGGCCCGGCGGTGCGCGAGCGGCTCGCCGAGCTCTACCCGCACGACAAGGCCACCGGCTATGCGATCGGCCAGATCCGCGGCGCGATGACGATCAGCAAGCCGCTGCCCTGAGCGTCGCCGTCACGGCGGCGGCCCCCGGTAGCGGCGCCGCGGCTGCCAGGCCGCCATCGCCTCGACCATCGGCTGCCAGGGAAGATCCATCAGGCTGCCGTGGCGCTGCTGCGCCAGCGCCACCAGGTCGTGCACGCCGGCGCGCGGCGCCTGCAGCTGCTCGCGCAGCGCGGCGAGGCCGCCGCACTGCAGCTGCAGCGCCTTGGCGTGCACCAGCGGCGCGGGCGGGCGCGGCAGCCGCAGCGCGAAGGCGGCGCGTTCGCGCATCAGCGCCGACAGGGTGCCGCAGTTCAGGCGCGCCACCGGCGACGCGCACACGAGCGCATCGCCCTCGCCGACCGACTGGCGCAGCGCCAGCTCGCAGCGCGCCGTGTGCGCCAGCAAGGCCTTGGTGAACACGCAGGCCGAGGCGCCGTGGCAGCAGGAGGGCGCGGCCGGGGCGGGCTCGTCCATCGCAGCGCTCACGGCTCGTCAATCGTCGCCGGCCGGGCCGGCCTCGCGCACCTGGCCGAGCAGGTCTTCGGCCTGCAGTTCGTTCTCGGCGAACATCACCTTGACGCGGCCCGGCGTGCCCGGCGCGTCGGCGGCGCGCAGCGCCTTCGCCCGCGCCGAGGCCTCGGCGAAGCGGTCGAACTGGTCGAGCTTGCGCAGTACGCCCAGCGGCATGATGCGGTAGAGGTAGTAGGGCATGGGTTCAGAGGTAGCTCTTGGCGGCGCGCCGCCGGCCCGGGCGCGCCTTCTGGATGACGACGCCGCGCACGGCGTCCAGGCCGGGCAGCGGGCGCGACGCGAAGGCCGGGTTGAGCGCATGCAGCCGCCAGCCCTCGCCGTCGCGCCGCAGCTGGCGGAAGATCCACTCGCCGTCGAGCCAGGCGAGCACGAAGCTGCCGTCGCGCAGCGCGCCGCCGGGCTCGACGACGATGATCTCGCCCTCGTCGAACTCCGGCGCCATGCTCTGGCCGAGCACGCGCAGCGCGAACACCTCGGCGCCGCTGCAGTCGCTGCTCACGCGACGACCTCCGCGCGGATCTGCGCGGCGGGAACGCCGCCGGCGCGCAGTTCGTCGCACAGCACCTGCACGAAGGCCTCCGGCCCGGCCAGGTAGAAGTCGCAGGCGATGTCGAACAGGTCGGCGCGCATCGCCTGCCCCATCTGGCGCGCCCCGGCCGCCGCATCGCTGTGGTAGGCGAGCTGGTGCTCGAAGCTGTCCAGCGCGGCCGACCAGGCGCGGCACTGGTTGGCCAGGAAATGCCCGTCGGGCCGCGTCGCCAGCCAGAACAGCGACAGCGAGGGCGATTCGTCGCGCGCCAGCGCATGCTCGATGAGGCTCTTCACGGGCGCGAAGCCGAGGTCGCAGGCGGCGAACACGAGCGGCCGCTCGCCGCTGTCGAGCACGAAATCGCCCAGCGGCCCCCACAGGTCGACGGCGGTGCCGGGCTTGAGCGCGCCGGCGAACACGCGCGCCGAGAAGGCGTCGTCCTCGCGACCGATGAAGAAGTGCAGGTTGCGGTCGTCGCAGGGGCAGCTGGCCACCGGCAGCGTGCGGTGCGCGTCGTCGCCCGCGCCGCCGCCCAGCCCGAGCGTGACCGACTGGCCGGCGAGGAAGCGCAGCCGGTGGCTGCGCGGCGTCTGCAGGTGAAGCAGCCGCGTGTCGGCCGCCAGCTCGCGCACCTCGCGCACGGTGGCGACGATCTGCTGCGCGGCGATGTCGCGCGCGCCGCCGGCCTCCAGCGTCTCGATGGTCAGCTCGCTGCTGGCCGGCGTGTTGGCGCACATCAGCGTGTAGCCCTGCGCCTTCTCGGCTTCCGACAGCGGGTAGTCGCAGTGCTGCACGCGCGCCACCTCGCCGTCGATCACGCGCACCTTGCACATGCCGCAGGTGCCGTTGCCGCAGCCGTAGTTGAGCTTGAGCCCGGCGCGCAGGCCGGCCTGCAGCAGCGTGTCGTGGCCCTCCACAGCGAACTGGTGTCCGCTCGGGCGCACCGTCACCTGCGCGCACATCACCTTGAGCATGTCGTCCATCACGTCCAGCCGATCGACGGGTTCGGTGGCCAGCACGCGCGCCAGGCCCGTCCCTGCCTGGCTCGCCAGCCGTTGCAGCGCCTCGTCGCCGGGCGCGGCCTGCGACTGCGCGCACGCCGCGTCGCGCAGCTCCAGCACCAGCGCGTGGTAGCGCTGCAGGTGGCGGCGCAGGTCGGCGAGTTCCTGGCTTTGCCGGAACAGCCGCTGCGCCAGCACCTCCTGGCTGGGCAGCAGCCGCTCGCGCACGCGGCGCGCGAAGGCCTGCTCCTTGATGAGGGCCACCTGCTCGCCGGCGCCGCCGTCGGGCGCCAGCTCGGCCTGCGGATACAGGCGCAGCAGCGCCGCGGTGGACACCAGGCCGTCGCTGGTCGGCAGCTCGCCGCTGCGCACGCGCTGCTGGAGCACGCCGCGCGACACGCCCACCAGGTGGGCGGCGCGCCAGACGGTGAGCCATTGCGCCATGCGGGCTAGCCTTCGCCCAAGCGGTCGAGGAAGCGCGCGCGGTACAGCAGCCGCGGCCGCCGCGCATCGTCGGCGAAGGCCTCGCGGTCGTGCAGCACGTTGTTGCACACCAGCCCCATGCCGGCCTCGAGGCGGCCGCGCAGCACGAAGGGCGAGGTGGCGAGCACGCCGCGCAGCGCCGCCACGGCGGCCTGCGTCGCGGCATCGTTCTTCCACGCGATGCTGCGCGTGCGGGCGGTGTAGCGCATGTGCAGGTGCCCGTTTGCATCGACGCTGAAGACCGGGCCGGACTGCTCGGGGCGCGCCACGCCTTCTTCGTCGGTGCGCGCCGGGATGGTCATCGCATCCGGCGCGCCGAGCGCGCGCACGTGCGCGGCGTCGAGATCGCGCAGCGCGATGTAGGCGAGCTCGGGGTCGAGCAGCCGGTTGGCGCCGCCGTGCGCGGCCGGGCGCACGCAGTGCAGGATCATCCCGCGGATGCGGCGCTCGTCCGGGTGGTAGTAGCCGTCGGTGTGCCACTGGATCGCGCGGTCGGTGTAGGGGATGTAGGCCCCGGCCGGGCCGGCGCCGGCGCGCACGGTGATCGGCGAGATGCCCTCCTCGTCGGCCAGCCAGTTCGCATCCAGCCGCACCAGGCCGAGCTGGCGGCCGAGCGCGCGCGGCAGCGCCGGGTCCGGCAGGCCCGGCGCGGTGCGGTAGATCGCCATGTTGAAGCGCGCGGCGCGTTCCAGCAGCGCGCTGCGCTCGGCGCCGGTCAGCGCCGCCGGGTCGCGCACGGCCACCACCAGCGCGTCCAGGCTGCGCGGCGCATCGGCCAGCCGGGCCTCGCGCCAGGCGCGGTAGCTGCGCTCGTCGGCCAGGTCGAAAGGGTTGGCCCGCGTCCGCGGCGCCGCATCGAGCCGCATGCTCACTCTCCGCTCATCGAGGCACGCCGCGCGCGCCGCGGCTCGGTGGAGAACACGCCGTCCATCGCGCGCTGCAGCAGGCCGACGGCCTCGGGCACCTCGACGGCCATCGCCTGGTCGAGCACCCAGCGGCGGTCCTTCTGCGGCACCATCGGCTCGAGCCGGTGGCCGAGGTAGCGCACGAAGGCGAAGTCCGGGCCGTCCGCCTCGCTCCAGCCGAACTCGGCGTAGTGGCCCGACAGCACGTTGAACTGCTCGATGAAGCGCTCGCCGTAGCCCGGGCCCTGCGGCGGGCCGAGCAGATCGGACTCGTTCTCGTCGAGGATCTCGGCGCCGCGCAGCACCAGCGCGGTGGTGAACGGCGCGCGGCCCGCGTCGCCGAGGCGGGCGTGGGCGATGCGGTCGGCCCCGGCGAGCAGGAACACCAGCATCTCGCGCATCACGCCGAAGTAAGCCGGCCCGGCGTCGATGTCGAAGCCCGCCTCGCGCAGCCGCTCGATCGCATGCCTGGCCACGCGCCAGGCGATGAACGCGATCGCGCTGCCGGTCTGCGCCGGGTTGTTCGCCTGCTCCGGCTTGAACCAGTGAGCCTTCAGGCGCAGTGAAGTCGCCATGACGAAGCGTGAGATCGGGTCGGGCGCCGGGCCGCCCCGAGCCGGACGCTCCCCCTCGGGGGGGCGGCGCGAAGCGTCCTGGGGGCCGACAACATCAATACCCGCCTTTGCCCAGTGGCTGCGGCAGGCCGGCGACCTTGGCGCCCTGCTTGGCGGGCCCGACCGGGAACAGGTCGTACAGCGACTTGCTGTCGCAGCCCGGCAGCACGCCGGCCGACAGCCCCTTGAGCATGTTGCGGAAGTTCGGCGTGTGGCCGTGCTCGCGGTATTCGTCGCGCAGGTAGCCGACGACCTTCCAGTGGTCGTCGTTCAGCGTGATGCCTTCGGCCGCCGCGATCACGGGCACGACGTCGTCGCCGAAATCCGCCTCCAGCAGGTAGCCCTGCGCGTCGGTCTCGAGTTCGCGGCCATTGACGGTGTAGCTCATCGGTGGGGTCTCTCCTTCGTCTCAATCGATCTCGCCGACGGCGGCGGCCGACTTGTGCGGCACGAACACGCCGCAGCCCATCAGCCGGTGCGCGCCCAGTCCGCGCTCGAGGATGCGCAGCGAGCCCGCCTCGCGCAGCCCGTGCAGCATCAGGCTGTAGCCGTGCAGCGTGCGCTGCGGCCCGCGCAGCCGCTGCTCGCGACCGCAGACGCGCTGGCAGCGCACCTCCAGCCGCGCCAGCTCGTCGCCCATCGCCGCCAGGAAGCCGGCCTCGTCGCCCGGGTCGGCCGCGCCGGCGTCGACGAAGTGCGCATACAGCGTGGTGTGCGGCAGCAGTTCGCGCCGCTGCGGCGCGCCCAGGCCGATCTCGCAGCCGCCCACGTCGAGCGTGCGCCCGGCCAGGGCCTGCGCCGCGGCGGCCGCCTCGCGCGAGACGCGCAGCACCAGCCGCGAACGCGCCGACAGCAGCGCCGGCTCGCCCGCGCCATGCACCAGCCTGACGGGGTGCACGGCGGCCAGCGGGTCGTCGCCCAGCGCCGGCAGCGCCTCGCACAGCGCGCGCGTCAGCGCCCAGCGGTGGTCGCGCGGCAGCGCGCGCCCGCGCAGCGGGAACACCAGCTCGATCAGGGCGGCGGCGTTCAACCCGCCCCCTGCGACGCGGCCCAGCGCAACAGCGCCTGCCCCCAGGCGGCGGCGGTGCGCGCATCGACCTCGAACACGGTGAAGCGGCTCTTCTCGCGGATGCGCGTGCGCAGCAGGCTCATGCCGCCGCCTTCGTAGTCGATCTGCTGCAGCTCGATCTCCTGGCCGCCCAGGGGCACGCGCAGCTTGTCCAGCGGTGTGACGCGGGTCATCCACTTCTCCTGATGCCGGGCATTGGGCGCGGCGCGGGCCGCGTGCGTCTATCACCGCATCGGGTGAGCGCCGGATAACCCATTCGGGTAGTGCCCGTGCTCCCTTCCGGAGTGATGGCGCGCGCCCCGGGCGCTACCTAGGATGCACCCACTCCAAGGAGACATGCGATGGCCAAGAAGATGCATCCCACGCCGATGCTCGACGAACTCGAGAGCGGCCCCTGGCCGAGCTTCGTCACCGGCCTGAAGCGGCTGGCCGGCGACAAGGACTACATGGTCGACCTGATGGGCCAGCTCGAGACCTCGTACCGCACCCGCAAGGGCTACTGGAAGGGCGGCACGGTCGGCGTGTTCGGCTACGGCGGCGGCGTGATCCCGCGCTTCACCGAGCTGAAGGACGAGAACGACAAGCCGATGTTCCCCGACGCGGCCGAGTTCCACACGCTGCGCATCCAGCCGCCGGCCGGCATGCACTACAACACCGAGGTGCTGCGCAGGATGTGCGACATCTGGGAGAAGCACGGCTCGGGGCTGATCGCCTTCCACGGCCAGTCGGGCGACATCATGTTCCAGGGCGCCACCACCGCCAAGGTGCAGGACGCCTTCGACGAGTTGAACGAGCTCGGCTTCGACCTCGGCGGCGCCGGCCCGGCGGTGCGCACCTCGATGAGCTGCGTCGGCGCGGCGCGCTGCGAGCAGAGCTGCTACGACGAGGCCAAGGCGCACCGCCAGGTGATCAACACCTTCCTCGACGACATCCACCGCCCGGCGCTGCCCTACAAGTTCAAGTTCAAGTTCAGCGGCTGTTCGAACGACTGCATGAACTCGATCCAGCGCTCGGACATGGCCGTGATCGGCACCTGGCGCGACAACATGCGCACCGACGAGGGTCTGGCGCGCAAGTGGTTCGACGCGCACGGCATGAACGAGCTGGTCAACAACGTGATCTCGCGCTGTCCGACCAAGACCATCATGCTCAAGGAGGTGAAGGACGTGGCCGCGGGCCCGACCATCTCCAGCGTGAAGGTCAGCGACAGCCACGCGCTGGAGATCGACAACGCCAACTGCGTGCGCTGCATGCACTGCATCAACGTGATGACCGGCGCGCTGGCGCACGGCACCGACACCGGCGCGACCATCCTGATCGGTGGCAAGCGCACGCTGAAGATCGGCGACCTGATGGGCACGGTGGTGGTTCCCTTCCTGCCGCTGAAGACCGAGGAAGACTACGAGGCGCTGGTCGAGCTGGGCCAGAAGGTGATCGACTTCTTCGCCGAGAACGCGCTCGAGCACGAGCGCACCGGCGAGATGATCGAGCGCATCGGCCTGGTGAACTTCCTCGAGGGCATCGGCGTGGACATCGACCCGAACATGGTCGCCACCCCGCGCACCAACCCCTACGTGCGCACCGACGGCTGGGACGACGAGGTCGCCCGGCTCAACGCGAAGAAGTCAGCCTGAAGGGATCCGGTCCATGGCAGAGATGCGCACCCCCATCGAGAGCGGCGTCCCCGACAACCGCCCGTTCCTGCACCCGGCGCTGCTGAAGAACTACGGCCGCTGGCGCTACCACGATCGCCCCCGCCCCGGCGTGCTGCACCACGTGGCCCACAGCGGCGACGAGGTGTGGAGCGTGCGCGCCGGCACGCAGCGGCAGATGGACGTCTACACCATCCGCAAGCTGTGCGACATCGCCGACCGGTTCGCCGAAGGCCACGTGCGCTTCACGATCCGCAGCAACATCGAGTTCATGGTCAGCGACCCGGCCAAGGTCGAGCCGCTGATCGAGTCGCTGAGCCAGGCCGGCTTCCCGGTCGGCGGCACCGGTAACTCGGTGTCGATGATCGCGCACACGCAGGGCTGGCTGCACTGCGACATCCCCGGCACCGACGCCTCGGGCGCGGTGAAGGCGCTGATGGACGAGCTCTACGGCGAGTTCATCCGCGAGGACATGCCCAACCGCGTGCACCTCTCGACCTCCTGCTGCGAGATCAACTGCGGCGGCCAGGCCGACATCGCGATCATCGTGCAGCACACCAAGCCGCCGAAGATCAACCACGACCTGGTGGCCAACGTCTGCGAGCGCCCGGCCGTGGTGGCGCGCTGCCCGGTGGCGGCGATCCGCCCCGCGCTGGTCAACGGCAAGCCCTCGCTGGAGGTCGACGAGAAGAAATGCATCTGCTGCGGCGCCTGCTACCCGCCGTGCCCGCCGATGCAGATCAACGACCCGGAGCATTCCAAGCTGGCCATCTGGGTGGGCGGCAAGAACTCCAATGCGCGCGGCAAGCCGACCTTCATGAAGATGGTCGCCAGCGGCCTGCCCAACAACCCGCCGCGCTGGCCCGAGGTGTCGGCGATCGTCAAGAAGATCCTCTACACCTACAAGGAGGACGCACGCTCCTGGGAGCGCGTCTCCGACTGGGTCGAGCGCATCGGCTGGCCGCGCTTCTTCGAGAAGTGCGACCTGCCCTTCACCAAGTACCTGATCGACGACTGGCGCGGCTCGCGGGCCAACCTGAACGCCTCGACGCACATCCGCTTCTGAACGAGGTTCGACGATGAAGTTCGGCATCCTCGTCAGCGAGGGCCCCTACACCCACCAGGCCGCGGACAGCGCCTGGCAGTTCTGCCAGGCCGCCATCGCCAGGGGGCACGAGATCCACCGCGTCTTCTTCTATCACGACGGCGTCTACAACGCGACCAAGCTCACCGAGCCGCCGCAGGACGACCGCCACATCGTCAACCGCTGGTCGGCGCTGAAGGAGCAGCACGGCGTGGACCTCGTCGTCTGCGTCGCCGCCGCGCTGCGCCGCGGCATCAAGGACGAGGTGCTGGCGCCGGGCTTTCGCATCAGCGGGCTCGGCCAGCTGGTGGATTCCGGCATCAAGGCCGACCGGATGCTCACCTTCGGAGGCTGAACGATGAAGAAGTTCATGTTCGTCAACCGCAAGGCGCCCTACGGCACGATCTACGCGCTCGAGAGCCTGGAGGTGGTGCTGATCGCCGCGACCTTCGACCAGGACGTGAGCCTGGCCTTCCTCGACGACGGCGTCTACGAACTGGCCAAGGGCCAGGACACCGCCGGCATCGGCATCAAGAACCACTCGAAGACCTACCGCGCGCTGGAAGGCTACGACGTCGAGAAGCTGTACGTCGAGCGCGAGTCGCTCGAGTCGCGCGGCCTCACCGAGGACGACCTGATCGTCGACGTCGAGCTGCTGTCCAGCGCCGAGATGGCCGCGCTGATGGCCGGGCAGGACGTGGTGCTGAGCTTCTGATCCGGAGACTGCCTTGCTGCACATCGTCACCAAGTCGCACCGCCAGAGCACGTCGCTCGCGAGCTGCCTGCGCCTCGCGCAGGACGGCCACGCGCTGCTGCTGATCGAGGACGGCGTCTACGCCGCCACCGCCGGCGGCGCCGCCTCCGCCGGCTTGGCCGAAGCCCTGAAGCGCCTGAAGGTCTACGCGCTCAAACCCGATCTCGAAGCCCGCGGCGTCGCCGCGGCGCTGGTCGACGGCGTCGGCGCCGTCGACTACGCCGGATTCGTCGACCTCGTCGCCGAGCACGCCAACAACCAGACCTGGCTCTGAACCCTAGGAGAACACCATGCCCATCGAAGTCAACGGCAAGAGCTACGAGACCGACGAAGAAGGCTACCTCGTCAACCTCGCCGAATGGGACGAGGCCGTCGCCGACGTCATCGCCAAGGGCGAAAGCGTCGAGATGACGCCCAACCACTGGGAGGTCGTCAACTTCCTGCGCGAGTACTACAACGAATACCAGATCGCCCCGGCCGTGCGCGTGCTGACCAAGGCGATCGGCAAGCAGCTCGGGCCCGACAAGGGCAACAGCAAGTACCTCTACGAGCTGTTCCCCTACGGGCCGGCCAAGCAGGCCTGCAAGATCGCCGGCCTGCCCAAGCCGACCGGCTGCGTCTGAGCCCACGGACCCACGGCGCGCGGCTCGCATGTCGGCTCTCACCATCGCCTACGCGCTGCTGTTCTACGCCGCCGCGGCCGTGCTGGTGGTGGGGCTCGCGCTGCGCATCCGCCTGTACCTGCGCGCGCCCGCGCCGCTGAAGATCCCGACCACGCCGGCGCCGACCACGCGCGGCGGCGTGGCGCTGCGCCTGGCGCGCGAGGTGCTGTGGTTCGAGAGCCTGTTCAAGTCGAACAAGTGGACCTGGGCCTTCGGCTGGCTGTTCCACGCCGCCTTGCTGCTGGTGCTGCTGCGCCACGTGCGCTACTTCCAGGAGCCGGTGTGGACGCCCGTCGTCGCGGTGCAGTTCATCGGCACCTACGCCGGTTTCGCGATGGCCGCCGGGCTCGCCGGGCTGTGGGCGCGGCGCTTCCTGGTCGACCGCGTGCGCTACATCTCCACGCCGTCGGACCACCTGCACCTGGCGCTGCTGCTGGCCATCGCCGGCTCGGGGCTGCTGATGCGCTTCGTCGCGCACACCGACATCGTGGCGCTCAAGGCCTTCATGCTCGGGCTGATGCGTTTCGACTGGCAGCCGCTGCCCGCCGATCCGCTGCTGCTGCTGCACCTCACGCTGGTGGCGCTGCTGATGATCGTGTTCCCGATCAGCAAGCTGCTGCACGCGCCGGGGCTGTTCTTCAGCCCGACGCGCAACCAGGTCGACAACCCGCGCGAGGCGCGCCACGTGGCCGCCTGGGCCGCGGCCCTGGACAGGTGAGCGCATGGCCACCGCTGCGTTCGAGACCCCGAAGGTCAAGCCCTACCCGGTGATCCCGCTGGTCGCCGATGGCGCGATGGCGCACAGCAGGCCCTTCGTGGCCAGCGCCGCGATCCAGACGAACATCGGCTTCCCCGGCGAGCTGGCCGAGGGCTGGGAGCAGCGCGCGATCGCCAAGATGGGCGAGCTGCTCGGCAAGTACCGCAGCCTGCAGGTCTACATGGACGCCTGCGTGCACTGCGGCGCCTGCTCCGACAAGTGCCACTACTTCCTCGGCACCGGCGACCCGAAGAACATGCCGGTGGCGCGCCAGGACCTGATGCGCGCCGTCTACCGCCGCTACTTCACCTTCGCCGGCAAGCACTTCCCGAAGCTGGTGGGCGCGGTCGACCTGACGAAGGACGTGCTCGACCAGTGGTACGCCTACTACCACCAGTGCTCCGAGTGCCGGCGCTGCTCGGTGTTCTGCCCCTACGGCATCGACACCGCCGAGATCACGATGGCCGCGCGCGAGATCATGGACTCGGTGGGCATGGGCCAGAAGTACAGCAACGAGATCATCGGCAAGGTCCACCGCATCGGCAACAACCTCGGCCTGCCCGGCCCGGCGCTGGAAGACACGCTGCTCGGGCTGGAGGAGGACGTCAAGGAAGACACCGGCGTCGACGTGCGCTACCCGATGGACGTGCGCGGTGCCGAGGTGCTGCTGGTCACGCCCAGCGCCGACTTCTTCGCCGAGCCGCACGTCGAGAGCCTGATCGGCTACGGCAAGGTGTTCCATGCCGCGGGCATCAGCTGGACGCTGTCGAGCAAGGCCAGCGAGGCCGGCAACTTCGGCATGTTCATCGGCAACTACGAGCAGCTGCGCAAGATCGCGCTGCGCATCCGCGAGGCCGCGCTGGAGCTGGGCGTCAAGCGCATCGTCGTCGGCGAGTGCGGCCACGCCTGGCGCGTGGCCTACAGCTTCTGGAACACGCTGGTGGGCATCGGCGCGGGCGGCACCGACCCGTTCGCGGTCCAGCTGCAGAGCCAGCTCGACGGCCGCTACCGGCAGCCCATGCACATCTGCGAGCTGACCTGGGACCTGATCCAGCGCGGCGCGCTGAAGTTCGACAAGGAAAAGAACGACGAGCGCATCGTCACCTTCCACGACTCGTGCAACGTGGCGCGCGCCTCGCGCATGGGTGACGCGCCCGGCGGCCAGTTCACGATCCCGCGCAACATCATCAAGGCGGTGGCCAACCGCTTCCACGACATGGCGCCGGGCACCATCCACGAAGCCACCTTCTGCTGCGGCGGCGGCGGCGGGCTGCTGACCGACGACCTGATCGAGCTGCGCGTCAAGGGCGCGCTGCCGCGCATGGAGGCGCTGCAGCAGGTGGTCGACCAGCACGGCGTGAACTTCATGGCCACGATCTGCGCGATCTGCAAGGCGCAGTTCAGCAAGGTGCTGCCGTACTACGGCTTCGACATGAGCATGGTCGGCGGCGTGCACCAGCTGGTGAGCAAGGCGATCCGGCTCGGCGAGCCCCACTGAAATGAAACGCGGCAACTGCCTCACACCTCCGTTCGGGCTGAGCTTGTCGAAGCCCCTGACCCTTCGACACGGGGCCTTCGGCAAGCTCAGTCCCCTGCTCAGGGCGAACGGGTGGAGGTTTCATGCGTCGTGGGTCGCGCATCGCGCGGTGGAGCAACTGATATGACCCACCCCCGAAGCGCCTTCGGCGCCTCCCCCTCGAGGGGGCGCCCCCAGCGGACCGGCAAAGCCGGATCCGCGGCGGCCACTCGAACCCGAAATGCTCCGAGGAGACTGACCCATGTCCACGCCCGCTGATTCGGTGAAAGTCCAGGCGCTGACCTTCCGCCGCTTCAAGGACGGCGACGCGACGGTCAAGCGCTGGCAGGACGAGATCTTCGACGCCGACCATTCGCACAAGTGCCCGACCTACATCCAGAGCACGCCGCCCTGCCAGGGCGCGTGTCCCTCGGGCGAGGACATCCGCGGCTACCTGAACATCGTGCGCGGCATCGAGAAGCCGCCCGCCGGCATGGCGTGGCAGGAGTACGCCTGGCGGCGCCTGACCGAGGCCAACCCGCTGCCTTCGGTGATGGGCCGGGTCTGCCCGGCGCCGTGCGAATCGGGCTGCAACCGCAACGAGGTGGAGGACTTCGTCGGCATCAACTCGGTCGAGCACTTCCTCGGCGAGTACGCGATCGCGAACAAGCTGGCTTTTCCGAAGCCCGACAAGCTCAGCGGCAAGACGGTCGCGGTGATCGGCGGCGGCCCGGCGGGCCTGTCGGCCGCCTACCAGCTCGCGCGCAAGGGCCACGCGGTGACGATCTTCGACGAGCGCGCCGAGCTGGGCGGGATGATGCGCTACGGCATCCCGGGCTTCCGCACGCCGCGCGCGGTGCTCGATGCGGAGATCCGGCGCATCCTCGACCTGGGCGTGACGGCGCGCATGAACACGCGCATCGGCACCGACATCACGATGGAGCAGATCCGCGCCGACTTCGACGCGGTGTTCCTCGGCCTCGGCGCGCAGGCCGGCCGGCCGCTGCCGGTGGAAGGATTCGAAGCGCCCAACGTCGTCACCGCCACCGCCTTCCTCAAGGCCTTCAACGACGGGCGCATGCGCCACGTCGGCAAGCGCGTCGTGGTGGTGGGCGGCGGCGACACCTCGATCGACGTGGCCACGGTGGCGCGCCGCCTCGGCCACATCGGCGCGGTCCACGACGGCGACCGGCCCGAGAACGCGATCGCCGGCCACGTGGCGCACGACGTCGCCTCGGTGTCGGCGCGCCAGGGCGCCGACGTGACGCTGACCTCGATCTTCGCGGTCGACAAGATGCAGGCCAGCCGCCACGAGGTCGAGCACGCGCTGGCCGAGGGCATCGCGATCCGCGGCGGCTACGCGCCGGTGAAGGTGATCCGCGACGCGAGCGGGCGCGCGACGGCGCTGCGGGTGATCCGCTGCGAGGCGAAGATCGCCGGCGGCCGGCTGGAGATCAGGAACATCGAAGGCAGCGAGGAGGATCTCGAGGCCGACCTGATCGTCTCGGCGATCGGCCAGGCGGTCGATTTCACCGGCCTGGAGCCGCTGAACAACGGCAAGGGCGGCATCGCCGCCGACAAGAACTACCAGGTGCAGGGCCAGCCCGGCCTGTTCGTCGGCGGCGACGTGGTGCGCCCGCACCTGTTGACCACCGCGATCGGCCACGGCGCGATCGCCGCCGACGGCATCGACCGCTTCCTGGCCGGCGAGCCGCTGGACAAGCGCCCCAAGATCGACGTGCACGCCTGGGACATCCGGCGCAAGCTGATCGAGAAGGGCCTGACGCTGTCCGATGTGCACGAGCCCATCCGCGGCACCGACGGCGCCGACGTCGCGATCCACAACTTCGACAACCGCTCCGACCGCTACGTGATCCCGCACGAGGAGCTGTTCCTCGGCCACTTCCAGTACACCGCGCGGCACAGGCGCAAGATCGTCACGCTGACCGCCGAGCAGGCCCTCGACAATTTCGAGGAGCGCGTGCTGCCGCTGAGCGAAACCGAGGCGCAGGCCGAGGCGAAGCGCTGCATGAGCTGCGGCCTGTGCTTCGAATGCGACAACTGCGTCGTGTACTGCCCGCAGACGGCGGTGTTCAAGGTGCCGAAGTCGAAGGCGACCACCGGCCGCTACGTCGACACCGACTACAGCAAGTGCGTCGGCTGCCACATCTGCAAGGACGTGTGCCCGACCGGCTACATCCAGATGGGGCTGGGGGAGTAGCGCCGTGCTGCGAGACGCGCTGCGCTGGCTGCTCGCGTCGGGGCTGACGGCCTTCGGCATCGCCTGGGCCGCCGGCCCGGTGATCGAGCCGGCCAAGGCGGGCACGCAATGCGTGGCGCCGCCCGAGGTGATGCGGCGCGACCACCCGCGCATGCTGCGGCACCAGCGCGACGCGACCGTGCACCGCGGCGTGCGCCAGGGGCGCGACAGCCTGCAGGGCTGCGTGGCCTGCCACGCCAGCGCCGCCACCGGCAGCGTGGCGCAGGCGAAGACCGATTTCTGCAGCAGCTGCCACGGCTACGCGGCGGTCAGCATCGACTGCTTCGAGTGCCACGCCAGCCGGCCGGCGCAGCGCACCGCCCAGGCCGAGGCGGGCAGGCCATGAAGACCAGCGGCGCCACCGAAGCGCTGGCCGGCCGCCGCAAGTTCCTCGGCCTGGCGGCCGCCGGCATGGGCGGCGCGCTGCTCGCGCCGGGCATCCACCTGATCGAGGTGGCGCAGGCGGCCACGCCGGGCGCGAGCGCGACGGTGCGCTGGGGCCTGCTGATCGACACCACGAAGTGCGCCAGCGGCTGCACCGACTGCATCGCGGCCTGCGCATCCGAGAACGGGCTCGACCCCAAGCCCTCGCCGACCTCGGCGCAGTGGATCCGCAAGGTCGAGATCAAGGAGATCCGCACCGGCCGGCAGGCTTCCGTGCCGGTGATGTGCCAGCACTGCGCCGAGCCGCCCTGCGTCGACGTGTGCCCGACCGGCGCGTCGTTCAAGCGCGCCGACGGCATCGTGCTGGTCGACCGGCACAGCTGCATCGGCTGCCGCTACTGCGTGATGGCCTGCCCGTACAAGGCGCGCTCGTTCGTGCACGAGCCGCTGGCGGACCAGAAGCCCGACGTGCCGCGCGGCAAGGGCTGCGTGGAGGGCTGCACGCTGTGCGTGCACCGCGTCGACCGGGGCGGCACGCCGGCCTGCGTCGAGGCCTGCGCCAAGGCGGGCCACGCGGCGATGCTGTTCGGCGACCTCAACGATCCGGACAGCGCGATCGCCCGGCGCGTGCGCGAGCTGGCCACGCGCCAGCTGCGCGCCGACCTGAAGCTCGATCCGGGCGTGCGCTACATAGGGCTTTGAGCATGGCGGCGATCGACCACGGCTTCTACACGCTCGAGGAGCGCATCTTCTACGTGCTGCTGCTGCTCGGCGGCGCGGTGACGGCGGCCGGCCTCTATGCCGCGCACGTCATGGAGGTGCACGGCCACGCGATCACCGGCATGACCAACCAGGTGGTGTGGGGCCTGCCGCACGTGTTCGCGATCTTCATGATCGTGGCCGCCTCGGGCGTGCTCAACGTCGCCTCGATCGGCTCGGTGTTCGGGCAGGCGATGTACAAGCCGCGCGCGCCGCTGTCGGGCCTGCTGTCGCTGGCGCTGCTGGCCGGCGGGCTCTCGGTGCTGATGCTCGACCTCGGCCGCCCCGACCGCGTCATCGTGGCGGCGACCCACTACAACCCGACCTCGGTGTTCGCCTGGAACGTGCTGCTGTACTCCGGCATGGCGGCGATCGTGGCGATCTACCTGTGGACGCTGTTCGAGCGGCGCATGAACCGCTACGCAAAAGCGGCCGGGCTCGCCGCGCTGGTCTGGCGCTTCGCGCTGACCACCGGCACCGGCTCGATCTTCGCGTTCCTGGTGGCGCGCCAGGCCTACCAGTCGGCGGTGCTGGCGCCGCTGTTCATCGTGCTGTCGTTCGCCTGGGGGCTGGCGGTGTTCCTGGTGGTGCAGGCGGCGATGTATGCCTGGAACGGCCAGGTGCTGCCCGACGCGGTGCGCTCGCGCATGGCGCGGCTGCTGGGCGTGTTCGTCGCCGCCGCGCTCTACCTCGTCGCCGTCTATCACCTCACCAACCTCTACTTCGCCAGGCAGTCCGCCTTCGAGGCCTTCATCCTGCTCGGCCGGGGCGACCCCTCCGGCGTGTTCGCCACGCTGTTCTGGGCCGGCTACGTGCTGCTGGGCAGCGTGCTGCCGATGCTGCTGCTGTGGCTGCCGCGCGCCGCCGGCGCGCGCTCGCTGCTGGCGGCCTGCGCGCTGGTGCTGCTCGGCGCCTTCGCGCTGCTGTTCGTGTTCATCGTCGGCGGGCAGGCCTTCCCGCTGGAGATCTTCCCGGGCTACGAGGCGGCGAGCAGCTTCGCCGACGGCGCCGTGGAGATCTACCGCCCGCGCTGGCCGGAATGGCTGCTGGGCTTCGGCGGCCTGGGCGTGGCCTTCCTGCTCACCACGGTCGGCGTGCGCGTGCTGGACTTCCTGCCGCAGGACGACTTCGTGGGCCGCGCGGAGTGACGCCCGTGAACCACCCGGCCCTGCTCGTCTCCGCCGCGCACAAGTCGTCGGGCAAGACCACCGTGACGCTGGCGCTCGCCGCGGCGCTCACGGCGCGCGGCCACGCCGTGCAGCCCTTCAAGAAGGGCCCCGACTACATCGACCCGATGTGGCTGTCGCTGGCCGCCGGACGGCCCTGCGTCAACCTCGACCCGCAGCTGATGGGGCGCACCGAGATCGCCGAGACCTTCGTGCAGCGCCTGCGCGGCGGCGCCATCGGGCTGGTGGAGGGCAACAAGGGCCTGCACGACGGCCTGGCGCTGGACGGCAGCGACAGCAACGCCGCGCTCGCGCGCCAGCTCGGCCTGCCGGTGCTGCTGGTGCTCGACACGCGCGGCATGACGCGCGGCATCGCGCCGCTGATCCTGGGCTACCAGGCGTTCGACCCGTCCGTCCGCATCGGCGGCGTGATCCTCAACCACGTGGGCGGGCCGCGCCACGAAGCCAAGCTGCGCGCCGTCATCGAGCACTACACCGGCGTGCCGGTGCTGGGCGCGGTTGCGAAGGATGCGCGCCTCGCCCTGGCCGAGCGGCATCTCGGACTGATGCCCGATCGCGAGCTGGGTGACGCGCCGCAGCGCGTGCGCGCGATGGGCGAGCTGATCGCCGGCTGCGTCGACCTCGAGCGCGTGCGCGAGCTTGCCGCCTCGCGCCGCCACGAGGACATCGCCGCGCCGCTGGCCGACGCCACGCTGCGTCCGGCCAGCGAGCCGCTGCGCATCGGCATCGCGCGCGACAAGGCCTTCGGCTTCTACTACCCCGACGACCTCGACGCGCTGGCCGCCGAAGGCGCCGAGCTGGTGCCCTTCGACACGCTGGCCGACCGCTGCCTGCCGCCGGCGCTCGACGGCGTGTTCATCGGCGGCGGCTTCCCCGAGCTGTTCATGGCCGAGCTGGAGGCCAACGTCGCGCTGCGCGCGGCGCTGCAGCGCGCGATCGTCGAGGGCCTGCCGGTCTATGCCGAGTGCGGCGGGCTGATGTACCTGGCGCGCTCGATCCGCTGGAACGGCCGCAGCGCGCAGATGGTCGGCGCCATCCCCGGCGACGTGGTGATGCACGCCCGCCCGGTGGGGCGCGGCTACGTGCGCGTCGAGGAGACGGCCGAGTTCCCCTGGCAGGACGAGGCCAGCGAGCCGATGCTGCGCCTCGGCCACGAGTTCCACCACTCCAGCCTGGAGAACCTCGACCCGTCGGTGCAGTTCGCCTACCGCGTGCAGCGCGGCCACGGCATCGACGGCCGGCACGACGGCGTGATGGTGCACCGCGTGCTGGCGAGCTACGTCCACCTGCGCCACACCGGCGGCAACGACTGGCCGCAGCGCTTCGTCGCCCATCTGCGGCGCGTGCGCGCGCAGGACCAGGCCGCGCCGGCGGCGCGGCAGCGTTTCGGAGGAACACCGTGGGCCACGACACCCTGAACGACACCGTCCGCGTCGGCGAGCGGCTGATCGAGGTCGATTCCGAAGGCTACCTGCGCCACCTCGGCGACTGGTCGGAAGACTTCGCCCGCGCGCTGGCGCGGCGCGAGGGCCTCGTCCTCACCGAGGCGCACTGGGAGCTGATCCGCTTCCTGCGCGCCTACTGGGCCGAGCACGGCGTGCAGCCGCAGGTGCGCGTGATGATCCGCCACTTCAGCGAGCGCTGGGGCGCCGAGCGCGGCAGCAACCACCACCTGCACGAGATGTTCCCGCGCGGCGGCCCGCAGAAGCAGGGCAACCGGCTCGCCGGGCTGCTGCGCACCAAGGGCGAGCACTGAAGGAGACCCGCATGTTCACGTTGACCGGCACCGCTGCCGAACGCATCCGCCAGGCCGCCCTCGAAGGCGGCATGCAGTCGCTGGCCCTGCGCGTCGCCGCGCGCCGCGAGCGCGACGGCTCGATCAGCTACGGCATGGGCTTCGACGAGGCGCAGGCGGGCGAGCAGCCGGCCTTGCTGCGCGACGGCGTGACCGTGCTGATCGCCCCGGCCTCGAAGCCGCTGCTGCAGGACACCGAGCTGGACTTCGTCGAGATGGAGCCCGGGCAGTACGGCTTCGTCTTCGTCCAGCACGCCGCGCCGCGCCGCGGCGGCTGCGGCGGCGGCAGCTGCGGCGGCGGAAGTTGCGGCAGCGCCTGCTGAAACCCGAGGGAGGGCACACCGTGAACGCCTGCGTCGACTTCCCCTTCGTGCGCCCCGGCAAGGTCTACCTCGTCGGCGCCGGCCCCGGCGATCCGGACCTGCTCACGCTGAAGGCGGCGCGCCTGCTCGCCGGCGCGGACGTGGTGGTGATCGACCAGCTGGTGTCGCCGCAGGTGCTCGGGCTGATCGGCGCGCGGGCCGAGCGCATCCACGCCGGCAAGCGGCGCAACCACCACACCCTGCAGCAGCACGAGATCAACGCGCTGCTCGTCTCGCTGGCGCGCCAGGGCCGGCAGGTGGTGCGGCTGAAGGGCGGCGACCCGTTCGTGTTCGGCCGCGGCGGCGAGGAGATGCAGGAGCTGGTGGCCGCCGGCGTCGATTTCGAGGTGGTGCCGGGCATCACCGCGGCCTGCGGCGTGTCGGCCTATGCGGGCATCCCGCTCACGCACCGCGATTTTGCGCAGAGCTGCACCTTCGTCACCGGCCACCTGAAGGACGGCGGCGCCGAACTCGACTGGGCCGGCCTCGCGCGGCCGCGCCAGACGGTGGTGATCTACATGGGCCTGACGGCGCTGGCGCAGATCTGCTCGAAGCTGGTCGAGCACGGCCTGCCGCCGGACCACCCGGCGGCGGTGGTGCAGCAGGGCACGACGGCCGCGCAGCGCGTGGTCACCGGCACGCTCGCCGACCTGGCGCAGCGCGTCGCGGCGGCCGGCCTCGCCTCGCCCTGCCTGACCATCGTCGGCGAGGTGGTCAGGCTGCGCGGGATGCTGGCCTGGTACGGCGCCGAGCCGGCCGCGCCGGGCGCCGCGGCCGGCGCGGGCGCGCTCAGCGCTGCGTGCGCCTAGCGCCTTCGACCAGGCTCGCGCCCGGCGCGGCCACGCGCTGCTCGACGGCGAACACCGCCGCCTCCACGCGCGAGTTGAGGTTGAGCTTGGTGAGGATGTGCCGCACGTGCAGCTTCACCGTGTCGTGGCTGATGTCGAGCGCGCGCGCGATGGTCTTGTTGCTCTCGCCGCGCGCCAGGTGCTCGAGGATCTGGCGCTCGCGCTCGGTCAGCGAGGCCAGCAGGTCGCGCCGCTCCGGCTCCGCCGATCCCGCCTGCAGCATGTGGGCGAGCTTGAGCATGAGGGCCGGCGCCACCGCCAGCTCGCCGCGCGCGGCCCGGCCGATCGCGGCGATCACGTCCTCGGGCTCCATGTCCTTGAGCAGGTAGCCCTTCACGCCGGCGCGCAGCGCGGCGGCGAGATCCTCCTGCGCGTCGCTCATCGTCAGGATCACCGCCGGCGTCTGCACGCCCTCGCTGCGGATGTGGCGCAGCAGGCTCAGGCCGTCGGTGGTGGGCATGCGCAGGTCGAGCACGACCAGGTCGGGCTCGTGCTCGCGCAGCAGCGCGACCACCTGCGTCGGGTCGCCGGTGGCCGCCGCCACGTGCATGCCGCCGCGGTGCTCGAGCAGATCGGTCAGGCCGTTGCGGCACAGCGAGTGGTCGTCGACCAGCACGACCTTCAGCGCCCGGTCGCTCATGCCGCGCCCCCCGCCGCGGCGTTCCACGCCAGCCGCACGCGCGTGCCGCCGCCCGGGCGCGGGCCGAGCGTGAACTCGCCGCCCACGCGCTGGGCGCGCTCGCTCATGATGCCGATGCCGAAGTGCGAGCCCTCGTCGCACTGCTCGTCCGAGGGCCGCGGGCCGACGCCGTCGTCGTCCACGGTCAGCTCGAAGCCGACCGGCCGGCCCTCGATGCTCAGCCAGGCATGGCGCGCCTGCGAGTGCCGCTCGATGTTGGCCAGCGCTTCCTGGACGATGAAGAAGACCTCGGTCTGCACCTCGGTGGACAGGCTCAGCGGGATGCCGCGGCTGGCGTAGTCCAGCGCGATGCCGCTGCGCGCGCGAAAGCGCGCCACCAGCGACTCGAGCGCGTGCGCGAGCCCGCGCGGGTCGATGCGCGTGCGGAAGTGGGTGACGATCTCGCGCAGGCTGCCGTGTGCCTCGCCGACCGCCTGGCGCAGGTCGCCGAGGTAGCGGCGCGCCTGCGCCTGGTCGCAGCCCTCCACCGCGTCGTGCAGCAGCGGCAGCCGCATCTTCACGAAGGTGAGCGTCTGCGCGATCGAGTCGTGGATCTCGGCGGCCATCATCTGCCGCTCCTGCATCGCGGTGGCGCGCAGGCTCTGCGCCTCCAGCCGGGCGTTGTCCAGCGCCAGGCCGAGCAGCTCGCCGACCGAGCGCAGCAGCGCCATCACCTGCGGCGCCGGCTCGGCGTCGTCCGCGAAGAACAGGTTGTAGACGCCCAGCACACGGCCGCGATGCTGCAGCGGCACGGCCAGCAGCCGGTGGCAGTCCTGCCCGAAGAAGCCCTCGCCGCCGCGCGCGGCGCACTCGCTCAGATCCGATGCCCAGACGACGCGGCGCGAATCGGCCGCGTCGCCGCAGGCGCCGCAATGCCGGTCGACCATCGCCTCGCAGCGATGCACGCCGCCGGGCAGCCCGACGTCGCTGACGAGCTGCAGCCGCTCGTCGCTGTCGTCGAGCAGGCGCACCGCGCCCGCCCGCGCGCCCGACAGCGCCACCACCGGCTCGAGCAGGCGGTCGAGCAGGCCGCGCAGGTCGTGCCCTTCCGACAGCCCCTTCGCCAGCTGCACGAACAGGTCCGCCCCGCCCGTGTCGGGCGGGGTGCAAGCCGTGTCGGCGCGAGTCGTGGCCATCGCTGGTGCGTCCATCCGGCCGGGATTGAACCGCCTCCGGCGCCGCCTCGCCATTCGCATCAACCCGATACCCGTCACCGTATGCAGACAAAATTGAGAATGCTCAATGTCCGAGCGTCGGCGCCGCGGCGGCGGCTGCAAATTACCCAGATGGGTAGGTGGTCATTACCCGTCCCGGCTATAGACGCTGCACGACCGGCTTTTGCCTAATGCAGCGGCAGTCCCAGACCGGCGCACGAACGTGGGCCGCACCCCCCAACGCACGATGCCGGCCGCTCCGCTCCCCGACCCGACCGCCGCTTCCGTAGCCGATGCGCGCACGCCGGTGCGCACGCGCGCCGCCTGGTTCGTCGCGGCGCTGCTGGCCGCGCTGGCGGCGCCCGCGCATGCCGCATCGGCGTCGCTCGCCTCGGGCATGCCGTGGTGGGGCTGGCCGCTGGCGCTGTTCGTCGCCTGCTTCGTGATGGGCATCGTCGCCGTGCCGGCCGGCATCGGCGGCGGGACGCTGTTCGTGCCGATCATCGGCGGCTTCTTTCCCTTCCACCTCGATTTCGTGCGCGGCGCCGGCCTGCTGGTGGCCCTGGCCAGCGCGCTGGCGGCCGCGCCGATGCTGCTGCGCAGCGGCCTGGCCAGCCTGAGGCTGGCGCTGCCGCTGGCGCTGCTGGCGTCGGCCAGCTCGATCGGCGGCGCGCTGCTCGGCCTGGCCTTGCCGGTGCCGGTGGTGCAGACGGCGCTCGGCCTGATCGTGCTGGCCATCGTCGCGCTGATGGCCGTCTCGAAGAAGTCCGAGTTCCCCGTGGTCGCCGCGCCGGACCGCCTGTCCGCCGCGCTGGCGCTGCACGGCGTGTTCGTGGACGGCGCGACGCGGCAGCGCGTCGACTGGCAGGTGCACCGCAGCGGCGCGGGCCTGGCCGTGTTCCTCGGCATCGGCGTGCTCGCCGGCATGTTCGGCATCGGCGCCGGCTGGGCCAACGTGCCCGCGCTCAACCTGCTGATGGGCGCGCCGCTGAAGGTGTCGGCCGGCACCTCCGGGCTGGTGCTGTCGCTGGTCGATTCCTCGGCCGCGTGGGTCTACGTCAACAAGGGCGCGGTGCTGCCGATGATCGCGGTGCCCTCGGTGATCGGCATGATGCTGGGCGCCAAGATCGGCGCGCGCCTGCTCGACGTGCTCAAGGGCGCGGTGATCCGGCGCATGGTGATCGGCGTGCTGCTGTTCGCCGGCGTGCGTGCGCTGCTCAAGGGCACGGGAGTCTGGCCATGAAGCCCGTCGAGCCCGGCGCGCCGGCGGTGGAGCGGGGCTGCGCGGTAGCGCAGCCGCCCGAGCAGCTGCGCTATGCGCGCTGGCTGGAGGTCGGCACGCGCGCCGGGCTGGGCGCGCTGGTGCTGCTGTTCCTCGCCTACGGCGTCGGCCTCGTCGAGCCGCACGTGCCGCACTCGCGGCTGCCCGAGGTGTGGAACCTGCCGGTGTCGCAGTTCCTCGCCGCCACCGGGCTGCCGACGGGCTGGGGCTGGCTGGCCTTCGCGCGGCGCGGCGACATCGCCAACCTGCTGGGCATCGCGGTGCTCACCGGCGCCTCGCTGCTGGCGCTGGCCGCCCTGCTGCCGCTGTACCTGCGCCGGCGCGACCGCCTCTACGCGGGGCTGTGCGTGGCGCAGATCGCCGTGCTGCTGCTCGCGGCGTCGGGCCTGCTGACGGGCGGCCATTGAACGGGAACGCCATGACCCACCCCTTCAACCGCCTGCTGCTGGCCACCGAGCACACCGCTCAGGACGCCGGCGCCGAGGCGCTGGCCTTCGCGATGGCGCTGCGCTGCGGCCTGCCGCTGCGCGCGGTGCTGCCGATCGCCAGCAACCCGGAGTACGAGGCGCTGGCGCCGCAGCTCGCCGCGCATGCCGAGGCGCAGGCGGGCGAGCGCATCGCGGCGCTGCGCGAGGATGCGCGCCGCGCCGGCATCGCGATCGAGATGAACGTGCGCCGCGGCCCGGAAGCCTGGCGCGAGATCGTCGACGAAGCCGCCGCCTGCGGCGCCGACCTGATCGTGATCCGGCGCCGCGGGCAGCGCGGCCTGCTGGCCAAGCTGCTGCTCGGCGAGATGGTGCGCACGGTGGTCGCGCATGCGCCGTGCAACGTGCTCGTCGCGCCGCGCGAGGCGCGCATGTGGTCGCAGCGCGTGCTGGTGGCGCTCGACCCGGACGCCGTGGACATGACGCCGGTCACCTGCGCCGCGGCGGTGGCGGCGCAGTGCGCGCTGCCGCTGTTCCTGCTGTGCGTGACGCCGCCGGCGGTGGACTCGATGCAGGCGGCCGAGCGCACGCTGCAGCGCGGCTGGTCGGCGGCGCGCGCGTCCGGCGTCGCGGTCAACGCGCTGACCCGCGTCGGCCGCCCGCACGAGCAGATCGTCGCCGCCGCGAAGGAGCTCGGCGCCGACCTGATCGTGATCGGCCGCCACGGCGGCGACGCCTCGGCCCACGCCTGGCTCGGCGGCGTCGCGCAGAAGGTCATCGGGCTGGCCGACCGGCCCGTGCTCGTCTCGGTCACGCCATGAGCGATGCACTCGCCTACCTCGTGAAGGCGCGCCCCGACGCGGTGGGGCACTACTTCAAGTTCCTCAAGGAGTGCGGCAAGCACCTCGACCCGAAGACGCGCAACCTGATCTCGGTGATCACCAAGGTGCATGCGCAGACCGAGCGCGGCTTCAAGCAGTACCTCAACCGGGCGCTGCGCGAGGGCTGCACGCCGATGGAGGTGCTCGACGCGCTGCTGATGGCCTTCCCGACGCTGGGCCTGGCCCGCATCGTCTGGGCCACGGACCTGATCCTCGAGATGAACCTGCCGGGCTTCAGCCCGGAGGCGCTGCGCGGCGAGACGGCCTGGCACGACGTCATCGGCGCCGACGAGCTGGCCAGCGGCCAGACCCGGCGCGTCGAGTGCGACGGCCGCGCGCTGTTCGTGCACCGCGACGGCGACGACTGGCGCGTCTACGACAGCCGCTGCCCGCACCAGACCACCGACATTCCCCACCTCGCGCTGCACGGCCACCGGCTGACCTGCCCGAAGCACGAGTGGGCGTTCGACATCCGCAGCGGCGCATGCGTCGCCAAGGGCGATACGCCGCTGACGCGCTGGGAGAGCCGCGTCGAGGGCGGCCGCGTCCTCGCGCGCTGGTGAGCGACAACGAGTCCGTTCGATCGAGCGACACACCCATACCAACAGAGACAGGAGACAACCCCATGCACCGCCCCCCTTGCTTGAAGGCGGCCGCGCTGGCCGCGGCGCTCGTCGCCGGCCCGGCCTTCGCGACCAACGGCTACTTTCCGCACGGCTACGGCATCCGCGCCAAGGCGATGGGCGGCGCGTCCGTGGCGATGACGGAGGACAGCATGGGCGGCGCCAACAACCCGGCCACGATGGTGTGGGTCGGCTCGCGCCTGGACGCCGGCGTCGACGTGTTCTCGCCGCACCGCGACGCGCAGCGCAGCGGCGCCGGCGTGCCGACGCTCAACGGCCGCGTGGACAGCGACAGCGAGGTCTTCTTCGTGCCGGAGCTGGGCTACAACCGCATGCTCGGCAGCGACCTTGCCGCGGGCGTGACCGTCTACGGCAACGGCGGCATGAACACCGACTACCCGCAGGGCAGCTTCAACTGCGGCGCGGGCCCCGCCAACATGCTGTGCGGCAGCGGTGGGCTGGGCGTCGACCTGACGCAGCTGATCGTCGCGCCGACGCTCTCCTACAAGATCCATCCGGACCATTCGATCGGCGCCGCGCTGCTGCTGGGCTACCAGCAGTTCAAGGCCAGGGGGCTGCAGGCCTTCGACAACGCGCCGGGCTTCCCGCCCTTCACCGGCGCGCCCGGCCGCGTCACCGGCAACGGCTACGCGCGCTCGCACGGCGTCGGCATCCGGCTCGGCTACTACGGCCGGCTGACCGACACGCTCAGCGTCGGCGCGGCCTACGCGCCCAAGATGAACATGAGCCGCTTCAAGGAGTACGCCGGCCTGTTCGCCGACAACGGCGGCTTCGACATCCCGGAGCACTATTCGCTCGGCCTGAGCTTCGCGGCGACGCCGTCGCTGACGCTCGCGCTGGACCTCGAGCGCATCCGCTACAGCGGCGTCGGCTCGGTGGGCCGCGCCAGCTCGGTGCCGCTGCCGCTCGGCGCCTCCGGCGGCCCCGGCTTCGGCTGGAAGGACGTGGACGTGGTCAAGCTCGGCGTGCAGTGGCGCGTCGACCCGGCCTGGACGGTGCGCGCCGGCATCAACCGCGGCAACAGCCCGGTGACCGGCGACAACATCACCTTCAACATCCTCTCGCCCGGCGTGATGAAGGAGCACTACACCGCCGGCTTCGGCTGGGCGATGAGCGCCTCCGACGAGCTGAGCGGCGCGCTCATGGTCGCGCCGCGCCAGTCCGTCAGCGGGCCGTCGATGTTCAACGCGATGATGGGCGCCGGCGCCGGCGGCAACGAGACCATCGGCATGCGGCAGTTCTCGATCGGCCTGGCCTGGAGCCGCAAGTTCTGATGCACGCGCGCACCGCGCAAGGAGACACGACATGGCCCACATCGTGATCATGGGCGCGGGCGTCGGCGGCATGCCGGCCGCCTACGAGCTGCGCTCTCTGCTGTCCGCGGAACACCAGGTGACGGTGGTGAACCCCACCGACACCTTCCAGTTCACGCCCTCCAATCCCTGGGTGGCGGTGGGCTGGCGCGAGCGCTCCGCGGTGACGCTGCCGATCGGCCCGCTGCTCGAGCGCAAGGGCATCCGCTTCGTCGCCAGCGGGGTGAGCAAGCTCGAGCCGGAGACCAACCGCGTGACGCTGGAGAACGGGCAGGCGCTGGACTACGACTACCTCGTCATCACCACCGGCCCCAAGCTCTCCTTCGACGAGGTGCCCGGCGCCGGCCCGCATGGCGGCCACACCCACTCGGTGTGCACGGTGGGCCACGCGGAGATGTTCTGGGCCGAATACCAGAAGTTCCTCGAGGCGCCCGGGCCGATCGTGGTCGGCGCGATGCCGGGGGCGAGCTGCTTCGGCCCGGCCTACGAGTTCGCCTTCATCCTCGATGCCGACCTGCGCCGCCGCAAGCTGCGCCACAAGGTGCCGATGACCTTCGTGACGGCCGAGCCCTACATCGGCCACCTCGGCCTCGGCGGCGTGGGCGACAGCAAGTCGATGCTGGAAAGCGAGCTGCGCGGCCACGACATCAAGTGGATCACCAACGCCAAGACCACCCGGGTCGAGCCGGGCAAGCTCTTCACCACCCAGCTCGACGACCTGGGCAACGTGCTGAAGGAGCACGAGGTGGCCTTCAAGCTCTCGATGATGCTGCCGGCGTTCAAGGGCGTGGACCCGGTGGCCGCGGTGGCCGACATGTGCAACCCGCGCGGCTTCGTGCTGATCGACGAGTTCCAGCGCAGCAAGAAGCACCGCAACATCTTCTCGGCCGGCGTGTGCGTGGCGATCCCGCCGGTGGAGGCCACGCCGGTGCCCAGCGGCGCGCCCAAGACCGGCTACATGATCGAGACGATGGTCACGGCCATCGCGCACAACATCGCCGACGAGCTGGCCGGCCGGCCGGCGACCGCCAAGGGCACCTGGAACGCGATCTGCCTGGCCGACATGGGCGACACCGGCGCCGCCTTCGTCGCGCTGCCGCAGATCCCGCCGCGCAACGTCAACTGGTTCAAGAAGGGCAAGTGGGTGCATTACGCCAAGATCGCCTTCGAGAAGTACTTCATGCGCAAGATGAAGACCGGCAACTCGGACCCGGTCTACGAGAAGTACGTGCTCAAGGCGCTAGGCATCGCGCGGCTGGCCGATCGCTCCTAGGCCGCCCGGCGGGAAGACCCTGGACACCGCCGCACTCGACGAAGCGCCGCCACCCGGCCTGACCCGGCACCTGGCGCACTACGTGGCCGGCCTCCTCCACGACGGCGCCGCGCCGCGCATCGTGGGCCGGACGGTCGAGGCCTCGACCTGGCAGGACGACGGCTTCGAGGTGGCGCGCGAGTCCGTCACCTGCCGCTTCGCCGACGGCACGGCGATCCGCCGCACCATCGAACGGGATCTGCTGCCCGGCGACGCCGGCCTGTGCCCGGAATGCTAGATCACCGACGAGCTCGTCGCGCAGGGCTGCGCCGGCGAGCGCATCGCGCCCGAACGCATCACCTTCACCTCGGCCTGCCGCGAGGCCTGCTGGCTGCGCTGCCACACGAGCGCGGCGCCACCGGCCGCCGTCAAGCGGGCGGATCCTGCTCGAGGTCTCGCAACTTCCGATACAGCGAACGCACGCTGATGCCGAGCTTGCGCGCCAGCTCCGCGCGGCTGCCGCGGTGCGTCTTGAGCTGATCCAGCAAGGCGGCGCGCTCCACGCCGCGCAGCGACGCATCCGCCGCGCGCGAGGAAAGCGGCGCGGCCGCGGGCGCATCGCAATCCAGGGCGCGCTCGACATGCACCGCGTCGATGCCGGCGCCGTCGGCCAGCAGCGCGGCGCGTTCCAGCACGTTGCGCAGCTCGCGCACGTTGCCGGGGAACGGGTGCTGCTGCAGCCGCGCCAGCGCCTCGGCGGACAGCGTCAGGCGGCGCTGCGGCGCCACGCGCGCCAGCAGCGCGGCGGCCAGCAGCGGAATGTCCTCGACGCGTTCGCGCAAGGCGGGCAGCGCGATCGGGAAGGTGCTCAGGCGGTAGTACAGATCCTCGCGGAAGCGGCCGTCGGCCACCATCGCCTTGAGGTTCCTGTGCGTCGCCGACACCACCCGCACGTCGGTGCGCCGCAGCTCCGTGCTGCCGACGCGGCGGTAGGTGCCGCTTTCGAGCAGCCTCAGCAGCTTCACCTGCATCGGCAGCGGGATGTCGCCCACCTCGTCGAGAAACAGCGTGCCGCCGCTGGCTGCTTCCACCAGCCCGGGCTTGCTGGTGCTGGCGCCGGTGAAGGCGCCCCGCTCGTGGCCGAACAGCTCGCTCTCGAACAGGGTCTCCGGCAGGCTGGCGCAGTCCACCACCACCAGCGGGCTGGCCGCCCGCGGGCTCGCCTCGTGGACCGCCTGCGCCACCAGCTCCTTGCCGGTGCCCGACTCGCCGAGCAGCAGCACGCTGGCCTGCGACGGCCCGACCCGCGACACCAGCTCCAGCATGTGCTGGAACGCCGGCGCGCGGCCGATCAGGCCCTGCGCCGCCGGCCGCCCCTGCGCCACGCGCAAGGGCTCCATCTTCTCGATGAAATAGGCCTGCTCGCCGGCGGCGTCGCGCAGCGGCACCAGCTCGATGTCGACGTAGGACTCGCCCTGGGGCGTGTGGTGCAGGTGCAGCACGCGCTCGCGCTGCCCCGTTTCGAGCGAGCGGGCCAGCGGGCAGCTTTCGCCGGCCTGGTCGCAAGGCACGCCGAAGTGGTGGGAGACCTCGTAGCAGGTGCGTCCGATCACCGAGCCGCGCGGGCTGAACTGGCGGCGATAGGCCGCATTGGCGGCGATGATCCGGTACTGCCGATCGAACAGGATGTGCGGCTCGGGCAGCCCTTCCAGATACGCCTGCAGTTCGGGCAGCACGGTGGCCATGGTTCAGGTGCCGGTGCCGGTGCCGGCGGGCGGCGGCTTCACCATCGGCCAGCCGCGGCGCGCCCACTCGCTCATGCCGCCGCTGACGTAGCGCACGTGGCCGTAGCCTTGCTTGCGCAGCGCGCGCAGCGTGGCGCTCGACCGGTTCTGCGTATTGCAGATCAGCAGCACGGGCTGCTCGGGGCTGGCCGGAATCTCGTGCAGCCGCCGGTCCAGCTGCCGCATCGGCAGCAGCCGGGCGCCGGCCGCCACGCCGGTGGCATGTTCCTCGGGCTCGCGGATGTCGATCAGCAGCGCGCGCCCGGCTTCGTGTTCCGCCCGCGCCGTCTCGAGGCTCACCGCGTCCGCCGACGCGGCGGACGGGCCGCAGCCGGCCAGCGCCGCCGCCAGGCCGGCCGATGCCGCGAGCCGCAGCCATTCGCGGCGCTGCCGGCGGGACGATGCGTGCATCGCGGCTTCGAGAGTCGTGCGGGAGGCGTTCACGGGATCAGCTCATCATGAAAATATAAGTATTGATGAATATATACCGCTTCACCCCAGCTTACCTGCCAGATTGGCAGTCCAGCGCCATGCTGGCATCGCGCGCACCCGGCACGGCCGGCAGCGCCGGCGCGCGCCTCGGCGCAAGCGCTTGATTTCAAACGGCTCTTCGGCGGCGGGCGCACTGGCATGCGTCTTGATATCCCTGCGGCACATGAAGGCCACGCGGGACCCTCTTGCTCGCCATCTTGCCATCGCCGTCGCGCTGAAGCTGGCGGCGCTGGCCGTGCTGTGGTGGGCCTTCGTGCGCGACGAACGGGTCGGCGTCGATGCCGATCGTGCCGCGGCCCACCTGGGCGCGTCCGTCGAAGCCAGCGCCTCGCCCTCGGCCCGCAGCGGAGAACAGCCTTGATCCCCGAACAACTCGTCGACCTGTCGCGCCTGCAATTCGCCGCCACCGCGATGTACCACTTCCTCTTCGTGCCGCTCACGCTGGGCATGGTGTGGCTGCTGGTCATCATGGAGAGCGTCTATGTGATGACGGGCCAGGTCGTCTGGAAGGACATGACCCGCTTCTGGGGCAAGCTGTTCGGCATCAACTTCGCGCTGGGTGTGACCACCGGCATCACGCTGGAGTTCCAGTTCGGCACCAACTGGGCCTACTACTCGCACTACGTGGGCGACATCTTCGGCGCCCCGCTGGCCATCGAGGGCCTGATGGCGTTCTTCCTCGAATCCACCTTCATCGGCCTGTTCTTCTTCGGCTGGGACCGGCTGACGAGGACGCAGCACCTGATGGTGACCACGCTGATGGCGGTGGGCACCAACCTCAGCGCGCTGTGGATCCTGATCGCCAACGGCTGGATGCAGAACCCGGTGGGCGCGGAGTTCAGCTACCAGACCATGCGCATGGAGATGACGGACTTCTGGGCCGTGGTCTTCAACCCCGATGCGCAGGCCAAGTTCGTGCACACGGTCTCGGCCGGCTACGTGACCGGCGCGATGTTCGTGCTGTCGGTCAGCAGTTGGTATCTGCTGAAGGGCCGCGACGTCGAATTCGCCCGGCGCAGCTTCCGCGTCGCGTCGGCCTTCGGGCTGGCCAGCGTGCTCAGCGTGATCGTGCTCGGCGACGAGAGCGGCTACACCGTGGGCGAGGCCCAGCAGACGAAGATGGCCGCGCTGGAAGCGATGTGGGAGACCGAGCCCGCCCCCGCCGGCCTGAAGCTCATCGCGGGCATCGACGAGCAGGCGCAGCGCAACGACTGGGAGGTCGAGATCCCCTGGGTGATGGGCCTGCTCGGCACGCGCTCGGCGAGCCGGCAGATCCCCGGCATCCACGACATCCAGGCCAGGAACCGCGAGCGCATCGTCAACGGCATCGCCGCGGTGGCGGCGCTGGAGGCGCTGCGCAGGAACCGCGACGACGCCGAGGCCCGGCGCGTGCTCGAAGCCACCCGGGGCGACCTCGGCTTCGGCCTGCTGCTGAAGAAGTACACGGCCGACGTGCGCCAGGCCACGCCCGAGATGATCGACCGCGCCATGCACGACACCGTGCCCCGGGTGGCGCCGATGTTCTGGAGCTTTCGCATCATGGTCGGGCTGGGCTTCGCGATGCTGCTGCTGTTCGGCCTGGCCTTCTGGAGCACGCTGAAGAGCCGGTGCCAGGCCCGCCCCTGGCTGCTGCGCGCCGCGCTGCTGATGCTGCCGGCCCCCTGGATCGCCTGCGAGCTGGGCTGGGTGGTCGCGGAGTACGGCCGCCAGCCCTGGACCATCTACGGCGTGCTGCCCACGCACCTGTCGGTCTCCACGCTGAGCGTCGAGAGCCTGTACGGCTCGCTGGCCGGCTTCGTCGGCTTCTACACGGTGCTGCTGGTCGTCGAGATCTACCTGATGCGCAAGTTCGCGCGCCAGGGCCCGGGCTCGCTGGGCACCGGCCGCTACCAGTTCGAACCCGCGCACGCCTGAGCTCGCCGCAACATCATGATCGACTATCCGACCCTCAAGATCGTCTGGTGGCTGCTGGTCGGCGTGCTGCTGGTCGGCTTCGCCATCATGGACGGCCACGACATGGGCGTGGGCACGCTGCTGCCCTTCGTCGGCAAGGGCGACGACGAGCGCCGTGTCGTCATCAACACCGTCGGTCCGCACTGGGACGGCAACCAGGTGTGGTTCATCACCGGCGGCGGCGCCATCTTCGCGGCCTGGCCGCTGGTCTACGCCACGGCGTTCAGCGGCTTCTACTGGGCGATGCTGGCGGTGCTGTGGGCGCTGTTCTTCCGCCCGGTGGGCTTCGACTACCGCAGCAAGGTCCACGACGCCCGATGGCGCAGCACCTGGGACTGGGGCCTGTTCGTCGGCGGCGCCGTGCCGCCGCTGATCTTCGGTGTGGCCTTCGGCAACCTGCTGCAAGGCGTGCCCTTCGGCTTCGACGCCTACCTGGTCAGCACCTACACCGGCAGCTTCTGGCAACTGCTCAACCCCTTCGCGCTGCTGGCCGGGGTGGTGAGCAGCGCGATGATCACGATGCACGGCGGCACCTACCTCGCGCACCGCACCGAAGGCGCGGTCCAGCGCCGCGCCGCCAAGGGCGCGGCGGGCGCCGCCTTGCTGATGGTGCTGGCCTTCGCCGGCGCCGGCCTGTGGCTGCGGTACGGGGACATCCAGGGCTTCGTGATCACCTCGGCCATCGACCCCGCGGCCCTGCCCGACCCGCTGGCCAAGACCGTGGCGCGCAGCGCCGAGGGCTGGTGGCTGAACTACCGCAGCCGGCCGCTGCTGTGGGCGCTGCCGGCGCTGGGCATCGCCGGCGCCCTGCTGGCGGCTGCGCTGGTGGCGGCCCGCCGCACGCTCGGCGCCTTCGTGGCTTCGTCGCTGGCCATCGTGGGCGTGATCGGTACCGCGGGCGCGGCCATGTTCCCGTTCGTGATGCCTTCGTCGTCGATGCCCGACGCCAGCCTGACGGTGTGGGACAGCGTCTCCAGCCACCTCACGCTGGGCCTGATGTTCTGGGCCACGCTGATCTTCATGCCGCTGATCGTTTTCTACACCGGCTGGGCCTACCACGTGATGCGCGGCAAGGTGACCGTCGAAGAAATCCGCGCCAATCGCCACACGGCCTACTAGTCACGGAGCCGACCATGACCCTTCTCGCCCTCACCGCCCAGAACCGCCGCGACGTCAGCGAGCACGCCGGGCGCTGCCGCCGCTTCCTCGTGACGCGGCTCGACGCGGCCGGCCGGCCCGGCCCGTGGCAGGCCGTGGAACTGGCACTGCACGACACGCTGCACGAGGTGCACGACGGACTGCCCGCGCCGCTGGCCGGCGTGAGCGTGCTGATCACGCGCGGCGCCGGGCCGGGTCTGGCGCGGCGCCTGGCGCGCAGCGGCGTGCAGGTGCTGCTGACCGCGCACACCGATCCCGCCGCGGCGCTGCAGGCCTGGCGCCGCGGCGAACTCGCGCCCCCGCCGCCGGGGCAGGGCGAGGGCGGCCGCGCCGACGAAGGCTGCGGCTGCGGCCACTGAACGAGCAGGCATTCCCCCGAGCGACGAAGAGCGCGAACCCGACAGGAGACAACACGATGGCACGGTACGGACCTTCTCCCTCTCTCCCGGCGCGGCCGCGCGCGCGGTGGCTCGTCGCGCTGTCGCTGCTGCTGGCCGCGCTGCCGGCGCTGGCCGGCAAGACCACCGCCGACCACGGCAAGTTCAAGGAGCTGCAAGGCCCGTTCGCCAGCGGCGAGGAGGTCACCAAGGCCTGCCTGTCGTGCCACACCGAGGCCGCCCGGCAGGTGATGGGCACTCGCCACTGGACATGGGAGTACACCAATGCCCGGACCGGCCAGAAGCTGGGCAAGAAGACGATGCTCAACGGCTTCTGCATCGGCGACCAGTCGAACGAGCCGTTCTGCCAGGCCTGCCATATCGGCTACGGCTGGAAGGACAAGAGCTTCGACTTCAAGGCCGAGACCAAGGTCGACTGCCTGGTGTGCCACCACGCGGGCGGCTACAGGAAGCCCGCCGGCATGGCCGGCGACGTGCCCACGCAGCGCACCGAGCTGCCGAGCGGCTCGGGCAACTTCGTCGGCCCGGTCGACCTGGCGAAGGTGGCGCAGGGCGTGGGCCGCACGCGCACCGAGAACTGCGGCGCCTGCCACTACTTCGGCGGCGGGGGCGACGGCGTGAAGCACGGCGACCTCGACTCCTCGCTCGATCGCGCGAGCCGCGATCTCGACGTGCACATGGCCGCCAAGGACAAGGGCGGCGCGGGCTTCAGCTGCGCCACCTGCCACGAGTCCGACGGCCATCGCATCGCCGGCAGCCGCATCGAGATGACCGCGGCCGACCCGCACGGGCCGCGCCTGCGCGGCGACACCGCGCACGGCGCGCGCAATGCCGCCACCTGCCAGAGCTGCCACGGCGACAAGCCGCACAAGCAGGGGCTGCTGGCGGTGGAACTGCTCAACAACCACACCGACAAGCTCGCGTGCCAGGCCTGCCACGTGCCCGAGTTCGCGCGCGGCGGCGTGTCCACCAAGATGGCGTGGGACTGGTCCACCGCCGGCCGGCTCACGCCCGAGGGCAAGCCCATCCAGGAGAAGGACGAACACGGCCACGTGGTCTACGACAGCCGGAAGGGCAGCTTCGAGCTGGGCGAGAACGTGCGCCCCGAATACGTGTGGTTCGGCGGCAAGGTCACCTACACCACGCAGGACATGACGATCGACCCGACGCGGACGGTGCTGATCAACACCTTCCACGGCAGCCCCGACGATCCGCTCTCGCGCATCTGGCCGGTCAAGCGCTTCGCCGGCAAGCAGCCCTACGACGTCGAGCACAAGCGGCTGCTGGTGCCGCATACCGCCGTGCCGGACGACAGCGCGTTCTGGTTCAACTTCGACTGGACCAAGGCGCTGGCGGCCGGCGCGCAGGCCACCGGCATGCCCTTCAGCGGCAGCCACGATTTCGTGGCGACCGAGATGCTGTGGCCGATCACGCACATGGTCGCGCCCAAGGACAAGACGGCGCGCTGCTCGTCGTGCCACCAGGACGCCGCCACCAGCCGCCTCGGCGCGCTGGCGGGCGTCTACGTGCCGGGCCGGGACCGCCAGGCCTGGATCGACCGCGCCGGCTGGTTCGCCGCCGCCGCGGCGCTGGCCGGCGTGCTCGCGCACGCCGCCGGCCGCGTGCTGGCCCGCCGCCGCAGCACTCAGGGAGGCACGCATGGCTGAACGCATCCTGCTCTACAAGCGCTACGAGCGCTTCTGGCACTGGTCGCAGGCCGCACTGGTGCTGACCATGCTCGCCACCGGCTTCGAGGTGCACGGCAGCTACCACCTGCTCGGCTTCTACAAGGCGGTGCGCGTGCACACGCTGGCCGCCTGGGCGCTGCTGACGCTGTGGGCCTTCACGATCTTCTGGCAGTTCACCACCGGCGAATGGCGCCAGTACGTGCCGACGCTGGCGAGGGTGGGCGCGATGGCGCGCTACTACGCCTTCGGCATCTTCACCGGCGCGGCGCACCCGTACCACAAGACCGCGGCGCACAAGCACAACCCGCTGCAGCGGCTGACCTACCTGGTGCTGCTGGCGGTGGTCTCGCCGCTGATCTGGGGCTCCGGCCTGCTGTACCTGTTGCGCGCCTTCTGGCCGCGCATCGGGCTCGACGCCTGGCTCAGCCTCGAATCGGTGGCCTGGGCGCACACCGCCGGCGCGTTCCTGATGCTGTGCTTCGTGATCGTGCACGTGTACCTCACGACCACCGGCCACACCGTGTTCGCCCACATCAAGACCATGATCACCGGCTGGGAGGAGGTGCCCGACGAGGGCGCCGGCCGCTGAGCTTCTTCATCGAAAGGAACCGTCATGTGGTATTTCGCCTGGATGCTGGGAGTCGGCTTCGCCGTGCTGCTGGCGATCATGAACGCGATGTGGGGCGAGAACGAGGACGCTCGTGCGCAGGCATGCAAGCGCTGAGCCGTCCGGCGCGCATGCACCCGCCCAGCCCGGCGGTGGCCCTGCGGATCGGCACGACCCCGCTGCTGCATTGAGAGGCGCCATGTACTTCCGCATGCTGCACGACGAAGCCAGCGGCGCGATGAGCTACCTGCTGGCCGATGCCGACGCCGGCGAGGCGGTGCTGATCGACCCGCGCGGCGCGGACGTCCCGCTGCTCCTGGCCATGCTCGACGAGCGCCGGCTGCGCCTGCGCTGGGTGCTGCGCACGCACGAGCACGACGCGATGCTCGCCGGCGAAGCGGCGGCCTTGTCGATGCTGGGCGCGCCGGTCGTCGAGCACCGCGTGCCCGCCGGCGCCGACGGCGTCCTGGCTTTCGGCCACGAACACCTGCGCGCCGTGGCGACGCCCGGCCACACCGCCGGCTGCCTGAGCTTCCTGTGGCGCGACCGCCTGTTCTGCGGCGACCTGCTGGCCGTCGAGGCCTGCCCCTTCCAGCCGCGCCCGGCGCGGCCCGAGGCCTTGTGGAACAGCGTCGTGAACGACGTGTTCAAGCGGCCCGCCGAGACGCTGCTGTTCACCGGCCACGCCGAACGCTCGCGCGCCGTCTCGACCGTGCTCGAACAGCGGCGCTGGCACCCCTGGTTCGGCGGCGCCACGCGCGACGAATTCCTGGCCAGGGTTCGTTCGCTGCCCGATGCGCGCGCCGCAGCAACCCCGGCCGCATCCACCCCCGAGACCCATGCCTGACCAAACCTACGCCCTCACCATCGAAGTGCCGCAACCCCTGGCGGCCGCCATCGACACCCTGCGCGCCGCGCTGGCGACCGAACAGATGGGCATCGTCAGCGAGGTCGACGTGCAGGCCACGCTCAAGGCCAAGCTGGGCCTGGACAGCCACCCGCAGAAGCTGCTGGGCATCTGCAGCCCGAAGGTGGCCCACGCCATCCTGAGCGCCGAGCCCGACATGGGCGCGATGCTGCCCTGCGGCTGCGGCGTGTCCGAGGCCACGCCGGGCGTGACGCGGATCGCGCTGCAGGATCCGTGCGTCATCGCCGCGGCCACCGCCGACCCGGCGGTGCGGGCCGCGTGCGACGTGGCCGCGGCCGCGCTGCAGCGGGTGGTGGCCCGCCTGGCCAACGGCACGGCCGGCCATCCGCCGAGCGCGCCCTGAACGGCCGGCGCGTCGACAATCGCTGCCGACGCCCACCCTCCCGCCCCGCGCATGAGCTCCAGTTGCGAACCCGGACCGATTCTCGCGTTGTTGTCGACCCACCACGTGATCACGCTGGCCTCGCGCGACGACGCCGGCAACTGGGCGGCCGCCGTGTTCTATGCCAACGACGGGCTGGACCTGTATTTCACCTCGTCGCCGCGCTCGCGCCATGTGCGCAGCCTCGCCTTCGATGCCCGCCTGGCCGGCGCCATCCACGCGGATGCGCGCGACTGGCGCGCGATCGTCGGGTTGCAGGTCAGCGGTCTGGTCGAGCCGGTTGCGCCGGGCGCGCTGGCGCGCGCGCGCGCCGTCTACGCCGCCCGGTTTCCGTTCGTCGCCGGCGACGATGCGCGGGATCCGGCGCTGGCCGGTGCGCTGGCTTCGGCGGCCTGGTATCGAATGCAAATCGACGAGGCCGTCGTGATCGACAACACCCAGGGCCTCGGCCAGCGCCGGCGCTGGGTGCGCGACGCGCCTACGCCTCGCGCAGCAGCGTCTGGGTGAGCCGGAAGCGCCCGGCCGGGTAGAGGCTGATCGCCACGTAGAAGCGGCCCTTGTCGCCTTCGCTGAAGGTGCGGTAGACGGTGCGCAGCGCGGGGCTCCTGGCCGCCACGCCGAGCACGAGCGCCACGTCCTTGGGCAGTTCGCAGGCCTCGATCTGCTGCTCGATGCGCTCCACCGGCCGGCGCTGCAGGCCGTCGAGCAGCTGGCGGATCGGGCCGCGCCGCTTGTCGATCAGCGGCACGATGTCCTTGTGCTCGGGGCGCAGGTAGAAATCGGTCCACGACACGGCCGTGCCGGTGTCGGGCGAGGTGCGGTAGGTCGACACCCTGATCCACGGCTCGCCGACCTCGCAGCCCAGTTCGCGCGCCAGCGCCGCGTCGGCCTGCAGCTCCTGCGAATGCACCAGGTGCAGCTCGGTGGTGCCGGAAAAGCGCAGGATGTCGGCCGCGTTGTTGGCCTGCACGCTGTAGGAGCTGCGCGGGCTGGTGGCGATCACGACGCTGCCGATGCGCTGGCGCCGCGTGACGTAGCCCTGGCGCTGCAACGCGGCCAGCGCCGCGCGCGCGGTGAATCGGCTGACACGATGCTGCTGCGCCAGCGCCAGCTCCGACGGCAGCGAGCTGCCCAGCGGGTAGCTGCCGTCGGCGATCCGGCGGATCAGTGTCTCGGCGAGTTCGGCGTACAGGGCCTTGCGCAAGCGGCGTCCTTTCGTTGGCGGCAGGCGCCGACGATAACCGCTACGCCCGCGCGCCCAGCACCATCACGGCGTCCAGCGCCATCACCCCCTGGCCCGCCGGCAGCACCGTGAGCGGGTTGATGTCCAGCTCGGCGAGCCGCCCGGCATGCTGCGCGGCAAACTGCGACAGCCGCGTGATGGCCTGCACCAGCGCCGGCACGTCCGCCGCCGGCGCGCCGCGAAAGCCGGCCAGCAGCGACGCCGCGCGCGTTCGCGCGATCAGCGCCTGGGCCGCTTCGGCGCTCATCGGGCAGGTGCCGAAGGCGACGTCGCGGAACAGCTCCACCGCGATGCCGCCGAGGCCGAACATCAGCACCGGGCCGAAGGCCGGATCGCGCTTGATGCCGAGCACGACCTCGACGCCGCGCGGCGCCATCGCCTCGACCAGGAAGCCCTTGAAGCGCAGCTGCGGCGCGCGCTGCTGCATCGCCCGCGCGGCCTGCGCCGCGGCCTGCGGCGTCGCCAGCGCGAGGGCCACCAGCCCGAGTTCGCTCTTGTGCGTGACGCCGTCGGCGAGTCCCTTCACCACCACCGGCCTGCCGAGCACGCGCGCGCATTCGGCCACCTGCTGCGCATCGGCGGCCACGCGCGAGGCCGGCACGGCGATGCCGAGTTCGGCCAGGATGCGTTTGGCCTGCACTTCGTCGAGCAGGCCGTCGGCGCGCGGCAGCGCGGGCACGGCCCCGGACGGCAGCACAGCGGCCACGCCGGGGCGGCGCGCCTCGCGCGCATGGCCGATCAGCGTCGCGGCGGCGCGCAGGCTGCGCAGCACCGGGATGCCGGAGGCGCGGGCGCGCCCGAAGCCGGCCTCCTGCGGATGGCCCGACACCGGGATCAGCGCGCCGGGCTTGTCGCTCGCCTCGATGACTTCGATCGCCTGGTCGAGCCACAGGCGCGAGCGCTCGTCGCGCGGCGCGCCGACGCCGACCCACAGCACCGCGTCGACGGCCGGATCGGCCAGCGCGACCGCCATCGCCTCGCGCGGCAGCTCGGGGTCGGAGAACACCGCGCCGCCGACGTCGAGCGGGTTGTCGGCCTTGACGTAGTCGGGCAGCAGCGCGCGCAGCCGCGCGAGCGTCGCCTGCGACAACCTGGGCACCGGCACGCCGGCGGCGGCGCATTCGTCGGCCAGGATGGAGGCCGCGCCGCCCGACAGCGTGAACACCAGCAGCCCGCCGCCGCCCGGCGGCGCCTTGTTCTTCCATGCCGTCAGCAGCGCCGCCAGCGGCAGCAGGTCTTCGCATTCGTCGACGCGCAGGATGCCTTGCTCGCGGCACACCGCGGCGAAGATCTCGTCGGAGCCGGCCAGCGCGCCGGTGTGCGACATCACCGCCTCGCGGCCCTGCTCGGAACGGCCGGCCTTGAAGACGACCAGCGGCTTGCCCAGCGCCCTGGCCCGCCGCGCGGCGGCGACGAAGCGCGCCGGCTCGCGCAGGCCCTCGATCATCAGCGCCACCACGTCGATCCGCGCGTCGTCCAGCGCGTATTCGACGACCTCCTCCATCGAGATGTCCATCGCATTGCCGACATGCGCATACATCCCGACATCGGCGCCGGCGTCCTCGCCGTTGAGCAGCAGCCCGCCCATCATCGCGCCGCTCTGCGTCACCAGCGCGATGCGGCCGGGGCGTTCGTGGCGCATCGACTCGAACGAGCTGTTGTAGCCCAGGCACAGGCCGATCGCCGGGTTGCCGGCGCCCAGGCAGTTCGGCCCGAGCAGGCGCAGGCCGCTGCCGCGCAGCAGCTCGCGCAGCCGCGCGGCGCGCTGCCGGCCCTCGAGGCCTTGCTCCTCCCAGCCCGCGCTGCAGACGATCACCGCCTTGACGCCCAGGTCGCGGCAGGCGGCCACCGCATCGAGCGCCATCTCGGCGCCCAGGCCGATCATCGCCAGATCGGGCACCTCGGGCAGCGCGGCCAGGCTGGCGTGGCAGCGCACGCCGAACAGTTCGCCGTATTTCGGGTTGACGGGGTAGAGGCGGCCGGCGAAGCCGTGGCGCAGGCAGTTGCGCAGGCCGCGCGAGGCGGGGGCATTGGGCCGCTCGGAGGCGCCGAGAAAGGCGATCGAAGCCGGGCGGAAGAGCGCGCCGAGTCCGGCCGGGGATGCAGTGGTCATGGATCGCGTCGTTGTCGTTCAGGCGTTGCGGGCGGCGTTGCGGGCGGCGTTGCGATGCAAAAGCGGCGCCGGCCCGCCGCGTCGAGCGACGACGCCAGCCGGCCTTCGGCCTCGAGAAAATTCAGGTGCGCGATCGCCTCGCCCAGGCCGAAGCCGATCTCCTCGTTGCGCAGCGGCCGGCCGAACAGCACGGGCAGCATCTCGTAGCAGGTCATCGGCGCGCTGCACGCGGCCAGCACCGCGGCCAGGCGCGACTCGTGGTGCGCGCGCAGCTCCGCCACGCGCGCGGCCACGCCGTAGATCGGCTGCTTGTGCGAAGGCAGCAGCAGCGTGCGCGCGTCGATGGCCGCGAAATCGCGCAGCGAATCCAGGTACGAGCGCAGCGGGTTGGCATCGCCGCCCGGCCACACCGCGATGTTGGGCGTGATCTGCGGCAGCACTTGATCGCCGCCGAGCATGAACTCGCCGCTCTCGGCCAGCAGGCTGAGGTGCTCGGGGGAGTGGCCGCGGCCGACGATCGGCCGCCAGCGCCGGCCGCCCAGAACCAGCGGCGCGCTCGTCGACAGCGTCGCCACCTGCGCCGGCAGCGCATGCACCTGCAGCGCATAGCGCGGCATGCGCTGCAGCAGCTCGACCGCCAGCTCGCGCGGCAGCCCGTGCTCGAACCACAGCGGCGTGCGCTCGGCCACCACGTCGCGGCGCGCATCGGCGTAGCGGCCGCTGACCGCCAGTTCGCCGGCGGTCATGAACACCGGGATGCCGAAGCGCGCCGCCAGCCAGCCGGCCAGGCCGACGTGGTCGGGGTGGTGGTGCGTCACCACGATGCGGCGCAGCGGCCGGCCGGCCAGCGGCGGCGAGGCCAGCGCGTCCTCCCAGGCGCGCCGGCTGTCGGGCGTGTCGATCCCGCAATCGACCAGCGTCCAGCCGTCGCCCTCGTCGAGCAGGTACACATTGATGTGGTTCAGCGCGAACGGCAGCGGCAGGCGCAGCAGCCACAGCCCGTCGGCGATCGCGCAGGGCCGGCCGGTCTCGATGCGCGCTTCGTGCGGCCGCGTGCGCGGCGTCTGCGGCGCCTCCATTCACAGGCCCATCTGCCTGGCGATGATGGTGCGCTGGATCTCCGACGCGCCGGCGCCGATCATGCCGATGCGCGAATCGCGGAAGAACAGCTCCATGTCGTAGTCCTTCAGCACGCCGTAGCCGCCCATCACCTGCACGCCGTTGTTGGCGATGTCGAACAGCGCCTCCGAGGCCCACAGCTTGGCCATCGACATCTCCTTGAAGCACGGCAGCCCCTTCTCGAGCATCCAGGCGACGCGGTAGCCGAGCAGCCGCGCGATGTCGGTCTTCATCTGCATGTCGGCGAGCTTGTGCTGGACGGCCTGGAAGCTGGAGATCGGCTGGCCGAACTGGCGGCGCTCCTTCGCGTAGCCCATCGCGTAGTCGAGGATGGCCTGCGAGGTGCCGGCATACATCATCGCGACGCTGAGCCGCTCGATGCCCAGCCCGCTGTTCAGGCTCGCCCAGCCTTCGTCCTGCCGGCCCATCATCGCCTCGCGCGGCACGCGCACGTCGCGGAAGAAGACCTCGTTGGTGTGCGTGGCGCTGCGCCCCATCTGCCGCAGCGGCCGGATCTCGATGCCGGCCGCGCGGGCGTCGACCAGGAAGATCGTGATGCCGTCGTGCTTGCGCGCCGGCTGGCGCGTCGTGCGCGTGACGGTCACGATGCGGTCGGCGACGTGCGCGTTGGTCGTGAACATCTTCTGGCCGTTGAGCACGAAGTGGTCGCCGCGATCCTCGGCGAACAGCTCCACCGCCGCGGCGTCCGAACCGACGTTCGGCTCGCTGAGCGCGAAGGCCAGCTTCATCTGGCCGCTCGCGACCTTCGGCAGCACCTCGCGCTTCTGCGCTTCGCTGCCGTACAGCAGCACGTTGTAGCCGCCCAGGACCACGGTGGTGAAGTACGAGGTGCCGGCGCCATACCAGCCGTAGCCGGCTTCCTCGAGGAAGATCGCCAGCTCCATCGGGCCGAGGCCGGAGCCGCCGTACTGCTCGGGGAACGGCAGGCCCATGTAGCCCTGCGCGGCCATCCTGTCGTACAGCTCGGCCGGGAAGCGGTCGTTGTCGCTGCACGCGCGGATGTAGTCGCGCCGGCATTCCTTGGCCATGAAGCGGCGCACCGAGTCGCGCAGCATGTCCTGCTCGGGGGTGAATCCGAAATCCATCGCGGGGTCCTCTTGGTGGGTCAGTTCGGGCGCGCGCCGCCTTCGCGGCGCGCCGCCCTGCGCGCCAGAAACGCATCGACGGCGCGGCGATGCTCCGTGGACGTGAAGGCGCGGCCGAGCGACTGCGCCTCGAGCTCGAGCGCGGCGTCGATGCCGAGCGATTGGCCGCGCAGCAGCAGCGACTTGATCGCGCCCAGCGCGCCGCCGGGCATGTCGCGCAGGCGCGTGGCGAGCGCCGCGGTGGCCGTCTCCAGCGCATCGTGCGCGACGACGCTGTGCACGAGGCCGATGCGCGCGGCGTCGGCGGCGGCCAGCGGCTCGGCCAGCATCAGCAGTTCCATCGCCCGGCCCAGCCCCACGGTGCGCGGCAGCAGGTGGCTGCAGCCGAATTCCGGCGTGAGGCCCAGGCGCGCGAACGGGAACGAAAAGCTGGCGCGCTCGGAGGCGATGCGCAGATCGCAGGCCAGCGCGATCGTCGCGCCGCCGCCGGCCGCGACGCCGTTGACGCTCGCCAGCACCGGCTTGGCCATGCCCTGCAGCACGCGCACCAGCGCGTTCGGGCCGCGCCGGATGCGCTCGCTCCATTGATCGGCGCTCTTGTCGCGGCCGCGCGCGAAGGTGTCTTCGAAGTCGCCGCCGGCGCAGAAGGCCTCGCCGCCGCCGGTGATCACCACGACGCGCACGGCCGCATCGGCGGCGGCGTCCTCGCAGGCCGCGACCAGCTCGCGCGTGCTGCCGTCGCCCAGCGCATTGAGTCGCGCGGGGCGATCGAAGGCGATGCGCGCGATGCCGTCGTGCTTGTCGTAGCGAAGGTCGTCGAAGTGCATGGGGGGAGCCGGCGTGCGCGCCGCATCGAGCATCTCTGGTCCGGACAATAAGAGCTGCGGAACGCGACTGTCAACCGGTTCGGCGCGCTTTCGTACTATGGATATTCACTAAGGGTATGTCTCGGGGTGGGCGGCGTTGACAGCGGATTTGCAGCGCTTGTAATGTCCGTACCAGACACGCTCTTGACCCACCCTGACTGCCCGAGGTATCGACCATGACCCGACGTGCTGCCCTCTTCGCCGTGCTCGCTTGCCTGCTCGGCGCGGCGAGTCCGGTGCCCGCCCAGCCGGCTTTCCCGCACAAGACCGTCACGCTGATCGTGCCGCTGGCCGCCGGCGGCGGCACCGACATCGTCGCGCGCAAGCTGGCCGTCGCGCTGCAGACGATGTGGGGCCAGACCGTCGTGGTGGAGAACGTCGCGGGAGCCAGTTCGATCATCGGCGCGCAGCGTGTCGCGCGCGCCGCGCCCGACGGCTACACGCTGATGGTGACGACCAACGGCGCGATCGTCGGCAACCGCTTCCTGTTCAAGTCGCTGCCCTACGACCCGGAGCGCGACTTCATCCCGGTCGCGCAACTGGCCGACATCGAGATGGTGGTGCTGGCGCACAACTCGGTGCCGGCCAACAACCTGAAGGAACTGGTGGCGCTGGCGCGCAGGGAGCCCGGCAAGATCACCTATGCGTCCTACGGCAACGGCTCGCAGCCGCACCTGCTGTTCGAGCTGTTCAATGCGCGCGAGAAGCTCGAGCTGGTGCACGTGCCGTACAAGGGCCTGGGCCCGGCGCTCACCGCGGTGATGGCCGGCGAGAGCATGCTGACGCTGACCGGGCGCGGCACCGGCGAGCCGGCGATCCGCTCGGGCAAGACCAAGGTCATCAACTACAACTCCGATGCGCGCGATCCGGTGCTGCCCGATGTGCCGACGTCCAAGGAGATGGGCTATCCGTACTTCAAGGTGGCGACCTGGCACGGGGTCTTCGCGCCCAGGGGCACGCCGCCCGAGCTGATCGCCAAGCTCAGCGCGGACATCCTCGCGGTGATGCGCCAGCCGGAGTTCCGCGACGACATGCTCAAGCGTGCCTACGGCGTGCCGAACCGCACGCCCGAGCAATTCGCCGCGGCCATCGCCGAGGAGGTCAGGGCCACCGGCGAGATGGTCAAGGCCGCCGGGCTGAAGCCGGAATGAAGCGTCCGCCGTCGCGGCTTCCCGCGCAACTCTGAACTGAAAGGCATTTTCGTGCGAGGCATCACCCACCTTGGCGCCTTCGTCGAACAGGCGCGCCGCGACGGCGACCTGCTCGAGATCGACCGCCCGGCCGACCCCTACCTGGAGATCGCCGCGGTGGCCCGCGCCACCGACGGCGGGCCGGCCGTGCTGTTCCGCAACGTCAGCGGCCACCCCGGGCGCAGCGTGCTGACCAACGTGTTCGGCGACCGGCGCCGCATCGCGCGCCTGTGCGGGGTGCATCCGGACTATCTGCCGCGCCATCTGGCCGACGCGGCGCTCGCGCCGATCCCGTCGGTCGAGGTGCGCGAGGCGCCATGCCAGGCGCATGTCTGCACCACCGGCATCGACATCGCCAGGACGGTGCCGATCACGCAGCAGACGCGCGACGACGCCGGCTACGTGATCACCGGCGGCCTGGTGCTGGCGCGCGACCCGGAGACCGGCGCCTGCAACGGCTCCTACCACCGCATGCGGGTGCTGTCGGCCGATACCACCTGCATGACCATCCAGGCCGGCCGCCACCTGCTCGAGATCGCGCGCAAGTTCAAGAAGGCGGGCCGCAACCAGGTGCCGGTGACGGTGAACATCGGCGCCTCGCCGGCGGTGCTGCTGGCCTGCTCCGGCAGCACCCAGCAGACGCTCACGCCGATGGGCTACGACGAGCTCGGCTTCGCCGGCGCGCTGCAGGGCGAGCCGGTGTCGATCGTGCGCGCGCGCACCCAGCCCGATGCGTGGGCGATCGGCGAAGCCGAGCTGGTGCTCGAGGGCTACATCGACACGACCCAGCTGGCCTCCGAGGAGGATTCGGGCCTCGACGGCGCCAAGGGCATGATGCCGGAGGCCGGCGGCTACATGGGCCGCGCCTGGAAGGTGTGGACCTTCACGGTCACGGCGATCACGCACCGGCCGAACTACCACTACTGGTTTCCGCTCGCCATCAACGCCGAGACGACCAACCTGATGGGCCTGCCCGCCGAGGCCTCGGTGTACGACGCCTGCCGCCGCATCAGCCCGCGCGTGTTCGACACGTGCCAGGCGCTGCAGGGCATGCGCGGCTGCCTGGGCATGGTGATCCGGATCAACCGCAAGAGCTTCCGCGACGAAGGGCTGCAGAACAACCTCGCGTTCGGCGCGCTGTCGGCCCACTCCGACATGGGCTGGGTGATCGCCGTCGACCACGACATCGACATCGGCAACGCCGACGACGTGCTGTGGGCGGTGATCTCGCGCGGCGACATGAAGGACGGGCTGATGCTCTCGCCGCTGGCCAAGGTCAGCGGCATGCTCGCCGAAGGCAGCGCGGCCGGCCTGGGCCGCAAGGTCTATATCGATGCGACCGCGCCGTTCGCGGAACGCGAGCGCTACACGCGCGGCGTCTTCGAGGCGGTCGACCTCGCGCAGTGGCTCGGCGCCGAGGCCGCCGAGCGCGTGCGCGCGCGCCAGAGCGACTACGTCGAATCGCTGCTGGCGCGCAGCTACTGAAGCGCCACGGCACACCGGGAGACCGCATGCAAGACCCTGCCAAGAAGCCGTTCAACTGGGACAAGTTCCAGAACCACCTCGGCTATACCGACGCCGAGATGGCCGAGTTCAAGGCCGACGATCGGCGCCGCCGCGCCGCCGAGGCGATCCCCGAGGCCAACCGGCGCACCATCGTCGCGACGGTGGTGGCGAGCCACGGCTGCACGGCCGGGTTCAAGCCGGGCGACACGATCGAAGTCAGCGGCGCCGGCGTCGTCAAGTCGTGCAACGTCTGCATCTACGCGGTCGCGCCGATGACGATCCACGCGGCGATGGCGCACGACCGCATCGCCGAAGGGCTCGATCCGAACGGCATGTGGTTCAACCACTTCAGCTGCCAGGATGCGGGCTTCTGCAACGGCAGCTGGGGCCAGGTGTCGTTCAAGGTGGAGGTGAAGTAGCGATGGCCGCCATCGACCCGGGCGAACTCGCCGCCGAGCTGCGCAGCCGCCTGCGCCTGCGTGCCGATCCGATCGCGCTGAAGCTGTTCGAGCGCGCCGCCGACATGGAGGCCATTGCCGGCCTGCGCCGGCCCGAGGCGGGCGTGCACTTCTCGATGTGCCAGCTGATCGGCCAGGTGCGCTGGCTCGGCTTCACGATGGGCATCACGCACGACAACGTGATGCCCAACAGCAACTGCGGCGGCGTCGCCGGCCTGAATGCGCCGGCGCCGAAGTATCTCGACGGCAGCATGTTCCACGGCGTGTGGTTCGCCACCGTCGAGGCCTCCCGCGAACACCAGGCGCAGATGCCCCGCGTGGGCGCCGGACGCTACCAGGCGCTGGCCGCGGGCCCGCTCGCCAAGGGGCGCATCGCCGATCCCGACGCGGTGCTGGTCTATGCCACGCCGGGGCAGATGATCCTGCTCGTCAATGCGCTGCAGCACCGGCGCTACGTGCGCGCCGATTTCACCGTCACCGGCGAGACGGCCTGTGCCGATTCGTGGGGCCGCGGGCTCTCCACCGGCGAGCCGAGCATTTCGATCCCGTGCTTCGCCGAACGCCGTTTCGGCGGCGTGCAGGACGACGAACTGCTGATCTGCCTGCGCCTCGAACACCTGCAGGAGGTGGTCACCGGACTGGACTGGCTGGCCCAGCGCGGCATCCGCTACCCGATTCCGCCGTACGGCCCGCAGTGCGATCCGGCCAAGGCCTTCGAGGTCAGCTACGCGGGCAAGCTCTGATGCGGCGGCTGATCGTCGGCATCTCCGGCGCGTCGGGCGTGATCTTCGGCGTGCGCGCGCTGCAGGTGCTGCGCACGCTGCCGGGGATCGAGACGCACCTCGTGCTGTCCGCTGCCGCCAGGCGCACGCTGGTCGAGGAAACCGATTGGAGCGCGGCGGCGGTCGAGGCCCTCGCCGACACGGTGCACAACCCGAAGGACATCGGCGCGGCCATCGCCAGCGGTTCGTTTCGCACGGCCGGGATGCTGGTGGCGCCGTGTTCGATCAAGACGCTCTCGGGCATCGCCAACAGCTACGCCGACAACCTGCTGACCCGTGCCGCCGACGTCTGCCTGAAAGAGCGCCGGCCGCTGGTGCTGATGCTGCGCGAGACGCCGCTGCACCTGGGGCACATCGAGCTGATGGAGCGCGCCACGCGCTGCGGCGCCATCCTCGCGCCGCCGGTTCCGGCGTTCTACAACCGGCCGGCGACGATCGACGATCTGATCGACCACGCAGTGGGCAAGGCCCTCGACCTGTTCGACATCGAGCACCGGCTGCTCAAGCGCTGGAAGGAAGACGAAGAGCACGATCGCTGCGGCGGCTAGCGCCAGAGCGAATGCCGAAGCGGTAGCCGACGATGAGCATGCTCAGGATCAGCTCGGGGTCGATCGAGGGGTGTCCCGTGGGGCGTCGGTGGAAGATTCTCAGCGTGCCGGCACCCGCGCTGCGCGGCCGGCCGGCTTGGCCGGCGCGGTCTGCACCGGCGACAAGGTGGTCGCGATGATCGCGGCGGCACGCTGCAGCGCGCCGACGAATCCCAGGCAGCTGCGGATGCTGGCGCGCGACGACGGCGCATGCATCGCCACCGCGGCGAGGATCGCGCCATCCGGGCCCAGCACCGGCACGGCGATCGCCACCGAGTCGTCGAAACGCTCGCAATCGTGCGTGGCGACGCCGCTCTTGCGCACCTTCGCGAGTTCGGCCTGCAGGGGCTTGAACGTGGTGATCGTCTTGGCGGTGAAGCGCGGATAGGGTTCGGGGCCGAGCACGCGCCGGGCCTCGGACTCGCTCATCCGGCTCAGGAACAGCTTGCCGCTGGCCGTGCAATGCAAGGGCACACGCGTACCCACATCCAGATGCAGGCGCAGCGGGTGCGGTGTCTCGACGCGATCGAGGTAGAGCACCTGCTGGTTTTCCAGCATCGTCAGGTTGCAGCTCTCACCGGTCTCGGCGACGGCCTCCTCGAGCGCGCGATGCCACTGCGTGCGCAGCATGTCGCTGCGCCACAGGTCGACCGCGAACGAGGTCAGGCGCGGGCCGGCGGAATACCGTTTGCCGGTTCCTTCGCGCCGCAGCAGGTTCGCGTCGATCAGCAGGTTGAGGATGCGATAGACCGTCGGCTTGGGCAGCTTCAGCGCGAGCGTCAGCTCGTCCAGCGACATCGGGCCGGGCGCGTTGACGATCTGTTCGAGCAGCGCGAACGCGCGCAGGGCGATCGATTCGGTGCTCGTGTGCTCGGCCGGCCCGTCGGCCTGGGGCGAGGCGGCGGGGGCGGGGCGTTCGGCGGTTCTCGGCATGACACGAAGGGCGGCTGTCGCGAGCCTCGATTATGCAAACAGCACACCCAGCGACACGGCGAACATGAAGACCATCGTCGCCTGCCGGAAGCGCTGGTCGGAGAAGCGCGAAAACAGCCGGGCGCCGAGCAGCACGCCGCTGATGAAAGGCAGCGCCAGCAGCGCGGCCAGCTGGAGGGTCGGCAGGGTCAGCAGCCCGCTGGCCCAGAGCATCACGAGACCGGCGCCCGAGATCACGACGACGTACAGCGTCAGGTTCGCACGCGTGACGGCGATCGGATCGGGCCCGGACAGCAGGTAGAGGATCACCGGCGGCGCGCCGATGCTGGTCGCGCCGAGCATCGTGCCGCTCAGCGCGCCCAGCCCGACCGAGGTCGACAGCCGCTGCGCGCCCTGGTAGCGGCGCCCGGACAGCAGCGCCAGCGAGAACACCATGACGGTCAGCGCGATGGCGCGGCGCAGCGTCATCGGGCTGGCTCCGGCGAGCAGCAGGCCGCCGAGCGGCACGGCGAGCACGGCCGCGACGCAGATCGGCGCGATGACGCGCCAGCGCGCGATCACCGCGGCGGGACGCAGCATCGGCGCGGCGGCGAAGGTCTCGAGCAGCAGCGTGACCGGTACTGCCACCTTCGGGCCCAGCAGCAGGGCGAGCGGCGGTGTCATCACCATCGCCGCGCCGAAGCCGGTCGTGCCGCGCACCAGGCCGCCGATGCCGGCAATGACCAGGGCCCAGGCCAGGGGAGTGTCCACGGCGTGTCGGCGTATCGTGGGTCAGCTCGCCGCGTGTTCGGCGGACCCCTCGTTGATCAGCGTGCGCAGATGCCGCCGCAGCGTGATGAAACGCGGGTCGTCCTCGTCGCGCGGGCGCGGCAGGTCCACCTGCACGACCTCGCGCACACGCCCCGGCCGGGCCGACAGCACGACGATGCGGTCCGACAGCAGGATCGCCTCCTCGATGCTGTGGGTCACCAGCACCATGGTCTTGCGCGACGCCGCGTCGGCCTCGGCGAGCAGGCGCCCCATCTCCTGCTGCATCAGCGCCCGGTTCTGCGCGTCGAGCGCGGCGAACGGCTCGTCCATCAGCAGCACCTCGGGATCGACGGCGAGCGCGCGCGCGATCGACACCCGCTGGCGCATGCCGCCCGAGAGCTGGTGCGGGTAGCGGCGCTCGAAACCGTTCAGGCCGACAAGACGGATCTGGTCGGCGACGATCCGCGCCCGCTCGTCCGGCGCGATCTTCTTCATCTCGAGACCGAACGCGATGTTCTTCTCCACCGTCAGCCAGGGGAACAGCGCGTAGTCCTGGAACACCATCGAGCGTGTCCACGTCGGCCGGCCCGCGGCCTTGCCGTCGACGCCGATGTGGCCCGCCGTCGGCTGTTCGAAGCCGGCCAGCATGTTCAGCAGCGTCGTCTTGCCGCAGCCGCTGTGGCCGAGGATCGAGCAGAACTCGCGGTCGGCGATGTCGAAGCTCACGTCGTCCAGCGCGAGCACCGGCGGGTCGCTGTCGCTGTGGCCGGGGTAGATCTTCGTGACGTTCTGGATGTTGACGGCACTCATCGTGTTCGCTCCGGGGCTAGTGCTGCATCGAGCGCGACCACGGCAGTGCGCGCCGGCTCAGTTCGCGGATGGCGATGTCGAGCAGCAGGCCCACCAACCCGATGGCGACCATGCCGACGATGACGATGTCGGTGCGCAGCAGCGTGCGGGCGTCGTTGATCATGAAGCCCAGGCCCGAGTTGGCGCCGACGAGTTCGGCCGCCACCAGCGCCATCCACCCGACCCCCAGGCCGATCCGTATCCCGGTGATGATCTGCGGCAGCGCCGCGCGCAGCACCACCCGGCGCAGGATCGCCGCCTCGTCCGCGCCCAGGCAGCGCGCGGCGCGCACGAGGTTCGGTTCGACGCCGCGCACGCCGGTGATGGTGTTCAGCAGGATCGGGAAGAAGATGCCGAGAAAGATGATGAACTGGTTCTGCGTGTCGCCGACGCCGAACCACAGGATCGACAGCGGGATCCATGCGAGCGGCGGAATCGGCCGCAGCACCTCGACGAGCGGATCGAGCTGGTCGTTGACACGCGACCACCAGCCCATGGCCACGCCGAGCGGCACGGCCGAGAGCGCCCAGACGAACGCCACCGACTCGCGGCGCAGCGAGTCGAACAGGTGGCGCGGCAGGTCGCCCGACACGAGCAGCTCCCAGGCCGCGGCGGCGACGGTGGTCGGTGGCGGCAGCAGGGCGCGTGTCGTCTCGTCGAGCACGAACAGGCTCACGCCCTGCCACACGAGCAGCAGCACGGCGGGCAGCGCGAATCGCGTCAGCCGCGCGCGCAGCGCCCCGGCCCAGCCGCGCCGGGCCGGCAGCTCGACGGCGGCGCGGGTGGCCGGTGCGACCATCGATCTCTGCAGGTTCACGGCTGATACTTCTTTCCGCCGAAGGCCCAGGGTTTGGTCAGGTCGCCGGCTTCGGGAAACGGCTGCGGCGTGGTGGTCGACACTGGCGTCATGTACGACGGGTAAGGCGGCTGGTTCGGTTTGCCCTGCCAGCCGGCCGGCAGATACGGCGGCAGCTTCGGCACGGCCCAGCCGAGCTTGCCGAAGGTCGTGCGCATGAACCGGTCGTCGACGGCGGCGACGAAGTCGGCGGCGGTCAGCGGCCGCGTGATGCGCTTGTATTCGTACAGCCACTTGAAGATCGGCTCGTTGACCTGCCCGTAGAACTCGCCGTGCGGGAAGATGTGCGTGGGCTTGTAGAGGTTGTTGTACGCGCGGACCTGCTGCAGCAGGATGTCCTTCGTGTAGTTCTTGAGGTTCGGGTCTTCGCCCATCAGCGCCGCCGCCTTCTCGGGGTTCAGGCGGGTCCAGAGTATCGCCTCGGCGAACGCGTCGGAGAACGCCTGCGCGACGTCGGGCACGTTGTCGATCAGCTCCTGGCGCAGGTAGAACTGGCCTTCGTAGATGTTGTAGGGGTAGATCGTGTCGATGATGCGGCCGTTCTTGCGCTCCTCGGTCATCATCGTCGGCGTCGGGTCCCAGGCCACGATGCCGCTGATGCCCTTGGGCAGGCTCATCTGCTCGCCCGGCGCCATGTTCTTGAGGATGACGTCCTTGCCGATCTCGATGCCGTTGATCTGCGCGCTCATCTGGAAATAGAACTCGGCCGACGAGCCGGTCACCAGCCCGATGGTCGCCGGCGGGTTCTGGCCCTTCAGGTCCTTGAACGACTTCAGCGTCGAATCGTTCGGCACCACCAGCGCGTGCAGCAGGTTCGGGCTCTCGATCGCGATGGCCTTGACCGGGATCTTGCGGTCGACCAGCGTCGTGAACGGAAAGTTGCCGCCGTTGCCGACCTGGTAGCGCCCGGAGATGAGCACCTCGTTGATCGCCGGGCCGGAGGCGAACGCGGTCCACTTGGCTTCGACGCCGCGTTGGGCCATCAGCCCCATGCGGTCCATCACGATGTTGACGGTGTTCTGGCCCGACCAGGGCGCCTGGAACGCCACCTGGATCGGCCACCAGTTCTTCTCCTTCAGCCACGCGATCGACTTGTCGGAGACCTTGGTGTAGGGCGTCGGCCAGCCCCAGTCGGTGGCGGCCGGGGCCGTCTGCGCCTGGGCGGCGATCGGCAGCGTCGCCGCTGCGCACAGCGCCGTCAGCAGGTGCCGTCTGGACAACGCGAGTCTCGCAAGGGTCATGTCATGTCTCCGGTGGGGTTGATGCGCCGGCCCGTTTCGTTGGTGGCGGGCCGTGTCGCGGGGTGGGGATCGTTCAGGCCGACAACGTGATCTCCGTTCCGGCCAGCTTGACGCGTGCTTGCCGCACATCGTTGCGCGACTCGATGAAGCGCAGCAGTTCCATCAGCGGCGTGGTGCCGAACCGGTACGTCGGCGTCGGCTTCTTCAGCGGCTCGATCAGGCTGCGGTCGTAGAAGCCGGCGAGCAGCAGATCTTCGTCGCTGGCGGCGCTGCCGAGTTCGCTGCGCAGCCGCGGCAGCGCCGGGGCCAGCTGCGCGGCGGCACGTTCGGTGGCGATGTCGGCCGCATCGATGCGGGCCTTGTCCATGAACTCCGCCGAGGGCTGCGCCGCGAGCCGGCCGTAGAAGCCCATCGCGTACTTGCGCACCTCGTCGGGAATGGTCTTGTAGCGTTCGCCCTGCACGACATTGAGCACCGACTGCGTGATGACGTACTGCGCGAACGGGCTGACGAGGATCGGGTAGCCGAGGTCCTTGCGGACGCGCGCGGCCTCTTCGAGGATCTCCGGCATGCGCCCCTCCATGCCCATGCCGGCGAGCTGCGAGCGCAGGTTCGAGATCATGCCGCCCGGCACCTGATGCTCGTACAACGCCGGATCGCAGGCGGCCACCCGGCCGCGCGGCTTGCGTTCGCGTTCGGCCAGGCACGCGAAATAGCCGCTCGCGTCGGCCAGCGCGCTCCGGTCGATGCCGGTGTGCAGCCCCAGCGCCCGCGCGCGCGCATCGATCTCTTCGGCCGCGGGCAGCGAAGCGCCGTTGGCGAGCGGCTCGACGGCGGTGTGGCCGTAGCGGAAACCGCAGCGCATCGCCACTTCGTAGACCTGCGGCGCCAGCGCCGACTGGCAGTGCATGTGCAGCTGCAGCGGGATGCCGCCGACCGCGGCCACCACCGCCGGGAACAGCGTTTCGGCCCGCTCGGGCGTCAGCAGGCCGGTGGGGTCCTTGATCGAGATGAACTCGGCCTTCAGCGCGACGAGTTCGCGCGCGCGCTCGACGTAGTAGGCATCGGTGTGCACCGGCGACAGCGTGTAGACCATCATCGCGTTGACCGCCATGCCGGCGTCGTGCGCCGACGTGACCGACGACTCGACGTTGCGCATGTCGTTGAGCGCGTCGTACACCGTCAGCACCTTCAGGCCGCGGCGCGCGAGCGCCTTCGAGTTCAGCGCGACCAGGTCGTCCGGAAACAGCTCGAACGTGTAGAGGCTCTGCCCGCGGGTGAGGCCGTCGCACGGCGTGCGCAGGTGCTCGCACAGCAGCCCGACGCGGTCCCAGGGGTTCTCGTGCAGGTAGCGCACCTGCACGTCGAACACGGCGCCGCCGAGGATGTTGATGTACTCGTAGCCGATGCGGTCGATGGTCGACAGCATCGGCGTCATCATCGCCGTCGTCATGCGCGTCGACCACAGGCACTGGTGGGCGTCGCGCAGCGTCACGTCGATCAGGCCGAAACGTCCGTCGGCCGCGGCGGGGGTGGATGTCATGTGGTCGATTCCCGGATGAAACGTTCGACGTAGCGTGTGTCCACCTCGCCGCGCACGAACACGTCGCTGGCAAGCAGGCGGGCGAGGAAGGGCGCGGTGGTCTCGACGCCGTCGATGCGCAGTTCGGCCAGCGCGCGCTGCATGCGGGCCAGCGCTTCGCCGCGGTCGCGGCCCCAGCACACCAGCTTGGCCAGCAGCGAGTCGTAGTTCGGGGGCACGCGGTAGCCGCTGAACAGGTGCGAATCCACGCGCACCCCCGGGCCGCCCGGCCACCGCAGCTCGCCGATCAGGCCGGGGCAGGGCGCGAAGCTGCGCTCGGGCGCCTCGGCGTTGATGCGGCACTCGATCGCGTGGCCGCGCAGCCCCACGTCCTGCTGGCGCAGCGACAGTCCTTCGCCGCGTGCGATGCGGATCTGCTCCTTGACGATGTCGATCCCGGTGACGCATTCGCTCACCGGATGCTCGACCTGCACGCGCGTGTTCATCTCCATGAAATAGAAGCGGTCGTGCACCGGATCGTGAATGCACTCGATCGTGCCAGCGCTGCGGTAGCCGACGTGCTCGCACAGCTTTACGGCGGCGGCGCCCATCGCTTCGCGCATGGCGGCCGACAGCCCCGGCGACGGGCTTTCTTCGACGAGCTTCTGGTTGCGCCGCTGCGACGAGCAGTCGCGTTCGCCCAGATGCAGCACGGTATGGCCGTCCGACAGCACCTGGATCTCGACGTGGCGGATCCGCGTCAGGTACTTCTCGACGTACATCGCGCCGTCGCCGAAAGCGGCGGCGGCTTCGCGCACGGCGGCCTCGAAGTGCCCGCGCAGATCGGCCTCGCGCTCGACGATCCGCATGCCGCGCCCGCCGCCGCCGGCGACGGCCTTCAGGATCACCGGATAGCCGAGTTCGGCGGCGACGCGCAGGGCGGCCTCGGCGCTCTGGACGGTGCCGCTCGAGCCGGGCGTGACGGGCACGCCGGCCGCCACCGCCTGGGCGCGGGCCGACGCCTTGTCGCCCATCGTCGCGATGACGCCGCTCGGCGGGCCGATGAAGACGACGCCTTCGCGCTCGCACAGCGCGGCGAAGGCGGCGTTCTCCGAGAGGAAGCCGTAGCCGGGGTGGATCGCGTCGGCCCGGAAGGCGCGTGCGGCCTGCAGCACCAGGTCGCCGCGCAGATAGCTGTCGGCCGAACGCGCCGGACCGATGCAGACCGCGTGGTCGGCGAGCTGCACGGCCAGCGAGTCGCGATCGGCCTCGGAGTAGACCTGCACGACCTCGATGTCGAGTTCGCGGCAGGCGCGCTGGATGCGAACGGCGATCTCGCCCCGGTTGGCCACCAGGACGCGACGGATGCGGCGTGTCGGGTTCGTCACGGCGGGCGCTCAGCGGGGCGAGATCACGAACAGACCCTGCCCGTGCTGAACGGCCTGCCCGTCGGCGATCAGGATGTCGCTGATCACCCCCGAGCACTCGGCGCTGATGGAGTTCATCAGCTTCATCACCTCGATGATGCACAGCGTGTCGCCTTTCGCGATCGCCTGGCCCACCTCGACGAACGGCCTGGCCTGGGGTTCGGGCGCGCGGTAGACGGTGCCGACCATCGGCGCCGCGACCAGCGTGCTGCCGGCGCTCAGCTCGAAGGGCTTCGCGGCCGCAGGCGCGGACGAAGGAGCGGCCGCCGCGGGCGGCGCTTCGCGCGGCGGCGCGGCCGCGGCCGGTGCCGCCGCGGGCGATGCAGTCGGTGCCGCCAGCGATGCCGCGCCGTGCCGGCGCAGTTCGACTTCGACGTCGCCGGTACGCAGGCGGATCTCGCTGAAGTTCGATGAGGACTCGATCAGTTCGACGAGTTGAAGAACGTCCTGGAAGTCGAGGGGCTTGCTGCTCACTGAGGGTTTCCTGTTGTGGCGTGGTGCTTGCAGAATTTCGATCAACGAAATGTCTGAATCGATCAATGAAATTCTTGCACGGTTTTCCGGCGCAGCGCAATAATGAAACTTCTAGTTCGATGAATGAAATTTTGCGAGACCATCCCGGGCGCGCAGAGCAGCCTCACAAGGAGACAACGTGACTGAACCCGTCATCATCACCGTGGCCATTACCGGCGCACTGCCCCGCAAGAAGGACACGCCCGCCGTTCCGGTGACGCCGTCGGAGCAGATCGAATCGACCCACGAGGCCTTCGAGGCCGGGGCGTCGCTGGTGCACATCCACGTGCGGGCGCCGGACGAGAGTCCGAGCTCGGACCCGGAGCTGTTCGCGCAGGTCCAGGAGGGCGTGCGCAAGCACTGCCCGGGCATGATCATCCAGTTCTCGACCGGTGGCCGCGGCCGCGACCAGGCCGCGCGCGGCGCGATGCTGTGCCTGCGTCCCGACATGGCCTCGCTCGCGACCGGGTCGGTGAATTTCCCGGCCGGCGTCTACGAGAATCCGCCGGACTTCGTCGAAGGGCTCGCACGCTCCATGCTGGAGCTCGACATCAAGCCCGAGATCGAGGTGTTCGACCTGGCGATGCTCTACAACGCGGCGGGCCTGGCGAAGAAGGGCCTGCTGAAGGGGCCGCTGCATGTGCAGTTCGTGCTCGGCATTGCCAACGCGCTGCCGGCGCGCCGCCGTGTGTTCGACTTCCTGCGCGCCGAACTGGCCGAGGTGCTGCCCGATGCGACCTGGGTGGCCGCGGGTACCGGCCGCTTCCAGTGGGAGGTGAACCAGTGGTGCCTCGAAACCGGCGGCCACGTCCGTACCGGTCTGGAGGACAACATCAAGTTCGACTCGGCGCGTCTGGCGGTGAGCAACGCCGAGCTGGTGAAGAAGGTCGTGGATGCGGCCGCAGGTTTCGGCCGGCGCGCCGCGACGCCGGCCGAGGCCCGGCAGCTGCTCGGGCTCGCCGCATGACGGCCGCGGTGTCGCCGGGCGCGATGCCCACGACTTCGTGGTCGGAGATCGAACGACTGGTCGACCTCGCACGCGCGGCGCAGGGCGTGTTCGAGACCTGGTCGCAGGCGGAGGTGGACCTGGCCGTGGCGGCGGCCGGCTGGGCGGTCATCGAGCCGGGGCGCAACCGCGAACTGGCCGAACTGGCGGTGGCCGACACCGGCATCGGCAACGTGGCGGACAAGATCGCGAAGAACCATCGCAAGACCTTCGGGCTGCTGCGCGACCTGAAAGGTGCGCGTTCGGTCGGCGTGATCTCGGAGGATCCGGCCACCGGCATTGTCGAAATCGCGCGGCCGGTCGGCGTCGTCTGCGCGATCACGCCGTCGACCAACCCGGGCGCGACGCCGGCCAACAAGATCATCAACGCGCTGAAAGGCCGCAACGCGGTGATCGTCGCGCCGTCGCCGAAAGGCTGGTCGACGTGCGCGCGGCTGATCGGCTTCATCCACGCGCAGCTCGATCGCATCGGCATGCCGGCGGCGGTCGCGCGCGGCCTGGTGCAACTGCTGCCGGCGCCGGTGAACAAGCAGTCGACCGCCGAGCTGATGAAGCGCTGCGACCTCGTCGTCGCGACCGGCTCGCAAGCCAACGTGCGCTCGGCCTACGCGAGCGGCACGCCGGCCTTCGGCGTCGGCGCGGGCAACGTCGCCGGCATCGTCGACGAGACCGCCGACGTGGAACTCGCGGCCGAGCGGGTGCTGAAGTCGAAGACCTTCGACAACGCGACCAGCTGCTCGTCGGAGAACAGCCTCGTGGTCGTCGACGCGGCGTACGACGCGATGCTCGCCGCGCTGGCCCGGCGCGGCGCCGCGCTGCTCGATGCGGGCCGGAAGCAAAGGCTGCAGGCCCTGATGTGGCCCGACGGAAGACTGTCGCCGGCGGTGATCGGCCAGTCGGCCGCGGTGATCGCCGAGCGGGCCGGCCTCGCCGAGATCGCGCGGATGAAGCCGCGCATCCTGCTCGTCGAAGAGGGGTACGACGCCCGGGCCGGCCGCGAACATCCGTTCTCGGGCGAAAAACTCAGCCCGGTGCTGACGCTGTACCGCGCGCGCGACTTCGACGATGCGGTGCGCATCGTCGCGCGTGTGTATGCCTACGAAGGGGCCGGCCATTCGGTCGGCCTGCACGGCACGCGCGACGAGCGCGCGCTCCTGCTCGGGCAGACGCTGCCGGTCTCGCGCGTGATCGTCAACCAGGCCCACTGCATCGCCACCGGCGGCAGCTTCGACAACGGCTTGCCGTTTTCGCTCTCGATGGGTTGCGGCACCTGGGGCAGGAACAACTTCTGCGAGAACATGAACTACCGCCACTACCTGAACATCACCCGGGTCAGCCGGCCGATCGCCGAGCGCGTGCCGAGCGAACAAGAAATCTTCGGCGAGCTGTTCGCTCGCACGCGGGCTGCATGAGCGCAACGGGCCGGGTGGTGCTGGTCACGGGTGCGGCGCGAGGCATCGGCCGGTGCATCGCGCAGGCGTTCGCCGGCAAGGGCCACGTCGCCGTCGTCACCGATCTCGATGCTGCCGGGGCGCGCAGCACGGCGGCGGCGCTCGGCGGTGCCGCACACGCCTACGGCATGGATGTGCGCGACGCGGCCCAGGTCGCCGACGTCGTCGCGCGGGTGGTGCACGAACACGGCGCGATCGACGTGCTGGTCAACAACGCGGGGCGCATGACACAAGGCGGCTTCGCGGCCACGTCGCACGCCGACTTCGGCGCGATGCTCGACGTCAACGTCGTCGGCATCTTCAATTGCGTGCAGGCGATCTCGCCGGCGATGATGGCTCGGCGGCGCGGCGCGATCGTCAACATCGCGTCGGTGTCGTCGGTGCGCGGCGGCGGCGCGGTGGGCAACGTGTGGTACGGCGCGACGAAGGCTGCCGTCGTCGCGATGACCTCGGGCCTGGCCCGCGAACTCGGCCCGCACGGCGTACGCGTGAACGCGATCTCGCCGGGGGTGGTCGAGACCGGGATGGTCAGCGAGTTCATGACCCCGGCGGTGCGCGACCGGGTGCTGACGCGTTTTCCGCTCGGCCGCCTCGCGACCGTCGACGACGTGGCGCGCACTGCGCTGTTCCTCGCGTCCGACGATGCCGCGTTCGTGACGGGCCAGACCGTGGCGGTGGACGGCGGCTTCCTGACGAATTGAGCCGCCGTCCGATCCACGCGGGGGCCAGACTTGGGCCACAAAGCAAAACGCCACCCATCGGGGTGGCGCTCAACTATGCCTGAGTTGTTCTTGTTGTTCGAGAAGGTTATGAGCCCAAGCGTCGGATTGCGCCCTGCGCGAGCCTAGGTCGCACGCTCCAGGCGCGCAGTCAGTTCGTCGTGCTGCTGCCTGAACTTGTCGGCGTTCCTCTTGAGCTTCGCCAGGTTGTGAAGCTTCCACTGCAGCGCGGGCAGTTGAGCGATGTGCGCATGCGGCAGCAATTTCCACTCCGGCTCGGCACGCACCATCGACAGCAGGAACTGGCGGTGCCGAGGCTGCAAGGCACGCGGCAGCTCGTGCATCAGCTCGTCCGGACCGACAACCGCTGAAGTCATGCCTGCGAACTCGTTCTCGAACACCGCTTCAAGTGGCTTCTCGGTCGGAAACAACACCTCGTGGGTCGGCCGGTTGTGCCCGGCGAGGTAGACCACGAAGTAGTCCAGCAGGGCTTCGCTCCATCCGCCGCCGGCCAGCATCAACTGCACGTCGAAGAGATCCCTCGGGTGCTGTCGCTGCTGACGGACAGCTTGGCTTCGTTGCCCTCCTTGGACTTGCGAAGGGTGGCCGCGAACCCCTGTGCCTCGACCCCGGGCTTGGGCCGCTGCCAGTTCGTCGCCGATGGCGCGCAGTGCTTCTTCGCGCGGCAGCTCGCGGGGGACGAAGACGACGTCGATGTCCACAGACAGCCGAGGCATGTCCTGCAGGAACAGGTTGAGAGCCGTCCACCCTTCATGGCAAAGGCGGGTGTGTCGAATATCGCCGGGGCCATGGCCAACAGCAGCTGCACAGTGCGGACGTAGCCGGCGTTCACGATGGCCGCTTCAGTTGAGCCGTTCGCCGGTCTTGGTGGCTGGCACCCATCGCCGCCCGCCGCCCAGGCGTTCGCTGTGGCGGCGCGCCAGTGCTGCCCAGGGCAGGTCCAGTTCTTCGCTGAACGCATGGGCCAGCCGGGCCACCTTGATCCGCGCCTTCGGCCCGTACCGCGACGGCTTCGAGCTGTTCAATCGCGCCCGCTCGAGCCACAAGAGCTTGCAGGTCGTCGAGGGTGCCAGCCACTACGACCTCTGCGACCGGCCCGGGCCCACGGGCGAAGCGCTGAAGCGGCTGGTGCCGTTCTTCGAGGAGCACCTGGGGGCGGGGCGCTGAACTCGGAGGCCGCGGGCTTGCAGCCAATTTCGGCAAGACAGGGAGGCAGCCCTGGCCGAAGATGCCTGCAGTCCGCCACGCACGTACAGGTGTGGCCATTGGAGCGCAGCGAATGAAGAGAAAGGTGGTCCGGATTGGCGGAGCCTCGGGCTTCTGGGGCGACAGCATGGTGGGTGCGCCGCAGCTGGTGCACTCCGGCCTGATCGACTACCTGGTGTTCGACTACCTGGCCGAAACCACGATGGCCATCCTGGCCGCCGCCGAGCGCAAGAAGCCGGGCACGGGCTACGCGACCGACTTCGTCGAAATCGCGATGCGCGAATGCCTGCCGGCGGCAATGCAGCGGGGCATCAAGGTCATCGCCAACGCGGGCGGCATCAACCCGCAGGCCTGCGCGCAGGCGCTGCGCGGCGTGGCCGCGTCGCTGGGCCTGTCGCCGCGCATCGCCGTCGTGCTGGGCGACGACATCGCCGGCCTGATGCCGCAGCTGCGGCAGGAAGGCATGCGCGACATGTTCAGCGGCGCCGCGCTGCCCGAGCAGGTGCTCAGCGCCAACGCCTACCTGGGCGCGTTCCCGGTCGCGCGCGCGCTGGCGCTGGGGGCGGACATCGTCGTCACCGGGCGCGGCGTGGACAGCGCCGTGACGCTGGGCGCGCTGATCCACGAGTTCGGCTGGTCGGCACACGATCTCGACGCGCTGGCCGGCGGCAGCCTGGCGGGCCACATCATCGAGTGCGGCTGCCAGGCCACCGGCGGGCTGTTCACCGACTGGGAGCGCGTTCCCGACTGGCCGCACATCGGCTACCCCATCGTCGAATGCGCGGCCGACGGCAGCTTCGAGCTGCTCAAGGCGCCCGGCACGGGCGGCTTGGTCGAGCGCGCCTGCGTCGTCGAGCAGATGCTCTACGAGATCGGCGACCCGGGCGCGTACCTGTTGCCCGACGTGAGCTGCGACTTCCGCGACGTGCGCGTCGAGCAGGCCTCGCCCGAGCGCGTGCGCGTGCACGGCGCGAGAGGGCACGCCCCGGGCGCGAGCTACAAGGTCTCGGCCACGCAGCTCGACGGCTACCGCTGCGCCGGGATGATGGTGATCGTCGGCACCGATGCGGCGCGCAAGGCGCGGCGCACCGGCGAGTCCATCGTGGCGCGGATGCGCGACATCCTGCGCGGCGCCGGACTGCCCGACTTCACGCGCGTGCAGATCGAGCTGTTCGGCTGCGAGGCGCTGTACGGCGCCCATTCGCGCGCGGCCGACGCGCGCGAGGTGATGGTGCGCGTGGTCGCGGACCATGCGCGCAAGGAAGCGCTCGAGATCTTCGCGCGCGAGATCGCGCCCTCGGGCACCTCGTGGTCGCCGGGCACGACGATGCCGGCCGGCGGCCGCCCGTCGCCCTCGCCGCTGATCAAGCCGTTCTCGTTCCTGGTCGACAAGTCGCGCGTGTCGGTGCAGGTGGCCCTGGACGGCGCGCCGCCGGCAGCTGTGGACATTCCCGCTGCCGCGCCGGCGAGCGGCGCCGCGCCCGCCCCCGTGGCGCTGCCCGAAGCGCCGCCGCCCTGGACGGCCCCGCCCGGCGAGGCGCTGATCGAGCTGCCCCTGATCAAGCTGGCCTGGGGCCGCAGCGGCGACAAGGGCAACATCGCCAACATCGGCCTCGCCGCGCGCCGGCCCGAATGGCTGCCGCTGATCTGGCAGCAGCTGACGCCGGAAGTCGTGAAGGCGCGCTTCGCGCACTTCGACTGCACGCGCGTCGAGCGCTTCTACCTGCCGGGCACGCATTCGATGAACCTGCTGCTGCACGACGCGCTGGCGGGCGGCGGCCCGGCATCGGCGCGCTTCGATCCGCTCGGCAAGGGCAACGCGCAGATCCTGCTGGACCTGCCCATCCGCGTGCCGGCCTCGATCGCCGCCGCGCTGTGAATTTCCTGGATTCGACTCGAGAGGAAGATTGAACATGCGTGTTCTCGTCGCCGTGAAACGGGTGGTGGACTACAACGTGAAGGTCCGGGTGAAGTCGGACCGCAGCGGCGTGGATCTCGCCAACGTGAAGATGAGCATGAACCCCTTCGACGAGATCGCCGTGGAAGCCGCGGTGCGCCTGAAGGAAGCCGGCGCGGCCACCGAGGTGGTCGCGGTCTCCTGCGGCGTCGCGCCGTGCCAGGAGACGCTGCGCACCGCGCTGGCGATCGGCGCGGACCGCGCCATCCTCGTGCAGACCGATGCCGAGCTGCAGCCGCTGGCCGTCGCCAAGCTGCTGAAGGCGATCGCCGACAAGGAACAGCCGGGCCTGGTGATCCTCGGCAAGCAGGCGATCGACGATGACGCCAACCAGACCGGCCAGATGCTCGCCGCGCTGGCCGATTGGCCGCAGGCCACCTTCGCGTCGAAGATCGAAGTGGCCGATGGCCGGGCCAAGGTCACGCGTGAGGTCGACGGCGGTCTGGAGACGCTGTCGCTGGGCCTGCCCGCGGTGGTGACCGCCGACCTGCGCCTGAACGAGCCGCGCTACGTGACGCTGCCCAACATCATGAAAGCCAAGAAGAAGCCGCTCGAGACCACGACGCCCGACGCGCTGGGCGTGGACGTCGCGCCGCGCCTGGAGACGCTCGCGGTCGCCGAGCCGCCGGGGCGCAAGGGCGGCATCAAGGTGCCGGACGTCGCCACGCTGGTGGACAAGCTCAGAAACGAAGCCAAGCTGATCTGAAAAAGGAGCCGACTCCCATGACCGCACTCGTCGTTGCCGAACACGACAACCTGAGCCTGAACAAGGCCACCCTCCACACCATCACCGCCGCCAAGGAACTGAGCCTGTTCGGCAACGGGCAGGTGCACGTGCTGGTGATGGGGCACGGCGCCGAAGGCGCGGCGCGCGAGGCCGCCGCGGCGGAAGGCGTGGCCAGGGTTCTGCTGGCCGACGCGGAAGGCCTCGCCCACGGCCTGGCCGAGAGCCTGGCGGCCCAGGTGCTGGCCGTCGCCGGCGGCTACAGCCACATCCTGTTCGCGGCCACGGCGAGCGGCAAGAACGTCGCGCCGCGCGTGGCGGCCCGGCTCGACGCGGCCCAGATCAGCGAGGTCAGCCGCATCGTCGGCGCCGACACCTTCGAGCGCCCCATCTACGCCGGCAACGCGATCGCCACGGTGCGCAGCCGCGACGCGGTCAAGGTGCTCACGGTGCGCAGCACCTGCTTCGACGCGGCCGCCGGCGGCGGCAGCGCCGGCGTCGAGGCGATCGCGGCCGTGGCGGCGGGCGAGCGCTCGCGCTTCGTCGGCGCGTCCATCGTCAAGAGCGAGCGCCCCGACCTGACCAGCGCGAAGATCGTCGTGTCGGGCGGCCGCGCGCTGGGCAGCGCGGAGAAGTTCGACGCGGTGCTGGTGCCGCTGGCCGACAAGCTGGGCGCCGCCATCGGCGCCAGCCGCGCCGCGGTCGATGCCGGCTACGCGCCCAACGACCTGCAGGTCGGGCAGACCGGCAAGATCGTCGCGCCGCAGCTGTACATCGCGGCGGGCATCTCGGGCGCCATCCAGCACCTGGCGGGCATGAAGGACTCGAAGGTGATCGTCGCGATCAACAAGGATCCCGAGGCGCCGATCTTCGGCATCGCCGACTACGGGCTCGAGGCCGACCTGTTCAGCGCCGTGCCCGAGCTGGCTGCCGCCGTCTGAACCTCCGGATCCCGGAATGCACGACGCGCCGGGCCGGCATCGCCGGGCCCGGCGCGTCGGCTTTTCGTTCAGAAGAAGTGGCGCAGGCCGACGTTGAACTGGCTCTGTTTGCTGTCGCTCGACAGCTCGCCGTACATGCTGGCGCGACCGCCGTTGTCGACGCGCTGCGCCGAGTACAGCGAGTACAGCTCGGTGCGCTTGCTCAGCAGGTACTTCACGCCGAGGTTGAGCTGCTTGATGTCCTGGTTGGCGGCGGACTTGTCGTTCAGCGTCTGGTAGCCCGCCAGCAGCGTCCACGACGACAGCGGCACCACGGCCATCAGCGACATCACGTCCGCGTCGTTGCCCAGCACGTTCTTCGCGTTCTTCTCGCGCGTCATGAACGCGCCGATGCGTCCGCCCTGGCCGAACTTGTAGGCCGCGCCGATGCCGGTGATCTTGTCGTCGCCGGTGCCGGCCGCGCAGCTCGAGCCGCCGGCGCAGTTCGTGCGGTGATAGGCCACGCCGGCCTCGAACTGCGAGAAGCCGTAGCTCAGGCCGACGGAATCGGTGCGTCCGTTGGTCGCCGCGCCTTCGCCGAGCGCCGTCATCGCGCCGAGCTTGAAGCCGGCGAAGTCCGCCGAGTTGAACTTGATCGCGTTGACCGAGCGGATCCCGCCGATCATGTTGTTGAAGCGCGCCGCGGTGGAGCCGGCAGCGGCGGCCGCTCCGTCGAGCGCCGCGCCCTGGTTGCCGAAGTAGGCCGCGCTGGCCGACAGCACGAACACGTCGCTGATGGTCGGCAGTTGCAGGCCGGCCGTCACCTGGCCGACGCCCTGCATCGCCACGCCCACCCACGACTGGCGGTTCCAGAACGTCGACGAGGCCGCGCCGGTGTCGAGGCTGAGGCCGGATTCGAGGTTGAACATCGCGCTCAACCCGCTGCCCAGGTCTTCGCGCCCGCGGAAGCCGAATCGCGACGAGAAGGCATTGCCGCTGCGCAACTCGTTGAGATTGCTGCCGTCCTTGTTGCTCGTGTGGTTGAGGCCGATGTCCAGGATGCCGTAGAGCGTGACGCTGCTGCTCTGCGCGAATGCCGGCGCGGCGGCAAGGCTCGCGATGCCGAGCGTGATGACGACGATCTGTTTCTTCATGCGGGTCTCCGTGTGGTTGTGGTCGTGGATGGCGGGGCGTCGAGTGCATCGGCCGCGGCCGGCTCGAAGTTGAGGATGGTCAGCTCGTCGTCGAGGTCGTCGAAGCGCGCGGTGACGCGCATGCCGATGCGCAGGGCCTGCGGGTCCGCGCCGACCAGCCGGGCGCTGACCCGCGGGCCGGCGTCGAGGTCGACCAGCACGAGCACGAAAGGCACCTCGTCCTTCAGCCGCGGATCGAGCGGATGGAAGATCTCCGTCCAGCTGCACAGCCGGCCGTGCAGCGAGGTCTCGACCCACTGCCCGCCGAGCGCGCCGCACTTCGGGCAGCTCGGCAGCGGCGGAAAGCGGAAGCCGGCGCAGGCCGCGCACTGCTGCAGTTGCAGGACATGCCGCTTCAGCGCCTGCCAATAGGGCGCGGAGTCGGCCGTGATGTCGGGGGCCAGGAACTTCTTCATGCCAGGGCTTTCTCGGTCGAGAGAACCATCGCCGAGCCTTCGGTCGTCGCCCCCGAGGTCACGACGGCGACCTTCGGCCGCTTCGCCACCTGGTGCGCGCCGGCTTCGCCGCGCAGCTGTTCCACTGCCTCGTAGATCGGGTTCCAGCCGTGGATGTAGGCCTCGGAGAGCATGCCGCCGCCGGTGTTGACGGGGATGCGGCCGTCGCGTGCGATCGCGCCGCTCGCCGCGAACGGCCCGCCCTCGCCCTTCCTGCACAAGCCCAGGCCCTCGAGCCCCAGCAGCACGGTGTGGGTGAAGCAGTCGTAGATCTCGGCGATGTCGATGTCGGCGACGGAGATGCCCGCTTCCGCGTAGAGGCGCGGCGACAGGTAGGTGGTGAAGTTCTCGGTCAGGTCGGGCCAGGTGTACGGGTCCGCCCAGTCGCCGCCCTGGTGCCGCCCCCAGAACTGGGCCGCCTTGATGTAGACCGGTGGCTTGGGGCCGTCCGCGGCGCGGTCCCCCGCCGACACGATGATCGCGCAGGCGCCATCGCTTTCGAGGCACATGTCGTAGACCCGGAACGGCGTCGCGATGCGGCGCGCGTTCATGTAGTCGTCGAGCGTGATCGGCGTGCGTTGCATCGCGCGTTCGTTCAGGACGGCGTTGGCGCGCTGGTTGACCGCGATCGCGCCGAGGTGCTCCTCGCGTGTGCCGAACACCTCCATGTGGCGGCGCGCCCACAGCGCCATGTTCTGGCCGTAGCTGATCTGCCCGTACGGGTAGCGGTAGGGCGACGCCACGCCGCGCAGCTTGTACATGAAGTCGCCCTCGGCCCCGCCGATGCGCAGGCTGGAGCGGCCGTTCAGCGCCCGGTACAGCAGGATGTTCCTGCAGGTGCCGGTGGTGACCAGGTTGGCCGCGAGCTGGGTCATGCTGCACTGGACGATGCCGCCGGCGTACAGGTCCAGCACGAAGCGCGTCTCCTTCAGCCCGAGCGAAGTCGCCAAGGCTTCCGGGCAATCGGCATCGCCGATCGCATGCGTGAAGACGCCGTCGACGTCGCCCACGCCGAGGCCGGCGTCGCGCATCGCGGCCTGGCAGGCTTCGACGGCCAGGTGCAGCGTCGAGCGGCCCGACGCCTTGGAATAGTCGGTGCAGCCGATGCCGGTGATGGCCGCGTTCAGGCGGGTCATTCAGCGCCCCTTGAAGTCGGGGCGCCGCTTGCCCTCCGCAAAGGCTCTCAGGCCTTCGCGCGCGTCCTCGGCAGTGGTGTGGTAGTGGTGCGCGATGGCCAGCTCGATGTACTCGGCATCGGCTTCGCGCATGTTCAGCGTCTGGTAGAAGATCTCCTTGGCGTACTTGTAGCCAAGCGGCGCCTTCAGGGCCATCTTGTTGGCGAACTCGACGCCGGCATTCAGCAGCTCGGCATCGGGCACCACCTTGTTGACCAGCCCGATCTCCAGCGCCTCGCGCGCCGTCCACAGCGCGCCGGTCATCAGGTTCTCGAAGGCGAGGCCCGGCAGGATGCGGCGCGGCAGCTTGTAGTTCGCGCCGCCGCCGCCGAGCAGGCCGAAGTTGGAATGCCCGTCGCCGATGCGCGCCGACTCCGCCGCGTAGGAGAAATCGAAGGACAGCATGATCTCCAGGCCGCCGGCCACGGTCACGCCGTTGATCAGGCCGATGACGGGCTTGGGCGCCTGCTGGCACTTGCGGCAGAAGGCCCCGACCGACTGCAGGAACTTCATGAAGCCCACCGAGTCGTCGAACAGGCTGACGTACTTGCGCATGTCGCCGCCGGCCGAGAAGCCGCGCCCGGTGCCGGTGACCGCGATGGTGCACACCTCGGGATCCTCGGCCAGCGGCTCGATGGCCTTGTCGAGCGCCGCGACGGTCCAGCGGTCGAGCGGGTTCAGCTCGTCCTCGCGATTGAGCTGGAGCAGCCCCAGATAACGATTGGGAACGTCGAGCGCGATCCGTTTCGTGAGAACGAGATCGTCGCGTTCGCTGGGATCCGCGGCCATGCTGCACTAACCTCTGCTGTCGATGTGGCGGTGAGGTTAGGGCGCATGCGCCGCTCGCCGCATGTCATTCCATGCGGTGTTTCTGTCTTTGCAGGCCGCGGCATGCAGACAGAAATTGGGGAGCAAAGGACAAGGCCTCCGGCAAGGTCGGCGGGTAGCCTGCGCGGACCACAGGCAAACGCGCAAGCACCATGTCCCTCGACTTCGACAGCGCCCGACTCCCTTCGCCCTACCTCCGCGCCGAGCACGAGGAATGGCGCACGCAATTGCGCCGCTTCCTCGAGGCGGAAGTCGTTCCCCACATCAACGAATGGGACGAGCAATGCCGCGTGCCCGACGAGATGTGGCCCAAGGCCGCGGCGTTCGGGCTATTGCAGGTCGGCTTCCCCGAGCGCTTCGGCGGCCTCGAGGAAGGCATCGACCACTTCCACCTCAACATCATCGCGGAGGAGTTCACCCGCGCCGGTTCGGCCGGCGGGCTGCTGAGCAACCTGATGATCCATTGGATCGGGCTGCCGCCGGTGGTCAATTTCGCGCGGCCCGAGGTGCAGGAGGAGGTCGTCCCCGCCGTGCTGGGCGGCGAGGCGCGCATCGCGCTGGGCATCACCGAGCCCTCGGGCGGCTCCGACGTGGCGCGCATCCGCACGACCGCGCGGCGCGAGGGCGACAGCTACGTCGTCAACGGCAGCAAGACCTTCATCTCGGGCGTGATGGGCGCGCGCTGGGTCAGCACCGCGGTGCGCACCGGCGGCGAAGGCGCCGGCGGCGTCTCGATGCTGCTGATTCCCACCGCACTTCCGGGCGTGTCGCGCACGCCGCTGGACAGGAAGCAGGGCTGGTGGTGTGCCGATACCGGCACGATCTACTTCGACGACGTGCGCGTTCCCGCGAAGTACCTGATCGGGCAGGAGAGCGAAGGCTTCAAGGTGATCATGAAGAACTTCAACAGCGAGCGGCTGGTGATGAGCTCGACGATGGAATCGGCGGCCCGCGTCTGCCTCGAGGAAGCGGCCGCCTGGGCGCAGCAGCGCCACACCTTCGGCAAGCGGCTCGCCGACCACCAGGTGATCCGCCACAAGATCGCCGACATGAAGCGGCGCATCAACTGCACGCAGCTGTACCTGCAGCACATGACGCAGGCCTACATCGACAAGCGCTGCCATCCGGGCGACCTGGCGATGCTGAAAGTCCAGGCCAGCGAGACGATGGAGTTCTGCGCGCGCGAGGCCAGCCAGATCCTGGGCGGCGCCAGCTACCTGCGCGGCGGCCGCGTCGAGCGCTTCTACCGCGAGGTGCGCGTCAACGCGATCGGCGGTGGCTCGGAGGAAATCATGCGCGACCTTGCCGCGAATCGCTATGACCTGTGAGGCTAGGAACCGGCCAGCGGCGCGCTCTCCGCGCGCCGCAGCATGCGCTCGCGGTAGCTGAACGGCGTCTGCCCCGTCCAGCGCTTGAATGCGCGCGTGAAGTTCGCGCTGTCCTGGAAGCCCAGCGTGTAGGCCACTTCAGCGATCGGCAGCCTGCGGTTGCGCAGCTTGCTGTGCGCCAGGAACATGCGCGTCTCGTCGAGCACGCGCTGGTAGCTGGTTCCCTGGTCGTTCAGGCGTTGCCGCACCTGGCGCGCGCTCAGCCGCAGCCGGGCCGTGACGGTATCCAGCGTCGCGCTCTCCTGCGCTTCGAGGCATTCGATGATCGCGGTCTGGACCCTGGCGAGGATGTCGCCAGTGTGGATCTTGGCCAAATAGGCCAGCGCGCGGGTGTCCAGCTCGCGCGCCAGTTCCTCGCTGCCGGAGCGCAGGGGCTTCTCGAACTCGCTCTTCTCGAACACCAGCGCGCACGAGTCGTGCCCGAAGGTGACCGGCGCGCGGAAGTGCTCTTCGTAGACGTCCGCGCCGCCCAGCGGCTTGGAGTGCATCATCTCGACGCGCAGCGGCTTCAGGTCGTCCGAATTGACCTGGCACAGCAGCTTGTACAGCAGCGATTGCCACGAGTCCTCGACCGTCGCCGCCAGCGGGGTGGACGTGACGATGCGATAGCCGTTGACGTCTTCCGCCACCCGCATGTGGCCGGTGCGGCTGATCATCGGCATGAAGCGGCTCAGGCGCTCGCAGAACGACAGCATCGAGCCGCTGCTCATCAGCCCCAGGCCCAGCACGTGGAGATCGGGCGCCTTCATCGAGCGCGCCGCACGCAGCCCGAAATAGCGGTCCTGCGTGGCCTCGGCGCTCAGCCTGAAGACGCTGGAGACCAGCGAACCGGGGCAGCGGTTGAACGGGTCGTTCGAGAGCTGGTTCGAGATGCCGGCGCACTTCAGGACGTCGGATGCGTTGACGCCGCGCGACTCCAGTTCGCTGGCGAGGCCCAGCAGATAGCCGACCATGACGGTCGACAGCCCATGAGTATCGTCAGCACCAGCCATGAAGGGCGACTCTAGCGCCGCAGGGCGCTCGTTCAACGGGAATTTCCCGCAAGCTGCCCCACGCGCCGCGGACTACCGGAGCTGCCGATGGATGTGCTTGGAGACCTCCATCAGCATGACCTCGGTGGCGCCGCCGCCGATGGCAAGCACGCGGCTGTCGCGCGACATGCGTTCGACGGCGGTCTCGCGCATGAAGCCCATGCCGCCGTGGAACTGCACGCACTGGTACAGGATGCGGTTGGCCAGCGGCGGCAGGTGCGCCTTGACCATCGCCGCCAGCGTGCGCGCGTCGCCGCCGCGCACCGCCACGTCGACCGACTGGTACAGCAGCGCCTTGGCCGCGCACAGCTCCGTCAGCAGCCTGGCCATCTCCAGCTTGATGCCGTGCAGATCCCACAGCTTGGCGCCGAAGGCGCTGCGATCGGCCAGCCATCGCAGCGTCAGCTCGATGGCGGCCTCGCAGTGTCCGAGGCTGATGGCGCCGATCGAGAAACGCTCGTGCTCGAAGCCTTCCATCACGTGCTGGAAGCCCTTGTTCAGCTCGCCGATCAGGTTCGCGGCCGGAACCCGCACTTCGTCGAAGAACAGCTGCGCCGTGTCCGACGACAACCACCCTGTCTTCTTCAGCGGCCCTCGGATGCTCAGCCCGGGCGTGCCCTTCTCGACCACGAACAGCGAGACGCCGTGGGCGCCGCGCGCCTGCGGATCGGTGCGCGCCGCGACGAAGTAGATGTCGGCATGCACGCCGCTGGTGATGAACATCTTCGAGCCGTTCAGCACGAAGTCCCCACCCTCGGCGCGCGCGCTGGTCTTCAGCGAGGCGACGTCCGAACCGGCGTCGGGCTCGGTGACCGCCGTCGAGCAGACGATGCGCCCCGCCACGATGTCGCGCAGGTAGCGCTCCTTCAGCGGCGCCGAGCCGTGGCGGGCCAGGTGCCCGGCCGACATGTCGGTCTGCAGCGCGATCGCGCCGGCCACGCCGCCGTAGGTCGAGCGGCCCAGCTCCTCGCCCAGCACCAGCGTGCCGAACAGCCCCAGGTCCGATCCGCCGTACGCCTCGGGATAAGGCATGCCGAGGATGCCCAGCTCGCCCATGCGAAGGTAGACCTCGCGGGGAACGCGCCCCTCGTCCTCCCATCGGTCGGCATGCGGCTTCACCTCCTCGTCGATGAAGCGGCGGATGGTGCGCCGGATCGAGCGCAGTTCTTCACTGAGATAGACGTCGTCGAGATCGAGAAAGAGGCTCATGGCGTTTGCGAAGATTGAATGGGCGTCAGGACACGCAGCGATACCAGTCGACGCCGTCGGCCGCGCCTTCGCACCCGACTTCGCCGCGCTGCATCAGGTGGTTCAGGCAGGCCACGGTTTCGCCGGTGGCCAGCCCCAGCTGGGTCGAGGTCTGGGGAATCGGGCGGCGGAACAGCGCCTCGAACAGATCGACCACGCGCCTGGGCTCGCGCAGCGCCTCGCGCAGCCGGTCGAGCGCGCGCTGCTGGCTGTCGGCAAGGCCGTCGATGCGCGCATGCAGCCCGCGGAAGCACTCGTTGTGCGAGGGCAGCACCAGCACGCTGTCCGGCACCGAGGCGCGCAGCCCGGCCAGCGTATCGAGCCAGTCTCTCATCGGATCGGCCTGCGGCTCCATCGGATGTACCGACACGTTGGACGAGATCTTCGGCAGGATCTGGTCGCCCGAGATGAACACGTCGAGCGACGGGCAATGCAGGCACACGTGCTCGGGCGAATGGCCGGTGCCGATCACGACCTTCCAGGCGCGGCCGTCGATGGACAGCTCGTCGCCGTCGCGCAGCCGGCAGAAGCTGTCGGGCAGCGGATGGATGTGCTTGCCGAAGTCGCCGAAGCGCACGCGGTAGGTCTCCAGCGCAACCGGCGACCAGCCGGCGCGCCGCCAGAAGGCCAGCGCGTCCTCGGGCGCTTCGCGGCCGGTGTCCGACACCAGCGCGCGGCAATTCAGGTACTCCAGCCGGCTCATGCACAGCGTGGCCGAGAAGTGCTTCGTGATCCACCCCGCCAGCCCGATGTGGTCGGGGTGCATGTGGGTGCCGATCACGCGCCGCACCGGGCGGCCTTGCAGCAGTTCGTCGAACAGCGCGAGCCAGCGCTTGAGCGTCTCGGGCTCGCGCAGGCCGGTGTCGACCAGGGTCCAGCCGCCGCCGTCCTTCAGCAGCCAGACGTTGATGTGATCGAGGCGGAACGGCATCGCCAGCCGCACCCAGAACACGCCCGGCGCGACTTCCAGGAACGAGCCCATCGCCGGCGGCGCGCCGCAGGGGTATTGGAGCGCCGCTGCGTTGCTCATCGCGGGGTCTTCGCCGTCGCATAGCGCGCCCGGGCGGCGGCGCGGTCGACGCGGCCGTCCGCCAGGCGCGGCAGCGCGGTGGCGAACAGCACGTCGCGCGGGCGCTTGAAGCGGGCGATGCGCCCGGCCACGAAGTCGATCAGCGCCTCCGGCGTGAGCGCCTGGCCCGCCTTCAGCACGCACACGGCGCGCACCGCCTCGCCCCAGCGCTCGTCGGGCACGGCCAGCACCACGGCCTGCGCCACCGCCGGATGCGCCGCCAGCGCCGCCTCCACCTCGGCCGGGTAGATGTTCTCGCCGCCGCTCTTGATCAGCTCCTTGTCGGCGGTGCGCCCGAGGTACCAGAGGAAGCCGTCCGCATCGAGCCGCCCGAGGTCGCCGGTGTGGTGCCAGCCGCCGCGGCGCGTGTGCGCCGTCTCGCCGGGCCGCTGCCAGTAGCCGTTGAAGACGCAGGCGCTGCGCAGCACGATCTCGCCCGGCTCTCCGGGCTGCGCCCAGCCGCCGCTCTCGTGCTCGATGGCCAGCTCGACGCCGGGCAAGGGCTTGCCGGCGGAACCGGGCCGCTCGGACGCGGGTGAGAGCGTCGCGAAGCCGCTCGTTTCCGTCTGCCCGTACATGCTCCAGAACACCGCCTGCGGACAGCGGCTGCGCAGCCGCTGCACCACCTCCGGCGGCTCGAGCCCGGTGAGCGCGCGCAGCGATTGCAGGCTCGCCGGCGCGGCCTCGGCGGCGTCCAGGATGCCGGCGAGCATGGGCGCGAAGCTGGCGAAGAAGCTGACGCGATGCGTTGCGATCGCCTCGGCCGCTGCGGTTGCATCGAAGCGCGCCTGAATGATCGTCGCGCCGCCGTTGGCCTGCGCCGTCAGCGTGAGGACCATCGCCGCCGCGTGGAACAGCGGCAGCATGCACAGGTAGCGGTCGGCCGGGCTCAGCGACCAGGCCTGCGAGATCAGCCTCGCCTGATGCAGCAGCGCCGCGTGCGACAGCAGCGCGATGCGCGGCCGGCCTTCCACGGCCGCGGTGGGAATGCCCAGCAGCGGCGCGTGCGCGCTCGCCGCCGATGCGCCGGTCTCGCGCGTCCGGTCGAGTTCGTTCCAGGCCGCCAGGCGCCCGGCGCGCTCGCCGAGCGAGCGGCAGCCGACGTGCGCGGGCACCGAGGCGAGCAGCGGCTCGAGCTCGGGGTCTGCGAACAGCAGACGCGGCGCGGCATCCTGGACCACGCCGGCGATCTCGGCCGCGCTCCAGCGCACGTTGAGCATCACCAGCGTGGCGCCGAGAAACGCCACGGCGCCCAGCAGTTCAAGGATCTCGCCGCGGTTGCCGGCCAGCACGGCGACCCGGTCGTCGCGCGCGACGCCGAGGGCCGCCAGCGCCGCGGCGAGACAGCGGGCACGCCGCGCGAGTTCGGCATGGGTGACGCCGCCGGCTTCGCCCAGCAGGGCCGGCTGGGCGCCGTGGGCCTCGGCGTTGCGGACGAGCAGCTCCGCGTAGGTGGTGATCGCGCTCATGCCGCGCCTCCGATATGGGGCACGGTGTCGACCAGCGGCGTGAAACGCGGCGCCGGCGCGATGCGCAGGCTGCCGCCCTCGTCGATGCGGAACACGCCGCGCGCGCGGTTGTGCGGATGCTCCATCGCCTCGCGCATGCCGAGCACCGGCGCGAAGCAGGCATCGCTGCCTTCGAGCAGTTCGCACCAGTGCCGCTGCGGCTGCTGCGCGAACAGGCGCTCGAAGCGCTGCCGCAGCGCCGGCCAGGTGGCGCTGTCGTACTGCGCCGCCGCGTCGACGTCGGCCAGGCCGAGCCGGCGCAGCAGCACGGCATAGAAGCTCGGCTCCACCGCGGCCAGCGAGATGAAGCGGCCGTCGGCGCAGCGGTAGGCGCCGTAGAAGGGCGAGTCGACGAAGGGGCTGGGCTTGTCGCCGTCGAGCTGGCCGCAGGCCCGCAGCCAGTGCGCCAGGTTGCCGAGCATCGCGACGACCTCGAGCACCGAGCCGTCCACCACGCAGCCCTGCCCCGAGGCGCGCGCGCGCAGCACGCCGCAGACCATGCCCAGCGCCAGGCCGAGCGCGCCGCCGGCGTCGCCGAGCACCGACACCGGCAGCACCGGCACGCCGTCGCGGTGCGCGGCAATCGACAGCATGCCGCTCAGCGCCACGTAGTTGATCTCGTGGCCGGCCGCCTGCGACAGCGGGCCGGTCTGGCCCCAGCCCGTCATGCGCCCGTAGACCAGCTGCTTGTTGACCGCGGCGCAGGCCTCGGGCCCGAGGCCGAGGCGCTCCATCACGCCGGGCCGCTGCCCTTCGACGAGGCCGTCGGCCGCGGCCACGAGGTCGAGCGCGGCGCGCACGCCCTCGCGCGTCTTGAGGTCGAGCGTCACCACGCGCTTGCCGTGGCGCAGGGTGTCCACGCCTTCGCCGCCGAGCGTGCGCACCGCCTGCGGCGCTTCGGGGCGCGTCACGAGGGTCACGTCCGCGCCCATGTCGGCGAGGATGCGGCCGACCATCGGCGCCGGCCCGATGCCCTCGAACTCGACGAAGCGCACGCCCTGCAAGGGGTTCATTGCGCGCCTCCCGCGTGCGCGCCCAGCGCCCGGGCCGGCGGCGGGCAGGGGTCGATCAGCCGCAGCTTGCGCGAGCCGGCGAAGATGTCCTTGGGCCGCAGCCCGTAGGTCTGGCGGATGCAGCGGCAGAAGTGCGCCGCATCCGGATAGCCGGTGTCCAGCGCGACGGCGATCAGGTTGTCGTCGCGCTTGACGTAGTGCAGCACGCTGCGCGCCCGCTTCCAGCCGCGGAAGGCGCGGAAGGTGGCGCCGACCTCCTGCCGGAACAGGTGCAGGAAGCGCGAGGGCGAGAGCTTCGCCACCGCCGCCGCCTCCACCGCCGACAGCGGCGTCGACGGCTGGCCCTGCAGGCGCCCGATCACCGCCGCGATGCGCGCGTCGTGGCGCGCGGCGGGCAGGGCCGCGCCGAAGAAGCTCGGGTCGAAGTCGCCGGGCGTGAGATCGAACGCCGCGCCCTTGTCCACCCAGGCGCGGTGCAGCTGCCGCACGTGCGCCGCGAAGGCCGGCATCGCCACCGGGCCGCACTCGTTCAGCGGCGCGGGCAGGCGCTCGCGGTCCACCGTCTCGGCCTCGATCACGATGGACAGCACGTGGCGGCCGCACGCGACGATCTCGTAAGGCGTGTACGGCTGGATGACGGCCACCTCCGCGCTCCGCGCCTCGCCGCCGCCGACGCGCACGCGCAGCGCGCCCTCCAGCGCGACGTAGACGACGACGGCCCCCTTGGACTGCAGCGACGGCGCGCCCAGCAGCCCGGCGTAGAAGATGCGGCTCGGCGTGATCCACATCATGCGGTCGGCGCTGGCGCAGCGCATCGGCGCCGGCCGGCTGGTCACGAGACTGGTCATGCGCACGCCTCCCGGGCTGCCACGGGCCGCACGACCGCCCGCGTCGTCCGGTGCAGTGCTTCGGCAGCTTCATCGATGATCTGGTCGAAGATCGCCTCGACCGGCTTGACTTCGTTCGCGAACACCACCGAGGGCCCCGCGGAAAGAAGCCCACGCTCGAAATTGCCGGTCCGATACGCCTCGCGGGCGAGTTCGCCGCTCGCATGCGGCGCATAGGGCTCGAACTGCGTCACGCCGCTGTCGTCGAGATCGGCCGCGGCCCTCGCGCTCTCGTTGGCCAGCACCCGGTGGTTGGCGCGCAGGGTCTTCATCACCACCAGGGTTGCGTGCTCGTCGAGCGTCGTCAAATGCTTCTTGTAGGCCGCGTGCGCCCAGATCTCGTCAGCCACCAGCATGCGCGAGCCCATCAGCACGCCGTCCGCGCCCATCGCGATGGCCGCCACCAGATGGCGCCCGGTGGACATGCCGCCGGCAACGATCAGCGGCTTGTGGATCCTGTCCGCCGCCAGCGGCGCCTGGATGATCTGCGGCAGCATGACGGTGCCGGGATGCCCGCCGGCCTCTCCGGCGACGACGGCGACCGCATCCACGTCCAGTTGCTGCACGCTCGTCGCGTGCTTCAGCGTGGGCGCCTTGTGCATCACGATGCAGCCGGCCTGCTTGAGCCGGCCGAGGATGGCCGCCGGGCTGTCGCCCGAGGTCTCGACGAAGCGGACCCCCTCCGAGACGACGACGTCGATGAACGGATCGAGGCGCTCCGGGCCGGCGCGCCGCGAGATGGCCACGCTCACGCCGAACGGCTTTCCCTGGCAAAGCTCGCGGCAGCGCTGGACTTCCCGGCGGAAGGCCTGCGGATCGCCGGGGAACGACATGCAGGTGATGAACCCCATGCCGCCGGCGTTGACGGCGGCCGCCACGTAGCGGGCGTCGGCCAGCCAGTGCAGGCCTCCGCAAAGGAGGGGATGGCGGATCCCGAACAGGCGCGTGATCGCCGTATCGAACAGGGCATCCCTCATGGCGGCCTCGTCAGCCCGGCTTGCGAAGGACGACCAGGCTGGTGTCCATCGTCGCGACCCTGTCGCCGACCGAATTGCGCATCGCCAGCTCCACCATCACGATGCCGCGGTCGGGCTGGCTGCGGCTGGAGCGGCACTCGCCGATCGTCGCCACGCCCGTCAAGGTGTCGTCGGGCAGCACCGGGGCCAGGAAGCGGATGTTGTGGACGCCCGCGCCGGCCACCGCGGCCGTGCGGCCGTAGATGCGGTCGAAGGCCAGGCGCTGGCAGATCGCGAAGGTCTGCGAGCCGCTGGCGCACAGGCATCCGAGCGGACTGGCGCGCGCCGCCGTTTCGTCGGTGTGGAAGGGCTGCGGGTCGTACTTGCGCGCGAACTCGATCAGCTCCTCCCGCTCGATGAAGTGCTCGCCCAGCGGGTATTCCGCGCCGGGGACGAAATCCTCGAAGTACAGCTTCTGCGTCATCTTCAGCCCAGCCAGCGCTTGCGGCGGCGGTAATGCTTGACGTCGCGGTAGCTCATCTTGTCCTCGGCGCTGCCGAGGCCTAGGTAGAACTCGCGCACGTCCTGGTTGCCTTCGAGCGACTCGCGCGAGCCGGCGAGCACCACGCGGCCGTTCTCCATCACGTAGCCGAAGTCGGAAATCTGCAAGGCCGCGCGCACGTTCTGCTCGACCAGCAGCACCGCGATGCCGCGCCGCTTGCACACCGAGTGGATGGCGTCGAACAGCTCCTGCACCACGCGCGGGGCCAGCCCCATCGACGGCTCGTCGAGCAGCAGCACGCGCGGCGAGGCCATCAGCGCGCGGCCGACCAGCAGCATCTGCATCTCGCCGCCCGACAGGTAGCCGGCCGGCCGCGCCTTCAGCAGTTCGAGCTTCGGGAAGATCGACAGCATCTCGTGCAGGTCGCACTCGACGGCCTGGCGGTCGCTGCGGAAGTGCGCGCCGGCGCGCAGGTTCTGCTCGACGCTCAGGTGGTGCAGCACCTTGCGGCCCTCCAGCACCTGCACGGTGCCGCCGCGCACCACGCCGCAGGGGTCGGCGTTGGTCATGTCGCGGCCGTCGAGCAGGATCCTGCCGTCGATCACGCGGCCGCGCTCGACGGCCAGCAGGCTGGAGATGGCTTTCAGCGTGGTGGTCTTGCCCGCGCCGTTGCCGCCGATCAGCGAGACGATCTGGCCCTGGCGGACCTCCAGGCTGACGCTGCGTAGCACCTGGATCACGCCCTCGAAGGTGACGTCGATGTTGCGCAGCTCGATCGGGTGCGCGCCGGCCGCCGCCGCTTGGGATTGGATGTGCTCGTTCGTCATGCGCGGCACCCTCAGGCTTTGCGCGGATACGGCCAGAGGCGGTAGCCGAGCTTGATGCGCTCCCAGCGATGCTCGAGCCCGAGCGGCTCGAAGATCAGGATCGCGACGATCACCGCGCCCAGCGCCATGTTGCTCAGCGCCAGCACGACGCCGCCGCTCGCGCCGGTGCTGGCCACCACCAGGTTGCCGACGGCGCGCACGCCTTCGTCGAGCAGCGTCAGCGACACCACGCCGAGGATGGCGCCCAGCGAGGAGCGCATGCCGCCGACGATCAGCATGCCGACGTACCACACCGACAGCCACAGCGTGAACTGCTCGGTCGACACGTAGCGCACGTAGTAGGCGAGCAGGCAGCCGCTGATGCCGGCCAGGAAGGCTCCGGCGAAGAACGCCAGCATCTTGTAGTAGGCCAGGTTGATGCCCATCACCGAGCTGGCGATGTCGTTGTCGCGCATCGCCTGGAACGCCCGGCCGGTGCGGCAGCGCGCCAGGTTGCGCGTCGCGAGGTAGGCGAGCATGCACACGACGAGCACCATCTCGTACATGCGCACCGGCGTGTCGACGGCGGCGCCGAAGATCACCGGCGGATCGACCGGCAGCCCGGCGTTGCCGCCGAACCAGCTGGCCGGCAGCCGCCCGATCACGATCGGGAACATGATCTGCGCCGCGATGGTGGTCAGCACCAGATAGAAGCCCTTGATGCGCGCCGCCGGTAGGCCGAACACGATGCTGACCGCGCCGGCCGCGAGCGCCGCGGCCGGCAGGCAGACCCAGATGCCGAAGCCGCGCGTGGCCAGCGCGGCGGCGACGAAGGCGCCGACGCCGACGAATGCCGACTGCCCGAGGTTGAGCTGCCCGGCCAGGCCGATCGTGACCTGCAGGCCGAACACCGCGATCAGCGTGATGCCGGCCATCGTGACGATGCCCAGGATGGGGCCGCCCGCCACGACGGGCAGCGCGAACAGCGCCACCAGCAGCGCGGCGAGCATCCAGCGCTGCGGCGCGGTGTGCACCAGCGCGCGCTCGGCGGCATGACTCTGGAAGAACAGACCCGAACGAAGCATGGCTTACAGCCTTTCGGTGGTGCGCCACCCGAACAGCCCGTGCGGCCGGACCAGCAGGACGACGATCATCAGCAGATAGGGGAACACCAGCGACGCCGCACCGTTGGTCCATTCGTCGAGGTAGCGCGAGGCCAGCGCCTCGCCGACACCGACGATCAGGCCGGCCAGCGCCGAGCCGCGCACGCTTTCCAGCCCGCCGAGAATGGCCACCGGCAGCAGGCGCAGGCCGACTTCCGAGACGTGCAGGCCGACCGCGTTGCCCGACAGCAGGATGCTGGCCGCCAGCAGCGCGAGCAGCGTGCCGGCGATCCACGCGACGGTGGTCGCCTCGCGCACCGACACGCCGAGCGACAGCGCGATGGTGTGGTCCTCCGCCACCGCCGCCAGGCGCAGCCCGGGCCGCGTGCGGGTGAAGAACAAGTGCATCGCCTCGGTGACGGCCAGTGTGATCGCGGCGCCGATCGCCAGCGTCTTGCTCACCTGCAGCGGCCCGAGCGTCCACGCGCCCTCGGGGAAGATGCGCGGGAAGGGCTTGTCCTGCGCGCCGAAGAACACCTGCGTGGCCGCCTGCAGGAAGATCAGCAGGCCGATGCTCGCCATCACGGTGGTGAACGCCGGCTGGCCGATCAGGCGCCGGAACACGGTGCGCTCGATCGCCAGCCCGAGCAGGGCGCTGGCCGCCACCGCGAGCGGCAGCGCCAGCCACAGCGACAGCCCCAGGCGCACCGCGAACAGCGACACGAACACGCCCGAGAGCATCACCAGCTGGCCCTGCGCCAGGTTGACGATCTTGGAGGCGCGGTAGATGACGACGAACGACAGCGCCAGGACGCCGTAGACCAGCCCGGTCAGCACGCCGTTGACGACGACTTGGACGAACTCCACGTCAGACTCCCTCGGAGATGAGAACGTCCTGGCGCAGCTGGCTCACCGCGCCGTCGGCGTAGCGCACCTGCACCTCCAGCGCGCAGCTGCGCGAGCCGTCGTAGATGGCCTCGATCAGGCGGCGGTAGCGCTCCTCGATCACCTCGCGGCGCAGCTTGCGCGAGCGCGTCAGCTCGCCGTCGTCGGGGTCGAGATCCTTCGGGAAGGTGGCGAAGCGCACGACGCGGGCATGCACATCGAGGCGCTCGTTGACCGCGCGGATGACCCGGCCGATCAGCGCGTGCACCTCGGCGTGCTGGCTCAGGTCGGTGAAGGTGCGCCAGGCGATGCCGTGGATCTCGGCGAAGCGCGCGACCACCGTCTCGTCGATGTTGACCAGCACCGCGACGTGCTCGCGCGACTCGTCGCCGAGCACCAGCGCATCGCGCACGTAGGGCGAGGCGCGCAGCTGGTTCTCGATGAACTGCGGCGGGAAGCGGTGGCCGGAGCGCAGCCGCTTGAGGTGCTTGACGCGGTCGAGGTAGATCAGCGCGCCCTGTTCGTCGAGCCGCACCGCGTCGCCGGAGCGGTGCCACTCGCCGGCCATGCCCGCCGCGGTCTGCTCGGGGGCGTTCAGGTACGGGCTGACGCCGCTGCCGCCCTTGACCAGCAGCTCGCCTTCGGCAGTCAGCGCGAATTCGAGCGGCACGCCCAGCGTCGGGTCGACCGGCATCAGATGGCCGATGGTCGCGGCGTCGTAGCGCTCGCCGTAGTGCGCCGACAGCATGCCGTGCTCCGAATAGCCGTAGAGGTTGCGCAGCGGCACGCCCAAAGCGTGGAAGTGGTCGAAGATCTCGGTGGACATGCCGCTGCCGGCGCACAGCGCGTACTTCACGTACTTCACGCCCATGTTGTCGCGGATCGCCGTCAGCGCCACGACCTTGGCCAGCCAGTGGCGCAGGCCGCCGCCGCCCTCGCGCACGGCGCGCAGCCCCTCGCGCGTGGCCCAGTCGACGATGCGGCGCCGCAGCGGCCCGGCCTGCAGCATGGTCGCGCCGACCGCGGAATCCATCATCTCCCACTGGCGCGGCGAGAACAGCAGGAACTCGACGCCGACCTCTCGCAGGTCGGCCTGCACGCTGGCGGCGGTCTCGCTGAAGTGCACCACCATCGGCGCCAGCAGGCCCAGCCCCAGGCCGATCTGCTCGGGCGCCCACGACAGCGACATGTAGCTCAGGTACTTGGTGCCGCCGGTGATCTCCAGCGCGGACATCAGCCGGTAGGCGTTGTCCAGCACGTAGCGGTGCGAGAACACCGCCGCCTTGGGCTGCCCGGTGGTGCCCGAGGTGTAGCACAGCGCCGCGGCGTCGGTGTCGCGCGCGCCGCGGATCGCCGCCTGCAGCGCGTCGGACTCCTCGCGCGCCGGCTGGCGGCCGCTGCCGCGCAGCGCCTGGAACGCGACGAGGCGCGGATCCTCGTAGGTCCACAGCCCGCGCTCCTCGATGTAGACGATGGCCTCGACCTTGCCGACCGAAGGGCCCAGCGCCAGCGCCTTGTCGACCTGCTCCTGGTCCTGCGCGAAGAGCAGCCGGGCGCCCGAGTGCTCGAGCACGTAGCGCAGGTTGGCCGAGCTCTCGTCGGGGTACAGGCAGGTCACGCAGGCGCCCACGCAGTGCGCCGCCAGCTCGATCGCGTACAGCTCGGGCAGGTTGTCGCTGAGCATGGCCACCACGTCGCCGGCGCGCAGGCCGCGGCGGCGCAGCGCGTGGGCGATGGTCGTCACCTCGTCGACGAAGTCCTGCCAGCTGATGTCCTGCCAGATGCCCTTGTGCTTGCGGCGCAGGTAGGGCTTGGCGCCCTGCGCGGCGGCCTGATCGAACAGCAGCTGCGGCAGCGTGCGCCGGCGGCCGGTGCGCGGGTCGGTTCCCAGCGTGCCCTGCAGGGTCGCGACGATGTCGACCTGCTCGGCCGGCGATTGAAGCTCGCGCACGGCGTTCACGCTTCCACTCCCAGGTAGGCCTTGATCACGGCGGGATCGCGGCGCACCGCCGCGGGCTCGCCTTCGGCGATCGTGCGCCCCCAGTCCATCACCAGCACGCGGTCGGAGATGTCCATCACGACTTCCATGTCGTGCTCCACCAGCACCACCGGGATGCGCCGCTCCTCCTTGATGTCGAGGATGTAGCGCGCCAGGCTCGCCTTCTCCTCGGGGTTCATGCCGGCCATCGGCTCGTCCATGATCAGCACCTGCGGCGACAGCGCCAGCGCGCGGCCGAGGTCGACGCGCTTGCGCAGGCCGTAGGGCAGCTCGCCGACGCGGGCGTGGCGCAGCTCCTCGAGGCTGAGGAACTCGATGATGTCCTCGGCCTTGTCGGTGAATTCGTCCTCCTCGCGGCTGCAGCGGCCCCAGTGCAGCATGCCGGCGAACAGTCCCGAGCTCATGCGCGCATGGAAGCCGCACAGGATGTTGTCGCGCACGCTCATGCTGGCGTAGGTCTGGATGCCCTGGAAGGTGCGCGCGATGCCCAGCGCCGCGTAGCGGTGCGTCGGCAGCCGCGTGATGTCGCGGCCGTTGAACAGCACCTCGCCGGCCTGCGGGCGGTAGAAGCCCGACAGGCAGTTCAGCAGGCTCGACTTGCCGGCGCCGTTGGGGCCGATGATCGAATGGATGCTGTTCGCGTGGATCGCGAAGCTGATCTCGTCCAGCACCTTGATGGCGCCGAACTGGAGCCGGAGGCCGCGGGCCTCCAGGACGGGCGCTTGGTTCATGCAGCGTGCACAGCCGGAATTGCGGAACGGGCCGGGGAAGGAACGCTCACCACTTCGCCAGCGCAGGCACCGGCATCCAGCCGCCCGTGACCGTGGTCAGCTTGCCGCCCTTGACGACCATCGCCTGGACGGACGAATTCTGGGTCGGGAACGGCGCCTGCGACCCGAAGCTCAGCGTCGGCAGGATGCCCAGCGTGCTCTCCGACTCGACGGGCGCGGCGAGCATCGCGTCGTAGACGGCCTGCCCGGTCAGCTTGCCCGCGCCCACCGCGGCCGCGGCGCGCTCGACGGTGGACAGGAACAGCAGCATCTGCGCCGAGGTCTGCACCGCGGTCATGCCCCACTTGCCCTTGGTCCCCTTGTAGTACTGGCGGAAGACCTCGGCCGCCTTCAGGCCCGGCGTGTTGAACGGCGCGAACGCGAACACCGAGTACACGCCTTCCAGCTCGGCGAGCGAGAAGGCCGATTCCAGCTCGGTGATGCCGTTGTGCGACGTGGTGGCCAGCGGAATGCGCAGCCCGGCTTCCTTCAGACCCTTGAGGATCGCGGTCGCCTGCTGCGTGTTGGCGTGGTTCATGATGATGTCGGGGTTGGCCTTGGCCAGCTCGCGTACCTGGTTGGTCGCCGCGACGGGGTACAGGTCGACCCACTGCGTGCTGACCACCGCGAAGCGGTCGGGGTATGCCCTGGCGAGCGCCTGCACGCCGTTGACCGGGTCGAGATAGGCCGGGTGCGACTGCGAGCTGACCGTCGCGATGCGCAGCGGCCGCTTTTCCGGCAGCGCGGATTGCAGGTGCGCGAACAGCCCGGCGAATTCGTGCGCGTAGGTGGGGCGGAAGGTGAAAGACCAGGTGTCGGGCAGCCAGGCGCCGGAGGGAATCGGCGAGCTGACGAACAGCGGCACCTTGTCGCCCGGCAGCCGCTTGGACAGCGCCACCACGTCGGCGCCGCCGATGCCCAGGTAGGCCAGCGGCTTGGCGCCGCCGGCGCTCAGCATCTCCGGCCACAGCCGCGCCAGCGTGGCCATGTCGTAGCGCGTGTCGTAGATCTTCTGCTCGATGCGCACGCCGATCCTGGCGCCGCGCGTCTCGTTCCACCAGGCCAGCATGGCCTGGTGGGCGGCTTGCCAGCTGTCGATGATGGCGGCGATCGGGCCGGTGTAGTCGGCGGCCACCGGAATGGTGTAGACGTGGGGAGCCTGCGCCCGGGCGGGGAGGAAGGCGCCCGCGCCCAGCGTCGCGGCGGCGGCAGTGGCGCAGAAGTCCCGGCGGCTCAAACGCTGATCCATCTCTTGTCTCCTGGTGAGTGGCTTCGGATTCGTCGCACGGAGGGCAGTGGCAGGCGCACCTGCGGCGGCCATGCGGCGTCATGGGGGGGCATGCTAGAGGGCGGCCGGAATCCGGCACTGTCATTTCATCGCGCGTTTTGGTCTTTGACGGACGCGATGAAGGCCCGCGAGCCCGCTCGGCCGCCGCGCGCAGCCGGTTTGCGCAAGACGGCCGCCGTTCGAGCTGCCATGCTGCCGCGCATCCGGCACCGCGCCAGACCAAAGGAACCCCATGCAGACACCTCTGTGCCGCTCGCTCGGCATCGACGCCCCGATCTTCGCCTTCACCCATTGCCGCGACGTGGCCGTCGAGGTCAGCAAGGCCGGTGGCCTCGGCTGCCTCGGCTCGGCCTTCATGACGCCCGCCGAGCTGAAGGAGCACCTCGACTGGATGGACGCCAAGGTCGGCGACAAGCCCTACGGCGTGGACATCCTGTTCAACCCCCGCCAGCCGGGCAAGGGCGCGCAGCTGACGATCGAGCAGGTCGACGAGATGGTCTGGAGCACCATCCCGCAGGCGCACCGCGACTTCGCCGAGAAGCTGCTGAGCGACGCGGGCGTGCCGGCGTGGCCCGAGCCCGACCGCCCCAGCCTGCGCAGCATGGCCTACGAGATGGCCTTCGAGATCTTCGAGGAGACGCTGCGCCACCCGAAGTGCAAGGTCATCGTCAGCGCGATGGGAACGCCGCCGGCGGAGATCATCGACGCCGCGCACCGCCACGGCCAGCTGATCGGCGCTCTGAGCGGCACGCGCCGCCATGCGATCCAGCACAAGGAGGCCGGGCTCGACTTCGTGGTGGCCAACGGCAACGAGGGCGGCGGACACACCGGTGCGATCGGCAGCATCGTGCTGTGGCCCGAGATGGTGGAGGCCGTGGCGCCGCTGCCCGTGCTGGCCGCTGGCGGCGTGGCCAACGGCCGCCAGATGCTGGCGGCACTGGCGATGGGCGCGCAGGGCGTCTGGACCGGCTCTCTCTGGCTCACGGTGAGCGAAGCTCAGACGCAGCCCAGCGAACGGCAGCGCTACCTCGAGGCCAGCACCTCGGACACGGTGATCAGCAAGTCGTGGTCCGGCAAGACCGCGCGCTTCCTGCGCAACAAGTGGACCGAGGCCTGGGAAGGGCCGGAGTCGCCCGGCATCCTGTCCAACCCGGCCCAGTGGCTGCTGACGGCGGATGCGCGGCGCCGCGTGGAGCGCTACGGCGAAGTCGGTCATGCGCAGGATGTCGCGTTCTCGGGCGCGGGCCAGACCGTCGGCCTGATCAACGAGGTCGAAGCCAGCCGGGCCGTCGTCGCGCGGCTGATCCGCGAGTACCTCGAAGCCTACGAGCACCTCACTGCGCTGATGCCGCAGGAGTGATCCGCAGGAGCATGCCTTGGACGACGCGATGCAATCGGTCTGCGCCGCCTGGCTCGCGGAGAGCCGCGCGCTCGCCGCCTTGTGCGGCGCGATGGACGGCGCCGAGTGGCACGCACCGACCGACTTCTACGGCTGGACACCGTGGGACGAGATCGCGCACCTGTTCTTCTTCGACGAGACGGCCGCGCAGGCGCTGGCCGACCCGGCGGGCTTCGAGCGCGACAAGCGGGCGCTGGAGGAGGCGCTCGCCTCCGGCCGTTCGATGCGCGAGATCGCGCAGGAGCGTTTCGGCCTTCTCGACGGTACGGCCCTGCTGAGGCAATGGACGGGCTGCAACGAGGCGCTGTGCGCCTCGCTGTCGGGCCTGGACGCAAAAGCCCGGCTGCCGTGGTACGGGCCGTCGATGAGCGCGCGCTCGTTCGTCACCGCCCGCCTGATGGAGACCTGGGCGCATGGCCAGGACATCCACGACCTGCTGGGCCGTGCGCACGAATCGGGCGCCGCGCTGCATCCGATCGCGCACCTGGGAGTCACGACCTACGCCTGGACCTTCGTCAACCGCAAGCTGGCGCCGCCGCAGCCCGTGCCCTACGTGGAACTCGAGGCGCCCGATGGCAGCCGCTGGACCTGGGGCGAGCCCTCCGAGCGCGACTACGTCAAGGGGCCGGCGCAGGACTTCGTGCTGCTCGTGACGCAGCGCCGCCACCGACTCGACACGCGCCTGCGCTGGGCCGGCGCGTCGGCGCAGCAGTGGACGCTGCTGGCGCAGTGCTTCGCCGGCGAAGCGGCCGATGGCCCGGCGCCGGGCATGCGAGGCAGGCGTGAGCCTCGCTGAGCAGGACGGCGGCGCCGAGCTGACGCCCGATCTCGCCGCGCACGTCGCGCCCCTGCTCGCCAGGCGGATCGAAGGCCTGGCCGAACACGCGCCGTCCGAGCTGAGCTTCGGCAACCTGCGGCTGTTCCGGCACGTGCATCGCTGGCGTTATCACGGCGGCGCGTGGCCCTGCATCAGCGGCATCGGCTACGACGGGCTGCGGCACGCGATTCCGCTCTTCGACGTTCGCGCCGCCTCGCAGCAGGAGCTGGACGCCCTGCTCGAGCGCCACGGCTGCCTGGCCCCGCTGTGCAGGCGCGAGGCCGAGGCGCTCGAAACGATGGCCGTGCGGCTGGAGTGCCGCCGCGACGACGCCGACTACGTGTACCCGGCGGCCCGGATCAGAGCCTATGCCGGCCGCACCTTGCGCAAGAAGGCCGGCCTGATGGCGCAGCTGCTGGCCGCCCATCGCGTCGGCGCCGAGCCCTTCGCGGCGCACCTGCGCGAGCCAGCGGGCGAGATCCTCGACGCCTGGATGCGCGACAAGCGCAAGTCCGCCGGCGAGGCCGACGAAATACCCTGCCGCGAGGCGATCGCGGCGCCGCGCGAGTTCGGGCTCGACGGCTTCCTGTACCGCGCCGACGGCGCGCCGGCCGGCTTCCTGCTCGCAGAGGAACTGCAGTCCGGCGTGTGGGTGGTCCGCTTCGCCAAGGGACTGGCGCGCTTCAACGGCATCGCGCAGTACATGTTCCACCACTTCGCGTCGCGCGCCGACCGCCGCGTCGACTGGCTCAACTTCGAGCACGACCTGGGCTTGCCGAACTTCCGCCGCACCAAGCTCAGCTACGGCCCCGAGCTGCTGCTGCCGAAGTGGCGCGCGCTGCCCCGACCAGTTTCCACAAGACGCGCCGGCGCGAGCGCGCTAGCCTGATGCCATGCCCCAGATCGAATCCACCATCGCCGCGTCGGGCGCCGAGTACGCCGCCAACCGCGACCGCATGCTGCAGCTGCTGGAACAGCTGCGTGCCTACGAGCGGCGCACGCAGGCCAAGTCCGCCGCGGCGCGCGAGCGCTTCGACAAGCGCGGGCAGCTGCTGCCGCGCGAACGGCTCTCGCTGCTGCTCGACCCCGGCGCGCCCTTTCTCGAGCTGGCCACGCTGGCCGGCCTCGGGATGGACACGCCCGATCTCGACAAGAGCGTGCCCGGCAGCGGCGTGGTCGCCGGCATCGGCTTCGTCAGCGGCGTGCGCTGCATGGTGCTGGCCTCCGACTCCGGCATCGACGCGGGCGCCCTGCAGCCGATGGGCCTGGACAAGCAGCTGCGCGTGCAGGAGCTTGCGCTGGAGAACAAGCTGCCCTACGTGCAGCTGGTCGAGAGCGCCGGCGCCAACCTGATGCAGTACCAGGTGGAGGACTTCATCCGCGGCGGCAACCTGTTCCGCAACATCGCGCGGCTGTCGGCGGCCGGCCTGCCGGTGGTGACCGTCACGCACGGCTCGTCCACCGCCGGCGGCGCCTACCAGACGGGCCTGTCCGACTACATCGTGCTGGTGCGCGACCGCTCGCGCGCCTTCCTCGCCGGCCCGCCGCTGCTGAAGGCCGCCACCGGCGAAGTGGCCACCGAGGAGGAGCTGGGCGGCGCGGTGATGCACACCTCGGTCTCCGGCCTGGGCGACTACCTGGCCGAGGACGACCGCGACGCGATCCGCATCGCGCGCGAGATCGTCGCGCAGTTCGGCTGGAACACGCCGGCGCCGCCGCCGCGCGCCTTCGCTCCGCCGCGCTGCGACGCCGAGGAGCTGCTGGGCATCATGCCGGCGGACCACAAGCGGCCGGTGGACATGCGCCAGATCATCGCCCGCATCGCCGACGATTCGGAGTTCCTCGAGTTCGCCGAGAACTACGGCAGCGCCACCGTCTGCGGCCACTTCAAGCTGGAGGGCTGGCCGGTCGGCGTGATCACCAACAACGGTCCGATCGACCCGGCCGGCGCGTCGAAGGCGACGCACTTCATCCAGGCCTGCTGCCAGTCGCGCACGCCGCTGCTGTACCTCAACAACACGACCGGCTTCATGGTCGGCCGCACCTATGAGGAGGCGGGCATCATCAAGCACGGCTCGAAGATGATCCAGGCGGTCACGAACGCGAGCGTGCCGCAGATCACCCTCTACTGCGGCGCCTCCTACGGCGCCGGCAACTACGCGATGTGCGGCCGAGGCTTCCACCCGCGCTTCTGTTTCAGCTGGCCGAACGCGCGCACCGCGGTGATGGGCGCCGAGCAGGCGGCCCAGACGATGCGCATCGTCAGCGAGGCGGCGATGCGCCGCAAGGGTCAGGTCGACGAAGCGAAGCTCGACGAGATGTGCCGCCGCATCGTCGACCGCTTCGAGAGCCAGACCAGCGTCTTCGCCACCAGCGCGCGGCTGCTCGACGACGGCGTGATCGACCCGCGCGACACCCGCGCCGTGCTGGCCAACGTGCTGGCGATCTGCCGCGAAGCGGAAGGCCGCCAGCCCCAGTCCATGCAGTTCTCCGTGGCGCGGCCCTGAGCGCCGCCGCCTCGCACCGGATTCGCCCCGTGAGCACACCCACCCCCTTCTCCAAGATCCTGATCGCCAACCGCGGCGAGATCGCGCTGCGCGTGATCCGCAGCGCTCGCTCGCTCGGCTACCGCACCGTCGCCGTGCACTCCAGCGCCGATGCGCAGGCGCTGCACGTGGCGCGGGCCGACCAGGCGGTGTGCATCGGCGAGCCGCTGCCGGCGCAGTCCTACCTGAACATCGCGGCCATCATCGACGCGGCGCGGCTGACCGGCGCCGATGCCGTGCATCCGGGCTACGGCTTCCTGGCGGAGAACGAGGACTTCGCCGCCGCCTGCCGCGACGCCGGGCTGGTGTTCATCGGGCCCTCGCCGGAGGCCATCCGCGCGATGGGCGACAAGGCGCGCGCCAAGGACATCATGGCCGCCGCCGGCGTGCCCTGCATTGCCGGCTACCAGGGAGAAGACCAGGGCGAGCAGCGCCTGGCCAGCGAGGCGCAGCGCATCGGCTATCCGGTGATGATCAAGGCCACGGCCGGCGGCGGCGGCCGCGGCATGCGATTGGTCGCCACGCCGCAGGAGTTCGGCGCCTTGCTGCGCAGCGCGCAGTCGGAGGCGAAGAACGCCTTCGGCGATGCGACGGTGATCCTGGAGCGCGCGATCGTCGAGCCGCGCCACGTGGAGATCCAGGTCTTCCGCGACCGGCACGGCAACGCGGTGCACCTGGGCGAGCGCGACTGCTCGGTGCAGCGGCGCCACCAGAAGATCATCGAGGAAGCGCCTTCGCCCGCGGTCGACGCGGCGCTGCGCGAACGCATGGGCGCGACCGCGCTGGCGGCGGTGCACGCGATCGGCTACGAGGGCGCCGGCACGCTCGAATTCCTGCTCGACCGCAACGGCGAGTTCTTCTTCATGGAGATGAACACGCGGCTGCAGGTCGAGCATCCGGTCACCGAGGCGATCACCGGGCTGGACCTGGTCGAATGGCAGCTGCGCGTCGCCGCCGGCGAGGCGCTGCCGCTGCGCCAGGACGACATCCGCTTTTCCGGCCACGCGATCGAGGTTCGGCTGTGCGCGGAAGATCCAGCCGCGGGCTTCCTGCCGCAAAGCGGCACCATGCACGGCTGGCACGCGCCGCCGGGCCTGCGCGCGGAGCACGCGCTGCACGCGGGCGCCGCCGTCCCGCCGTACTACGACTCGATGCTCGCCAAGCTGGTGGCGCACGGCCGCACGCGCGACGAGGCGCGGCGCAAGCTGCTGCTGGGCGTGCAGGACACCACCGCGCTGGGCGTGAAGACCAACCAGGACTTCCTGGCCCGCTGCCTGGCGCACCCGCGCTTCGCCGCGGGCGAGGCCACCACGGCGTTCATCGCGCAGCACCAGGACGAACTGCTGAGCGCCGATGAAGCCGCCGCGCGGCGCGCCGCGCTGGTCGCCGCCTGGCTGCTGTTCGCGACCGCGGGCCACGCGCCGCACCACGGCAGCGCGAGCCGCCTGAGCCATCGGCTGCCGCTGGGCATGCGCTTCGTCATCGACGGCAATGAGCGCACGACGCGATTGCGCCAGCAGGCGCCCGAGCGCTTCGCGCTCGGCGACGACGACGCGCACACGCTCGAAGCGGTGCACCTGGGCGCGGACGAGGCGCGCTTCCGGCTCGACGGCGTGCTGGAGACGGTGCGCTTCTGCCGCCGCGGCGGCACGCTGTGGATGAACTGCGCCGGCCGCGCGCACACGATCGACGATCGCACCGTGGCCTCGGCGGCGCGCCGCGACGAGGCCGGCGGCGACGGCAAGGTGCGCGCCTCGACCAACGGGCGCGTGGTCGCGATTTCCGCCGGCGTGGGCGCGCAGGTCAGCGCCGGGCAGCCGGTGATCGTGCTGGAGGCGATGAAGATGGAGCACATCCACACCGCCGCGCTGGACGGCACGGTGAAGGCGGTGCACATCGCCGTCGGCGAGCAGGTGCACCTGCACCGCATCCTGGTCGAGATCGAGCCGCGGGCGGGCGAGGGAGCAGCGCCGTGAGCGCCGCCGTCGAAGTCCTGCACGAGCGTCGCGGCCAGGCCTTCTGGATCGTCGTCAACCGCGCCGAGAAGCGCAACGCGATCAACGCCGGCGTGATCGCCGGCATCCGCGCCGGCCTGCGCGAGGCGCACGTCGCGCCGGACGTGCGCGCCATCGTGCTCACCGGCGCCGGCGACAAGGCCTTCTGCGCTGGCGCCGACCTGCAGCCGGGCCAGGCGTTCGCGTTCGACCTGTCGCGGCCGCGCGGCGACTACGCCGACCTGCTGCGCGAGGCGCGCGACGCGACGCTGCCGATCGTCGCGCGCGTCAACGGCACCTGCATGGCCGGTGGCCTGGGGCTGCTGTGCATGGCCGACATGGCCGTCGCCGCCGACCACGCGGCGTTCGGCCTGCCCGAGGTGAAGCTCGGGCTGTTCCCGATGCAGGTCATGAGCCTGATGCAGCGCCTGGTGCCCGACCGCGTCCTGCGCGAATGGGCGCTGACCGGCGAGCCCTTCGGCGCCGCCGAGGCGCGCGCCTGGGGGCTGGTCAACCACGTGGTGCCGGCCGCCGAACTCGACGCGAAGGTGCAGTGGCTGGTGGAGCGGCTGGTGGACAAATCGCCCAGCGCGATCCGGCGCGGCAAGTACGCGCTGCGCGCCATCGCCGACATGAGCTTCGATCAGGCCATCGCCTTCACCGAGGGCCAGATCGCGGCGACGGCGATGACCGAAGACGCGCACGAAGGCCTGGCAGCCTTCCAGGAGAAGCGCAAGCCCGTCTGGACGAATCGCTGATACGGAAAGCCGGCAATGGTGTCGGCGCGCGTCGTGCATGGGCCAGGGCGGCAAAGGGCCGTCCGGGCCGCCCGCGGCGCTTCGATGAGACGGTCGGCTGCGCCGACTGCCCTGCGCTGCTCGGTCATGCGGCCCCGCCGCGTAACTCACTCCGCTCACTGCGTTCGCTGCGTTCAAACACGCGCGGCGAGCATGAAGACGAAGCGCACGGGTACGTGCGCGGGCCGCAAGCCCTGCGCTGCTCGGCGTCTCATAGGCGCGCCGCGAGCGGCCCGGACGGTCCTTTGCTGAACCAACGGCGACATGCCACCTGACCGCATGCCACCACTGGTTCAGCGCGGCAGGCGCGGCGACGCGTGGGCGATTTTTGGGGCGGCGAGAAGCGTAGGCGGCGGGGTCGGCGCGCGTACTCGCGCGCTTCGTCTTCATGCTCGTCGCCGGTGTTTGAGCATAACGAACGAAGTGAGTGGAGCGAGTTCGGCGACGCGACCCCGGCGTCGGGCATCGCAGCGGAGTCGGTGCGCAGCACCGACCGCCACCGCATGAGCCCGCGCGTCGCCGCGCCTGCCGCGCCGCCCCGACCGGCCCCGACAACGCTCCCGGATCCCGAGAAGCAAGCTACTGCCGCCGCGCGGCGGCGCTCAGCAGCTGCGGCGCGGCGGCGTCGCCGGCCTGGCGGTCCAGCACCGCCTGGCGATAGGCCTGCGGGGCCTGCCCGCTCCAGCGCTTGAAGGCGCGCGTGAAGTTCGCGCTGTCGTTGAAACCGAGCAGGTAGGCCACCTCGGTGATCGGCAGCTTGCGGTTGCGCAGCTTGCTGTGCGCGAGGAACAGCCGCGTGTCGTCGAGCACGCGCTGGAAGGTCATGCCCTGGTCGTTGAGGTGCTGGCGCACCTGGCGCGCGCTCAGGCGCGCCCGCTCGGTGACGGCGTCGAGCGTCGCGGCCCGCTGGTCGTTCAGACATTCGAGGATCGCGCTCTGCACGCGCGCGAGGATGTCGCCGGTGCCGATGCGCGCCATGTAGGACAGCGCGCGCCCGTCGAGTTCGCGCGCCAGCTCCTCGCAACCCGAGCGCAGCGGCTGCTCGAACGCCTCCTTCTCGAACACCATCGCGGAGGCCTCGTGCCCGAAGCTCACCGGCGCGTCGAAATGCGCTTCGTACTCGTCGGCCCCGCCGCGCGGGCGTCCGTGCGACATCTCGACGCGCAGCGGCCGCAGTTCGGCCGAGTAGACCTGGCGCAGCAGCTTGTGCAGCAGCGCCTGCCACGAATCCTCGACGCTGGCGGCCATCTCGCTGACCGTGACGATGCGGTAGCCGACCGGCTCCTCGAGCACCTGCACCGAGCCCGTGCGGTGGATCAGCGGCAGGAAGCGCGCCAGCCGCTGGCAGAAGGCCAGCATCGAGCCGCTGGCCATCAGGCCGAGGCCGAGCACGTGCAGGTCGGGCGCCTTCATCGAGCGCGCGGCATGCAGCCCGAAGTGCCGGTCCTGCGTGGCCTCGACGCTGAGCCTGAGCACGTCGCACAACAGCGAGCTGGGGCAGCGGTTGAACGGGTCGTTCGACAAGGGGTTCGACACGCCGGCGCGCTCGAGCAGGTCGACGGCGTTCACGCCGCGGCTTTCCAGCTCGCTGGCGATTCCCAGCATGTAGCCGACCATGATGGTCGAGGGGCCGCCGGAAACCTCGGTCTTGCCTTTGAGGATCATGAACGTGCTCTGCCGCCGATGCCGCAACAACGACAACTCTAGCGTTGCGCGGTGCTCCCGCGGCGGGGGTTTCCCGCAGGGCAAACAGGGGCGCTCGCAGCCAGTTGGCGCAAGACCGCAGCGGCGCCCGCGCCGATACTGGTGTGAACTCCCTTCACCGTTGAGCCCATGAGCCTGATTCCCGATCTCGACGACGCCTACCTTCCCGAAGAGCACCGGATGATGCGCTCGCTCATCCGTCGCTTCGTCGAGGAGGAGGTCAAACCGCACGGCGAACGCTGGGAGGCCGACGGTCGCGTTCCGCGCGAGGTGTACCTGCGGCTCGGCGAGCTGGGCGTGCTCGGCATGGGCTATCCCACCGAGTACGGCGGCGGCATGGGGCTGCTGGGCACGGTGCTGCTCGGCGAGGAACTGGGCCGCTCGACCTTCGGCGGCTTCGCCGGCGCGATCGCGCTGCAGACGGACATGGGCGCGATGCACCTCGCGAAGTACGGCAGCGACGCGCTGCGGCAAAAGTACCTGCCGGGCATCATCAGCGGGCGCCAGGTGGTGTGCATCTGCGCCACCGAGCCCGATGCCGGCTCCGACGTCGCCGGCCTGAAGACGAGCGCGCGGCGCGACGGCGACCACTACGTGGTCAACGGCTCGAAGATGTTCATCACCAGCGGCATCCACGGCGACCTGTACCTGGTGCTGGCGCGCACCGACCCCGGTGCCAAGGGCAGCCGGGGCCTGTCGTTGCTGGTGCTGGAGAAGGGGGTGCCCGGCTTCAGCGTCAGCGAGCCGCTGAAGAAGACCGGCTGGCTGTCCTCGGACACGGCGCAGCTGTTCTTCGACAACGTGCGCGTGCCGGCCGAGAACCTGATCGGCGAGGAGAACAAGGGCTTCTACTACACGATGGAGGGCTTCGAGCGCGAGCGCGTCATGGTCGGCGCCCTGAGCATCGGGCAGAGCGAAGCCGCCCTCGAGCTGACGATGGAGTGGCTGAAGAACCGCAAGGCGTTCTCGCAGACCCTGTGGGATCTGCACGGCATCAAACTGGAGATGGCCCGTCTGGCGTGCGAGCTGTCGGCCGCCAAGACGCTGCTGTACCACGCCGCGCGCAACGCCGACCAGGGACAGCCGGCCACCGCGCTGGCCTGCATGGTGAAGGCCCACCTGCCGCCGCTGCTGAACCGCATCCTCTACCAGTGCGTGCAGTACCACGGCGGCATGGGCTTCATGAACGGCACGCCGGTCGAGCGCATCGCGCGCGATGCGCGGGTGCTGGCCATCGGCGGCGGCGCCACCGAGGTGATGCTGCTCGAGGTGGCCAAGCGGATGTGATTGTGGAGAGGGGCCGCGCGCCGGCGGCCCCCGAAGCGGCGCGCTCAGGCGGCCCGCTTGTCCATCATGCGCGACAGCACGGTCAGCATGATCTCGTCGGCGCCGCCGCCGATCGAGGTCAGCCGGTGGTCGCGGTAGGCGCGGCTGACGGGCGTCTCGTTCATGAAGCCCATGCCTCCCCAGAACTGCAGGCAGGCGTCGGTCAGCTCGCGGCCGAGCCGGCCCGCCTTGAGCTTGGCCATCGTGGCCAGCCGCGTCACGTCCTCGCCGCGCACATAGGCCTCCACCGCGCGGTAGGCCAGCGAGCGCAGCAGTTCGACTTCGGTCTGCAGCTCGGCCAGCCGGAATGCCACCGCCTGGTTGTCGAGCAGCCGGCGCCCGAAAGCGCGCCGCGTCTGCGCGTACTCCAGGGTCTGAGCGATCGATGCCTCGTGCGCCTTCAGGCAGGCCGCGGCGCCCCACAGGCGTTCCTCCTGGAACTGCAGCATCTGGTAGGTGAAGCCCTTGCCGGCCTCGCCGATCAGGAAGCGGCGCGGGATGCGCACGCCGTCGAAATGGATCGTCGCGGTGTCGGACGAGCGCATGCCCAGCTTGTCCAGCGGCGCCGAGACGGTGATGCCCTTGGACTTCATGGGCACGCACAGCAGCGACTTGTTGCGATGCGGCGGCCCGTCGCCGGTGTTGGCCAGCATGCACATCCAGTCGGCCTGGCAGCCGTTGGTGATCCAGGTCTTGGCCCCGTCGATCACCCATTCGTCGCCGTCCGCGCGCGCGCTGGTCTTGATGGACGCCACGTCGGAGCCGGCGCCCGGCTCCGAGACGCCGATGCAGGCGACCATCTCGCCGGCGATCGAGGGCGCCAGGAACTCGCGGCGCAGCTCGTCGGAGCCGAAGCGCGCCAGCGCCGGCGTGGCCATGTCGGTCTGCACGCCGATGGACAGCGGCACGCCGCCGCAGCGGATGGTGCCCAGCTCCTCGGCCATCAGCATCGCGTAGCTGAAGTCCAGCCCCGAGCCGCCGTACTCCACCGGCTTGTTCAGCCCGAGAAAGCCGCACTCGCCCATCTTGCGGAACAGCTCGTGCGCCGGGAAGCGGCCGGCGCGCTCCCACTCGTCGACGAAGGGGTTGATCTCCTTGTCGATGAAGCGCGCCAGCGTGCGCCTCACTTCCTCGTGCTCGGATGTGTAGATCATCTGAAAGGGCCTGCGTTCAGCGGTTGATGCGCAGCGTCTGCAGGATGCCGTCGGGGTCGATCCGGTGGCGCAGCAGCTGCAGTTCCTCGGCGTCGGGCGCGGGTGTCTGCCCGATGCGCTCCGGCACGATCAGGTCGAAGCCGGTGTTGTCGCGCACCTCCTCGAGCGTGACGCCGGGGTGCAGCGACTTCAGGCGCATCAGCCTGCTGTCGGGTGCGAAGTCGAACACTCCGAGCGGCGTGAACACCAGGCGCGGGCCGGTGGATTCGGGCGGCACGTAGCGCGCGCGCTCCTCGGTGAAGCCGGGCGAGCTGATGAAGTCGACCTCCTCGACGAAGATGTTGCGGTTGTGGTGCATCGTGTAGAAGTACATCGTGCTGAACGACACGCCGAAGCACAGCCCGACCGTGCCGACGCCGCGCACCTTGGGCCGCTCGTAGTCGCCGACGCACACCATGTTGCTGCTGCCGCGGCGGTCGATCTGGATGCCGCCGACGATCGCCACCAGCGGCGGGTTCTTCTTCGTGAAGCGCCACATCTCGATGTCGACGACGTCCTCCATGCTCATCACGTACTCCGCGCCGCGCAGCGTGCGGTAGTCGGAGGTGGAGGTCACCAGCTTGCCGGTGCCGTTGATGGCTCCGCCGCCGCCGGCCAGCCACCACAGGCTGGGCGCGCAGGTCATGCGCGCCAGCTTGACCGCGGCCATCGGCAGCTGCGAATACGCGCCCACGGCGACCCACTCGCCGTCGTGCGCCTCCATCTGCCGCGCGATGGCCACGGCCATGATCTCCCCGATGCTGCAGTCGACGCGCTCGCTGCTCTTGCTGCTCTTGCTGCTCTTGCTGGCGTTCTGGCTCATCACAGGCTCTCCCGCAGGCCGGCCAGGTGCGCCGCGCCGATCTTGTCGAGGTATTGCTCGTGGCGCGGCAACCCGGTCACGTACTCCTGCAGATAGGCGTCGATGTCGGCGTCGCGGTAGCGCCGGATGTGCTCGTCGTCGGAGACGTAGACGCCGTGGCACGACAGCGGATGGGCGCCGTAGGGCGCCTTCACCACGCAGTCGACGTAGTGCCCGGGAATGGTCGTGCGGCGCGGGTCGGCCTGGATTTTCTCGAGCGGAACGATCTCCTCGCAGGTCACGATGGCGTGCCTGGCGGCCTTGCAGATGAGGTCGTCCGAGGTCACCGAGCCGAGGTGGACGACGTTGCCGTAGGGGTCGCAGAAGGGCACGTGGATGAGGGCCACGTCGGGCACGATCGCCGGCGAGACGATGACCTCGCGGCCGGTGTAGGGGTCGGTGGTGCGCTTGTAGGTGCTCTCGCGGCGCGGGTTGTCGCGCGCCTCGTGGCCCGGCGGGTAGGGCACGAAGGGCAGGCCGAGCGCGCCGGCCTTCAGGCCCAGCACGTAGTAGATCTCGTCGCCGTCGATGACCTTGACCTTGCCGGTCTCGGCCGCCTTGCGGAAGCGCGGCGCGAAGCCGTGGTGCTCGAGTCCGATGTACGACACGGTGACCGTGTCGACGCAGCCCGCGCCGATCAGGATGTCGGCCGGCACGCCGGCGCTGACGTTGGCGATCAGGTGCAGCCCGCGCACCTTGCGCCGGATGATCTCGCGGATCAGCGCCATCGGCCCGTTGTGCGCGTGGATGCCGCCGAAGGCGAGCGTGCAGCCGTCGCGCACCAGAGCCGCGGCCTCCTCCAGCGAGGTGACCTTCTGCCGGCGCGCCTTGGGTGTCGAAACGGGCGTCGTCATGCGCTCACCCCGGCATCGTGGCCGCGACGCGCTCGAAGGCGTCGGCGTATTCGCTCATCAGCCGCGCCATCACGTCGCGCGTCGATTCGACCTCCTTGATCTGGCCGATCACCTGTCCGGCGCCGGCGAAGGCCACGTCGACCACCTTGCCCTGCTCGGCGTAGCGCTCGGTGCGGCGCCGCGCGTCGGTGGTCAGCAGCCACTGCTGGGGGCTGGGCAGCGGGCCGGGCGAATCCGGGCCTTCCCAGGCGTCGGTCCACTCGTTGCGCAGGTAGCGCGCGGTCTTGCCCGACCATGACTTGCTGACCACCGTGTCGCCGAGGTCGGCTCCGAGCAGTCTGTCCTTGAGCTTGGGCGGTGTCAGCGCCTCCTGCACGCACAGCCACAGCGAACCCGTCCACACGCCCTGGGCGCCGGTGGCCAGCGCCGCCAGCACCTGGCGGCCGTTGCCGATGCCGCCGGCGGCGAGCACGGGCAGCGGCGCGACCACGTCGACCAGGTTCGGCCACAGCACGATGCTGCTGATCGCGCCGACGTGCCCGCCGCCTTCCCAGCCGTTGGCGATGATGAAGTCGAGCCCGGCCGCCTTGTGCTGCAGGGCGTGCTTGGGCGAGCCGGTCAGCGCGCCGACCATGCGCCCCTGCGCGTGGACCATGTCCACCATCTCCGGCGGCGGCGTTCCCATCGCGCTGACGAAGACCTTGCACTTCGGGTGGCGCAGCGCCTCCTCGGTCAGCACCATCGCCACCTCGTAGGCCATGCCGCCCAGGCTGGGCTTGTCGTCCTTCTCGGGCCACTCGGGAACGCCGTGCTCCTTCATCAGCTTCTCGGCGAACTCGCGGTGCTGCTGCGGGATGTCCTTCCAGACCAGATCGTCCACCTGCTCGATGCTCAGCCCCTCGCCCTTGCCGGGCCGGCGCGGATTGAAGACCAGGTCGACGCCGTAGGGCCTGTCGCCCACCGCCTTGTCCATCGCGTTCAGGTTCTCCCTGAACTCGTCGAGCATCATGAAGGCCGAGCCCAGGCAGCCCAGGCCGCCGGCCTTGCTGACCTCCACCGCCACGTCGCGGCAGTGCGTGAAGGCGAAGATCGGCACGTCGATGCCGACCTTCTTGCAGAGTTCTGTGTACATGCGCGGGAATCTCCGTTGGACGGCTCCGCCGGGATCGGCGCAGCCTGACTGTCCGAAGACTAGGTCCGCGCCGCGCACCGCGCTTGTCATTTGACTGGCGTGTGCCTGTCATTGCGCATCGCCCCGGCGCCGCGTTCGCGGGGCCGGGGCGATGTGCGCGACGGCTGATGCCTTTTTTCGAGGAGGTGCGCCCCGGCGCGTGCCGCCGGGGCCCGGCTCAGGCGGCGCCTTCGCGCTGAACCGCCACGCCGCGGCGCAGTTCCTTCTGGCGATTCGCCTCGTCGACGAACACCAGGCGCGGCGCGACGGCGGGCTCGCGGTCGTCGACCAGGCCGAAGGCGGCGATGATGACCAGGTCGCCCACAGAGGCACGGCGCGCCGCCGAACCGTTGAGCGAGACGATGCCGCTGCCGCGCTCGGCGCGGATGGCGTAGGTGACGAAGCGCTCGCCGTTGGCGATGTTCCAGATGTGCACCTGCTCGTTCTCGCGGATGTCGGCACCGTCGAGCAGATCTTCGTCGATCGCGCACGAGCCTTCGTAGTGAAGCTCGCAATGCGTGACCGTGGCGCGGTGGATCTTGGACTTGAGCAGGTGGCGCAGCATGGGCGCGATTCTCCCTCAGAAGGAGTGCCGCACGCCCACGCTGAACTGGTTCTGCCTGTCGTCGCTCGACAGCTCGGCGTACATGCCGGCGCGCCCGTTGTTGTCGACGGATGGGGCCAGATGCAGCGTGTGTGATCGCCTGTTTGGCGAGTTCGGCCAACGATCGCGATGTCAAGTCGATCGCTATGAACTAGGCACAAGCCCAACGGTCGTTCTTCACCTGCACAGCATGGGCACGAGAGCCCAAAACGCCGAAGCCCGCTCGAGGCGGGCTTCGCTAAGTGCTTGAGGCACTATGTATTCGGTGGTTGCGAGGGCAGGATTTGAACCTGCGACGGTTATGAGAATGCTCCCATTCAATGTTGGCTGTCGACATTGAACGGCCTCATTCGTCCTCGAACGATACAACCTGCACTCTAAACCCTTGTCAGCACAGAAGTTTCGGCTGCCCCCTTAACGCCGATCGAAAGCAATGCACCACATGCTAATCGCGAGGCTAGCGCACTCGGCACGTTCAGCCCCGCACGCCTGCGGACGCTACCGGCCGACCGTTGGGCATAGTCATCGACCCACGGGATACCAGAGCTGGATCGAGCCCGGCGCGTCCTCGCGCCTGGCAAGTTCGTGCGGCGTCGGACGATGAACCTTGGCGATGTAGGGCGGCTGGTTGTCACCCAGGAACGCCTCGATGCGCGGAAGCGTTCGGACAAAGTACTCGGCCAGGACGGGAAACGGTGCCCTGCCCACGATGAGCAGCATGCCGACTCGGTGCTGCACAACTGCGGCGAGCTCGTTGGTCTTGTAGCGGATCCGTTCATCATGAGTGATGGCGATCCAGCGGCGCCCCCCGACTTCAGCCAGCCACTGTGCATCGGGCGTGTCAGCGGCGAAGTGGTCGCCATGCAGCTCCACAACCAAACCGGCCTCCCGCAAACGAGATGGAAACTGCTTGCCGAGATCCCGATCCGTGAAAAACGTGTAGCCCACCGGATGAAAGACTGGATGCCCGGTCGGCACACGACCGGGTCAGGCAGCCCGCTCGTACAGCGCGGCCTGCTCGATCTCGCCCGGCGTCAGGTCATAGTCGGCGGCCAGGTCGTCCACCGACTCCCCAGCATCCAAGCGTTCGGCGATGGCGTGCGTGGTCACGCCGCGCGACACCAGCACCGGCCGGCCGAACGCGATGCTCGCGTCGATGGCGATCGCCCGCACGCCATCCAGAGCCGGCGTCGGGTAGGGATAGAGGCGCACCGGGAACTTCCAGGCATCCCACTCGATGCGAGATAGGTGGTCCTCCAGCGCCTTGCGGATGGCGATCTGGCCGGAGGCTGACAACTCGATCAGATGGCCATAGTGATCCAGCAGCACCCGGCCGCCATGGGTGCGCAAGTCTTCGCTGAGCAGCAGACGATCGATCCGGAGCGTACGCTGCGCATAGGTGATGGAGTCACGCAGCGCCTTGATCGATACGCCGTGCTCAGTGCGCAGCGCACGAAGCACGTGGGCCTCGATCAGGTTGTAGAAGGACAGCAGGGGCGGCTTGCCGCGTGCAGGCTTGATCAGCGCCTTGAAGCGTCCCTGCCCTTCGGCAACGGGATAGTCGCGCCCCAGGACCCAGGTCCGCAGCGTGGCCTGAGGTAGCTTGAGGTAGCGCGCAGCTTCCGCCACGGTGTAGGCGGGTTGGTGGCGAACGTCGGTCTTGTCGAAGGCGGGCATGGCGGGGAGGGCAGACGACGGATTGTCCCTCGTTTCGAGCCGGCGTCGCCAGTGCGCGGACTCAGTTCGGCCAGCCGGCTCCTGCGGCGGCGGCCGTCACGGCGCCCCGAGAAGCCGCTCTGGTTGGTCAATCCTGACCACCCCCTGCCCGCATCGACCGGCACTTTCGGGGGGTCGTAGCACCGGCATTTCCGTTGGCGCGTTCGCGCGCAACCGTGGATCCTTGAGCGGCACGAACCCATGCCGCCAACAAGATCCATGCCGCTTGACTCCTCTCCGCGCCTCCAAGCCTTCCTGGCGATCCGAGCTGCCGCTGCAGTGGACGACACGAGCGGCGTCTGGGCGGTGCTGGTCGACGCTCTGGCGCTGCGCGAGGATCCGGGGGCGGCCGTCCCCTTCGTCGAAACCGTGCTCGAATGCCTCGCTGCCTTCCACACGGCGGGCAGTAGCGGCCAAGCCGAACTGGATTCCCTTCGCGCCGCCGCCGCCTCGATTCGCGCCCACTCCGACTGGCGCGACGGCACCTGGCGCCAGTACGCGAACCCGCTGCAGCGCGGTGGCCGGCACAGCGGCAGCGTCGACGACCGGCCGCTGCTCGCCTGCTTGGTCGCCAACCGCATCGCTACCGACGAGCGCCCCGCGCTCAGCGGCTTGCGCCTGCTGCTGATCCTCTTCACGGCAGGAGGCGGCCGGCAACCCGGCGCTGCAACCACGGTTGCGGATGCCGTGCGCAAGGCGGAGAGCATGCGCGCATGGCGTCAGGTGATCGGTGCCATGCCGCAGCCCGGGGCTGCGCCGGCGGATCTCCAAACCTGGCTCGACGAACTCTCCCGGCACTTGGCCACGGCCGAACCACCGGTCGATCTCGCGAACGTGCCGGCCACCTCCATCCGAGCGTTCTTCGCGGCGCTGCAGACGCTGATCGGCACGGTCGCCTCGACCCGGCCGCGCCAGCAGGCTGCACGAGCGGTGCACGAAGATGAAGACGACTCCGAGCCGCGCGGTGCCGTTCGCACCCACGCCGCAATCGACAGCGAACGGCGCCCCGGTCCCAAGACGACGCCCGGCGATGGTCGGGACGCGCTCGTCGCGGAACGGCTCCGGCCGATCCAGGAGGTGCTCGTCTTCGGCGACGAGCGGCCGGACTGGGACCCCGAACCCGCCAACCTGACGCTGACGACCAGCCCGTCGCTGGCCGCCGATGAACTGCCGCTGTCCAGCGCGTCCGCCCGAAGCGAGCGGCGCCTTGGCAGCTACCGCCTGATCGAGATCTCGTTGCGGCTGCGCTGGAGTTGGGACCACGTGAACGCGCTGGACCTCCGGATCCTCGTCGATGTCATCGCGCAAGACCTGGCCGACGATGGTCCCCGTCGAGCGGGCGCAACGCTTTGCCTTGCCATGCTCGCCTTCGGCCGCTCTGCAGCGCAGGTGCTCGACTTGTGTGTGGGCGAGGGTCACGGCACAGGCGAGTGGATCGACGCCGAGGGTCGCTGGCACCGCCCCGTCCGACGTCCTGTTTCGGCTTGGCGTCCCGCGCCGGCACTTGCGCCGAGCCTCGTGACCGTGGCACCGGCCGTCGTGATCGAACTCCCCGAAGCGGTCCGCAACGCGCTGTCGGCTCTGCTGCGCAGGTCATCCCGGCCGGGTCGCCTTGGAGACCTGCTGGGCCTGCCGCGTGGTGACGCCAACGAGGTGCTGTCCGAGTGGCTCGAACCACTGCGGCGCCGCTGGCCGTCCTCACGGCTGACGCATGGCCGGATCGCCCGTACGCTGTCGCTCGAACTCTTCGCAGCGGCAGGCGAGGAGGTGGTGGTGCACGGCATCACGGCCACTGACGAATCGGTGCCACCGATCGCAGGCTACTACCTCGCGCTGGACCATGCGAAGCTGGCCGGTGCTTGTGCTCAGGCGTGGCGCCGGATGTTTGATGCCGAGAGCGCGTCGAAGGATGGCCCCGCGTCGGTCCACGGCGCGCCGGTGCTGACCCGCGACGCCATGCTGGCCTGGACGGCATCGCTGCGCGCAGCCGTGTCGGAAGCGGGCGCGCTCGCCGGGCAGCACAACGCGTACTGCCTCTACGTGCTCACACACATGCTGGCGGCGACCGGCCACCGCCCGGTCAACGATCCCGTCGAGTCGCTGGACCTGCTCGACCTCGAGCGCGGCCTCGCCCTGCTCGCCGACAAAGCCGCACACCAGCCCGGCGAGGCCCGCCTCGTGCCCCTGTGCTCGCTGACCGTGCGCCTGATGCACCACTGGCTCGAACATCTGCAGCGGCTCGCGCGCTGGGTCAACGCCGAGCGGCCGACGCTCGCGTTGCAGATCGAGAGCGTGCTGCGGCCGAGCAGTACCCGAGCCCTGCCGCTCTTCTTTCTGCTCGGCGATGACTTCGAGACGCGCCGCATCGACCGCACAACCCTGTCGCTGGCGATGCCCGCCGCACTCGCCGGTCTGCCGGCCAACCAGTTCCGCCGCGAACTGGCCACGGCGGCGCAGCGTGCGGCGTGGCCGCCCGAGCTCGCCCAACAGATCCTGGGGCATGTCGACTTGTCGCAGTCGGTCTTCGGGCCGCTGTCCTGCCAATCGCCCCTGTCGCTCGACCTGCTGAAGCCGCGGCTCGAGGACATGCTGGCCGCGCAGGGGTGGGTCGAGCTCGCTTCGCCTCTGGCCGAGGGGCCTTCACGGCGCGGGCATCCCCGGCCGAAGCACGCCCCCGCTGCCACCTTGCTGGGCTCGGCGCAGCGCCGAGCCCAGCTCGCGTCGAACCTGCAGCGCTCGCTCACGCACATCGACAAGACGCTGCGTAGCTGGTTCAGAGGACGCGACCTGCGCCAGGTCTCTCAGTCAGATGTGGACCGGCTCTATGCTGAAGCGCTGGGGGCGCGTGAACACCCGCGTACCGAATCCGAGCTGCAGGCGGTGCAACGGATCGACGGGCTGCTGCGCTGGCTCAAACGGCGCTACGCCCTGAACCACCTCCGCCTGCCGGCAAGCCGCAGCCTCGCCGCCACACCGGTGGATCATCGCCAAGGCGATCTGCTGCAGCTATCGCTGTGGCGGAACCTTCGCGCCGCGTTCGAAGCCATTCTTCATCAGCGCGCAAGGCGCAACGCCAGGCTCACGCCGGTCAGCCAGTTGGCCGAAGCGCTGGTCGGGCTGGTGCTGTACAGCTTCGTGTGCGATCCGCGGGCCGTCGCCGGGTTGCTCGAGCCGTCGACGTGGCGCTTGGTCCATGTGCCCGGGCTGGGCATCTATCTGGAACTGCGCCAGCTGTGGCCGAACCACGACGAGGCGGTCAACCGCTACCGGCTTCATCCTCTGTCGGCGTTGCTGCTGGGCCGTGTCGTGCCGAGCGCCACAGGCTTTGGCGCTGACCAACGCGCCGAGTGTCAACGCGCCGTGGCAGCGCTGATCAGCACGCTGCGGCGGCGCTGCGAAGGCGGAACGGCACCGGCGCTCACTCGCGTCGGCGAAGCGATCCGGTGGCTGTGCGAGATCGTGGCCCGGGCGGCGCGCATGCGCCTGCCTGGCCATCTGGTCACCTACCTCGAAGGTAGCGCCGAGGCGGTGTCGCTCCCGCCGCATGACTGGTTGCGGTGGATGACCGGCTCGGCGCCGCCGATGCCAACCGATGCGGCGTCGCCGCACGGGACGTCCCCGCCCGAAGCCGCAGAGCCGGACCGGCTCGCTCCCGCAATCCGCGCGACGTCCGCCGCCGACAGCGACGGTCAACGTCGCATGCTGGGCCGCGCCTTGCATGACGACGTCCGCCGCGCGTTCGCTGCGGTCGATCGAAACGCCGACGAGCACGCCGAGCAGACACAGCGATCGCTGAATCGCATCACGGCGCTGCTGCCGCGCCTCACTGACCTGCTCGAACGCCACGGCCAGGCACCTTGCTTCGCGCGTGCAGCGGTGCAGTGGCTCATTGCCCTGCTGGAGAGCGGCCTCGGCCCGCGGGCGCTTCGATCGAACTCGGCCTACCGCTACTACGGCGAACTGATCGGTATGGTCATCGACGGACTCAGCGAGCTGACGCTGGCCGAAGCCGACGAGGACGCGCTCGCAGACGCCTATGCCCAGATGCTTGGCACTGTCAGCAGGCGGCGCGTCTCCTACACCTGGGATCGTTTGCGCGAGTTCCACCGCTTCCTGGTCAGTCACCACGGCACGCCGGAGATCGATTGGGCGGAGATCGTGCCCGAGGGCATGTCGCGCCTGATGGCGCCGGACGCGGGGCTCATGTGTTGGAACGAGTACCGCGTTGCGCTCAGGCTGCTGGCCGAGGACGCTTCCACCGATCTGCGCGAGCGGCGACTGCAGGCCTTCATCCTCCTGCTCCTGTTCCGCTTCGGTCTGCGCGTCCAGGAGTGCATCGCCTTGCGCGCCTCCGATCTGCTGCGTTGCGGCGAGACCTGGGTCGTGCTCGTCCGCCGAAACGCCTATCGGCAGCTGAAGTCGGACGCGGGAGTGCGCCAGGTGCCGCTGGTCGGCCCGCTCGACCCGCTGGAAACCGAAGTGCTGCAGGGCTGGCTGGAGCATGCGGACGAGACCGCAGGCGAGGACCGGTGCGCGGTGCTGATGAGCCGTGACGAGGCACCGCGGCGACTGGTGGATGAGCAGCGCCTGCGCAGCCGCATCACGGATGCGCTGCGCGCCGCGACAGGCTCCATCACCTTGCATCCGCACCAGTTGCGGCACAGTTTCGCCACACGGCTGGTATTGCTGCTGGCTACGTCGACGTGGCCGCCCGATCCGCTCCGCCGTGCGATCCTGCAGCGGCTGATCGGCCCGTGCGACCCGGCCGCAACGCGTCGGCTGCTGCTGGACACCGAGGACTCGAGCAAGCGCGCCTTCTGGGCGCTGTCGCTGATGGTCGGGCATGCCTCGCCCGCGACCACGCTGCGCTGGTACCTGCACGCGCACGACTTCCAGTTGGCGGACGCATTCGACGCCCTCGCGCCTGAGCTCGAGGTCCGCCTCGACGCGGTGACAGCATCCTATGCGTGCGGGTACCGCCTGGCGCCCACGCGTCATCGCTTTGTGATCGACGAAGCTTGGGTGCTGAAGCATATGACGCATGGTGCTTGCGGCTCGGTCGAAGCTACGCCGCTGGCCACGGCCGCAGCGACGCTGCCGCCACGTCCCGTGCGATCCGAGCCGCCGCTCGCGCCCATCAAGGTCGATCGTCTGCTCGAGCTGAGCCATCGGCGCGGCCGCATCGACGCATCGATGCCGTACCGCCTCATGCTCGCGCCCGAGGTCATCTCGCGCCTGCTGCGCTCCGAGTTCGCCTGCCGTGAGGCCGCGACCTACGACCTCGCGGAGTCGGGTTGGCCGCCGACGCCGGGCCGCAGTGCGATGAATCACCTGCGCGCCGGCAGCCGCCAGCCCGCCGAAACCGAGCGGCTGCGCTCGTTCCTCAATCGCCTCACCGATCGGTCGCGCGAGCCGGCATGGCGGGCGAGCGCCCGGCGCGCGGCGGAGATCTGGATCCGGCGCTACCGCGCGAGTTGCACGCCGCTGGTGCTGGCCAATGGCTCGGAGGCGCAGGCCGTGGCGAGCTGGTGCCTCGCCAGCGACATCGCCGCCGACAGGCTGGTGGTACTGCTGCCTGACGACGATTGCCTGCCGTCCGATCTGCATCTCATCGGCCCGGCCATCGCGCGCCGGCCCTCGAGCTTGCCGTCGGCGCGCAGCACGTATCGCAGCCAGGGCCGCGTCCGGATCGGCCTGCAGTTGCTCGAGAACAGCGCCGGGCCGTTGACCCACATGACGCAGCTCCACCGCGCCATGCACGTGCTCGCCGCATGGCTGGGCGCCACCGACGATCAACAGGGAGGAACGTGACGTGACGAAGTTCAGGATTCAAGATCTGGAAGCGCCAGGCTGGGTGGTGCTGCTGTCGCTGACTGCCAGCTGGCCCGTGGTGCGCCAGGGAGACGAGCTGTTGGGTGACTTCCGCCTGGCCGCGAAAGCCTTGCGACTACGCGGTGTGTTGGAGGGCTTGCGGCAGCGGCTGATCGACGCCAGGCCCGGCTATCTCGATGGCGTAAAGCTGGTGGTGGTGAACCAGCTCAACGCCCTGCAGGCCGATCGCATCGGCGCGGCGCTGCTGGCTGCGCCCGAGACCGGCCGACGCCTCGCCGCAGGGGTCGCGCAGCAGATCAGCGCGGAGCTTGTCCAGGCTTTGAACGCGCTGCAGACGGAGGCGTATCGCCGCATGGTGAACGACGATCTCGTCGACCAACTGCGCCGCGACGAGGCCCGGCGCCCGGCATGGATGACCGAGGAACAACCCATCGACGCGGTGCGCGCTGCGCTGGTGAAGGCGGGCCGGCGACAGACCTTGTGGCGCCGCGTGCGCGGAGGCTCGGCGGAGCTTTTCGAGATCCCTTCGGTACCAGCCACCGAGCCGCGGCTGGTCGGATCGATCACGCTGGACGGCTCGATCGTGTCCATCGTCGACCGCAGCCGGCGCTTCGCGCTCCAAGGCGCGTGCAAGGCGTCGGCGACGGTGAAGAAACTCGAGATCGGAGCGAGGAGCTTTGCGTGCCAGGTGGACGACGCCGCGCTCTTCGCGCGCATCCGCTCCTTGCCGCCGGGGCAATCACTCTCTCTGCAAGTCGACGTGGCGGACTCGATCGTGCACGGCGGGGAGTTGAGGAGGGAATTCCGGGTGACGGGGTTGGGCTGAACGCGGCGCGCTGCGCTGACCCGAGCCCAGAGCCGCTGGCTGCAGTCATCTGCACCCACATGTAGCTCTTGGCCTGGGCCTTTCTGCCCGGCTCCTTGAGCACCTGCACCTCGGTCTCGTCGCCGTGCACGATCGGCGCGTCCAGCAGTGCGTCGCGCAGCAGGTTGATCACCGGCTGCACGGCGGCGCCCACGCGCACGACGCTGGCGGCCAGCGTGTTGCGCGACCAGTTCGCACCGCCGAAGCGACCGAGCAACGTTGTCATCGAGCAGGCGCAGCGGCTGGGCGCCGTCAGCGTTGTAGAGGTACCAGGTGGGCGAGGGTTGCAGGTGCATGGCATGGAGCGAGTGGTTCGCTCCATGTAGCGACTCAGCTAACCACAGGCTCTATGAACTCACGAGGCACGCCGAAGGAATGCCCGCTGTAGTGTGCGGAGTCTCCCGCCTCGGTCGTGCTGCCAAAGCCAAGCCAGAAGTACCCATGGGAGTCTACTTCACACACAACAGCAGATTGACCCACGAATGCGCGCATCTCTTCCTGTTCGCTTGCAGGCAGGTCATGCGTTAGCCAGTCCGGCAGACCAAGCAACTTCACGCGGTCGCCCACGCGGATGTCGGTAGTCATCTCAACATCCCCCTGAGTACTGCTCACCCTTAGGCCCAGAGCACTTGCACGAGACATGCTTCGGCTGACACTGCAAATTCGCAGTGGCATTCGCCTTGGCGATGTTTCTGGCCGTGCCTAGGTCGTTCGCAGTACCGCCACCAAATGAGAAGCGCTTCGACGGGTCCTCGGGGCAGTTGCCCGGGATGTTGTCATTGCAATCGGCGCGTGCCTTGCATGACCACTGCCCTGCAGTTCTGTCCGGCCACCAGATGTCTCGCGGTACGACCCTAGGTACAGGCACCGGCACCGGCACCGGCTTGGGCGCAACGATGCCGGCCTCAGCACACACGGCTGCATTGGCAGGGTTCGCACACGCGGCAATCGACTGCAACCCTTCAGGGTCCACGTAGCTCAGTGGGTTTCCGCCGACATACGCGAACGTATTGATGCCCCCGCTGAGCCCGATGGGATCGGATTGGGCGTACCGCCCGATCGAGGCATCGTAGTCTCTGAAGAAGTTGTAGAAGAGGCCGCTCTCGGCGTCGGCGAACTGCCCTGGCAAGCGCAGGAAGAAGGCGAAGGCGCCGAGGCTGGCGGGGTTGGTGTTGGGCGCTGTGGTGCCGAAGGGCTCGGCGAGCCAGCTCCAGCGCTGCTGAGCCGAGGTGTTGAGCACCACGCGGGGCGTGTTCAGGTGATCGGTGTGGATGTAGAAGACGCTGGGCGGGTTGGTGCCGTTGGGGGTGAACACGGCGAGCGGCGTGTCGCCCAGCCAGACGTACTCTCTGAGGGCGGTGCCCGCGTTGTTGTACTCGCCCAGCAGGTGCCCCTGGCTGTCGTAGACGAACAGCACCGTGCTGGAAGCGCCCGAGCTGCTGAACTTGCGCACCCGGCGCCCGAAGCCGTCCACCGCGTAGGTGGTGGTGACCCCGGCCTTGAGCAGCGTGGCCAGCCTTCCGGCCAGGCTGTAGGTGGCGGTGTAGCTGTCGCTGGTGGTGTTGCCCGCGCTGTCGTAGCCGAAGCTCCTGGCCGGGTTGGTGGTGCTCGTGAGCCGGTTGCTGGTGCTGGCGGTGGTGTAGGTGCTGGCCGTGCCGTTCAGGCTCACGCCGGTGCGGTTGCCGTTGGCGTCGTAGCCGATGCTCCAGCTGGCGGTTGAGGTGACCACGCTGGTCAGCCGGCCGAGCTCGTCGTAGCCGAAGCTCTGGTCCAGCGCGGGCACGCTCGCGGCGCTGACGGCAGCGTAGTGGGTGTAGGACGTGATGCGGTTGGCGGCGTCGTAGCCGAGGTCGCGCACGTACGGCCCCATGCGGTAGCGCACCAGGCGCCCGTAGGCGTCATAGACGCGGTCGTGGGCCTGGGTGCCCGTGCCCATCTGCCAGTTCCAGCTCTTCACGCCGCCGAAGGGCTCCCACTGGATGCCGCTGACGAGGTTGACCGGCGTGGCGGTGGTGGTGGCCGCCAGCGTCATCGCGCTGGGCAGTCCGCCGCTGTAGGCGATGGCGAGCTTGCGCCCGCTGGGGTAGACGATGCTGGTGACGTTGCCGGCGCTGTCGTAGGCGTAGGTGACGGTCTTGCTGATCTGGCTGGTGTTGGCGCCGGTGGCGGCCTTGATGCGCTGGATGTCCGTCAGCACCCGGCCTTGAGCGTCGTAGGTGTACTGGCTGCTGCTGGTAGGGCTGCTGCTCGAGGTGAGCCGCCCGATGCCGTTGGCGTAGCCGGTGCCGCTCTGGTCATAGCTCCAGCTGTAGCTCAGGCTGGTCGATCCGCTCTTGCTGTAGACCACGCCGGTGAGCCGGTTCAGCGCGTCGTAGCTGTAGGTGGCCAGCACGCCGCGGCTGTCGGTGCGGGTCTTGAGGTTGCCCGCTGCGTCGTAGATGTGGCTGGCCGTGCCGGTGTCGGGGCTGACCAGGCCGGTGGCGTCGCCCAGGCCGTTGCGCGGGTACTGGGTGACCAGGTTGCGCGGGTCGGTGAGCTGGGTCAGGTCCTCGCGGCCGTTGTAGCCGAACTGGGTCTTGCCGGTCTTGGCGTCGGTGCTGTCCTTCAGACGGTTCAGCGCGTCGTAGGTGTTGGTGGTGGCGAAGTTGAAGCCCGCCACGCCGGGCGCCTGGATGGTCTTGGTGGGGTTGCCGTTGGCGTCGTACTCGTAGTTCACCACCGGCGCGGGCGAGACGGGAGGGGCTGGCAGGCTTTGCGCCTGTGCACCGAGGGCCAGCCAGGGCCCCACCAGGCAGGCAAGGTGGCGCTTCATCATTGCGCCCCCGTCACTTGTTGAACCCGGCCCAGCGCGTCGATGCTTCTGGCGAGCTGGCGGCGCAGTGCTCCGCTGGTGTCCTTGACGCTCTCCGCGGTGCGGTTGCCCGCGTTGTCCAGCGTGTACTCGATGCGGTTGCCCAGGTTGTCGTACACCGCGGTCTGCCGGTGCGCGGGGTCGTAGTCGAAGCCAATCCAGCTGGCATCGGGCCGGGTCACGCGCTTGAGCTGGCCCGCCAGGTCGTAGGTGTAGCTGGTGGTCTGGCCGCCCACGCTGGTGCTCAGCAGTCTCTGCCTCAGGTCGTAGCTGTTGGTGCTCACCACGCCGTTGGGGTCCACGCTCTCGAGCAGCTGGCCGTGCTTGTCGTACTTGGTGTACTGCGTCACCTTGCCGGCCGCGTTGGTCACGCTCTGCAGGTCACCGATGGTGTGGCCCACCGCCGCCGCGCCCACTCCGGTGAAGCTGGTGTCGCTGTAGTAGCTGTAGGTGGTGACGTCGCTCACGTCGGTGCGAGGGCCGTCGTGGCTCAGCACCTGGCCGTACTGGTTGTAGGTCCACTTCTGCTCGCGGTTGGCCACCGTGGTGTCCAGCGTCGCGCTGAAGCCCAGCGAACCGTTGGCATCCGTCGTCGCTTGCTCGACCTGGCGGCACAGCACCGCAATGGGCTTGCCGTCGGGCAGCAGCGCGCTCGCCGGCGCGCAGCTCGCCAGCGCTCCTCCTGCAAACGGGTCGGGCTGGCCGTTGTAGACGTAGCTGGTGATCCGGCTAGGCTCCGCGACCTTGCTCGCCAGCCGCCAGTCGGGGTGCCACTGCGTTGAGACCTTACGGGTGCCTGCGGGCAGCGTCGCCCCCGTCGCCGTGTAGTTCGCGCAACTCGCGTAGGTCGCCAATCCCTCTATCCGCGCCAGTTCGACGTTTCGGGTACCGTCGTCGTACGCGTAGCACACCAAGTTGCCGCGATAGTCCGTGCTGCTCGACGGATTGGCGGTCGTCGAGTCATAGGTGTAAGACCTCTGACTCGCGCCGCAACCCGAGCCCGCGGGCTGGCTTTGGGACGTGATCAGATTGTCTGCTGCGCTGCCGTTGAAGGCTAGGTAGCGTGAGGCCCCTAGCGGATCGGTGACGGTCTGATTCGAAAGCGTGTGCTTCTCGACCCCTCCAGCAAGCTCCGTACTCTTTACAGGGCCGCCATAGGGCTGATAGGTGATCGTCTCGTAGACCACTCCCAACTCATCCACAACGTTGGAAACTCGATTGACGTCGTAGTCTGTCGAACCAACTCCACCATAGAGGAGGCTCGCAGAAACGAACTTGCGCGACGAGAGATCCTGATAGGTGATCTGTTCCAGACTCGTGTACTCGAAGCCCTCATAGACGTGCGTCGTGCCGTCGGTTAGCGGCGCCTTGTAGCTGTACGCGATGGAGGCCCCGGCCGGATCGACAATCGACACAATTCGCCCGTTCAGGTTGTAGACAATCCGAACGGATCGCCCGCCAGTCTCCGTCAACGTCTCCGGACCGAGGGCGGAATAGGCTATGTTGACTCCCCAGCCAGAGGCATTCTTTACGGCAGTTGGTTTTGCAAGCCCAGCGCCGCTCACCTGAAACACGACGAGTTCGTTCTTCTCAGTCGTGTAGACGTAGGTTCCGCTGGCGACTTGCGTCAGCTTGACCTTTTGCGCCCTGCGGATGGGAGCCAACGCTACAGGATAGGACGATGAAACCGGCAGAGAGAAGTATTGCGGCGGGCTCTGCCCCCAGCTTACCCAGATCGATTGCGCGGTGACGTACAACGTGCCGTCGTAGTTGTGAACCCAGGATCTGCCGAAGCCACGGCTCCACAGGTCGTCCATGTTCGAGTCGGGGTACGAGAATCCGTCGCCCCGGTAGTCGCGCACGAAGGCCAGTCCGCGTGGATTGGCGGAGCGATAGTCGGTTTCTGTGAAGACCTTGGTGCCCGCAGGCAGCGAGATGGGATTACCGAATCGGCACTCGGAGTTCCTTTGTGGCCGCCTGCACAGAGTGACATCCACGGCCACTTGCACCTTCGCCCAACCGTTCTCGCAGGCAACGGCGCGCGACTTCGCCATCCAGGCATTGAATGAAAACGGCGGCAAACACTGCCCATCCGATCCACGCTGACTTGCTACATACGTCAACGTTTTGTTGTACCACCTGGGCCACTGAGGCCCCCACCGAAAGACGTCAACGGACTCAGTCCAGCCAGACTCGCCGACCAGCGTCCCCGGATCGCAGCAGGTCGGGCAGTTCGCGGCCAGGTTGGCCCCATAGTTCTCCTTGACCGCGTCTTCTGTCAGGAGGTTGGGCGTCGCCTGCACCGGGCCGGCGATCCAAATACTCCACGGGGGCACGATGTGGGGACGATAAGCGCACTCGTACGAACCGGCGGGGTTCCGATCCAGGCAACTCGCAAGCTCGCTCTGTTGTGCGTTTGCGCTCAGGCCAGCGAAGCACAGCGTGGCAGCGGTGACCACCCTAGCGCTCATTGCGCGGGATATCTGCATTTGTTCTCTCCCTCTGCGTCGTAGGATGTCTGCGATTGTGATTGGGCCACCGTCGCAATTGACAAGAGCACTGTGACAGCGAGCGCAGACCGAAACGAGCATCGAACAGAGTCACGATGCCTTACTCGCCGCATGCTCATTGGCCCACCTGCATCGCCGATGCGACGCGGCAGCGGTGCGACGTGAATCAGCATTAGACCGAACTTTGGCGACTCTCCGAACGTAAGTCCGCGCCTTGCTTGAACTTTGCGCTCAAGGAGGTTGCGGCTACTGGGTACAGGCGGGGTTCAGGCCGAGCAAGGCGAAGGCCTTGGCCTGAAGCGGCGTGGGCCGCGTGGTGAGGACGATCTTCGCGTTGGGGTTGAGCGCGGTGTGAGTGACGTTGTAGGCCAAGGTCCCAAGGTCCTGCAGCAGCGTCCTGAAGCTGTGCAGCGGCAGCCCGTCATCGGCAAGCTTGCTCGCGTCCTTGGCCTTGGCATGCTCGGATCGAACCGCCTTGAGCACCGGTGAGGCACGGCTGGCGCTGGCCTCGCCGAGGTACTCGTCGTCGAACAGCATGGGCTTGAGGCGAGCGCGCATGTGCCACTCGACGTAGTAGGCCAGCATGCACAGGAACACGTGCGCGCGCACGCGCTGGGCGCTGTAGTGGAAGACCGGCCGCACGTGCAGGTCCACCGTCTTGATCGAGCGGAACGCGCGCTCCACATGCGACAGGCTCTTGTAGGCGGCCACCGCCGCGGCGGCGTCGAGCTGCTCGGCCGGCACGCTGGTGCGGATCACGTACAGCCCATCGAGCGCGGCCTCCTGCGCGATCGCCTCCTGCCGGCGCCGCCAGCTCAGTGACGTGTCGGTGATGGTCAGCTCCAAGTGCTTGGCCATGTGGAAGTGCTCGACGACGCGGCCCACACGCAGGGCGATCGCCTGCTCGCCGCGCAGCGGGTTGCGCGCGCGCTGCGTGGCCGCGGCGACCTTGGCCAGATCGGCCTCGGTGGCGGCGAGCAACTCGCCGCGCTTGCGGGCACGTTCCTCGGCCAGCAGCGGGTTGCGGCACACCACCAGGCGCTCGCCGGGGAAGTGCTCGCTGGTCAGCTCCAGCAGGTTGCGCTCGTCGAACAACGAGGGCTGGAAGGGGCCGTGCTCGGCCGCCAGCTGCGCGATCTGGGGGCTGCGCAGGCTGCTCACCCAATCCATGCCCTGGGGCTTGAGCACTTGCTCGATGCGCGCCGAGGTGAGCATGCCGCGGTCGCCCGCCCACACGATGTGCTCGATACCGAAGCGCTCGCGCAGCTTGCTCACCTGCGCGGCCACGGTGGCTGGGTCGCCGGTGTTGCCGGGGAACACCTCCACGGCGATCGGACACCCTTCGCTCGTGCAGATCAGGCCGAAGACGATCTGCGGATCATCGCGCTTGCCGTCGCGCGAGTGCCCGCGCGCGGCCAGCTCGCAGCAGCGCCCCGTCAGCCAAGTCGAGGTCAAGTCGTACAGCACCAGGGTCGAGCCCACCAGGTGCTGACGGGCCAAGCGCCGCTCGATGGTAATAGTCCGACGAGGGCCGTCCTTGCCTGACGCGCGGCCGGCGGGAAGCATCTGATCCGACGCGCGGACCCGCTTGGAGGTGTGCGCTAAGCGGAGATGGTGCACACCTTGAAGAGTGAGCAAGACCCTGGGAAGCGGAGTCGGCGACAGCACGACCGGGCGTTCAAGGAAGAGCTGGTGCGACAGAGCCTGGAGCCCGGCGCATCCGTGTCGGCGATCGCGCTGAGCAACGGCATCAACGCCAACGTGCTGTTCAAGTGGCGGCGCGAACAGCGACGCGCCGCCGCAGTGCGCGAAGCGCCGGCTGTGTTGCTGCCGGTGGGGGTGATGCCGCAGGCCGAGGTGACAACAGTGCCCGCCCCGATCGCGACGACGCCCAAGCCGCTGGCGCGCAGCGGCGTCATCGAGATGGACATCGCCGGCGTGCAACTCAGGGTGCGCGGCCCAGTGGACGAGGCAAGCCTGTGCAGCGTCTTGCGCGCGCTGCGCCAAGCGCGATGATCGGCCCGCACGCTGGCACCCGCGTCTGGCTGGCCGCCGGCGTCACCGACATGCGCTGCGGCATCGACTCGCTGGCGGCCAAGGTGCAGACCGTGCTGGCCGAGGACCCGTACGCCGGCCACGTGTTCGCCTTCCGCGGCCGCCGCGGCGACCTGATCAAGCTGCTGTGGAACGATGGCGATGGCATGTGCCTGCTGACCAAGCGCCTGGAGCGAGGCCGCTTCGTGTGGCCGCAGGCCGACAGCGGCAGCGTGGCGTTGAGCGTCGCGCAACTGTCGATGCTGCTCGAAGGCATCGACTGGCGCAGGCCCGAGCGCACCTGGCAGCCGCGCGCTGCAGCCTGACGCACACACTCTGCAAGCGCGGTCCATCCGGTTGACGGGGCATGCCCCGTTGTGAAGCTTGCGACGCGCGGCACACTCGCGCCCCATGACCTTGGACGAAGCCCTGCATCGCAACGCCGAACTCGGCACGCGGGTGCAGCGCTTCGAAGAAGAGCGCAAGGTCGCGCAGCTGACCATCGAGAAGCTGAAGGTCGAGGTCGCGTACCTGCGACGCATGAAGTACGGCCGCTCCAGCGAGCGGCTCGAGCACACGCAACTCGAGCTGGTCGGCGGTCTGGTGACGCCGAGCGTCGAGGTCGAGAAGGCCGTGGCCGACGCTGGCAACGTCGCGTTGCTCGACGAACACCGCAAGAAGCGGGCGTACCGACCACGGCCTAACCTGCGTGGCTTGCCGGACCATCTGCCGCGGCGCACCGTCATGCACTTGCCGGCGGGGCATCAAGCCGGCTGCGGCTGCCCGGCCTGCGGGCTGGCGCTGCGCGAGATCGGCCAGGACGTGAGCGAGGTGCTCGACTACGAACCCGGTAGCTTCCACGTGGTGCGGCACGTGCGCCCGAAGCTGGCCTGCAGCGGCTGCCACGACATCAAGCAGGCCGCAGCGCCAAGCCGGCCGATCGAGCGCGTGATGGCCGGCGCCGGCATGCTGGCCCACGTGCTCGTCAGTAAATACTGCGACCACACGCCGCTGTACCGCCAGACGCAGATCTACGCGCGTGCCGCGTTGGAGCTGCACCGTTCGACGCTGACCGACTGGGTGGCCCAGGCGGCGCACTTGTTGACGCCTGTGGCCGATGCCATTGGCCGCTACGTGCTCGCGGCCTACAAGGTCCACGGTGACGACACGCCGATCCGCGCGCTCGGCGGCAAGGGCGGCAAGGTGCACACCGGCCGGCTGTGGGTCTACGTTCGCGACGACCGCCCGAGTGGCAGCAAGGCGGCTCCAGCGGCGTGGTTCCAATACTCGGTGGACCGCAAGGGCGATCATCCAGCGAAGCACTTGAAGCACTTCAGCGGCGTGCTGCAGGCCGACGCGTTCGCTGGCTACAACGCCCTTTACGACGAGGACCGCGAGGGAGGTCGCATCATCGAAGCGGGATGCTGGAGCCACGCGCGCCGCAAGGTATGGGACATACACGTGCGACAGCACAAGCTTGCCGGCACGCTGGCGCACCAGGCGCTGCAGCGCATGGGCAAGCTGTACGAGATAGAGGCCCAGATCCATAGCAAGCCACCCACCGAGCGAAGGCGGGTCAGGCGAGAGAGCACGGCGCCCTTGCTCAAAGATCTCCAGGCGTGGATGAATGCGACGCTGACACAGGTGTCAGCCAAGTCGCCGATGGCGTTGGCCATCGGGTATGCGCTGAGCAACTGGACGGCGCTGACGCACTTCGTCGACGACGGCCGCGTCGAGGCCCACAACAACGCAGCCGAGCGCGCCGGGGTCTCCTCGTTTTCAGTGCAATAAGTGACGGTACGAAAAGCTAGCACTGGCGCGGAGGTGGTGTTGGTAGATCGTTGATTTCATTGACTTTCCTGTTCACTTTCAAATCTGCGATTCGTGGCGTCAAACCGTGGTCGGTTTCATCCATTGGTGCCAGTTATCGATGCATTTGGCCGCGAAGGCAGGATTTGGTCA
>JAKOZT010000119.1 GCA_029779845.1 Pseudomonadota bacterium | reverse complement strand
TTCAGGTGGGCGTTGACGTACTTCGTCAGCTCGAACATCGAGACCTGCGCCTGCTTGGTGACTTCCTTCAGCTTGGCGTCGGCGTTGATCAGCGTGCGCTTGATCTTGTCCTGCAGGCCGTGCTTCTTGATGTACTCCCAGACCTTCTTGGTCACCTCGGTGCGCGGCAGCGGCTTGTCGCCGATGATCGCGGCCAGGGCGACGCTGGGGGTCATCGGCTTGAGGAACGCGGCGTTCGGGGTGCGCTTCTTGGCCGGAGCCTTCTTCGCAGCGGCCTTCTTCGCCGGAGCCTTCTTCGCCGGGGCGGCCTTCTTCGCCGGCGCCTTCTTGGCCGCGGCCTTCTTCGCCGGAGCGGCCTTCTTCGCCGGGGCCTTCTTCGCTGCCGCCTTCTTGGCGGGAGCCTTCTTCGCAGTTGCCATGTTGATTCTCTCCATCAAAAGTCTGATTGATGTGCCCGGGATGGGCGAGGCTCGCGTGGAACCTCATTTCTCCATAGCACCGTGCGGAGCGAATGGTATAGCGTGAGTGCTGCATTGAGAAGCAGTTTTCACTCGCAGCGCATTGATCTTGTCGAGCGAAAGCGCGCTTTTGTCGCGCTCAAGCGTCACCTGGGGCGTTCCCAGGGAGCGCCCAGGTGCGTTTTCGATGCGTCGAAGAGCAGCTCGCGCGGCACCGCATCGAGCGTCGCGATGCCCGTGAGCGCCATCGCGATCTCGAGTTCGTCGCGCAGCAGCCGCAGCGCATGCGCCACGCCCTGCGGCCCCGCGACCGCCAGCGCGTACACGATCGGCCGGCCCACCAGCACCGCGCGCGCGCCGAGCGCGAGCGCCTTGAGCACGTCGGTGCCGCGGCGGATGCCGCCGTCCACCAGCAGCGGCAGCGCGCCGCCCAGCGCATCGGCGATGCGCGGCAGCGCCCAGGCGGTGGGCAGCGCGGTGTCGAGCGTGCGCCCGCCGTGGTTGGAGACGATCAGCGCATCGGCGCCGCACGCGTGCGCGCGCTTCGCGTCGTCGGGATGCAGCACGCCCTTGAGCACCAGCGGCACTCGCGCGTTGGCGCGCAGCCAGGCGACGTCGTCCCAGCCGGGCGCGGCGGCGAGCAGGCCGCCGCACAGTTCGCCGCCGCGCGGCAAGGGCGGCGCGCCGGCGAGGTTCACCGCCGCGACGCCGGGCGGCAGCGCGAAGCCGGCGCGGCGCTCGCGGTCGCGCGCGCCGTGCATCGGCGCATCGACGGTCAGCACGAGCGCCTCGAAGCCGGCAGCCTCGGCGCGGCGCACCAGTTCGAGGTCGAAGCCGCGGTCGCCCTGCAGGTAGAGCTGGAACCACAGCGGCCCGCGCGTCGCCTCGGGCAGCACCCGCCGCGCCACCTCTTCGAGCGGCATGCTGGCCTGCGCCGAGAGCACCACGCCGGCGCCCTGCAGCGCAGCGGCGAAGCTGCTGCCGAGCTCGCCGCTGTCGTGCGCGAGGCGCTGGAAGGCCATCGGCGCCACCAGGACCGGATGCGCCAGCGTGCGCCCGAGCAGCTCGACGCGCGTGTGCCCCTGCGCCAGCGCGCGCAGCACGCGCGGCTGCAGCCACGTCGCGGCCCAGGCCTCGCGGTTGGCGCGCTGCGTGATCTCGTCGGCCGCGCCGCCGGCGAAATAGGCCCAGGCGTTGGCGTCGAGGCGCTCGCGCGCCAGCGCTTCGTAGTCGTCCAGGCAGACCGGTGCCGCTGCAGGCGCAGCGGCGCTCATGTGTCGGCCCAGAGGCGCAGCAGGTTGTGGTACGTGCCGGTGAGCGCCACCACGCCCGGGTCCATCTCGCCCACCGTCGAGCGCAGGTGCATCAGCGCGCGGTCCATCTCGAACAGCAGGCTGCGCTGCTCGTCGCTGCGCACCATGCTCTGCACCCAGAAGAAGCTGGCGACGCGCGCGCCGCGCGTCACCGGCTCGACGCGGTGCACGCTGGTGCTCGGGTAGAGCACCATGTCGCCGGCGGGCAGCTTGATGCGGCGCTCGCCGGCGGCGCTGTCGACGACGAGGTCGCCGCCGTCGTATTCCTCGGGGTCGGCGAGGAACAGCGTGCACGACAGGTCGGTGCGCACGCGCCCGGCCGGCGCGTAGCGGATCGCCGCGTCGACGTGGTTGCCGTAGGTGTTGGCCGCGCCGGCGTAGCGGTTGAACATCGGCGGGAAGACGTTCTTCGGCAGCGCCGCCGAGAAGAAGGTGGCGTGCCGCTCCAGCCCGCGCAGCACCAGCGCGCGCAGCGCGCGCGCGGTCTCGCCGTCCTGGGCGAGCTGCTGGTTGTTCTTCACGGTGACGGCCTGGGCGCCGGCCGTCGCGCGGCCGTCTTCCCAGGCCGCGCCGGCCAGCAGCGCGCGCGCTTCGCGCAGTTCGTCGGGGTTCAGCACCCCGTTCAGGGTCAGGAGCATGGCGGCGGCTCTGCTCGTTGGAGGTGGATGAAGAGGGCGTTCAGAACTTGATGCTGCTGGTCAGCTGCACCGTGCGCGCCTTGCCCGGAATGTAGTGGCCGCGGTAGAGCTGGTCGGCGTAGAGCTTGTCGGCCACGTTGGTCACGTTCAGCTTGAAGCTCAGGTTGCCGGTGGTGTACTCGGCCATCAGGTCGGCGGTGATGAACTTCGGCGCGTAGAACTGCACCAGGTAGGGCCGCGTGCCGCTGCGCGCGTTCAGGCCGCCGCCGACGCGCCAGCTCGGCGAGAGCCGGTAGGTGGTCCAGAGCGTGCCCGAGTGGCGCGGCGTCATCGCCGGGCGGCTGCCTTCGACCTCGCCGCCGACCAGCGTGCCCTTGTCGACCTTGGCCGAGGGGATCCACTCGTAGGCCGCGAACAGCTCCCACTCGGGCGTGATGCGGCCGGCGAAGTCGAGGTCGATGCCGGCGGCGTGGCGCTCGCCGGAGAGGATGTAGTTGTCCGGGCTCACCGAGTCCTGGTCGGTGTTGCGCTCGTTGTACTTGGTGGCGTGGAAGAGCGCGAAGCGCGTCGTGAAGCGGCCTTGCGCCCAGTCGATGTTGCCGCCCAGCTCGATGTTGCGGCTCGCCTCCGGCGGCGTGTTCTCGCCCTTGGGGTCGAACGAGTAGGCGTCGCCGAAGGTGTTGAACGAGGTGCCGTACGAGAGGTGGTAGGACTGGCTGTCGGTCGGCTGGAACAGCAGGCCGAAGCGCTTGCTCCACAGCGAGTCCTTGCGGGCGCGCTCGGCGGTCTGCGTGCCCGGCGGCGTGGTGTTGGTGCCGCCCAGGTTGGCGGTCGCGAAGGTGCGGTAGGTGCCGTCGAACTGATCCCAGCGCAGGCCCGCGAGCAGCTTCCACTTCGGGATGAACTCGACCATGTCCTGCGCGTAGATGCCGATCGCCTTGGCGTCGAAGGTCTGGCTGCGGCGCACCGAGCGCAGGCCTTCATCGACCGCGCCGTTGTCGCCCGGCGTGCCGATCGTGGTGGTCGGCTTGGCGGGAATCGTCACGCCGGCCGGCGTCACCGCCGCGTAGCGGTGGAAGTCGTCGACCGCGACGTCGATGCCCGACAGCAGCGCGTGCTTCAGGCCGAAGGCCTCGAAGCGGCCGCTGTAGTCGCTTTGCAGGTACACGCTGTCCATGTCCTGGATCTTGTTCTGCGAGCCGCGGTTCAGCACCGTGCCCGGCCCGATCGTCGCGGGCGAGACCGCCACCCCGCCCGGCTGCAGCGCCGCGCCGGCGAAGCGGATCGCGCTGGCGCGCTGGTCGCGGTTGTAGCGCCCGACGCGCAGCACCGTGCGCAGCTCGCTGTCGCTGCTGAAGCGGTGCGTGTGCGCGAGCGTGCCGTAGGTCGTGCCGCCGGCCATGTAGTCGCTCGCCGCGCCGTAGTACGCATCCGGCTCGAAGGCGTCGTTCATCTTGCTCTGCAGCCACGGGAAGCCGTAGTTGATGCCGTTCTTGTACTCGAGCTTGTACAGGCCGATGGAGAACTCGTCGCGCGTGCCGATGCCCCAGCGGAAGGTCGGCGCGATGCCGAGCTTGTTGATCTTGTTGCCGTTGAGGTCGGCCTGGTTGACCATCGCGTTGACGCGCAGCGCCGCGTCCTCGCCGGTCTTGACGTTGAAGTCGCCGGTGCCGCGCACGAAGCTGCCGTTGCCCAGCGTCATCGACAGCTCGTTCTGGTCCATCAGCATCGGCTGCTTGTTGACCTGGTTGACCGCGCCGCCGGTCGAGCCGCGCCCGAACAGCATCGAGGCCGAGCCGCGGATCACCTCGAGGCGGTCCCAGTTGAAGCTGTCGCGGTCGTAGAAGCCCGGGTCGCGCATGCCGTCGAGGAAGATGTCACCGGTGGACTGCAGCGCGAAGCCGCGCAGCCGGACGTCCTCCTCCTGCCCCTCGGCCGCCTGGAAGGTGATGCCGGCGGTGTTGCGCAGCGCGTCCTTCATCGTGTCGAGGTTGCGGTCGTCGATCAGGCGCTCGGTGACCACGGTGATCGACTGCGGGATGTCGCGCAGCTCCTGCTGGCCCTTGCCGATGCGCGTCTCGGTGGCGCGCACGCTGTCCTTGCCCTGGGCCTCGGCCTGCGCCTTCACCTTGATCGGCGCCAGCGTGGTCTCGTTCTTCGCGGCTTCCTCGGCCGGCGCGGCGCTCTGCGCCTGTGCGCCGAAGGCCAGGCCGAAGCCGGCGGCCAGCGCGCCCAGCGGCAGCAGGTTGGATGCGGCGCCGGTGTTGCCGCGCGCGGCGGCGCGCAGGTGCTTCTTCTTGTCTTTCATGTCGTCCTCGCTCCTCTCGATCGGTTGTGCGTCGTGGGTTGTGCGTTCAGGGGTTCTCGGGGTCGCTGATGAAGCCCACCTTGGTGAGCCCGGCGCGCGAGGCGTCGGCCAGCGTGCGCGCCACGTGGCGGTAGGGCACGGCCTGGTCGGCGCGCAGGTGGATCTCGGGCTGCGGGTTCTGTTTGCCGGCCGCCGCGAAGCGCTCGACCACCTCCTCGCGCGAGACCGGCTCGCCGTTCCAGTACAGCTTGCCGGCGGCGTCGATCGCGAACTCGACCTTGTCGGCCTTGGCCTGGTTGACCTGCGAGCTGGCGCGCGGCAGTTCGAGCTTGACGGCGTGAGTGAGCAGCGGCGCGGTGACGATGAAGATCACCAGCAGCACCAGCATCACGTCGATCAGCGGCACCATGTTGATGTCGGAGACCGGCGCGCTGCCGCGCTGCGAATCGAAGCTGGCGAAGGCCATGACGCGCCTTTCGCTCAAGCCGCGCGCGTGGACACGGCGCGCACCGGCGGGGCCGGCGGCGCGTCGGCGGCCGCCAGCGGCTGGCCCATCGCGACGAAGGTGTGCACCTCGTAGGCGAAGGCGTCCAGGCGCGACATCAGCACGCGGTTGGCGCGCGTCAGCCAGTTGTAGCCCACCACCGCAGGGATCGCGACGGCCAGGCCCAGGCCGGTCATGATCAGCGCCTCGCCCACCGGGCCGGCCACCTTGTCGAGCGTGCCCGAGCCGCTCATGCCGATCGCCACCAGCGCGTGGTACACGCCCCAGACGGTGCCGAACAGGCCGACGAAGGGCGCGGTGGCGCCGACGGTGGCGAGCACCGCCAGGCCGTTCTCGAAGCGGGTGTTCTCCTCGTCGAGCACCTTCTTGATGGTGCGCGTGACGAAGTCGCTCGCGCTGCCGGCCTCCTCCAGCTTGGCGGCGCCGTAGCGCGCGTGGTGGCTCTGCGCCTGCATCGCGTGGCTGGCCAGGTGCGAGAACGGATCGCGCGCGCCGTGCGTGACGATCTCGTGCTGCACCGCCTCCAGCGAGGTGGCGTTCCAGAAGAAGTTCAGGAAGGCATTGCTGCGGCGGCGGCGCGCGACCAGCATCAGGCCCTTGAGGACGATGATCACCCACGACAGCACCGACATCAGCACCAGCACCGCCAGCAGCGTCTTGCCCACCGCATCGCTTTGCGCGATGAAGTGGCCGAAGCCCAGCGAGGTTTCAGCGTTCACGTTCATTTCTCCAGTTCGAAGGGAATCGGGATGCGCGCCCAGCCGGCCGTCGGGCGGCCGTTCTCGGTGGGCGGCTTGAAGCGGGCGCGGCGCACGCCTTCGAGGGCCGCTTCGTCCAGGCGCGGGAAGCCGCTGGACTTGAGCACCTGCAACTGGCGCGGCAGGCCATCGGAGCCGACGAAGACGCGCACGACCACCTCGCCGGTTTCGTTGAGCCGGCGCGAGGCGCGCGGATACACGGGGTCGGGCGGATCGAGGTACTGGATCGCCGAGGCGGGCAGTTCGTGCGTGGGCGCCGGCTGCGGCGGCGCGGGCGGCGCCGGGGCCGCGACCACCACCACTGGCGGCTCCGGCGGCGCGGGCGGCGCCGGCTCGGGCGGCGGCTCGGGCACGACGAAGGCAGCCGGCGCCGGGCTCGGTGCCGGCGGCGCGGCGATCACCACCGCCGGCGGCGGCGGCTTCTTGATCTGCGGCGGCGGCGGCGCGGGCGGCTCGGGCGGGCGCTCGGGCGCCGGCGGCGCAATCAGGTCGACGAACAGCGGCGCGGCCTCGGCCACCGCGGCGCGCACCGCGTCGACCTGCATCAGCCCCCAGGCAGCGGCGCCGTGCAGCGCCAGGATCGCCAGCACGGCCATGCGGCGCTGCGCGGGCGGGAGGTCATCGTCTCGTTGCGGAGTTCGGGGCACGGTGGTTCGCAAGTCGGGCTGTCGCAATCGCCGAGACTAACACGAATCATTCTCATTGACTCCCATGGCATCCCGCGCTGAAGCGCGGCAGGAGTCGCGCGGTTATCCTTCGCTTCATGAAGACACTCGTTCGCTGGCTGCTGCTCGCATCCGCCCTGCTGCTGGTGGCCTATCTCTATCCCGGCGTGACCGTCACGAGCTTCGGCGCGGCGATGATCGCGGCCTTCGTGATCGGCATCTTCAACACGCTGCTGCGCCCGCTGCTGGTGCTGCTGACGCTGCCGGTGACGCTGCTGACGCTCGGGCTGTTCCTGTTCGTGATCAACGCGCTGATGTTCTGGGCCGCCGCCAACGTGCTGAAAGGCTTCTCGGTCAGCGGCTTCGCGGCCGCGCTGATCGGCTCGCTGATCTACAGCGTGTGCGGCATCGTGATCGACGCGGCGATCGAGCGCATCTTCGCGCCGCGCAGGTCAGTGGTCTGAGCGGCCCGAGCGGCGATCCGCGCGCAGCGTCGCGCCGCGCACCTCGAAGCGCACCGTCTGCAGCGCGCGCCCGCGCGCATCGAGCAGGCTGAGTTCATGCCGGCCCGGCCAGGGCGCCCAGCGCCAACGGCTGCCCGTGCCGAGGCGCTTGCCGTCGAGCACCCAGGTGCCGGGCTCGCCCTCGAAGACGATCCACTGCGCGCGCGGCGGGATGTCGGGGTCGAGCGCGAAGCGGCTGCCGTCGCGCGGGCTGGCGATGCCGAAGGCCTGCTGCGGCGCGCTGTCGCGCTGGCTCGATTGTTCGGTGCCGGCGAGGAACAGCTCCTCGCGCGCCGGCTCGCGATTCGCCTCGAACTCGACGCGCTGCGCCACCACCCCCGCCGGCCGCGCCGGCGCGCGCGAGGGCCGGCCTTCGTGCAGCGCCGCGACGATCTCGCGCCAGATCGGGGCCGCCCCGCTGACGCCCGACACCGCGTGCATCGCCGCGCCGCTGGCGTTGCCGACCCAGACGCCGACGGTGTAGCGATCGGTGAAGCCGATGCACCAGTTGTCGCGCAAGTCCTTGCTGGTGCCGGTCTTCACCGCAGCGAAACCGCGCGTCGCCAGCGCGCTGCCCAAGCCGAAGGTGCGCGCCCGCGCCGCGTTGTCGGCCAGGATGTCGGTGACGAGGTGGACCGCGCCCGCGTCGGCGATGCGGCGCGGGCCCGGCGTCTGCCCGCGCAGCGCCGGCGCGCCGTAGACGCCGCCGTTGGCAAGCGCGCGGTAGGCGTTGGTCAGGCCGAGCAACGTGACGTCGGCGCTGCCCAGCGCGAGCGCCGCGCCGTGGTAGCCGCCGCTTTCGCTCAGGGCGAGGCCGAAGTCGTTCAGGCGCGCGAACAAGGCATCGGCGCCCAGCATCGCGCCGGCGCGCACCGCCGGCACGTTCAGGCTGTTGCCCAGCGCGCTGCGCACACTGACCCAGCCCTTGAAGTCGCGGTCGTAGTTCTGCGGCAGGTACAGCCCGGCGGCGGTGGCGATCTGCGCCGGCGAGTCGTCGAGCAGGCTGGCCGGCGTGAGCAGCTTCTTCTCGAAGGCGAGTTGATAGACGAAGGGCTTGATCGTCGAGCCCGGCTGGCGCCGCGCCAGCACGCCGTCGACCTGCGCGGCCGCCGAGGTGGCGCCGTTCGCGCCGACCCAGGCGAGCGGCGCGCCGCTGGCGTTGTCGAGCACGACGATCGCGCCGTCCTCGACGTTGCGGCCCGAGAGTTCGGCGAGCTGGCGGCGCAGCGATGCGATCGCGACGCGCTGCACGCGCGCATCCAGCGTGCCGGCCTGGCGCGCCGCGCCGGCGGGGTCGACCACCTGGCGCGCGAAGTGCGGCGCGAGCTGTTCGCCCAACGGCATCGCGCCGCGGCGCGCCAGCGCGGCCTGCGTGATCACGGCGATGCCGTCGCAGCTCATTGCCTGCTGCTTCAGGACTTCGCAGGCGCGTTGCGCGACCCGCTCCGGCGCGGCGTTGGGCGCGCGCACCAGCGCCGCGATGATCGCCGCTTCGCCATCGTCCAGCCCGCTGGCGTGCTTGCCGAACAGCGTCTGCGCGATCGCGCCCACGCCGACCAGTTCGCCGCGCAGCGGCACCGAGTTGAGATAGGCCTCGAGGATCTCGCTCTTGCGCCAGCGCCGCTCCAGCTGTGTCGCGGTGAAAGCCTGGCCGAGCTTCTGCGCCACGCTGCGCCCGCCTTCGGGCCGCGCCAGGCCTTCGTCGAGCAGGCCGGCGAGCTGCATCGTCAGCGTCGAGGCACCGCGCGTGCGCGTGTTCCACAGGTTGCTCCAGGCGCTGGCCGCCACGGCGCGCCAGTCGACGCCGCTGTGCTCGTGGAAGCGCTTGTCTTCGCTGGCGATCACGGCGCGCAGCAGCGCGGGCGACATGCGCTCGATCGGCAGCCATTCGAGGCGGCGCACGTTCTTGTCGACACGCAGCGTCTGCAGCGGCACGCCGTGGCGATCGAGCAGCACGATGTCCGACGGGCGGTGCGCGGCGCGCACCTCGTCGAAGCTGGGCAGCGCCTGCGCCGCCGTCGAGACGGCAAACGCCAGCGCGGCCAGCGCGAATTTCACGGCGCCACCTCCACCGCCGCATTGGGCAGCTCGCCGAAGCTCTCGGGCGAGTACATCGCCTCGACGCGCGTCGGCGGCAGCGCGAAGCGGCCGGGGTTGTTCAGGCGCAGGCTGTATTCGAGCACGTGCTTGCCGCGCGGCAGGTACTCGTAATAGCCGCGGAAGGCTTCGAAGCTGCGCTCCTCGTAGGCCAGCCAGGCGCTGCCTTCGCGCTTCTCGCCGCGCGTGGCCAGCGCCGAATCGCGGCCCAGTCCCGAGCCGAGCAGCGTCGCGCCGCCAGGCACCGGGTCGCTGACCACCACCCAGGTCATGTCGGACTGCGCAGCTATCTCCAGCCGCACGCGCATCACGTCGCCGCGCGACCAGCGGCCCTTCTCCTTCTGCTCGACGGCGCTGATGCTGCGCGTGATCGCGTAGCCCGCGCGCAGCGGCGCCTCGAGCGGGATCGCGGCCAGGCTTTGCACCGTCAGCCAGGGCTTGCCGGGGCCTTCGTGGTTCACCGCGAGCGTGGCGGGCGCGGCAGGCCAGGGCAGCATGAGGCGATCGCCTTCGGGCCTGGCGGTCCAGTCGAGCGACTGCGCCGCGCCGCCGGCGCTCGCCGTGCTGCGCCCGCCGACCTTCTCCGCTTCGAATTTCGCTGCGAACTTGTCGAGCGCGAGCGAGCCCCACAAATTCGCCGTCGTCGTCAGCCAGGCCCCGCGCTTCTGCCGCGCCAGGCTGCCCACCACCAGGCGCGGCAGGTCTTCCTTCCAGCCCGGCTCGTCGAGCGTGGCGAGGATCAGCCGCGCGGCGTTGGCATCGGCGCTGTCCATCAGCCACCACCAGAAGTCCTCGTCCTCGGTCGAGAAACGCAGCGTGGTGCCGGCAAAGGTCAGGCGCGCGCGCAGGATCTGCTGCGCCTCCTCGATGCGCTTGGCGCGCTCGGGAATGCCTTCGACGCGGCGCAGGATGGACAGCCAGTCGATCACCGCCGCGGTCGGCCACAGGTTCGGCGTCAGGTTGATCGAGCCGAGCATCTTCGGCTGCGCGCGCCCGTAGCGCGACAGCGCTTCGAGCGCGGCGAGCTTGCGCACGTCCAGGTCCGCCTTCGGCGACCAGAAGCGCCGCTCGATGCGCCCGTCGACGAAGGCCGCCAGGCCATCGAGCATCCGGTCGCGCGCGGCCGGCGGCAGCGCGAAGCCGGCTTCGTGCGTCGCGGCGATCAGGTAGGCGGTCAGGCGGTCGCTGCCGCGCGCGCCGTCTTCGGCGCGCGGCGGGAAGTAGTTCGCCAGGCCGTCGCTGTCGAGGTAGGTCGGCAGCTCGCCGCTGACCGTGGCCCACAGCGCCGCATCGCGCAGGCCGACCGCCTTCGACACCTTCTGCTCCAGGCAGATGAAGGGGTAGGTCTCGAAGAAGCGCCGCAGGCCGGGCAGCGCGCCGGTCAGCTTGGGCTGCAAGCCGACGGCCAGGCCGCCGCGCTTGACGCCACTGGTCGGCAGCGCATCGGCCGGCGCCGCCACCGGCAGCGAGAAGCTGCCGTCGAGCTGCGCCAGCGTCGCCTGCAGCACGCGCACCGGCACGGCGGCGCTCACCAGTTGGGTCAGCTTGAGCGCATCCTTCGCACCGCCGCCGCCCTGCTCCTGCACGCTCGCCTGCCAGGTGATGCTGAAGGCCTCGGCCGGCACGTCGACCGGCCAGCTCAGTTCCTGCGCCGCGCCGGCGGCCAGCGTCAGCTCCTGCGGCGGCAGGTTCAGCGGCGTGCGGGTGATCTCGCCGCTGCCGCTGTTCGCCGTGCCGGCCAGCGTGGCGCGCAGCGTCATCGGCTTCGCGGTGGTGTTGCGCAGCGTCAGCATCGCGACGAAGCGGTCGCCCTCGCGCACCAGCGGCGGCAGGCCGGAGAGCAGCTGCAAGTCCTGCGTGACGCGGATGCTCGCCGCACCGCTGCCGAAGCGCTGCGCGCCGTCGTCGGCGATCGCGACGAGGCGGAAGCTCGTCAGCGAGTCGTTCAGCGGCACTTCCAACACGGCTTCGCCCTTGGCATCGAGCGTGATGCGGTCCTTCCACAGCAGCAGCGTGTCGAACAACTCGCGCGTGCCGCCCTGCCCGCCGCCGCCGCCCGCGGCCACCGCCTTGCGGCCGTAGTGGCGCCGGCCGACGATCTCGCTCTGGCCGGTGGCGGTGGCCACGCCCCAGGCGCGCTGGCGCAGCATCGCGTGCAGCAAATCCCACGAGTCGTTGCCGCGCAGCGCGAGCAGCCCTTCGTCGACGGCCGCGAAGGCCACCTCGGCATTCGCCAGCGGCTGGCCCGCATGCAGCACCTGGATGCGCGCCTTGGCGGTCTGGCGCACCGCGTACTGCGGCGCATCGGCGCTGACCTTGACCTGCAACTCGTGCTCGGCCAGGCCGATCTGCAAGGCCGCCACGCCGAGCTTGAAGGCCGGCTTGGCCAGATCGACCATCGCGGTGGGCGGCGCGTAGTCCGGAGCCTCGTCGCGGTACGCGCGCCACCACGCCAGCGGCTCGCGCCAGCCCCACTGGAACAGCGAATACCACGGCACCTCGCGCACGCGGCCGCGCAAGGCGAGCACGCTGACGTAGACGTTCGGCGCCCAGCCCTTCTCGATCTTCACCGCGATGCTCGGGTCGTCGCCGCGCAGTTCGACGACGCGCGTGGCCACGATGCCCTCTCGTTCGATCGCCACCAGCGCGGTGGCGGCGCGGAAGGGCATGCGCAGCTGCAGCGTCGCGGTCTCGCCGGGTTCGTAGCGGCGCTTCTCGGGCAAGAGGTCGATGCGGTCGTCGTTGTCCTGCGCGAACCAGAGTTCGCCGTGGCGCGTGACCCAGACGCCGGTGGCGGCTTCGGCGATCCGTCCCGCGTTGTCTTTCGCGGACACGACGAGTTCAACGTTGCCCGCCCTGTCGAGCGTCGCCTCGCAGGCGAGCTGGCCGCGTTCGTCGCTCGTGCCCTTGCACAGCGTGCCGAGTTCCTTCACCTCGGTGCGGTTGTCGTAGGCGTAGAAGCCGCCGACGATGCGCTTGCGCGTGCTGATCACCTGCGACAGCCGCGCGCGCACTTCCAGCGTCTGCCCTTTGATCGGCTTGCCGGCGGTGTCGAGCGCAAGCGCGGTGAAGTTCACATTGCCGCGCGCGCTCGCCCACGAGCCGGCGCGGATGCCGGGCAGCACCGCGGCGGGCCACAGCTTGAGCGTGGTGGCGACCGTCTGCACCTCGCCGTTGGGGTCGTTGTAGGTCACTTCGGCGAGCAGCTCGCTCGGCCGCTCGATCTTCGGCAGGTTCTTCAGCGCCACCGTCGCGGCGCCGGCCTTGTCGGTGGCGAGCGCGAGCTTGTCGGCCACCAGCACGCCGTCGCCGTGCGGCGTGTCCTCGTCGTCCGCTTCGCTGTTCGCCGCGGCGGCGGCGCTGCGCGGCGGCTGGAAGCTGAACTCCTCGTAGCCGGGCAGGCTCACGCCGCGCGGGCGCAGCAGCGCGCTGGCCTTGAGGGGCGCGTTGCCCATCGCGCCGCCCGACATGAAGTTGAGCTGCACCGCGAGGTCGAGCGCCGCCGGTGCGACGGGCATCTCCTTCGGCCCCGACACGCGCGCATCGACGAGCGGCACGCGGAACTCCTCGACGCGGAAGTCGCCGCTGTCCCAGCGGCGCAGCGCCTGCCCCTCGCTGTTCGAGCGCTGCAGCAGCACGCGGTAGCTGCCCAGCTTGGCGGCGGCCGGGATGTGCCAGCTCGACGACGCGCTGCGCGTGCCGTTCCAGGCCAGCGGCAGCAGCACTTCCTCGCCGCTGCCTTCGTGCACCAGCACGGCGCGATCCGGCAGCGCCTTGGCGTCGAGGTTGGCGAGGCCGCTGGCCACTTCGCTGCGCACGAAGTGCTTCATGCTCACCGTTTCGCCGGCGCGCAGCAGCGTGCGGTCGAACACCGTGTGGGCGACGATTTCCGGCTCGGGGCCGCCGGCGATCGGGTGCGCGAAGCGCCACGGCTCGATGCCCTTCTGCCAGCTGCTGAAGACGAACGCCATGTCGGCCACGCCCTTCGCATCGGTGGCGCGCGCGGTGACGAAGAAGCCGCCGTCGGCCGGGCAGTTGCCGGCTTCTTCCAGCGCATGGTCGATCCTGGCGATGCCGTCGGCGTCGCTGCGCCCGGCCCACAGGCGCTTGCCGTGGCAGTCGTTGACGGCGACGTCGGCATTCGCCACCGGCTTCGCGCGGTCCAGCGAGGTCACCCACACCAGCGCGTTGTCGCGCCCGACCTTGACGTGCACGCCGAGATTCGTCGCCAGCACGCCGGTGCGCACGTACATCGGCGCCTTGCGTTCGAGCAGCGACTCGCCGAGCCGGCGCGATTCGATCTCGACGACGTGGAAGCCCGGCTGCGCGAGCGGAATGCCCACCACCTCGAAGGGCCGCGGGTCGCCGCCGGCGAGTGCGGGCAGTTCGAGGCGCTGAGCCTGGCGGTCGGCCGCGAGCAGCGAGACTTCGCGCGTGGCCACGTAGCGGTCGACGCGCCGCTGGACCCGCCGGCCCTTCGCATCGCGCTCTTCGAGGGTCTCGGTCCACTGGCTCGCCGGCAGGCCCAGCTCCTTGGCGCTCAGGTTCGTCTCGTGGTACTTCAGCACCTTGGCATACCAGGCGAGCACCTCGGCATCGCCGTCCAGCCGCCTGATGCGCACCGCGCCGCCGCCGTTGCCGGCCGGGCGCAATTCGCCCTGCACATGGCGCAGCGTGACCGGCAGCACCGCGCCGCCGGCTTCGCGCTCGACGATGCCGAAGGGCGCGGCCGCGAACTTCGCGATCGGCGGCGCGTCGCCGGTGGCGACCGAAAGCGGGAAGCTCGATGCGTTGCTCAGCGCGCGCCCGCTGGAATCCTTCAGGCCCGCCGGCAGCACGACGCGAAAACGCGCGTTTTCGGCCAGCGGCGTCGGGAAGACGACGCGGCTCAGCTCCTCGCTCTTGTCGTCCTTGTCGAAAGCCGGCGCGATCGCCGCGCCGCCGCCCTCGGGCTGCAGCCGCACCTGCGCGGCCAGCGCACGCGGCACGGCCGACGAAAAGGCCAGCGTCATCGGCCGGATCGGCAAGCAGGGCGCGCCGGCACGTTCGCGCTCGCAGGAGAACTCGGCGGTGAAGGGCGAGCGCACGCGGAACTCGAAGCGCTGCTCGACGCTGGTGATCACCTTCGGGTTGGCCAGCGCCGCGATGCCGCGGCCCCAGACGAGGCGCACGCGCGCATCGGGCGGCAGCGGGCGCTGGCAGGCGGCGAGCAGCGCGCCGGGCTCGGCGTCCCTGGGCACGCGGCGCGCCTTGAGCACCGCCTCGCGCTCGGCGCCCGCGACGACCTTCAAGGGCAGGCGCTCGCCGATGCCCTCCACCTCGCACCAGGCGTTGGCCGCCACGCTCGCCGGCGTCGCCGCGCCGGACAGGCGCAGCAGGAAATGCTGGTCTTCTTCGACCGTGCCGCCACTCCAAGGCTGCGTCGACAGCACCGCCGGCCCGCCGGTGCTGAAGCTGAACTCGCGCGCACCGCTAACGCTCCCATTGAGCGGTTTCCAGCCGGCGTCGAGCCTGAGCGTGCAGCGCGTGCCGGGCGGCAGCGGCGCGGCGAAGTCGTACAGCCAGACGCGGTCATTCGCCCAACGCCCGCTGCCGGCGACCGCCGGGCCCTCGCAGCGCACGCTGGCCGGGTCGGGCAGGCGCAGGTCGCCGAAGGGCACCACGGCCTCGTTGAAGCGCAGCGTCACTTGGCGCACCTGCGCCACCTCGCCGCGCGGCGTCATCACGCTCACGCTGGCGGCCTGCGCCGCCGTGGCCCACAGCGCCAGCAGCAGCACGGCGGCGGCCTTGCCCATCCCTGCACGCATCGTCTCTCCCGGTCTCGATCTCAGCCGGGCAGTCTAAGCGCGCGTCAGCGCTGGTTCTGCTGCTGCTCCTGTTCGGCCATCAGCGCGCGCAGCTGGGCCTGGATGTCGCGCAGGCGCGCGTCGATCACCGACACCTCGATGAAATCCGAGGCATTGCCGGGCCGCGCCGCGCGCTGGCCGGCGCGCAGGCGGTCGACCGCGCCGCGCAGGTCGCCGAGCGCGTAGACCGATTCGCCCTCGGCGCGCAGCGCGCGCAGCGGCTCGTTCAGGCGCGCCCACAGCCGGCCGAGCGTGGCCCACGAGGTGGCGTCGGCGCTGTGCACCGCCACGCGCGTCTGCAGCTCCTCGGCGGCGCGGCGCAGCGCCGTCTCGTTGCCGCTGCCGGCCAGCGCCACGTCGGCGTTCATCAGCTGCACCGGCCGGCTGGTGTCCGAAGCGAGCGGCGTCATCGCCGCGGCCGCGCTGGCGGCGTCGCCGCGCGCCAGCAGCACTTGCGAGCGCAGCATCGCCACCCAGCGTGCAGCGCGCGCATCGGCGCGGCTGCTGTCGGCCAGCAGCGTCTGCACGCGTGCGAGCGCGGCGTCGGCGCGCGCCGGCTCGCGCAGCAGCGCCGAGGCCAGCGCGCTGCTGTAGGCATCGCCGAGTTTCTGCGCCGCGGTGATGTCGCTGCGCGCGAGGTCGAGCGACTGCCAGCGCCGCAGCGCGTCGACGCGCGTGTCCATCAGCACGCGCGCGCGCGCCTGCGCCAGGGCGTGTTCGAACGTCGCGCCATCCGGGCCCGGCGCGGGTTTGGCCGGCGTGGTACCCAGGCGCGCGCGCGCCTCGCCGATGCGCTCCGAGGTCAGCGGGTGGCTGCGCAGATAGGGGTAGCCGCCGTTGTCGTTCAGGCGTGCGGCCTGGTCGAGCTTCTCGAACATCGCCGCCATGCCGGCGGGCGAGAAGCCCGCGCCGGCGAGCAGCTGGAAGCCGATGCGGTCGGCCTCGCGCTCCATGTCGCGCGAGAAGTTGAGCTGGCCCTGGATCATGCCGGCCTGGCTGCCGGCGATCACGGCGTTGGCCGCGTCGGCGCTGTTCGAGCGGCTCGCCGCGATGATGCCGATCAAGAGCGCCGCCATCCCGAGCATCGACTGGCGCTTGCTGCTGGTGATGCCGCGCGCGATGTGGCGCTGGGTGATGTGCGTGAGTTCGTGCGCGAGCACCGAGGCGAGTTCGTCGCGCGTCGCGGTCACCGCGATCAGCCCGAGGTGCACGCCGACATAGCCGCCCGGCAGCGCGAAGGCGTTGACGCTGCGGTCGCGCACCAGGAAGGCCTCCCAGGCGAAGCGCGAGTCGATGTCGGGCGTGATGTGGCCCTCGCGGCGCGACTCGGCCACCAGCGGCGCGAAGATGCCCTGCACGTATTCGAGCAGCAGCGGGTCGTCGAGATAGGCCGAGTCGCGGCGGATCTCGCGCATGATCTGCTCGCCGACGTGACGCTCGGTGGCCACGCCGAAATCCTCGGTGGCGGCGTCACCCAGCGCGGGCAGGTTGTTCTGCGCGCGCGCTGTCGGCGCGGCGGGCGCGAGCAGGCTGGCGGCGCAGACGGCCGCGAGCGCGCGGCGGAGACGGGGACCCATCGTCGCTATGATGCCCGCTAAACGTTTCGCGCGTGTTTCCTCGCATGTCCTCCTCCCCGCTGACGCATTTCGACGCCCAGGGCCAGGCGCACATGGTCGACGTGTCGGCCAAGGGCGAGACGCACCGCGTGGCGCGCGCCACCGGCCTCATCCGCATGCAGGCCGCGACGCTGGCGCTGATCCGCGAGGGCGGCGCGAAGAAGGGCGACGTGCTCGGCGCGGCGCGCATCGCCGCGATCCAGGCCGCCAAGCGCACCGCCGAGCTGATCCCGCTGTGCCACCCGCTGCCGATCACGCGCGTGGCGGTGGAGTTCGAGATCGACGCGGCCGCGAACGCCGTGCACTGCACCGCGCAGGTGGAGACCTTCGGCCGCACCGGCGTCGAGATGGAGGCGCTGACGGCGGTGCAGGTGGGGCTGCTGACCGTCTACGACATGTGCAAGGCGGCGGACCGGGGGATGGTGATGGAGGGGATCCGCGTGCTGGCCAAGCGCGGGGGGAAGAGTGGGGAGTGGGTGGCTCCCGTTTGATTCGCCGCCGCGCTCAGCGGAAATCCGCGTCGTCGTAAAGCCGCTGCGGCGCCTCGCACTGAAACGGCTTCGGCTCATCCTCGCCCGCCGGCTTGTCGCACGCCGCGAAGAACTCCGCCGACAGCGGATTGTGGAATTCGCGCAGCCGCGCCGCGAGGTGGCGCGCCTTGTCGATCTCGCCGCGCTCGGCCAGCGCCTTGGCCCAGGCCATCATGATGCGCGTGTCGAGCAGGTAGTGCGTGGCGCGCGCGAGTGCAGCCATCTCGTCGGAGGGATGGGCCGCCACGGTGGCCGCGGCGTAATCGGCATGGTGGCCGAAGAACCAGCTGCGCCGGCCCTCGGCGATGCGCTGCGCGAGCGGCGTATCGCCCGCCGGCGAGAAGATCACCGCGACGCGGCGGTAGTCCATCAGCGAGGCCAGGCCGCCGAGCAGCAGCACGAGCGCAGCGATCAACCAGAAATTGGGCCGGGGCCTGGCCGCCTCCACACGCGGCGCCGCGGGCCCGCCGAGCGCGATGCCGAAGGCGAACGCCGCCGGCAGCAGGAAGTAGGCGTACCACAGCGGATATTCGAGCAAGCTGTGCAGCGCGATCATCACCACCATCGCGAGCGCCGCGCGGCGCGCCGCGACGTCGACCGCATCGCCCTCGGCCGCCAGCCGCAGCGCACGCCACAGCGCATACAGCAGCAGCGCCAGCACCAGCGCGGCCAGCGGCAGCCCGAGTTCGACGGCGAGCTGCAGCGGCAGGTTGTGCGTGTGGTCGAAGAACGCCACCGGCCGGCCCGGAAAGACGTGCAGCGACCATGCGAAGTTGAATTCGCCGAAGCCCACGCCGACCCACGGATGCTCGGCGATCAGCGTCAGCGTGTTGGCCCAGATGCCGAAGCGCGAGCTGGACGGATCGGCCTTGTGCATCTGCGCCTCGCCGGCGAAGAGCGCGCCCTCCTGATGCGCAATCGCGGCGAACAACTCGTACCAGAAGAAATACACCAGCGGCACCAGCACGAGCTGAAGCCGCACGCCGCGCGCCAGACGCCGGTCGACCACGCCCCACAACGCCAGCAGCGCCGCGCCGACCATGCCGGTGCGCGAGGCCGTGAGCACCACACCGGCCAGCAGCGCGAGCAGCAGCACCGGCAGCGCAGCGCGCGGCAACCGAGCGCTGCCGCCCAGCCACACCGCGGCGATCATCGCCCACAGCAGCAGGCTGCTCTGGTGGTTGGGCTGGCGCAGGTTGCCGACCGCGCGGTTGCCCACGGTACTGGCAGCGATCCACTGCCCGTCGGCCCATTCGGGCGCGTAGACCTGCACGAAGCCGATCAGCGCGGCGAGCACGCCGGCGGCAAGCAGCGCCACGCAGAACGCCGCGAAGGCGGCTTCGCCGAGGCCGGCGCGCTGCAGCGCGATGGCCAGCGCGGCCACCAGCATCGCCGCGCCGATCACGCCGATCGCCGAAAGCGCGAGCGTCCACGGTAGCCCGGTCCACAGCGGCGCAGCGCAGGCGCTGGCGGCGATGAGCAGCAGGGCCAGGAGGAAGGCCGCGGCGCCGCGATCGGGCGACGCGCCCGACGCTGTGGCCGCCGAGCGCGGCAAGGCCGTCGCCAGCAACATCGCCCATGCGCCCCAGCCAACCAGCGCGGCAGCTTGGTTGATGAAAGTTGCCGAAGGCGCGATATTGAAGGCGATCAGCGCAGGGACGGTGATGGCCGCGGTGGCGAGGGCGAGATGGGGAGGGGGAAAGGTGTGATTCACTGCGCGTCGGCCACGAGGTACACGACGACGCTCGCATCGGCTCGCCGCAGCACGGCAGTGTTGAAACCGAACCGGCTGCGCACCGGCAGCCACGCAACCGCATCCGGTCGCAGACCGGCGGCGGCAGCAGCGGCAATGGCCTGATCTGCAAGCTGCGGGTGCGTTGTGCGCAGTCCATCCAGCGACTGCGCCCGCGCCAGCGCTGCTTCGGACGAGAAGGGAGCGAAGTAGCGCGGCTGTGTCTGCAGTTCGCCACCGTTCAGTTCGAAGGTCAACGCTTCGTTGCGGCCCTGGGTATCGGTAGGAAGTTTCAGCGCCACCATCCGTGGGCCTGTCCAGGACACGGGGAAGTTGCGCAGCGCAGCTGCGTTTGGAGGTTCCACCGTATCGACCTCGAAGGCGGAAACCACGTCCAAGCGGTCGATCGAGAACACCACGAACACCGGACGTGACGCCGCCACGACACTCAGCCCGTAGGCGAGCGCGCTCAGTTGCAATGCAACGATCACCGCATAGTCGAGCACCAGCATCCGGCGCGACTTGGTCGGGCTGCAGATGACGAACGACAGCAGCGGCCCCAACACGACGTCGCAGCCGACCACGAGCCAGAACAGTTCGCCGCCGCGCATCAGGTCGGACAGGCCATCGGGGAACCAAGTGAAGAAGACGACGGTAGCCGCCAGCATCGCAAAGGCCACCGAGGCGAGAAAGTGGATCAGCGTGGCTTTCACCCTCAGGCCAGAGCCTGAACCCGCCTTCGCGGCGACATGTGTGTGTGCGTCGTGTTCAGCCATGGACCTCGGGCTCTTCAAGGAAAATCTCTGTAGGTGAATGCCTTCCCTGGCGCCACGCACTGGAATGGCGTCGCGGACGCCGGTTCAGGCACTTCGCAGGCAGCGAAGAACTCCTTGCTCAACGGCGAGCGGAACTCGCGCAAGCGCGCGGCCACATAGCGCGCCTTCTCCATGTCGCCATGCTCGTCGAGGGCCCGAGCATAGGCCAGCAACAACCGGGCGTTGACGAGGTAGCGCAGCGGCCGCTCGAAAGCCGGCATCACCGTACCGGGATGCTCGGCGCTGGTGACAAGGCCGTAATCGGCCAGGGCTCCGAAAAACACGCTTCGGCGGCCGGTCTCGACCCGCTGCTCGAACGTCTCGCGCAGGCCGCGTCCGAATGGCGCATAGACCTGAAGCACGCGTGCGTAATCCCAGGCAGTGAATAGTGCCCCCAGCACGGTGAGCACGCCCACGGCCTGCACGGCCGGACGCCACGATGCGCGGGGCGTCGATACTGCTTCGGAGCGCGCCAACTCGCCCAGCCTGACAAACACGCCCAGCAGATAAGCGGCAGGCAGCAGGAAAAAGGCATACCAAAGCGGATACTCCAGCATGCTGTGCAGCGCGAACAGCAACAGCATCAAAGCCACCGCGTGCGCAGGCGCGCGACTCACGGCCTCGGCTGGCATCAGCGCCACGCGCGCTCGCCACAGCGCGGCAGCGACCACCGCGAGACAGGCCAGCGCCGCCGGAACCCCCAGTTCCACGGCAAGCTGCAGCACGATGTTGTGAGCGTGGTCGAACGCCACCGGATAGCGGGCAGGAAACTCGCTGAGCGCCCAGGCCTTGCTGAGATTGCCCCAGCCCACGCCCGTCCAGGGTTCGCGGCCGATCAGCACCATGACGTCTGACCAGATCGACAGGCGCGAGCGCGTGCCGCCACCACCCTCGCCAAGCCGATCCCACGCCGGAACGCCGCCCTGTATCGCCGGGGCGGCCAGCCACTGCAGGCCAACCGCCGCGATGAACCCCAGCACGGCCGCCAGCGCCAAAGCGCGAGCGCTGCGCGGCAAACTTCGATCGAATACAGCCCAAGCGACAACCAAGCAGAGTTCGAGAATTCCGGTGCGAGACGCGCTGAACTCTATGCAACCGCCCAGCAGCCCGGCCGCCAGGAGCGGCCAGACGCGGCTACCGGTGGCGCGCGCAGTCGACAAAACGACGAGCGCAGCCAGCGCCAATGCCAGCAAAGTGGCCAGCAAGTTCGTCTGGCGCAGATTGCCAGCGGCGCGGCCGGCGTTCAGGAGATTGGCGACCAGCGCCGTTCCGGCGGTCTGCGGCGCCAGCACTTGGAGCGTGCCGATCAGCGCACTGAGCAAGCCAGCCACGAGAAGAGCCCACCATAGGGCGCGCAGCGGGCTGGCACTGTCTTCGCAAAGACCGAAGGCGAATACTGCGCCGGCCAGCAGTAGCAGCAGTACGTCAAGCCAGCGATGTTGCACGCCGGCGGCACCGGCCAGCAAGAGCACAGTCGCCAACACCGCCCATGCCGTCGCCGGCAGCAGGCGCGTCGCGCTTCCGCTGGACGCGCACAACAGCAGCCCCCAACCAATCACGGCCAGCCACTGGTTCGCGAACAACGTCATCGGCGGTGTCGGAAACGGCACGAGGAAGGCGGCCATCCAGAGCAGCGCGCTGAGCCACAGGGCGCGGACATCAATAGGTTGGTTCACGTTACGGCGGGTTCGGTCGCGAGCCCAGGATCATGCCATCCGACGTTTCAAATGAAGAAAGGCGCCCTTGCGGGCGCCTTCTGCGAAGCTGAGGGCTGCGCGTTCGTGCTTAGATCTTGCACGAGGTCGGCACGTACTTCGCGTCGACGGTGGTGGCGTTGGTCGCGGCCACGGTAATGCCGGTCGGCACGGCGGCGTAGCCGCAGATCCACGAGATGTTGTTCGCCGGGTCGGTACCCGGGCGGAGCGACAAAGTGTTCGACCCGGCAGCCGTCAACTTGGAACTGGCCTTGACACCGAAGACCATGTTCAGGCCACCACCAGTAACGACCGTGATCGAGGCGACGTAGTTGCCGTGGTTGTCGGCCGCAGCGGAGTTGGCGCAGGTCGCCGCCGAGCCGCAGACAGCCGCCGCGTTGCTGTCCGGGAATGCGCCCGAAGCCGAGTAATAGTCGGCCACCGCGGTCTTCAGGCCGGACGACAGAGCCAGCGACTCGGTCACTTGGGCACGGATCGTGTAGTCCTGATACGCCGGCAGCGCAACCGCCGCCAGGATGCCGATGATCGCCACGACGATCATCAGTTCGATGAGGGTGAAACCCTGTTGGATGCGACGCTTCATGTGAATGACTCCTGAGTGGGAAAGGTTGGTGAGGGACACGGCCTTCTCCGATGCGAAGGGCATGCCATCGAAATCGGCCCGGATTTCCGTGAATAACGGCCGCAGCGCT
>JAKOZT010000098.1 GCA_029779845.1 Pseudomonadota bacterium | reverse complement strand
TGGGAGACCACCACGAACAGCGCCGTGGCCGCGACCGCGAGGCCGACGTGGGAGGTGACCGAGCCCCAGGCGACGAGGTACATCTGGTTCGGGTCGACCGCGCGCGCCACCGGCACCGCGTAGCCGATCGCCAGGTACGCGAGCAGGCAGCCGGCGAGCATCTTCGCCACGCCGGGGATCACCCAGCCGGGGCCGCCGATGGTGACGCCGGCCCACCACGCGAGCTTGCGGCCCGGGCGGGGTTCGGGCATGAAGCGCAGGTAGTCGGCCTGCTCGCCCATCTGCGTGATCAGCGCGATGCCCACCGTCGTCGCCGCGCCGAACTTCAGCAGGTCGAAGCCGGCCGGCCGCACGTCGTCCAGCGTGCCGCCGACGGGGATGCCGCCGAACTGCATCAGCCCGGCGAGCGCGTCGGGATGCTGCTGCAGCACGTAGACGAAGGGCACGACCAGCATCGCCAGCCACAGCGGCTGCGTCCACACCTGCAGGCGGCTGATCGTCGTGACGCCGTGCGTCACCAGCGGGATCACCGCCAGCGCGCACAGCAGATAGCCCCAGGCCGGCGGGATGTCGAAGGCGAGCTCGAGCGCGTAGGCCATGATGGCCGCCTCGAGCGCGAAGAAGATGAAGGTGAAGCTGGCGTAGATCAGCGAGGTGATGGTCGAGCCGATGTAGCCGAAGCCGGCGCCGCGCGTCAGCAGGTCCATGTCGACGCCGTGGCGCGCCGCGTAGACGCTGATCGGCCAGCCGGCCGCGAAGATGATCACGCCGGTGGCGATGATCGCCCAGAACGCATTGACGAAGCCGTAGTCGACCAGCAGCGTGCCGCCGACCGCCTCGAGCACCAGGAACGACGAAGCGCCGAACGCGGTGTTGGCCACGCGCAGCGCCGACCACTTGCGAAAGCTGCGCGGCGTGAAGCGCAGCGCGTAGTCCTCCATCGTCTCGCGCGCGACCCAGCTGTTGTAGTCGCGCCGGACCTTGATCACGCGCTGGACGGCTTTCATGCGCCATTTCCGGGCAAGGCCTGTGCCAGGCGCGTGCGCGGCGGCGGCGCAGCATCTGGCACGCCTCCTGCTGATCGGACTGCCATGGAACTGACGCCGCGCGAGAAGGACAAGCTCCTGATCTTCACCGCCGCGCTGCTCGCCGAGCGGCGCCGCGCACGCGGCCTGAAGCTCAACTACCCCGAGGCGGTGGCGCTGATCAGCGCGGCGATCATGGAAGGCGCGCGCGACGGCAGGAGCGTCGCGGCGCTGATGAGCGAGGGCAAGACCATCCTCGCGCGCGCCGACGTGATGGAGGGCGTGGCCGAGATGATCCCGGACATCCAGGTGGAAGCCTCCTTCCCCGACGGCACCAAACTGGTGACCGTGCACCAACCGATCGCATAGGGACGCATGACGGCGCACCTGATTCCCGGCGAGTTGCTCGTCGACACCGGCGAGCTGGCGCTGAACCCGGGCCGGCGCACGATCACGCTGGTGGTCGAAAACGGTGCAGACCGGCCGATCCAGGTCGGCTCGCACTACCACTTCGCCGAGACCAACGGCGCCTTGAGGTTCGACCGCGAGGCCGCACGCGGCATGCGGCTGAACATCGCCTCGGGCACCGCAGTGCGCTTCGAGCCGGGGCAGCAGCGCACGGTCGAGCTGGTGGACTTCGGTGGCGATCGCATCGTGTCCGGCTTCCGCGGCCTCGTGCAGGGGGCGCTCTGAGATGGCGAAGATCGCCAAACGCGCCTACGCCGAGATGTTCGGCCCGACCGTCGGCGACCGGCTGCGCCTGGCCGACACCGCACTGGTCATCGAGATCGAGCGCGACTACACCCTGCAGGCCGGCGGCTACGGCGAGGAGGTGAAGTTCGGCGGCGGCAAGACCATCCGCGACGGCATGGGCCAGGGCCAGCGCGTCAACGGCCCGGGCGCGCACGAGGCGGTGGACTGCGTGATCACCAACGCGGTGATCGTCGACCACTGGGGCATCGTCAAGGCCGACATCGGCATCCGCGGCACGCGCATCGCCGCCATCGGCAAGGCCGGCAACCCCGACGTGCAGCCGGGCGTGGACATCGTCATCGGCCAGGGCACCGAGGTGATCGCCGGCGAGGGAATGATCGTCACCGCCGGCGCGATCGACTCGCACATCCACTTCATCTGCCCGCAGCAGATCGAAGCCGCACTGGCCTCGGGCGTGACGACGATGCTCGGCGGCGGCACCGGCCCGGCCACCGGCACCTTCGCCACCACCTGCACCCCGGGGCCGGCCAACATCGCGCGCATGCTGCAGGCCGCCGATGCCTTCCCGGTCAACCTCGGCTTCCTCGGCAAGGGCAACGCGAGCCGGCCGGAAGCATTGCGCCAGCAGGTCGAGGCCGGCGTGATCGGGCTGAAGCTGCACGAGGACTGGGGCACCACGCCGGCGGCGATCGACTGCTGCCTGGCCGTGGCCGAGGAGACCGACACGCAGGTGGCGATCCACAGCGACACGCTGAACGAATCGGGCTTCGTCGAGAACACCATCGCGGCGACGAAGGGCCGCACGCTGTGCGCCTTCCACACCGAGGGCGCGGGCGGCGGGCATGCGCCGGACATCCTGAAGGTGGTCGGCGAATCGAACTTCCTGCCCAGTTCGACCAACCCGACCATGCCCTACACCGTCAACACGCTCGACGAGCACGTCGACATGCTGATGGTGTGCCACCACCTCGATGCGGCCATCGCCGAGGATCTGGCCTTCGCCGAGAGCCGCATCCGGCGCGAGACCATCGCCGCCGAGGACGTGCTGCACGACCTGGGCGCGATCAGCATGATGTCCAGCGACAGCCAGGCGATGGGGCGCGTCGGCGAGGTGGTGATCCGCACCTGGCAGACGGCGCACAAGATGAAGGTGCAGCGCGGCGCGCTGGAAGGCGACTCCGAGCGCAACGACAACCAGCGGGTGAAGCGCTACATCGCCAAGCTGAGCATCAACCCGGCGCTGGCGCACGGCATGGCGCACGAGATCGGCAGCATCGAGCCCGGCAAGTGGGCCGACCTGGTGCTGTGGAAGCCGGCCTTCTTCGGCGTCAAGCCGGCGCTGATCTTGAAGGGCGGCTTCATCGCCGCGGCCGCGATGGGCGACCCGAGCGCGTCGATCCCGACGCCGCAGCCGGTGCACTACCGGCCGATGTTCGGCGCCTTCGGCGGCGCGCTACACGCCGGCTCGATCACCTTCATGAGCCGCGCCGCGGTCGACGGCGGCATCGCCGAGGCGCTGGGCCTGAAGAAGCACGTCGCCGCGGTGAAGGGCTGCCGCGGCGTCGCCAAGCGCGACATGGTGCACAACGGCTACGCGCCGCGCATGGAAGTCGACGCGCAGACCTACGAGGTGCGCGCCGACGGGCAACTGCTGAGCTGCGAGCCGGCGCAGGTGCTGCCGCTGGCGCAGCGCTACTTCCTGTTCTGAGCCGCTGAAGCGCGGCGCCGCGGCTCAGGCGGCGAGCGCCGACTTCAGCGGCTCGCGCGCGTGGAACGCCCACTTGGTGCCCAGCCGCAGCGTCTGCAGCGTGGTGGCGCTGGCCTGGGCGAAGAACATCGATTCGTCGACGCCGTGGCGCTCGAAGGCGCGGCGCTGGCGGCGCGAGCGGCGGCGCTGGTCGCCTTCCAGCAGCGGCGCTTCGCGCTGCGCCTGGTTGTAGAAGCTCACCGCGCGCTGCAGCGCCTGCAAGGCGGCGTCGTCCAGCGCCGGGATCGCCCGCGCCGCCGACAGGCGCACCTGCGTGATGAAGGGGTTGCGCCCGACCACCAAGCCCCAGGCGCGCTGCCCGTTGATCGGGTCGACGCACAGGGCTTCGAGCTTGGTCAGGCCGAAGTGGCGCGCCAGCGACATGCGCGCCGCCACCCAGGGGTCGTCCTGCCGCACGCGCTCGATCGCGGCCTCGGCCGCGGCGTCGTCGCCGGCCAGCGGCAGCACCAGCGAGCGCAGCAGCCCGGCGGCGTGCGCGTCGCCCTTGCCGGCCGCGCGCTGCAGCCATTCGATCGCCGCCTCGCTGTCGGCCAGCCCCTCGGCGTCGCGCAGCATCAGCGCGCCGAGCTTGCGCTGCGCCTCGGTGTCGCCGGCCTGCGCCGCTTTCTCCAGGCAGAAGCGCGCCATCTGCGGGTTGGCCACCGACAGCCGGTGGTCGCCGTGCGTGCGGTACAGGTGCATCCAGGCGGCATCGCGGCCGGCGTCGGCCGCGCGCAGCAGCAGCGCCACGCCCTTGCGCATGTTCTGGCCGCCGGCCAGCGCGCGCGGCGCGAGTTCGCCGCAGGCGATGCCGCACAGGGCGCGGCCCAGCGCATGGGCGGCGTCGCAGTCGCCGCGCTGGCAGCGCATCTCCAGCGCCGTCTCGATCGCCTCGGCCGACAGGCCGACCAGCGGCTTGCCGCGCTGCTCGGCCAGGTGGACGGCGGCGGCGATCAGTTCGGCCAGTTCGGGATCGACCTGCGGCCGCAGCGCGAGCACGGTGCGCAGCGCGGCGACGAACTGGCGCAGGTCGGCCTGCGACTGCGCCTGGCGCGCCGCCAGCAACGCCACCGAGAGGCCGTCGAGTTCGCCGACCCGTGTGAGCGCTTGCAGGAAGGCGGCCAGCGGATCGTCGGCGTCGGGCCGGCGCAGCGCGGCGGCGGCCTGCCGCGCGCCGGCATGGCCGGCCGTGGCGGCGCGGTCGATCCAGCGCACGCCTTCGTCGACGCGGCCTTCGCGCAGGCACAGCCACACGCCGAGCTTGACCTGCGCGAGCGGGCTGCCGTCGGCCGCGGCCTGCGCCAAAGCCGGCTCCTGCCGCAGCGTCACCAGATCCTCCAGGGCCAGGCTCTCGGCGATGATGCGCGCGGCGAGCGGGCGCTGCGCCGCATCGACGCGGCCCAGGTGGTCGAGCCCGCTGGCCACGTGCCGGGCGAAGCCGTCCGCCCCGAGCAGGTAGCGCCGCCCCACCTCGCAGCGCGCCGCGCCGTCACCTTGGCGCGCCAGCGCGAGCAGTTGAATGTCTTGTCGTCGCATGCAGGGTTCCGTGTTCGCACCCAATATAGGGTTTACCCTTGACAGTTTTTTGACCGTGCGATGACGCGCCAACAAAAAGAGGGCCGCACCCTCGCGGGTGCGGCCCTCGCAAACGCCTTCGGCGCGCGGATCAGAAGCTGTGGCGCAGGCCGATCTCGTAGCCGGTCGACTTCTGGCCTGCCGGCAGCGCCGGCGTGGACGCGACGGCGAAGGTCGCGTTGCCCTTGTTCTTCACGTAGGCGGCCGTGCCGTACAGCGCGGTGCGCTTGGACAGGTTGTGCACGTAGCCCAGCGCGAGCTGGTTGGCGTCGTTCGCGTCGACGCTGGCGCCGGCCGCGTTGTTGCCCGAAGCGTTGGCGTGCGTGTAGCCGACGCGCACCACGCCGTTGCCGACCGGCACGTGCGCGCCCAGGCCGTAGACCGCCAGCTTGTAGTCGGCCATCTTGGCCTGGCGGTAGTAGAACAGCGCCTTGGCGAAGCCGAAGTTGTACGCGGCGCCGAAGCCGGCGGTCTTGAACTGGTCTTCGCCGGCCACCGGCGCCACCAGCGTTTCGCCGTAGGAGGCGGACACGTCCAGCGGGCCCGCCGCGTAGCCGAGGCGGCCGCCAACGTAGCGCTTGCCCAGCGCGCCTTCGCCCGCCGCCACGGACACGCGCGCGTACAGGCCACCCAGGTTGCCCGGGGTCAGGTAGGTCACTTGGTTGTCGGCGCGCGTGCCGGTGTCGCGCGCGGTGCCCAGCGACGAGTCGAACTTGCTCGACGCGCCCACGCCGTTGTCGCCGAACGGGTCGTAGTCGGCGTAGCCGGTGTAGGTGGGCGAGAAGTCGCGGCCCAGGCGCACTTCGCCGATGCCGCTGATCAGGCTGACGGTGGCGCGGCGGTTCCAGAAGCGCGCGGTGTCGCTGACCGAGCCGCTATCGACGTTGTAGCCGTGTTCGAGCCAGAAGCCGGCCGACAGGCCGCCGCCCAGGTCCTCGACGCCGCGCACGCCGAAGCGGCTGCTGTTGTAGCCGCCGCTGGCCAGCGACTTCAGCGAGGTGTCGCCGTTCTTCACCTGACGCACGGCCGCGTCGGCGATGCCGAACAGCGTGACGGACGACGACTGGGCCGAGGCCGCGCCGGCGGCGGCAGCCAGGGCTGCCAGGATTGCGATCTTCTTCATGATGTTCCTTCAGGGTGGGTTGGGTTGCGCGTCCCATGCCATGAGAGCGAGGACGGGGTCCAGCCTAGGAAGATCGCGTGGCAATCTCGACGTGCCGCGCCCGAAACGCCGCGCGGCGTTCGCGCCCCTCCCCCCGAAAGACGACCGTGAGCGTGCCTTGCCCGCCACACCGTCCGGTTCCGGCAGGCCACGGCGCTCGCATGGCTTTGCGCCAGGCCAAAGACATGCGGAATCGACCCGATCGCCGCGCCGCCGCAGGAACGGCTGGCGCTGTGGCGCTCGGCCCTGCGCGTGGCCTGGAACGTCGATTGCCGCGTCGAGGCCGAGCCCGGCGACACCTTCGACGCCTCGCTGCGCGTGGTGCGCGCCGGGCAGGCGGGCATCGTCGAGATCGTCAGCGCGGCGCACCGCGTGGCGCGAGCGCTACGAGCGCTACTGCGCCAGCTGCCACGGCGACGGCGACGGCGACGGCGACGGCGGCGAGGGCAACGCACAGCGTTTCTACCCGCGCGTCTCGGGGCAGCACTACCAGTACCTGCTGCGCGAGTCGATCGACATCCGCGACGGCGTGCGCCTCAACGCCAACCCGAAGATGGTCACGATCGTCAAGCGCTTCTCGAACGCCGACCTGGCGGCGCTGGCCGACTACATGTCGCGCCTGCCGGTGGCGCCCCCAGCGCCGGCGCGCTGATCGGCGGGAGCGGGCGACGGCGGCACAATGCCGCCATGCTGACGATCAACAAGCTCATCCCCGGCGGCCGCGGCCTGGCCGGCGTTCTGCTCAAGCGCGCGCCCAGCGTCGAGCTGGGCTGGGACTTGCGGCAAAAGAGCCGCTTCGACGCCACCGACTCGGGCGGCCGCGCACTCGGCGTGTTCCTGCCGCGCGGCACGGTGCTGCGCGGCGGCGACGTGCTGGTGGCCGAAGACGGCTCGCTGGTGCGCGTGCTCGCCGCGCCGCAGCCGGTGCTGCGCATCACGCATTGCGCGGCGCACGGCTCGCCGTTCGACCTGCTGCGCGCGGCGTATCACCTCGGCAACCGGCACGTGAGCATCGAGCTGAAGCCGGATCACCTGCAGATCGAGCCGGACCACGTGCTGGCGCAGATGCTGCGCAACATGCACCTGATCGTCAGCGAGACGAACGCGCCGTTCGAGCCCGAATCGGGCGCTTACGCGGCGGCGCACGATCACGGCCACGCTCATGGCCACGAACACGAACACGATCACGGACATGCGCACGATCACGGCCATGACCACCACCATCACGGCCACGGCCACGAGCACTGACGCCGCCGCGCTGCTGCAGCTGATGTGGCTGGCCTCGCCGGCGCTGCCGGTGGGCGGCTTCAGCTATTCGGAAGCGCTCGAAGCGGCGGTGGACAGCGGCCGCGTCGGCAACGAAGCCGAAGCCGCGCGCTGGCTGCTCGACCAGCTGCAGCTGAGCCTGGCGCGCAGCGAGCTGCCGCTGCTGGCGCAGGCGATCGAAGCGTGGCGTGCCGGCGATGCTTCGCGCGTGCGAGCGCTGAACGACTGGGCGCTGGCCACGCGCGAATCGCGCGAGCTGCGCGCCCAGGCCGAGCAGATGGGCCGCTCGATGCTGGAGTGGCTGAAGAACCGCGGCGCCGCCGACGAGCGCATTGCGATGCTCGCGGCCTTGCCGCCCGCGCCGAGCTGGCCGCTCGCCTTCGCGCTCGCCGCCGCGCAAAGCGGTGCGCCGGCGCGCGAGGCGCTGCTCGCCTTCGCCTTCGGCTGGGCCGAGAACATGGTGCAGGCGGCGCTGAAGGCGGTGCCGCTGGGCCAGAACGCCGGCCAGCGCATCCTGGCGGCGCTGGTGGCGAAGATTCCCGCCGCGGTCGAGCTCGCGCTCGCGCTCGGCGACGACGATCGCCAGGCCTTCGCGCCGCTGCTCGCCATCCTCTCCGCGCAGCACGAGACGCAGTACTCGCGCCTGTTCCGCTCGTGACCGCACGTTGCCGACCGGTCGACGGTCGGCATCGCCGCCTGACGCCACGGCAGCACGGCAGCACGGCGCCTATGATCGGCGCCATGAGCAACCTGCACTCCATCCCCGGCCGCAGCAAGAAACTTCCGCCGCTGCGTGTCGGCGTCGGCGGGCCGGTGGGCTCGGGCAAGACGACGCTGGTCGAGATGCTGTGCAAGGCGATGCGCGCGCGCTGGGATCTGGTGGTCGTCACCAACGACATCTACACCCGCGAAGACCAGCGATTGCTGACGGTGGCCGGCGCGCTCGAGCCCGAGCGCATCGTCGGCGTCGAGACCGGCGGCTGCCCGCACACCGCGATCCGCGAAGACGCCTCGATCAACCTCGAAGCCGTCGACCGATTGCTGGAGAAGTTCCCGGACGCCGACATCGTCTTCATCGAGTCGGGCGGCGACAACCTCGCCGCGACCTTCAGCCCCGAGCTCTCCGACCTGACGATCTACGTGATCGACGTCGCTGCCGGCGAGAAGATCCCGCGCAAGGGCGGGCCCGGCATCACCAAGAGCGACCTGTTCGTCATCAACAAGACCGACCTCGCGCCCTACGTGGGCGCGGATCTCGCCGTGATGGAAGCCGACACGCGGCGCATGCGCCCCGACCACGCGCGCACGCGGCCTTACGTGATGACCAACCTGAAGACGAACGCCGGCCTGCAGCAGGTGGTCGACTTCATCGAAACCCGGGGGATGCTCAGAACATGAAGAACCGCCATCTCATCGCCGCGCTGCCGCTCGCGGCCGCGCTGTTCGGCGCGCAGGCGCAGGTGACGCAGATCGCCTCGCCCACCGTCGCGCCGCCGGCGCGCGACGTGGCCGAGATCTTCTTTGGCACCACGGTGCACGACCCGTACCGCTGGCTGGAAGACGTCAAGTCGCCCGAAGCCGCGGCGTGGATGAAAACTTCCAGCGAGCGCAGCCACGCCGCGCTGGCCGCGATTCCCGGCCGCGCGAAGCTGCTCGCCGAGCTGGAGAAGCTCGACGGCTCAGTGGCCGCGCGTGTGTTCGGCGTGTCGCGCGAGAGCGAAGACCGCTGGTTCTTCGAGCGCCGCGGCGCGAGCGAAAACCAGTTCAAGCTGCTGATGCGCGAAGGGCTGGCGGGCCGCGACCGCGTGCTGGTCGACCCCGAGGCGATCGAGAAGAAGACCGGCAAGCCGCACGCGATCAATTTCTACGCCGCCTCGCCGGGCGGCACGCACGTGGCCTACGGCCTCTCGGCGCAGGGCTCGGAAGCGGCCGTGCTGCATCTGCTCGACACGCGCAGCGGCAAGGAAGTCGGCAGGCCGGTGACGCGCGCCGACTTCGGCAGCCCGAACTTCTCGCCCGACGGGCGCTGGCTGATGTACGCGCGCCTGCAGGAGTTGAAGCCCGGCATGCCGGCCACCGAGAAGTACCAGCACGCCAGGACCTGGCTGATGCGCGTCGGCGGCGATCCGGCCAAGGCGCGCATGGTGTTCGGCCGCGGCATGCCGGGCGTGGACATCACGCCGGTGGAGGTGCCGGTCGCCGTGTTCACGCACGACGGCCGCTGGCTGCTCGGCTACGTCTACAACGGCGTACAGCGCGAGCTGACGCTGTACGCCGCGCCGGCGCAGCCGGTGCTGGCGGGCAAGGCGCCGCGCTGGACCAAGCTGTTCGGCGCGGCCGACGAGATCACCGGCGTGGCCTACATGAACGACGGCCTGTACCTCGTCTCGCACAAGGACGCGCCGCGCTCCAAGCTGCTGCGCATGTCGCTCGCCTCGGGCGGCATCGCGGGCGCCGAGCTGATCGTGCCGCAGAGCGAGCAGGTGATCACCGCGATCGCGCCGGCCGCCGACGCGCTCTACATCGAGCGGCGCGACGGCAACGTCAAGCGCCTCTACAAGCGCGCGCATGCGAGCAGTGCGGCCAATGCCGAGCTGGCCGAGGTGAAGCTGCCGGTCGAAGGCTCGTTCCGCCTCAACGACGACGAGAGCCTGGCCAGCGCCGCCGACCCGCGCCTGAGCGGCCTGGTGCTCGACCTGCAGAGCTGGAACCGCGCGCGCCAGATCTACCTCGTCGGCGCCGACGGCTCGGTGCGCAACTCCGGCCTGCAGCCGCAAGGCCCCTACGACGCGCCCGACGACGTGGTCGCCACCGAGGTCAAGGTGGCGAGCCACGACGGCGCGCAGGTGCCGCTGTCGATCATCCACCGCAAGGGCGTCGCGCTCGATGGGCGCAACCCGACCATCCTCTACGGCTACGCCAGCTACGGCATCACCGAGGAACCCTTCTTCAGCCCGAGCCGGCTGGCCTGGCTGGACGCCGGCGGTGTGTTCGCGGTGGCCAATCCGCGCGGTAGCTCGGTGTACGGGCAGGACTGGTACAAGGCCGGCTGGCAGGCGAACAAGCCCAACACCTGGAAGGACTTCATCGCCTGCGCGCAATGGCTGATCGCGCAGAAGTGGACCTCGCCCGACAAGCTCGGCATCCTCGGCGGCAGCGCCGGCGGCATCCTGGTCGGCCGCGCGATGACCGAGCGGCCGGATCTCTTCGCCGCCGTCGTGCCGGCGGTCGGCGTGCTCGACGCGGTGCGCGCCGAGGTCACGCCCAACGGCGTGCCCAACATCCCCGAGTTCGGCACGCGCGCCAACGAAGCGGGCTTCCGCGCGCTGCTGGCGATGAGCAGCTACCACCAGATCGTGGACGGCACCAAGTACCCGGCGGTGATGCTAACGCACGGCGTCAACGACCCGCGCGTCGAGGTGTGGCACAGCACCAAGACGGCCGCGCGCCTCGCGGCGGCTTCGACCAGCGGCAAGCCCATCCTGCTGCGCCTGGACTACGACGCCGGCCACGGCATCGGCAACACGCGCAAGCAGCAGATGCAGGAGCGCGCCGACATCTACGCCTTCTTCCTCTGGCAGATGGGCGTGGCGGGCTTCCAGCCTAAGATGCCATAGTGAATCCCGTTCGGGCTGAGCTTGTCGAAGCCCGGCCGAGGTGCTGCGCGAAGCCCTTCGACAGGCTCAGGGCGAACGGTGCAGTTCGCCTCAGCGCAGCTGCGGCGCGAACTCCCGCATCGCCTTGACCGCGCCGGCGCCCACGCCGGCGCCGAAGCGCTTGGCCAGGCGCTCGGCGACGTTCTCGCGCGGCGTGTAGTCGATGATCTCCTCGGCCTTGACCACTTCGCGCGCGACGAAGTCGAGGTTGCCGGTCTTGTCGGCCAGGCCCAGCTTGATCGCTTCCTCGCCGTTCCAGAACAGGCCGGAGAAGGTGTCGGGCGTTTCCTTCAGGCGCTCGCCGCGGCCCTGCTTGACCACCGCGATGAACTGCTGGTGGATCTGGTCGATCATCGCCTTGGCATAAGCCTTGTGGCGCTCGTTCTGCGGCGAGAACGGATCGAGCATGCCCTTGTTCTCGCCGGCGGTCAGCAGGCGGCGCTCGACGCCGAGCTTTTCCATCGTGCCGGTGAAGCCGAAGCCGTCCATCAGCACGCCGATGCTGCCGACGAGGCTGGCCTTGTCGACGTAGATCTCGTCGGCCGCCACCGCGATGTAGTAGGCGCCCGAGGCGCACATCTCCTCGACCACCGCGTAGACCGGCTTGTCGTGCAGCTTCTTCAGGCGCTGGATCTCGTCGTTGATGATGCCGGCCTGCACCGGGCTGCCGCCCGGCGAGTTGATGCGCAGCACCACGGCCTGCGCGCCGTGGTCCTCGAAGGCCGACTTGAGCGCGGCCACCAGGTTCTCGGCGCTCGCCTCGCTGTCGGCGGCGATCTCGCCGCGCACCTCGATCAGCGCGGTGTGCGGCGCGCTCTTGGCGGCGCTGCGCACCGGCGCGGAGGTCACCGCCACGCTGATCACCACCAGTACCAGCAGCAGCCAGCACAGGCGGAAGAAGATGCGCCAGCGGCGCTCGGCGCGGCGTTCGCGCAGCATGTCCTGCGCAAGCTGTTCGAGGTTCGCGCTCCAGGCGGGCGCGGCGGTGGCGGGTGCGGCGGCCTGCCCGAAGGCGGGCTCCACGCGCGCGCCGGAACGGGGGTCGTCGGTCGTGCTCATCGGTCGGGGAAGACGGGTTGGGTGTCGCGGGAAGGATACCAATACACCTCGCCGTCGCGCTCTTCGACCGCGACGGCGATGAGGCGGGCGCGCGCGCAGGGCCCGGCGACGCAGCGGCCGCTGCCCGGCTCGTAGGCCGCGCCGTGGATCGAACAGAGAATGAACTCGCGCCCGCTGTCGAGGAACTGGCCGGGCTGCCAGTCCATCTCGGTGGGCACGTGGGCGCAGCGGTTCAGGTAGGCGACCACGCGGCCGTCGAAGCGCAGCGCGAAGGCGCGCGCCGGCTGGCCCCATTGCAGCACGTCGAAGAGCACCGCGTCGCCGCGCTCGGCCAGCTCGGCCGAGGCGCACAGCCGTTGCGCTTCAGGCATGGCGCAACAGCCAGTCGTGCAGCTCGCGCGTGGAATGCGCGACGAAGCGGGGGGCGAATTCCTCGAAGGTCTCGTGCGCGTGCGCGCCGTAGCTGACGCCGACGGCCGCGGCGCCGGCGTTGGCGGCGAGCTGCAGATCATGCGTGGTATCGCCGATCATCAGCGTGCGCTCGGGCGCGACGCCGAACTCGCGCATCAGCTCGAGCAACATCTGCGGATTCGGCTTGGAGGCGGTTTCGTCGGCGGTGCGGGTGGCGTCGAACAGGCCCTGCAGTTCGACCGTGCGCAGCGCTTCGTCGAGCCCGCGGCGCGACTTGCCGGTGGCCACGCCCAGCCAGTGGTGGCGCGCCTTCAGGTCGTGCAGCATCGCCAGCGTGCCGTCGAACATCACGATCTGGTGCTGCTTGGCGAAGTAGTGGTGGCGGTAGCGCTCGGCCAGCTCCTTGTAGCGCTCGCGCGGCAGGTCGGGCGCGGCATGCGTCAGCGCCTCCACCAGGCCCATGCCGATCACGTAGCTGGCGTCGCGCTCGCTCGGCACCGCCACGCCCACGTCGGCGCAGGCGGACTGGATGCAGCGCGTGATCAGCGCGGTGGAGTCGAACAGCGTGCCGTCCCAGTCGAAGGCGATCAGGTCGAATTGACGCGGTCGGGTCATGTCGTGAGCGTGGCGAGGAAAACCTCGCATTCTGGCGGCAGCGGTGCTTCCAGCTCCATCACCTCGCCCGTAGCGGGGTGCTGGAAGCGCAGCCGCTTCGCATGCAGGAACATGCGCTCGAATTTCGCCGCGCCGCGCGCCAGCGCCTTGTTGAGCGCGAAGTCGCCGTACTTGGCGTCGCCGACGATGGGGTGCCCCTCGTGCGCGAGGTGCACGCGGATCTGGTGCGTGCGGCCGGTCTTGATGGTCACGTCCAGCAGCGTGAAATCGGCGTAGCGCCTGGCCACCTTCACCAGGGTGATCGAGCGCTTGGCGTCTTCGTGCCCCGCCTCCACCGCACGCACGCGGCGTTCGCCCTCGCCGGTGAGGAACTTGTGCAGCGGCACGTCGATGACCTTTTTGTTCGCCGGCCACGCGCCGGTCACGAGGGCCGCATAGGTCTTGCCGGTTTCGCGCTCGCGCAGTTGGTCCTGCAAGGCGGTCAGCGCCGAGCGCTTCTTGGCGATCAGCAGCAGCCCCGAGGTCTCCTTGTCGAGCCGGTGCACCAGTTCGAGGAACTTCGATTGCGGCCGCGCGCGGCGCAGCTGCTCGATCACGCCGAAGCTCACGCCGCTGCCGCCGTGCACCGCCACGCCGGCGGGTTTGTTCACGGCGATCAGGTGCTCGTCTTCGTAGACCAGCGGGAACTCGCGCGCCGGTGCCGGCGCTTCCGCAGTGCGGTCGGCCACGCGCACCGGCGGCACGCGCACCTCGTCGCCGATTTCCAGGCGCGTGTCGGCGGCCGCCCGCCCCTTGTTGACGCGCACCTCGCCGGAGCGGATCACGCGATAGACGTGAGTCTTGGGCACGCCCTTGAGCAGCCGGATCAGGAAGTTGTCGAGCCGCTGGCCTTCGCTGCCTTCGTCGACCGTGACGCGCAGCACGGCCGGTGCGTTGCGCGGCTGCGCGGCCGCCGGAGATTTCCCACCTATAATCGGCCGGTCCACGCTGTGCTCTAAGTGCTTGATTCTTCGGAGTTTAGCCTCGTGAAGACAACGTGGCGGGCCGCTCAGGAGAGCGGTCACCCGGTGATGCAACGCACCGCTGGCCACCGCAGGTGCCGTCCCGAAGCGACGGCGCGGCGGCAGGGGCGGCGCGGCAGAGCAAAACGAAGAACGAACCCAACCCAAGGTTTTGTGCTCAGGAGACATGCCCTACGGCCCCGCCGCTGCGGCTGCGCTCCTGGCCCGCGTCCAGTGAATCCAGTCGGATGATCCCGTTGTTCCTCACTGCCACGCACGCGCCAACGCTGCTTTCGCCGCCGATCCGCTGATCGGCGCGCAGCGCAGTCCAGGGCGATTCCTTCCCGGTTCCTCGCGTTTTTCTCGTGCATCGAAGCGCCGCTTCCCGCCTTCGGCGGGCGGCGGCTGGTGAATGCGCGCCGCGCATGAACGCGGCGCAGGAGGAGTGCACATGAAACGCATGCTGATCAACGCGACGCAGCAGGAAGAGCGTCGCCTGGCGATCGTCGACGGCCAGAAGCTGCTCGACTTCGAGACCGAGATCGAAGGGCGCGAGCAGCGCAAGGGCAACATCTACAAGGCCGTCGTCACGCGCGTCGAGCCGTCGTTGGAAGCCTGCTTCGTCGACTACGGCGAAGACCGCCACGGCTTCCTGCCCTTCAAGGAAATCGCCAAGGAGTTCTTCAAGCAGGGCGTCTCCGTCCGCGACGCGAAGATCCAGGACGTGATTTCCAACGGCCAGGAACTGCTGGTGCAGGTGGAAAAGGAAGAGCGCGGCAACAAGGGCGCGGCGCTGACCACCTTCGTCTCGCTGGCCGGCCGCTACCTCGTGCTGATGCCCAACAACCCGCGCGGCGGCGGCGTGAGCCGGCGCATCGAGGGCGAGGACCGCGAGGAGCTGAAGGAGAACCTCGAGTCGCTCGACTACCCCAAGGGCATGAGCCTGATCGCCCGCACCGCCGGCATCGGCCGCTCGGCCGCCGAGCTGCAGTGGGACCTGAACTACATGCTCAAGCTGTGGGACGCCATCGACGGCGCCTCCAAGGCCGGCAAGGGCGCGTTCCTGATCTACCAGGAGTCGTCGCTGGTGATCCGCGCGATCCGCGACTACTTCACCGCGGACATCGGCGAGATCCTGATCGACACCGACGACATCTACGAGCAGGCGCAGCAGTTCATGAACCACGTGATGCCGGAGACGGCTCACAAGGTCAAGCGCTACCGCGACGACGCGCCGCTGTTCAGCCGCTTCCAGATCGAGCACCAGATCGAGACGGCCTTCAGCCGCACCGTCAACCTGCCCTCGGGCGGCGCGATCGTGATCGACCACACCGAGGCGCTGGTCAGCGTCGACGTCAACTCGGCGCGCGCCACGCGCGGCGGCGACATCGAAGAGACCGCCACGCGCACCAACCTCGAAGCCGCCGACGAGATCGCGCGCCAGATGCGCCTGCGCGACCTGGGCGGCCTGATCGTCGTCGACTTCATCGACATGGAGGAGTCGAAGAACCGCCGCGAAGTGGAAACGCGATTGCGCGACGCGCTGCGCCAGGACCGCGCGCGCGTGCAGTTCAGCTCGATCTCCAAGTTCGGCCTGCTCGAACTCAGCCGCCAGCGCCTGCGCCCGGCGCTCAGCGAAGGCAGCCACATCACCTGCCCGCGCTGCAACGGCACCGGCCACATCCGCGACACCGAATCGTCGGCCTTGCAGATCCTGCGCATGGTGCAAGAGGAGTCGATGAAGGAGAACACCGCCGCGGTGCACGTGCAGGTGCCGGTGGAGGTGACCAGCTTCCTGCTCAACGAGAAGCGCACCGAGATCACCAAGATCGAACTGAAGCAGCGCGTGACCGTGCTGCTGGTGCCGAACAAGAACCTCGACACGCCGAACTACCGCCTCGAACGCCTGCGTCACGACGATCCGCGCCTGGAGAACCTGCAGGCGAGCTACACGATGATCGACGACGTCGACGAGGAAGTCGGCATCACGCGGCGCGAGAAGGCCAAGGCCAAGCAGGAGCCGGTGATCAAGGGCATCCTGCCCGACGCGCCGGCGCCGCAGGTCGAGCCCAAGCCCACGCCGGCGCCCGCACCGGTGGCGGCGGCGCCCGCGCCTGCTCCTGTGGCGGCTGCAGCGCCCGCGGCGGGCGGCGGCTTCTTCGGCTGGGTCAAGCGTCTGTTCAGCGGCGGTGAAGCCGCCGCGCCGGCCGCCGCCCCCGCGACGCCGGCCAAGGCCGCGAGCGGCGAGCCGCGCAAGGAAGGCCGTGGCGAGCGCGGCGGACGTGGCGGGCGTGACGGCCGTCGCGGTGAACGCGGCGAGCGGGGTGAGCGGGGTGAGCGCGCCGAACGTGGCGAACAGCGCGGCGAAGGCCGCAACGCACGCGAGGGCCGCGAGCAACGCGAAGGCCGCGACGGTGGCCGTGGCCGCCGGGGTGAACAGCAACGCGGAGAGCAGCCGCCGCGCGCCGAGCGCCCCGAGGGCGAACAGCAGGCCGGCAACGAGCCGCGCAGCGAGGGCCGTCGCGGCGGACGCGGCGAGCGTGGCGAACGCGGTGAACGCACCGAGCGCACCGAGCGCCGCCCGGCACCCGAAGCGGTGGCGGTGGATGCGGCCGCCGTGCCGCCGCAACCCTTCGTCGACACCATCCCGACCGGCGATGCGCCGGCCGAGGGCGATCAGGCCCAGGGCGAACGCAGCGGGCGCCGCCGCCGTCGCGGCCGCGGCGGACGCGATCGCGACGAAGCGCGCACCGGCGAGGTGACGAACGAGCTGAACGGCGAAGCCGTGGCGGCCGAGGACGCGCCGAGCGCCGAAAGCCTCGAAGGCGAAGCCGTGGCCGAGACCGTGCTCGCCGAGAGCGCGCCGCTCGCCGAAGGCGAAGAGCGCGAAGGCGGCCGCCGCCGCCGCGGCCGCGGTGATCGCCCGCGCCGCGAGCGTCGCGAAGAAGACGCCGAGGCCGCGCCGCAGGTCGAAGCCGAACCGGTGCTTGCCGCGCCCGAGGCCGAAACCGAAGCCGAGCCGGTGGTTGCCGTGGCCGAAGCTGTTGCAGCGCCTGTTGCAGCGCCGGTCCAGCCGGCCCCCGCGCCGGTGCCCGCCGCCACACGCATCGAAGCCTTCGTGCTGCCGGCCGATCAGCTCACGGCCGTGGCCGAGGCCGCCGGGCTGCAATGGGTGAACTCCGATGCCGACAAGATCCGCGCGGTGCAGGAAGCGATGGCGCGCGAGCCCAAGCCGGTGCACGTGCCGCGCGAGCGCCCGGCGCCGGTGGTGATCGACGAAGGCCCGCTGGTGCTGGTCGAGACGCGCAAGGACCTGTCGCAGATCACGCTGCCCTTCGACAGCGCGCGCTGACCCGTCAGGGCAGGCGTTCCAGCGAGCGCTGGTACGCCGCGTCGTGCATCAGCTCGTCCCATGACAGCGGGCGGCTCTGCGGCAGCAGCCGCACTCGCCGCGCCTCGCTGTCGGGGTCGAGCTGCCAGCGGCCTTCAGCCAGGCCGCGCTCCATCCCATCGAGCAGATCGTCGACGGCGCGCCCGCCGTCGACCGACTGGTTGCACAGCAGCACCAGGTCGCAGCCGGCCGTGAGCGCCAGCGCCGCCGCCTCGGCGTAGCTCAGCTCCGCGCCATCGAGACGGCGCGCGCCTTCCATGCTGAGGTCGTCGCTGAAGATCGCGCCCGTGAAGCCGAGCTGCTGGCGCAGGATGTCCTTCAGCCAGCGCGGCGAGAAGCCGGCCGGGTGCGCATCCACCTTGGGGTAGATCACGTGCGCCGGCATCACGCTGGCGAGGCTGGTGGACAGCCACTCGTAGGGCTTGGCGTCGTCCGCGAGGATGGCCTTCAGGCTGCGGCGATCGACAGGCACTTCGGTGTGGCTGTCGGCCTTCACGAAGCCGTGGCCGGGGAAGTGCTTGCCGCAGTTCGCCATGCCGGCCAGCAGCAGGCCGTGCATCAGGCTCTTGGCCAGGAGCGTCGCGACGCGCGCATCGCGGTGGAAGGCACGGTCGCCGATCACGCCGCTCTCGCCGTGGTCGAGGTCCAGCACCGGCGTGAAGCTGAGATCGACGCCGCAGGCGCGCAGCTCGGCGCCGAGCACGTGGCCGGCGGCGGTGGCGGCGTCGGTGGCGGTCAGCGCATCGCGCATCCACAGCTCGCCGAGCACGCGCATCGCCGGCAGGTGCGTGAAGCCGTCGCTGCGAAAGCGCTGCACGCGCCCGCCTTCGTGGTCGACGCAGATCAGCAGGTCGGGTCGGATCGCCTTGATTTCGGCGGTCAACTCGACGAGCGCGCGCCGGTCCGCCCAGTTGCGCGCGAACAGGATCATGCCGCCCACCAGCGGGTGCGCGAGGCGGCGGCGGTCGTCGGCGTTCAGCGTCGTGCCGGCGATGTCGAGGATGACGGGCGAATGGCTCGTGGGGTTCATCGGTTGTCCAGGGTTTCGACGACGACGAAGCTCGCCGCGTAGTCGGTTTCGTCGCTGACGCTGACCTGCGCGCGCAGGCCGCGCTGCGCGAACCACTCGGCCAGCGCGCCGTGCAGGCGGATCTCGGGCTTGCCGCTGGGCGCTTTCACGATCTCGCAATCGCGCCAGGTCATCGGCATGCGCATGCCCAGCCCGATCGCCTTGGAGAACGCTTCCTTGGCCGAGAAGCGCGTCGCGAGGTAGGCGATGCCGCGCGACTCGACCTTGGCGAGCCGGTAGCGGAACACCTCGATCTCGTGCGGCCCCAGCACCTTCAGCGCGAAGCGCTCGCCGCGCCGCGCGAGGGTGTCGCGCATGCGCCGGATGTCGCAGATGTCGGTGCCGACGCCGAAGATCATGACGACCCCTCGGCCGTCGAGTACGCCGGCCGATCCCCCGGGGGGATGCGGGCCGGCTTGGGAGCGGCCCGGCGCTCGGCCCGCCTCGATCTCGGGACGCTCATTCGTACGCGCGGTGGATGCAGCGCAGGTAGTCGCGCACCGTCTCGCTGATGCCGAGTTCCAGCGCGTCGGCGATCAGCGCGTGGCCGATCGACACCTCCTGCACGCCGGGCACGGCGCGCAGGAAGTCGGCGAGGTTGTCGCGGTTCAGGTCGTGGCCGGCGTTCAGGCCCAGCCCTTCGGCGAGCGCGGCCTGCGCGGCCGCCGTGAAGCCGGCCAGCACCGCGGCCTGCTGCGGCGTGCCGTGGGCACGCGCGTAGGTCTCGGTGTACAGCTCGACACGGTCCGCGCCCGCTTCGCGCGCGCCGCGCATCTGCGCGCCTTCCGGGTCCATGAACAGGCTCACGCGCAGTCCCATCGCCTTGCACTCGGCCACCAGCGGCGCGAGGCGCGCGTGGTCGTCGGGGAAGCGCCAGCCGTGGTCGGAGGTCGGCTGCTCCACGCTGTCGGGCACGAAGGTCACCTGGTGCACCGGCAGGCCGCGCTGGACCAGGTCGCGCACGCAGTCCATCAGGTTGTGGAAGGGGTTGCCTTCGATGTTGTATTCCGCCTGCGGCCAGGCCTTCAGCAGTTCGGCAAGCTCAACCACGTCGTGCGGCCGGATGTGGCGCTCGTCGGGGCGCGGATGCACGGTGATGCCCTGGCAGCCCGCTTCGAGCGCCAGCGCGGCGGCGCGCGTGACGCTCGGGATGCCGAGCGCACGCGTGTTGCGCAGCAGCGCGACCTTGTTCAGGTTGACCGACAGCGCGGTCGTGCCGCGGTGGGCGTCCAGGCCGGTGGTGATCAGCGGGTTCATCGCAACGAGGTCAGAGGGTGCGCAGGTCGTGCATCACCGCGCGCGTGCGCAGCGGGGTGGAGCCGAGATGATAGTGAAGCAGCGCGCGCAGTTGCGTCTTCAGCGCCGGCAGCGCGAGCGCACAGGTCTGCTGCAGGCTCTCCAGCACGGCGCGGTCGAGCGCCGTCTGCAGAGCGATCAGCACCGCGCCGGGCACGCCGGCCTCGTCGCCCGTCGCTTCGATCACGCCGGCTTCGGGGCGCAGCGCGTACAGCGCCTCCGCGCGCAGCGGCTGCAAGGTCAGCGTCGCCACCGCCAGATCGGGCAGCAGGCCGATCTCGCGCAGCAGCGTCAGCTCGAAGGCGCGCAGCGCCGCCTGCACGCGCGTCTCGTCGCTCGCGGCCAGCGCCGGCAGCGTCTGCGCATAGGCGTCGAAGAGGGCCGGGTGCGGATCGTGCCGCGCCATCAGCTTCATCAGCAGCTCGTTGAGATAGAAGCCGCTGAACAGAGCCTCGCCGGTCAGCATCGCCGCGCCGCCGGCCCACTCGGCCTGGCGCAAGGTCTGGATGTCGCTCGCGCCGTCGCCTTCGGGCACGCGCCCGAGCGTGACGTTGACTCGCTGGAACGGCAGCAGCACCGCGCGCAGGTTGGAGTGCGGCTTCTTCGCGCCCTTGGCCGCCACGGTGGCGCGGCCTTGCGCGCGCGTGAACAGATCGAGGATCAGGCTGGATTCGCTCCAGTCCCAGCGGTGCAGCACGAAAGCCGCCAGCGGCGCCGCGCCGCGCGCCGTCGCCATCGCGCTACTCGTAGCCGTAGCTGCGCAGATGCGCCTCGTCGGCGGCCCAGCCGGAGCGCACCTTGACGAAGAGTTCTAGGAAGACCTTGGCGTCCATCAACTGCTCCAGCTCCTGGCGCGCCTCCGAGCCGATGCGCTTCAGGCGCTCGCCGCCGCCGCCGATCACCATGCCCTTGTGCGCATCGCGCTCGACGACGATGGAGGCGGCGATGCGGCGCAGGTTGCCTTCCTCCTCGAACTTGTCGATCACGACGGTGGAGGTGTAGGGCAGCTCGTCGCCGGTCAGGCGGAACAGCTTCTCGCGGATGATCTCGCTGGCGAGGAAACGCTCGCTGCGGTCGGTCAGCGCATCCTCCTCGTAGAACCAGCCCTGCTCGGGCAGGTAGGGGCGGATGATGGTCAGCAGCCGCTCCATGTCGGCCGCCTTCTTGGCCGACAGCGGCACGTACTCCGCGAAGGCATGGCGGTCCTGCATGCCCTTCAGCCAGGGCAGCAGCTCGGTGCGGCGCTGCACCGCATCGAGCTTGTTGGCCACCAGGAACACCGGCTTGCCGCGCAGGCCCTCGCCCTGGATCAGCGACAGCACCTTGGCGTCGTCCAGCCCGAAGCGGCCCGCCTCGACGACGAACAGCACCACGTCGACATCGGCCAGCACGCCCTGCACGGTGCGGTTGAGCGTGCGGTTCAGCGCCGCGCCGTGGCGCGTCTGGAAGCCGGGCGTGTCGACGAACACGTACTGCGTATCGCCCACCGTGCGGATGCCGGTGATGCGGTGCCGCGTGGTCTGCGCCTTGGCCGAGGTGATGCTGATCTTCTGGCCGACCAGCGCGTTGAGCAGCGTCGACTTGCCGACGTTGGGCCGGCCGACGATGGCGATCAGCCCGCAGTGCTGCGCAGCGGGGGGCTCGTCGGGCGCGCTGGTCTCGCTCATGATCGCAAGGGACCGTCGGGGCGGTCGCTGGCCTTCAGCACATCGAGCATCTTGCGCGCCGCTTCCTGTTCGGCCTGGCGGCGCGAGCGGCCTTCGCCGCTTTGCGTCAGGCCGAGCGCGGGCACCGCGCACTCCACGTCGAAGGTCTGCGCATGCGCCTGGCCGCGCGTGGCGAGGATGCGGTAGCCCGGCACCGGCAGGCGGCGCGCCTGCAGCCATTCCTGCAGTTCGGTCTTGGCGTCCTTGGCCCAGCCGCCGATCTCGGAGCCGGCGATCACCTCGCCGAACAGGCGCTGCACCAGCGCGCGCGCGGCGTCGAAGCCGGCATCGAGGAAGACTGCACCGATCACCGCCTCCAGCGCGTCGGCCAGGATGGAGGCGCGCTGCGCGCCGCCGCCGCGCGCCTCGCCTTCGGACAGGCGCAGCGCTTCGGGCAGGCCGAGCTGCAAGGCCATGCGGTGCAGGCTGTCCTCGCGCACGAGGTGGGCGCGCACGCGCGTCAGGTCGCCTTCGTCGGAGCCGCCGAAGCGCTCGAACAGCAGGCTGGAGACGGCCAGGCTCAGCACGGCGTCGCCGAGGAATTCGAGTCGCTCGTTGTGGTCGGCGCCGAAGCTGCGGTGCGTCAGTGCGCGTTCGAGCAGATCCGCGGCGCGGAAACGATGGCCGATGCGGCCCTGCAGTTCGTCGAGTCGTTGATCCATCGGGTGAATTGTCTCGGGCGGTGCCCGGGCTGCCCCCGCGCGCTACTTCTTCGAGCGCCCCTCGTACTTGATGAGCAGGTAGACCGGCGCGACCAGCTCGATCTCCTTGTCGTAGGCGAAGCTCACCACGACCTGCTCGTTCTCCTTGGTGACCTGCAAGTCCTTGCCGCCGATCGAGGTGATCGAGTACTCGATCTGCTTCTGCTTCTCGAACGCGGCGCGGATCTCCGGCACCGTCGTGCCGCCTTCCTTGGCGATCTTGTCGACCGCGCGCTGGATGGTGTAGTACTCGTTGACGGTCGGCAGCACGCGCATCACCACCAGCGCGGTGACGCCGATCAGGATGGCCCAGAACATCAGACCGAACAGGGTGACGCCGCGCTGGCGCCGGCCCGATGCAAGCTTGCTGCTGGTGGTCATGCGTTCATGCTCCCGACGTGAACGTCACTGGAACGAGCCGATGCGCTTCGGGTTGCCGAAGTTCATCCACACGAAAAAGGCCTTGCCGACGATGTTCTCGTCCGGGACGAAGCCCCAGAAGCGAGAGTCCTCCGAATTGTCGCGGTTGTCGCCCATCATGAAGTAGTGTCCCTCGGGCACCTTGCAAGTCACGCCCTCGGCACTGTAGCGGCAGTTCTCGCGGTACGGGAAGGCGTAGGCGCCGTCGGCGCCGAACAGGCGCTGCGCGTTCGGGTCGACCAGGATGCGGTGCTCCACGTCGCCGAGCTTCTCCTTGAACTCGGGCGAGTAGCGCAGCGTGCTCTCGTCGTAGAAGCCCGGCGGCGGCAGCGCCTCCAGCGGCACCGCCTGGCCGTTGATGTAGAGCTTCTGGTTGCGGAAGCTGACCTCGTCGCCCGGCAGCCCGACCACGCGCTTGATGTAGTCGATGCTGGTGTCGCGCGGGAAGCGGAACACCATCACGTCACCGCGCTTGGGGTCGTGGTTGGCGATGATCTTCTTGTTGATCACCGGCAGGCGGATGCCGTAGTGGTACTTGTTCACCAGGATCAGGTCGCCGACCAGCAGCGTCGGGATCATCGAGCCCGAGGGGATCTTGAACGGCTCAAACAGGAACGAGCGCAGCAGGAACACCGCCAGGATCACCGGGAACAGCCCGGCGGTCCAGTCGAGCCACCAGGGCTGCATCAGCAGCTTCTCGCGCGCCGGGGCGATGTCGGTGTCGACCTTGGCGATGCCCTGCGCGGCCAGTTGCGCGCGGCGCTGCGCGTCCTGCGCTTCGAGCGCCCGGGCGGCGGCTTCGCGCCTGGGCGCGAAGTGGAAGCGCTCGGCCAGCCAGTAGGCCAGCGTGACGACGCTCAGGATGAACAGCAGCAGCGAGAAGTTGCCGGTCCAGCGGCCGAGGAACCAGCCGCCCAGATAGACGAGGAGCAACGCATACAGCGCACTGGTGAGGATTCCCATCAGATCAGTCGTCCACCTGGAGGATGGCCAGGAACGCTTCCTGCGGCACCTCGACGGAGCCGATCTGCTTCATGCGTTTCTTGCCGGCCTTCTGTTTTTCGAGCAGCTTGCGCTTGCGCGTGATGTCGCCGCCGTAGCACTTGGCGAGCACGTTCTTGCGCAGCGCCTTGATTGTCTCACGCGCGATGATGTTGGCGCCGATGGCGGCCTGCACCGCCACGTCGTACATCTGGCGCGAGATCAGCTCGCGCATCTTGGTCACCACCGCGCGGCTGCGGTACACGCTCTGGGCGCGGTGCACGATGATCGACAGCGCGTCGACCTTGTCGCCGTTGAGCAGGATGTCGACCTTGACGACGTCGGAGGCGCGGTACTCCTTGAACTCGTAGTCCATCGAGGCGTAGCCGCGCGACACCGACTTCAGCTTATCGAAGAAGTCCAGCACGATCTCGGCCAGCGGCATCTCGTAGGTGAGCATCACCTGGCGGCCGTGGTAGGCCATGTTGATCTGGTTGCCGCGCTTCTGGTTGGCCAGCGTCATCACCGGGCCGACGTAGTCCTGCGGCATGTACAGGTGCACCGTGACGATCGGCTCGCGGATCTCGCGGATGCGGCCCTGGTCGGGCATCTTCGAGGGGTTCTCCACCTGCAGCACCGTGCCGTCGTTCAGCTCGACCTCGTAGACGACCGAGGGCGCGGTGGTGATCAGGTCCTGGTCGAACTCGCGCTCCAGGCGCTCCTGCACGATCTCCATGTGCAGCAGGCCGAGGAAGCCGCAGCGGAAGCCGAAGCCCAGCGCCTGGCTGACCTCGGGCTCGTACTGCAGCGAGGAGTCGTTGAGCTTCAACTTCTCCAGCGCGTCGCGCAGCTGGTCGTACTCGCTCGCCTCGGTGGGGTACAGGCCGGCGAACACCTGCGGCTTGATCTCCTTGAAGCCCGGCAGCGGCTCGCTGGCGACGCCGGCGTTGTTGGGCAGCTTCTTTTCCAGCGTGATGGTGTCGCCGACCTTGGCCGCCTGCAGCTCCTTGATGCCGGCGATCACGAAGCCGACCTCGCCGGCCTTCAGCGCCTCGCGCGCCACCGACTTGGGCGTGAACACGCCGAGCTGCTCGCAGCCGTAGACCGCGTCGCTGGCCATCAGGCGGATGCGCTCGCCCTTGGACAAGGAGCCGTCGACCACCCGCACCAGCATCACGACGCCGACGTAGTTGTCGAACCAGCTGTCGATGATCATCGCGCGCAGCGGGCCGTCGGGCCGGCCGCGCGGCGCGGGCATGCGCGCGATCACGGCTTCGAGGATGTCGTCTATGCCCTCGCCGGTCTTGGCGCTGCAGGGGATGGCATTGTCGGCGTCGATGCCGATCACGTCCTCGATCTCCTCCTTGGCGCGCTCCGGGTCGGCCTGCGGCAGATCCATCTTGTTGAGCACCGGCACGACTTCCACGCCCAGTTCGATGGCGGTGTAGCAGTTGGCCACCGTCTGCGCCTCGACGCCCTGGCTGGCGTCGACGACGAGCAGCGCGCCCTCGCAGGCCGACAGCGAGCGGCTGACCTCGTAGCTGAAGTCGACGTGCCCGGGCGTGTCGATCAGGTTGAGGTTGTAGACCTGGCCGTCGCGCGCCTTGTATTGCAGCGCCGCGGTCTGCGCCTTGATCGTGATGCCGCGCTCGCGCTCGATGTCCATCGAGTCGAGCACCTGCGCCTCCATCTCGCGGTCGGACAAGCCGCCGCAGCGCTGGATCAAGCGATCCGCCAGCGTGCTCTTGCCGTGGTCGATGTGGGCAATGATGGAGAAGTTGCGGATGTGGTCCATGAACCGAGGCTCACATCGCGTCGCGATGCGTGGGCGTGCGCCCTGAGATGTAGGTAAAAAAAAGGCACGTCGAACGAGTGACGCGCCTTCCAACAAAACGTATGGCAACTGCTTGTTGGGCTTTCATTGTAGCCAAAAGCACCCTTCTGGAAGCCGCGCCAATCCTCGATTTCTGCGCGTTGCAGGGTCCCAACATCGAAATCCATCAACAGCTTATCCACAAACGCTTGTGGATCACCTGGGGATAGTTCGAGCGGCCCATTTTTGTTGCCTGGATCGTTGAAACGAGCGACGGCAGCGCGCGGATTCTAGCGCTGGACGGCAGCAATCCGCGCGACCCAGGAAAGGTTTGCAGTCACTGACTTCCGGCATGCGGGAGCGAGCGTCGCCGGGCCGGCGGCGCTCGCTCCCTCACCTTCGATCACTTCCCGGATACTGGAAAGACCCGGCTTTGCAGTCGGGCGCCGCGCTCAGCGCGCCGGCCGGATGATCAGGAAGTTGACCGTGTCGCCGCGCCGCACCAGCAGCGTCACCGCGCGGCTCTTGTCGAGCTTGCCGACCACCGACTCGAACTGCTTGGCGCCGGTGATCTCGGTGTTGTCGATCGACAGGATCACGTCGCCCTCGCGCACGCCGGCGCGCGCCGCCGCGCCTTCGGCCACCTCGACGCGCACGCCGTTCTTGATCTTCAGCTCGCGCTTTTGCGCCTCGCTCAGCTCGGAGACGCCGATGCCCAGCGTCGTCGTCGGCGTCGCCTGCGGCTTGCTCTCGGCCTCGGCGCTGCGGCGCGCCTTGTCGGGCTCGACCTCGGCCACCGTCACGCTCAGGTCCTTGGTGGCGCCGCGGCGGAACACCTGCAGCGAGACCTTGCTGCCCGGCTTGACCGCGCCCACCACGCGCGGCAGGTCGCCCGAGCGCTCGACCGCTTTGCCGTCGAACTTGGTGATGATGTCGCCCGGCTCGACGCCCGCCTTCTCGGCCGGCCCGCCGGCCTCGACGCTGCGCACCAGCGCGCCGCTGGCCTTGCCCAGCCCGATCGACTCGGCAACCTCCTTGCTCACCTGGTCGATGCTCACGCCGATGCGGCCGCGGCTGACGCGCCCCGTGGTCTTGAGCTGCTCGGCCACGCGCGTGGCCTCGTCGATCGGGATCGCGAACGAGATGCCCATGTAGCCGCCCGAGCGGCTGTAGATCTGCGAGTTGATGCCCACCACCTCGCCGCGCATGTTGATCAGCGGGCCGCCGGAGTTGCCCGGGTTGATCGCCACGTCGGTCTGGATCAGCGGCAGGAACTCGCCGGTGTCGCGCGCCTTGGCGCTGACGATGCCGGCCGTCACGGTGTTCTCCAGTCCGAACGGCGAGCCGATCGCGATCACCCACTCGCCCACGCGCAGCTTGTTGACGTCGCCGATGCGCACCGTCGGCAGGCCGCTGGCCTCGACCTTGACCAGCGCCACGTCGGAGCGGCGGTCGGAGCCGATCACACGCGCCTTCAGCTCGCGCTTGTCGGTCAGCGTGACGAACACCTCGTCGGCGCCGTCGATCACGTGCGCATTGGTCATCACGTAGCCGTCGGCGCTGAGGATGAAGCCCGAGCCGATGCCGCGCTGCTGCGGCTCGGCGTCGGGCTGCGGCTGCTGCGGGCGCTGGCCGCGCGGCCCCGGCTGGTTCGGGACCGGAAGGCCGAAGCGGCGCAGGAAGTCGAGCATGTCCTCGTCCATGTCGGGCATCGCGCCGCTGCGAGCGGCGCGCCGCTCGGTGGTGCGGATGTTGACGACGGCCGGGCCGACGCGCTCGGCGAGGTCGGCGAACTCGGGCAGGTTGCCCTGCGCATGCGCGGCGGGCGGCGCGAACGTGGCGGCCGCGGCAACGACGGCGACCAGACCGGCCAGCAAGGCGCTGGAGAGACTGCGGCGAGTCGCCGCGATGACGCTGGTTTGCATGTACTTCATGCTCCTTTGAAACTTCGACTGTCCGCGAACGCCGCAGATGGGTGCGTCACTTGCGGCGTTCAAGCCCGTTGGCGAACGCCAGCAGCGTGGCCGGAGGCACGTCGCCCACCACCGTGACCCACCACTGCCCCTGGCGGCGCATCAGCGTCTGCGTGGCGCCGACGGCGGTACGCATGGCGCGCTGGTGGCGCTGGGCATCGAAGGGCTCGATGAACAGCGACACGTAGGTCAGGCCGTCGGAGAAGATCGCCTGCAGCACCGGCTCGGAGGCCGCCTCGGGCCCGCTGGCGGTGGGCGACTCCATCGGCCGCCTGACGCAGTTGACCTCGCGGAAGCCGGGCACGAGCTGGCGCATCGCCCAGCCCTCGGACTCCATCTTCGTGCTGGCGACGGCCGGGCGGACCACACGGTAGCCGTCGAGCTTGCGCATCGGGCCGGTGACGCTGTCGAACTGCGGCTTGACGCCGATGGTGACCTCGGAGAACGCCGAGGTCTCGATCGCCTCGCCGCGCTCGCCGAGCACGTCGGCGCGCAGCAGCAGGCCCGAGGCCTTGTCGGCCCACAGCCGATAGCCGAAGCGCTGCGCGTCGCGCGGCTGCACCAGCAGCACCTGCGCCTCGCGCCCGGCGACGCGCTCGCTGCCCTGCTCCTTCAGCTCGTAGAACTCGGCAAGCCGCTCGACGCCGCCCTGCAGCAGCGCCGGGAAGCTCGTCATCGAGCGCGCCTGTTCGACCAGCGCCACGCGGGTGCCCGGCCAGACGGTCTGCACGAGATCGTTGTGGCGGTAGACGTAGCGCGCCTGGCCGTCGAGCGACTCGATGCGCTCGTACTGGTTGCTGCCCTCGCCGTAGTGGGCGATGCGCGCGCTGGACACCGCGCCGCCGCCGCTGACGACGAAGGTGCCCTGGAAGTTCTGCTTGCCCGCCGCCTCGTGGATGCGCGTGAGCAGCGTGCGGATCTCGCGGCCGTCGCCGGCCGAAGAATCGGCGGCCGCGGGCACGGGGCTGCCGAGGGCGCCGAGCAGGGTCAGCGCGAGTGCGGGGCGCAGCAGCATGCGGCGCTCAGCGCTTGGCGCCATCGGCCGTGGCGGTGGCGCTGCGCAGGAAGGCCGAGGGCACGCCCAGCGCCGAGGCGCCGGCGAAGCGCTGGTGCGCGGCGAGGTAGCGGTCGAGCCGCGCGTCGCGGATCAACTGGCCGTCGGTGACCAGCGTGGCGGCCTCGGTCGAAGGCTCGGCCCCGTCGGCGCGCGCGAGCGCCGGCAGCACCGGCCCCATCGGGCCCGCGGCCGCCAGCGGCACGGCGGGCGCCTGCGCCACGGCCGGCGCGTTGTCGCCCGAGGACGGCCCCTGCAGCGCCACCAGCACGCCGGCCACGGCGACGAAGCCGGCCGCCACCGCCACGCCGGAGCGCCAGCGGCGCAGCGAGCGGCCGGCGGCCATCGGCAAGGTCTTCGCGGGCTGCGGCGCCAGCACCACCGGTTCGTCGGCCAGGCGCGCGCGCAGCGCCTGCAGGAAGGCCTCGTCGCACCCGGGCGCCGAGGCGAGATCGTCGGAACGCAGCACGTCGCCGATCAACTGGTAGGCGTGCCAGTCCTGGCGCGCCTTCGCATCGCCGCGCCAGGCCAGGCAGGCCTGCTTGACCTCGTCGGCGGCGACTTCGCCGTCGACCAGGGCCGACAACCGTTCGGCAGCCCCCGCCGCCACCCCGCTGTGCTCAATCATCTTCGACTCCAAACCTCTCCCGACCCCTCACCACCGCTCGCCCTCGCGGGTGTCGAGCAGCGGCCTCAGCCGCGCCGCGATCGCCTCGCGCGCCCGGAAGATGCGCGAACGCACCGTTCCGATCGGGCAGTTCATCAACTCCGCGATCTCTTCGTAGCTCAAGCCTTCGATCTCGCGCAGCGTGATGGCCTGGCGCAGATCCTCGGACAGGCCTTCGATCGCCGAGTTCACCGCCGCCGCGATTTCCTTGCTTGCCAGCACGGCGTCGGGGGTCTCGCCGTCGCTTAGTTCGTTTTCCACCCGCGAAGTTTCGTCGTCGTCGCTGCGGCCGGCGAGCGCGGATTCGGTCACGACCGGATCGCGCTTCAGGTCGACCAGCGCCTTCTTGGCGGTGTTGACGGCGATGCGGTACAGCCAGGTGTAGAAGGCGCTGTCGCCGCGGAACTGGCCGATCGCGCGGTAGGCGCGCACGAAGGTCTCCTGCGCGATGTCGGGCACCAGGTCGACGTCGCGCACCATGCGGCCGATCAGGCGTTCGATGCGGCGCTGGTACTTGACCACCAGCATCTCGAAGGCCCGCACGTCGCCTTGCTTGATCCTCTCGATCAGCGGTGCGTCGGCGTCGTTGGCGTTCATGCGGGAGGGTCGTCGGCAGCCTGCGCCGAGAGGCCGGCCGGTGGAGTGCGCGGCGAATATACCGCACGGCGAAACGCCGGCCAGGCCTCGCGCATGTCGGCGTGCGACGGCGCCAGCCAGCGGCCGCCGCGCGCGCCGTCGGGGCGGAAGCGCAGCAGCATCCAGGCGCCGAAGTCGAAGGCGACGGCCAGCGAGCCGGGCGCGGCGGCCAGCCACCAGCGGCCGCCTTCGTCGCGCAGCGCGCCACCGGCGAGCCGGCTGGCGCTTGCGGCCCACAGCGCCAGCAGTGCCGCCGGGAGCGCCAGCCAGGCGAGGCCGGCTTCGCCGCGCGCGACCAGCGCCAGCGCCCAGGCCGCGGCGGCCAGCAGCGCCAGCGCCGCGAGCGCGAGCACGCCCGCACGCCAGGCGCGCGCGCAGCCGAACTCGAAGCGAGAGATTTCCATCAGCCGCGGCGCGGGCGAGCCGCGTGCCGGCTCAGGCGCGGCGGAACACCAGCGTGCCGTTGGTGCCGCCGAAGCCGAAGTTGTTCTTGACGGCGACCTCGATCTTCATCTGCCGCGCCTCGTTGGCGCAGTAGTCCAGGTCGCACTCGGGGTCCTGGTCGAAGATGTTGATCGTCGGCGGCGACACCTGGTGGTGCAGCGCCAGCACGGTGAACACCGACTCGATGCCGCCGGCGCCGCCGAGCAGGTGGCCGGTCATCGACTTGGTGGAATTGACCACCAGCTTCTTCGCGTGGTCACCGAAGGCGAGCTTGATCGCGTTGGTCTCGTTGACGTCGCCCAGCGGCGTCGAGGTGCCGTGCGCGTTGAGGTACTGCACCTGCGCGGCGTCGATGCCGGCGTTGCGCAGCGCCGCGCGCATGCTGCGCTTCGGGCCGTCGACGTTGGGCGCGGTCATGTGGTACGCATCGGCGCCCATGCCGAAGCCGGTGAGTTCGGCGTAGATCTTGGCGCCGCGCTTCTTCGCGTGTTCGTACTCCTCGAGCACCAGCACGCCGGCGCCTTCGCCGAGCACGAAGCCGTCGCGCTCCTTGTCCCACGGGCGCGAGGCGGTGGCCGGGTCGTCGTTGCGCGTGGACAGTGCGCGCGCCGCGGCGAAGCCGCCCACGCCCAGCGGCGAGACGGTCGCCTCGGCGCCGCCGGCCACCATCACGTCGGCGTCGCCGTATTCGATCAGCCGGCCCGCCTCGCCGATGCAGTGCAGCCCGGTGGTGCAGGCCGTCACGATGGCGAGGTTCGGCCCCTGGAAGCCGAAGTGGATCGACACGTGCCCGGAGATCATGTTGATGATCGAGGCCGGCACGAAGAACGGCGAGATGCGGCGCGGGCCGCGTGCGGCGTATTCGACCTCGGTCTGCTCGATCATCGGCAGGCCGCCGATGCCCGAGCCGACCAGGCAGCCGATGCGCTCGGCGGCCTCTTCGTTCAGCGCGTCGTTGGTCGGCAGGCCGGCGTCGCGCACCGCCTGGATGGACGCCGCCATCCCGTAGTGGATGAAGGTGTCCATGTGGCGCGCTTCCTTGCCGGGGATGTAGTCCTCGACGTTGAAGCCCTTCACCTCGCCGGCGAAGCGGCAGGCGAACGCCGACGCATCGAAGCGCGTGATGTTCGCGATGCCGGAGCGCCCGGCGACGAGATTGGCCCAGCCTTCGGCCACCGTGTTGCCCACGGGGCTGACCAGGCCAAGGCCCGTGACGACGACGCGACGGCGGCTCATGCGAAGGAGACCGAAGCGCCTCAGGCGGCCTTCTGGTGCTTGACGGCGTAGTCGATCGCCAGCTGCACGGTCGTGATCTTCTCGGCTTCCTCGTCGGGAATCTCGATGCCGAACTCGTCTTCGAGGGCCATCACCAGCTCGACGGTGTCCAGCGAGTCGGCGCCGAGATCGGCGACGAAGGCCTTCTCGTTGCTCACATCGGCTTCGGGCACACCCAACTGTTCGGCGATGATCTTCTTGACTCGTGCTTCGATGTCGCTCATGACTCCTCCGGGAGTTGTTTGCTGAAAAACCAGGGGCGGATTCTAAGGCTTGCCCGGGCGGTGCCCGAACGGGGCCCGCAGCGCCGGTTCCGGCCGGAATCAGGCCATGTACATGCCGCCGTTGACGTGCAGTTCGGTGCCGGTCACGTAGCCGGCGCCGGGCGAGGCGAGGAAGGCCACCGCGTGCGCGATCTCCTCGGCCGCGCCGAGCCGGCCGAGCGGGATTTGCGCCAGCAGCGCGGTCTTCTGCGCCTCGGGCAGGGCATGCGTCATGTCGGTGGCGATGAAGCCCGGCGCGACGCAGTTGACCGTGATGCCGCGGCTGCCCAGCTCGCGCGCCAGCGCGCGCGTCATGCCGGCCACGCCGGCCTTGGCGGCGGCGTAGTTGGCCTGGCCGGGGTTGCCGCTGGCGCCCACCACCGAGGTGATGTTGACGATGCGGCCGTAGCGCTGCTTCATCATCGGCCGGATCGCCGCGCGGCTGGCGCGGAACACGGCCTTCAGGTTGGTGTCCAGCACCGCGTCCCAGTCCTCGTCCTTCATGCGCATCGCCAGCGTGTCGCGCGTGATGCCGGCGTTGTTGACCAGCACGTGCAGGCCGCCGTACTGCTTGACGATGGCGTCGATCGCGGCGTCGAGCGCCGCGGCGTCGGTGACGTCGAGCTTCAGGCCGCTGCCGCCCAGTGGCGCGAGCGCCTCGCCGATCGCGGCCGCGCCGGCGTCGGTGGTGGCGGTGCCGACCACCTTCATGCCCTGCGCGGCCAGCGCCATCGCGATCGCGCGGCCGATGCCGCGCGACGCGCCGGTGACCAGCGCGACCTGGCCCTGCGTGGTGACTTCGCTCATCCCAGCATCCCCTTCGCCTCGGCCAGCGAGGCCGGGTCGTTCACGTGGCCGACCACCAGTTCGCTGACGATGCGCCGCGCCAGCCCGCCCAGCACCTTGCCGGGGCCGCACTCGACCATGTGGGTGGCGCCGCGCGCGTGCATCGCCTGCACCGTCTCGACCCAGCGCACCGGGCCGAAGGCCTGGCGGTACAGCGCATCGCGGATCGCGTCGGGCTCGGTCTGCACCGCCACGTCGATGTTGTTGACCAGCGGGATCTGCGGCGCGCGCAGCGCCACGTCGGCGAGCCGCGCCTTCAGCCGCTCGGCGGCCGGCTTCATCAGCGCGCAGTGGAACGGCGCGGACACCGCCAGCGGCAGCGCGCGCTTGGCGCCGCGGCCCTTGAGCGCTTCGCAGGCCTGGTCGACGGCGGCCTTGCTGCCGGCGATCACGGTCTGCTTGGGGTCGTTGTAGTTGGCGGCCGTGACCACCTCGCCGACGGCAGCCGCCACTTCGGCGCAGGTGCCGCGCACGACCTCGGCATCGAGCCCGAGGATGGCTGCCATCGCGCCCGCACCGACCGGCACCGCCTCCTGCATCGCCTGCGCGCGCAGGCGCACCAGCGGCAGCGCGTCGGCCAGCGTCAGCGAACCGGCGGCCACCAGCGCGCTGTACTCGCCGAGCGAATGGCCGGCGACGATGGCCGGCGCATGCCCGGTCTCGGCCATCCAGGCGCGGTAGCAGGCGATCGCCGCGGCCAGCATCACCGGCTGGGTGTTGGTGGTGAGGTCGAGCTGTTCCTTCGGGCCTTCGTGGATCAGCCGGGCGATGTCTTCGCCGAGCGCCTGCGAAGCCTCGGCGAGCGTGTCGCGCACCGCCGGGTGATCGCCCCAGGCGTCGAGCATGCCGACGCTCTGCGAGCCCTGGCCGGGGAAGACGAATGCGAAGGTGGTCATCGCGGCTTGTCTCTCTGTCTCTTGTTGGATGTCTCGCGGCCCGCGCGGCAGGCCACCGCCTCAGAAGTCGAGCAGCACCGCGCCCCAGGTGAAACCGCCGCCCACGCCTTCGAGCATCACGGTGTCGCCGCGCTTGACCTGGCCGTTGCGCACCGCCGCGTCGAGGGCCAGCGGGATCGAGGCGGCCGAGGTGTTGCCGTGTTCGTCGACGGTGACGACCAGCTTGCCGGCCGGCAGCTTCAGCTTCTTCGCCGTGCTCTGCATGATGCGGATGTTGGCCTGGTGCGGGATCAGCCAGTCGATGTCGGCATCGCTGCGGCCCGCCTTGGCGAGCACCGCGCGCGCCGCACTTTCGAGCACGCCGACGGCGAGCTTGAAGACCGCCTGGCCGTCCATCTTGAGCAGCGGATCGCCCAGCACCTGCCCGCCCGACACCGTGCCGGGCACGCACAGGATGTCGACGTGGCGGCCGTCGGCGTGCAGGTCGCTGGCCAGGATGCCGGGCGTGTCGCTCGCCTCCAGCACCACCGCGCCGGCGCCATCGCCGAACAGCACGCAGGTGGTGCGGTCCTTGAAGTCGAGGATGCGCGAGAACACTTCCGCGCCGATCACCAGCGCGCGCGTGGCCAGGCCGCCGCGGATCATCGAATCGGCCACCGCGAGGCCGTAGACGAAGCCCGAGCAGACCGCCTGCACGTCGAAGGCCGCGCCGCCGGCCGTGCCGAGCTTGCGCTGCACGATGCAGGCGGTGGACGGGAAGATCATGTCGGGCGTCGAGGTCGCGACGATGATCAGGTCGATCTCGCCGGCCGTGCGGCCGGCCGCCTCGAGCGCGTGGCGCGCGGCCTCGACGGCGAGGTCGCTGCTGGCCACCTCGGGCGCGGCGAAGTGGCGCGCGCGGATGCCGGTGCGCTCGACGATCCACTCGTCGGAGGTTTCGACGCCGTCGCGCGCCAACTGCTCGGCGAGCTGCGCGTTCGTCACGCGCTGCGGCGGCAGGTAGCTGCCGGTGCCGGTGATGCGGGAATAGCGCGGTGAAGTCGGGCTCATCGTGAAGCTGAAGCGGCCAGCGCCGGCGTGTCGGTCGAAGGCTCCGCGCCCGGCGCCGGCATCGCCGCCAGCGTCTCGAGAATGCGGTCGTGCACGCGATCGAGCAAGCGATTGCGCGCGGCATCATACGCCCGGTTCAGCGCTGTCTGGAACGCGAAGGCATCGGCCGAGCCGTGGCTCTTGAACACCAGCCCGCGCAGGCCCAGCAGCGCGGCGCCGTTGTAGCGGCGATGGTCCACACGCGCCTTGAAGTGGTTCAGCACCGGCAGCGCCACCACGGCGGCGAGCTTGGTGAAGACGCTGCGCGTGAACTCCTGCTTGATGAAGTTCGACAGCATCGAGGCCAGACCCTCGGCGGTCTTGAGCGCGACGTTGCCGACGAAGCCGTCGCACACCACGATGTCGGTGGTGCCCTTGAAGATGTCGTTGCCCTCCACGTTGCCGTGGAAGTTCAGGTGGCCGCTGGCGGCGGCGGCGCGCAGCAGCTCGGCGGCGCGCTTGATGGTCTCGCTGCCCTTGATCGCCTCTTCGCCGATGTTCAGCAGGCCGACGCTGGGATCTTCCCGGCCCTCGACGGCCGCGACCAGCGCGCTGCCCATCACCGCGAACTGCAGCAGGTGTTCGGCGGTGCAGTCGACGTTGGCGCCGAGATCGAGCACGGTGGTGTAGCCGTCGCGCTGGTTGGGCATCACGCTGGCGATGGCCGGGCGGTCGATGCCGTCGAGCGTCTTGAGCACGTAGCGAGACACCGCCATCAGCGCGCCGGTGTTGCCGGCCGAGACGCAGGCGTGCGCGGCCGACTCGCCGCTCTCGCCCGGCTTGACCTGCGAGACGGCGACGCGCAGCGAGGAATCCTTCTTCTTGCGCAGCGCCACCTCGACCGGGTCGTCCATCTCGACGACCTCGCTGGCGCCGACCACGGTGCAGCGCGGCCAGCCGGCGGCTTCGGCCAGCGCGTCGGGCTTGCCGACGAGGATCAGGTGGGCTTGCGGATGCGCCGCGAGGAAGGCGCGGCAGGCCGGCAGCGTGACCGACGGCCCGTGGTCGCCGCCCATGCAGTCGACGGCGAGCGTCACCCGCGAGAGGGCGGCTGGAATCATGTCTGACCGGAGGCGGCTCGGGGGCGGCGCGCTGCGGCGCCGCCGTCACCCGGGTGTCAGGCGTCGGCCTTGGTCTTCAGGACCTTGCGGCCGCGGTAGAAGCCGGTCGGGCTGATGTGGTGGCGCAGATGCGTCTCGCCGGTGGTCGGCTCGATCGCGGTGCCGGGCACGGCGACCGCGTTGTGCGAGCGGTGCATGCCGCGCTTGGACGGCGACTTCTTGTTCTGCTGAACGGCCATGTGGAATTCTCCTGACGGCCCTGCGAACCCAAACGGCAAGGCACCCGATGAAAAGCCGGCGATTCTAGCACGGGCGGGTTGGCCCGCCGCCATGTCCTCAGTGCGAGCCGCTCCCGCCGCGCTTGAGCGCCGCCAGGGCCGCGAAGGGGTTGGGCCGCTCGGCCGGCGCTTCCTCCGGTTCGGCCGGCAGCGCCAGCGGCTCGGGGCAGGCGTCGTGGCGCGGCACCAGCGGCAGCGCCAGGATCAGCTCGTCTTCCACCAGCTCGTGCAGATCGAGCGCGCGAGTGAGCACCAACACGTCGTCATCGCTGTCGGCGTCGATCTGGGCGGCGGTGGCTTCGTCCGGCGCGAACAGGAAACTGCGCTGCACCGCCAGCGGCACGGCCACCGGCTGCAGGCAACGCTGGCATTCGAGCTGAACCTGTGCCTGCGCGCCGACGTGCAGCCAGGTCTGCGGCGTGCCGCCGCGCTGAGCGCGCTGCTCGCCCTGCGCCTGCCAGGCGACTTGGTCAGCCTCGCCCGGGCGCGACTCGGCATGCGCCGACTCGGCCAGGCGCACGAAGCCGGCGAGCGGCCAGCGGCCTTCGAGCCGGCCGGCTTCCTTGGCGAAGGCCACGACGTCGAGGCGCAGCGGATCGTGCACACGCGGTTTCATCGCGGCGAGTGTACGAGGCGGGCGAGGCGCGATGGGACAATGCCCGCCATGACGTCGCGCCCACCGCTGATCCTCGCCTCCACCTCGCGCTACCGGCGCGAACTGCTGGAGCGGCTGCGCCTGCCCTTCGAGGTGGTGTCGCCGCAGGTCGACGAGACGCCGCACCCCGGCGAAGCGCCCGCGGCGCTGGCCGCGCGGCTGGCGGCGGCCAAGGCGGCGGCAGTGGCTGCACTGCATCCGCGCGCGGTGGTGATCGGCTCCGACCAGGTGGCCGAGCTGGACGGCGAGGCCATCGGCAAGCCCGGCACGCACGAACGCGCGGTGGCTCAACTGCGCGCGATGCGCGGGCGCAGCGTGGTGTTCCATACCGCGGTAGCGGTGCAGTGCGCGGCCCGCGGCTACGCCGGCGCGGCACTGGCGCCGGTGACGGTGCGCTTTCGCGCGCTGTCCGATGACGAGATCGAGCACTACCTGCGCACCGAGCAGCCCTACGACTGCGCCGGCAGCGCCAAGTGCGAGACGCTGGGCATTGCACTGCTGGAGGCGATCGAGTCCGACGACCCGACCACGCTGGTCGGCCTGCCGCTGATCCGCACCAGCGCGCTGCTGCGCGCAGCGGGCATCGACGCGCTGCGGCCATGAGTTCGAAAGCCGGCACGCTCTATCTCGTGCCGAGCCCGCTGGACTTCGGCATCGAAGGCGCCGATGCCACGCCGCTCGATGAGCTGCTGCCGGTGGGCGTGCTGCGCATCGCGGCGCGGCTCGATCACTGGGTGGCGGAGAACGCACGCAGCGCGCGTGCCTTTCTCAAGCGTGTCAACGCCATCGTGCCGCTCGCGCAGCCGCTGCAACAGATCGCGATCGTCGAATTGCCGCGCGCGCCCAAGGGCGCGAAGCAAGCCGCCGCACCCGACCTCAACCCGTTGCTCGCCCCGCTGCGCACCGGCCACGACCTCGGCCTGATCTCCGAAGCCGGCCTGCCCGCGGTGGCCGACCCCGGCGCGGCGCTGGTGCAGGCGGCGCACGCGGCCGGCATTGCCGTCGTCGCCCTGCCCGGCGCCAGCTCGCTGCTGCTGGCGCTGGCCGCGAGCGGGCTGAACGGCCAGAGCTTCGCCTTCGCCGGCTACCTGCCGGTGGAGGCCGCCGAGCGCGCCACACGGGTGCGCGAGCTGGAGGCGCTGTCTCGCCGCGCGAACCAGACGCAGTTGCTGATCGAGACGCCCTATCGCAACGCCGCGCTGCTCGATGCGCTGCTGGCGCATCTGCAACCCGCCACGCGGCTGTCGGTGAGCTGCGGCCTGAGCGCACCCGGCGCCTTCACGCGCAGCGACACGGTGGCGCGCTGGCGCGCCGAACGCGGCGCGCTGCCGGCCGACCGCCCGGCGGTGTTCGCCTTTCTCGCCGCCTGAGCGCGATGCTCAGGACGAGGACACTTCCTCGTCCGGCGCCGGCGCCTTCTTGGCGCCGAACAGCGCCGCCACCTTCTTCTTCGGCTTGATGTAGGCCGACAGCCCGCGCGGCACCGGCGCGGCGGCGGCCTGCTCCCACGCCGGCCTGGCTTCGGTGTTGCTCGGCACGTAGGGCTGGTCGAACAGCGGATCGGCCGGCCGCGCCGGCGGCCGCGGCGCGGCGGCGCGCGGCGGGCGGCGATCGTCGTCGCGGTCGCCATCGCGCTCACGGTCGCGCAGGCGGCGCTGCGGCATCTCGTCGAGTTCGAGCGGCTCGATCTCGATCTTCTTCTTGATCAGCTTCTCGATGTCGCCGACGTTGCGCATGTCCTCGCGCGCCACCAGCGTGAAGGCCAGGCCGGAGGCGCCGGCGCGGCCGGTGCGGCCGATGCGGTGCACGTAGTCCTCGGCGTTGAAGGGCACGTCGAAGTTGAACACCGCGGGGAGATCCGCGATGTCCAGGCCGCGTGCCGCCACGTCGGTGGCCACCAGCACGTCGACCTCGCCGCGCTTGAAGGCGTCGAGCGCCTTCAGCCGTTCGTCCTGGCTCTTGTCGCCGTGCAGCGCGTTGGTGCGCAGGCCATCGCGCTCGAAGGAGCGTGCCAGCCGCGCGCAGCCGAGCTTGGAGTTGACGAACACGATCGCCTGCCCGATCGAGCGCTCCTTGAGCAGCTTGAGCACGGCACGGCGCTTGTCGTCGGCGGCGACGCTGAAGAAGCGCTGCTCCACCGTCGAAGCCGTGGCGTTGGGGCGCGCCACTTCGACCAGCAGCGGATCCTGCAGATAACTCTCCGCCAGGCGCTTGATCTCGTTGGAGAAGGTGGCCGAGAACAGCAGCGTCTGGCGCTGCCTGGGCAGGTAGCTGAGGATGCGCTGCAGGTCGGGCAGGAAGCCGATGTCGAGCATGCGGTCGGCCTCGTCGAGCACGACGTACTCGACCTGGTTGAGCACGCAGTTCTTCGCCTCGATGTGGTCGAGCAGCCGGCCCGGCGTGGCGATCAGCACCTCGACGCCGGCCTTCAGCTCGAGCGTCTGCGGCTTCATGTCGATGCCGCCGAACACGACGGCCGCGCGCAGCTTGGTGAACTTGGAGTACTGCTTGACGTTGTTGGCCACCTGGTCGGCCAGCTCGCGCGTGGGCGCCAGCACCAGCGCGCGCACCGGGTGGCGCGCCGGCGACATGCTCGGGTTCTCGTGCTTGAGCATCTTCTGCAGCAGCGGGATCGAGAACGCGGCGGTCTTGCCGGTGCCGGTCTGCGCCGCGCCCATCACGTCGCGTCCGGCCAGCACGATCGGGATCGCCTTGGCCTGGATCGGCGTCATCGTCTGGTAGCCGCTGTCGGCCACGGCGCGCAGCAGCTTGTCGTCCAGAGGCAGGGTGTCGAAACGGGCCGGCGCGGGGATCGCGGGCTCCGGGGTGGCGCCGCTGATGGCGGTGCCGGGGGTGGGGTCACTCATGCCGCGATTATCGCCCCTGGGGCCGCCGCGCTCCGGGAACACCCGGAGGTCACCCTAGAATCTTCGGTTCCCTGCCATCCCTGCGGACACGCTCGTCATGATCCTCGTCACCGGCGGCGCCGGCTTCATCGGCGCCAATTTCGTGCTCGACTGGATCGCCGCCACCGGCGAGCCGGTGCTCAATCTCGATGCGCTGACCTACGCCGGCAACCTCGAGAGCCTGAAGTCGCTGCAAGGCGATGCGCGCCACGTGTTCGTCAAGGGTGACATCGGTGACCGCGCGCTGCTGGACCGCCTGCTCGCCGAACACCGCCCGCGCGCGGTGATCCACTTCGCCGCCGAGAGCCACGTCGACCGCAGCATCCACGGCCCAGGCGCCTTCATCAAGACGAACATCGAGGGCACCTACACGCTGCTCGAAGCGGTGCGCGCGCACTGGGCGGCGCTGCCGGCCGGCGAGAAGGAGGCGTTCCGCTTCCACCATGTCTCGACCGACGAGGTGTACGGCGCGCTGAAAGCCGACGACCCGGCCTTCACCGAACAGAACACCTACGAGCCGAACAGCCCCTACTCGGCCAGCAAGGCGGCCAGCGACCACCTCGTGCGCGCCTGGCACCACACCTACGGCCTGCCGGTGCTGACGACGAACTGCTCGAACAACTACGGGCCTTACCACTTCCCCGAAAAGCTGATCCCGCTGATGATCGTCAACGCGCTGGCGGGCAAGCCGCTGCCGGTGTACGGAGACGGCATGCAGGTGCGCGACTGGCTGTACGTGAAGGACCACGCCGCGGCGATCCGCACCGTATTGGCCCACGGCCGCGTCGGCGAGACCTACAACGTCGGCGGCTGGAACGAGCGCCCCAACATTCAGATCGTGCGCAGCATCTGCGCGCTGCTCGACGAAATGAAGCCCGACGCGGCCGGCTCGTATGCGCGCCTGATCACCCACGTGACCGACCGCCCCGGCCACGACCGCCGCTACGCGATCGACGCGCGCAAGATCGAGCGCGAACTCGGCTGGCGCCCGGCCGAAACCTTCGAGAGCGGCATCCGCAAGACGGTGCGCTGGTACCTGGACAACGCCGAGTGGGTGGCGCATGTGCAAAGCGGCAGCTACCGCGACTGGGTGGCGACCAACTACGCCGCGCGCTAGCCGGGGCCGCGCATGAAGATCCTGCTGCTGGGCAAGAACGGCCAGGTGGGCTGGGAGCTGCAGCGCTCGCTGGCGCCGCTGGGCGAGGTGGTCGCGCTGGATTTCGACAGCCCCGGGCCGCTGAAGGCCGACTTCTCCAAGCCCGAATCGCTCGCCGCCACCGTGCAGGCGGTGGCGCCCGACGTGATCGTCAATGCCGCCGCGCACACCGCCGTCGACAAGGCCGAGAGCGAGCCCGAACTGGCGCGCGCGATCAACGCCGAGGCCCCCGCCGTGCTGGCGCGCGAAGCGGCGGCGCGCGGCGCCTGGCTGCTGCACTACAGCACCGACTACGTGTTCGACGGCAGCGGCAGCACGCCGCGCGACGAAGAGGCGGCGACCGGAGCGCTGAACGTCTACGGCCGGACCAAGCTGGAAGGCGAAGAGGCGATCCGCGCCAGCGGCTGCCGCCACCTGCTGCTGCGCACCAGCTGGGTCTACGGCGCGCGCGGCGGCAACTTCGCGCGAACGATGCTCAAGCTGGCGCAGGAGCGCGAAGCGCTGAAGGTGATCGCCGACCAGATCGGCGCGCCCACCGGCGCGGACCTGCTCGCCGACCTGAGCGCGCACATGATCCGCGCCGCGCGTGCTGATGCATCGCTCGCCGGCACCTACCACACAGTGGCCGCCGGCGAAACCAGCTGGCACGGCTACGCCAGCCACGTGATCGCCTTCGCGCGTGCGGCTGGCGTGGCGCTGAAGGTGGGCGAAGGCGCGGTCGAGGCGGTGCCGACTTCGGCCTTCCCGACGCCGGCCAAACGCCCGCTCAACTCACGGCTCGATACACGCAAGCTGCGCGAGCGCTTCGGCGTGACGCTGCCGGACTGGCGCGCGGGCGTGGAGCGCATGCTGACCGAAATCCTAGGGCGATAAAGCAGACAAGCACTTCATGACGACAACCAAGAGCATTCCGGTCACCCCGGTCATCATGGCCGGCGGCAGCGGCACGCGGCTGTGGCCGCTGTCGCGCGCGGGCTTCCCCAAGCAGTTCCTGTCCTTCACCGGCACATCGACGCTGTTCCAGGAGGCGATCGAGCGATTGAGCAGCCTGGCCGGCAACGACATCGACGTGCAGGCACCGCTGGTCGTCGGCAATGAAGAGCATCGCTTCCTGGTGCTCGATCAGTTGCGGGAACTCGCCGTCGACCCGCAGGCCGTGCTTCTCGAGCCCGCGCCGAGAAACACAGCCCCGGCCCTCACGCTCTCGGCCCTGCAGGCAGCCGAGGGGGGCCTCGATCCGGTGCTGATCGTCAGCCCGGCGGATCACAGCATCGCTGATGCATCCGCATTCGCCGCCGCCTGCCGCGAGGCCGTGCATACCGCCGCGCAAGGCGGCATCGTCATCCTCGGCATCAAGCCGTCGCGACCCGAGACCGGCTATGGCTACATCCAGGCCCGCGCCTCAGACACTGTCGTGCCCGTCGAGCGCTTCGTCGAGAAGCCCGACCAGGCCACCGCGGAAAAGTACCTCGCCGCCGGCAACTACCACTGGAACAGCGGCATTTTCGTGTTGAAGGCATCGACGTGGCTGGCGGCGCTGGAGCGCTTCAGGCCCGACATTGCGAGCGCGACGGCGAAGGCCTTCGCCGCGCGCACGCGCGACGGCTTTTTCGTCCGGCCGGATCGCAAGGCATTCGAAGCCGTACCCTCGGAATCCGTCGACTACGCGGTAATGGAGCGCTGTGCCGGCAGCGGCATCCCGCTGCACATGGTTCGCCTGGATGCCGGCTGGAACGACCTTGGCGCATGGGAAGCGGTCTGGCAGGTCTCGCCCAAGGACGAGCGCGGCAACGCCGTGGTCGGCGACGCCGTGCTCATCGACACCTCCAACTCCCTCATGCATACGACCAGCCGCCTGGTCGGCGTGGTCGGGCTCGAAAACGTCGTGATCGTCGAAACGCCGGACGCTGTGCTGGTCGCCGACCGTTCGCGCAGCCAAGACGTCAAGAACGTCATCGCCAAGCTCCATGCCCTCGGCCGCGTGGAGCGCGAGTTGCACCGCAAGGTGCATCGCCCTTGGGGCTGGTACGACAGCATCGATAGCGGCCCGCGCTTCCAGGTCAAACGCATCCTCGTCAAGCCCGGCGCGAGCCTGAGCCTGCAGATGCACCACCACCGCGCGGAGCACTGGATCGTCGTGCGCGGTACGGCGGAAGTAACGTGCGGTGAGAAGATCGTGATCCTCAGCGAGAACGAGAGCACGTTCATTCCGCTGGGCATAAAGCACCGGCTGGCGAATCCGGGGAAGATCCCGCTCGAGATCATCGAGGTCCAGTCGGGGCACTACCTGGGCGAGGACGATATCGTCCGATTCGAAGACACCTACGGCAGAGCCTGATCGGAACACACGATCATGAACCGCAAAGGCATCATCCTCGCCGGAGGCTCCGGCACCCGTCTGCACCCGGCCACGCTGGCGATGAGCAAGCAGTTGCTGCCGGTGTACGACAAGCCGATGGTGTACTACCCGCTGGCGACGCTGATGCTGGCCGGCATCCGCGAGATCCTGCTGATCAGCACGCCGCAAGACACGCCACGCTTCGAGGCGCTGCTCGGCGACGGCGCGCAGTGGGGCCTGGACATCCGCTACTGCGTGCAGCCCAGCCCCGATGGCCTGGCGCAGGCCTTCGTCCTCGGCCGCGAATTCGTCGGCGGGCATCCGAGCGCGCTGGTGCTGGGCGACAACATCTTCTACGGCCACGATTTCCAGCGCCTGCTGCTGAGTGCCGCCGGCCGCGCCAGCGGCGCCACCGTGTTCGCCTACCACGTGACCGACCCGGAGCGCTACGGCGTGGTCGAGTTCGGACCCGACAAGCGCGCGCTTAGCATCGCCGAGAAACCCAAGGCGCCGAAGAGCAACTACGCCGTCACCGGCCTGTACTTCTACGACGCGCAGGTGTGCGACATCGCCGCGAGCATCAAGCCCTCCGCGCGCGGCGAGCTGGAGATCACCGACGTCAACGCACGCTACCTGAGCCAAGGCCAGCTCGACGTGGAAATCATGGGCCGCGGCTACGCCTGGCTCGACACCGGCACGCACGACAGCCTGCTGGAAGCCGGCCAGTTCATCGCCACGCTGGAAAAGCGGCAAGGCCTGAAGGTGGCGTGCCCCGAAGAAATCGCCTGGCGCGCCCGCTGGATCGACGCGGAGCAGCTGAACAAGCTCGCGCAGCCGATGTTGAAGAATGGCTACGGTCAGTACCTTGCGCGGCTCGTCAAGGAACAGGTGTACTGAGATGAAGGTGACACGCACCGCGATCGCCGGCGTGCTGATCCTCGAGCCCAAGGTCTTCGGCGACGAGCGCGGCTTCTTCCTCGAGAGCTTCAACCAGAAGGCCTTCGACGAGGCGGTGGGCCGGCATGTCGAATTCGTACAGGACAACCACTCGCGCTCGGCCAAGGGCGTGCTGCGCGGGCTGCACTACCAGTTGCCGCCGCATGCGCAGGGCAAGCTGGTGCGGGTGACACAGGGAACGGTGTTCGACGCGGCCGTGGACATCCGGCGCAGCAGCCCGACCTTCGGCAAGTGGGTGGGCGTGGAATTGAGTGGAGAGAACCATCGGCAGATGTGGTTGCCGGAGGGGATGGCGCACGGGTTTCTGGTGCTGAGCGAATCGGCGGACTTTCTCTACAAGACCACCGACTACTACGCACCCAACCACGAGCGCTCGATTCTGTGGTCCGATCCTGCGCTGGGCATTGCCTGGCCGCCACTCGAAATCACCCCCACCCTGTCGACCAAGGATGCCAGCGCGCCCGTGCTGGCAGCGGCAACAAATTTCGACTAGCGGTGCTCAGGTTCGCCGCTTCGTCGAGTCGGGCAGTACGTCGGCGTAGATCTCGGGCTGGGCGCTCCGCACCAGGACACGTGGCGTTCGGAAGCGCACGATGCGCGCATAGAGCCTGACGTACAGGCCGCAGAACACCGCGAAGCTGACCAGCATGACCGGTGTACTGTCCCACCAGAACAGAGCCGGTACGACACAACTCGCGCACAAGATCCAGAGGTAGGGAGCGGTCGCCGAGTTGCGGCGCGTCAGGATGGCCGCATCCTTGCTGCCAATTGCCCAGCGCATCAGCCGCCGGTAGATCAGGCTGTGCAGATGGATGCCATCGGGCATCGCCACGGCCCGCCCTCGAACGACCTTGCGGCGATACATCGAGAAGACGGTTTCCACGATCGGGTAGGCGCACAGCAGCAACGGGCAGAACGGCGAAACCTCCGGGTTGCGGTGCACGAGGAGGATGCCCAGTTCGGCGACGATAAAACCGAGGAAGTAGGCACCGCCGTCGCCCAGGAAGATCAGCCCGTTGGGATAGTTCCACAGGAAGAAGCCCAGCGTGGCACCGATTGTCATCACCGCGATCGCCACGATGAGCGCATCGCCCGCTTCGTTGGCCACATAGCCCAACCCGGCGAGCATCAGCACCGCGCACATCGACGCCAGCCCGTTCATGCCGTCGATGATGTTCACGCTGTTCGCAACCCCCGAGACGGCAAACACTGCAAAGGCTGCCGCCACGAGGGGCACCGCCAACAGGGAGTCCACCCAGGGCACTCCGATGCGCGAAACAGCCGCGTCGAGCAGCCACGCCCCCAATGCGGCGGACACAGCTGTAGCCACGAGGCGCTTGGACGCACTGACTCGCTTGGTCAAATCCTCGAGCAGCCCCGATGCCAGGGCCGGCAGCGCGCTGAGCACGATGAACAGTAGCGACTGCCGATGATCCGGCTGTCTCCAGGCAAGCACCACCGCGGACGCGAGAAACCCAACGAAGATGCCGAGCCCGCCGATGCGAGGCACCGGCCTGTGGTGGAATTTCTGCGGCCCTGACAGATCGTGATCGCCGGTGATGTGAGCATGGCCCCGCGCAGAGCGCACCGCGTAGAGGGTGGCGACGAGAGACACGCCGAAACCCACGATCAGCAACACAGCAATCATTGGCTCATTTTATGTCGCCCGGTGTCGCACCTCTGGTCGAACAGCTTAGGGGCTTCGACCCGAAAGCCGCCGAGAACAGGGCGACTAGAATCCCCGCTTCCTTCCGGAGCCGGCCGCCTGCATGGCGCGGTGCTTCGGAGCGTCCGAGGGCACGGCCCTGACCAGAGACCGGAACACACCCCAATCCCTATGCGTCAAGGCAACTTGAAGCTGCGCGCGCAGCGGGCGCTGCGCTGCTGGCTCGACATCAAGACCCGCGGCCGCAGCATCGCAGCCATGTTGATGCTGACGACTGCGTGTGCAGCGCAGGCGCAAATCGACCCCTCGCAAATTCCAGAATCGGCCGGCAACGCCGCGGCACCCATCCGGCTACGGCAGACACCCTCTGCCCCGAGTGCAAGCAACCGTGACACAACCAATGCTCCGGCCACCGGATACATGCAAGCACCGGGGCAAGGCTTTTCTCAAACGCCGTTAGAGCGCGTTCAGCCGTATCAATTCGATGACTTCGAGCGGTACGTCCGCAAGATGGCGGGCATCGATGAATCGCGGTCGGCCGCCAGTGCATCAGCGTTGCGCGATCCGGCCGCCGCCATCGATCCGGCCCAGCCAGACATCCGCCGCTTCGGCGCCGACCTGATGACCGGCCCGCAAACGATGGCTGCGCCGGACTACGGCGCACTGGTGCCCGCGGACTATGTCGTCGCCGCGGGCGACGAACTGCTGATCACCTTGTGGGGTAGCGTGGATGCCGACATGCGCGCAACGGTGGATCGCTCCGGCCGCATCAGCCTGCCCCGCGTGGGCAGCATCATGGTGGCCGGCACACGCTATGCGGATCTGCCCGACGTCATCGGCCGCCGCGTGGGCCAGGTGTTCAAGAACTTCCAGATCAGCGTGGGGCTGGGCCAGCTACGCAGCGTACGCGTGTACGTGACCGGCTTCGCCAAGCGGCCCGGGGCACACTTCGTCGCCAGCCTGTCCACTATCGTCAACGTGCTGATGCGCTCGGGCGGCCCGTCCTCGGCCGGGAGCTTTCGCCATGTCGAACTGCGACGTGGCGGGCAGGCCGTCGCGACCTTCGATCTGTACGACCTGCTTCTCAAGGGCGACAAGTCGGCCGATCGCATCGTGCAGGCCGAAGACGTCTTGTACATCGGCCCGGTGGGTCCGCAGGTCGGCATGATCGGCAGCATCAACAAGCCGGCGGTGTTCGAGCTCAAGCCCGGCGAGACTGTGCAGGACGTCTTGAACATGGCCGGCGGCTTCACCGCCGTGGCAGACCGCACGCGCCTGACGATCGAACGCCTGTCGGAGCGCGACGACAAGCGCATCGTGCAGCTGCACCTGCCCGAGGCCGCGAACCAGACACTCGCCAGCGGTGACGTTCTGCGCGCATTCAGCAACGTGGACACGCGCCTGTCGGCCCAGCTGCAAAACAAGCGAATCCGCGTCGAAGGCGAGGTGGGACGTCCCGGCGAGTACGTCCTGCCCGCCGACAGCACGCTGGCGGATGCGCTGCGCGTGGCGGGTGGCCTGACGCCGCTGGCCTACGTGTTCGGCACGGAGTTCACGCGCGAGAGCGTGCGTGCCAGGCAACAGGAGAACTATGAGCGCGCGCTGCGCGACCTCGAAGTCGAGTTCGCGAAAGCCGCCTACACGCGCAAGGCGCTGAGTGCGGACGAGGCGGCCGCCCAGGCAGCCGCGGGCACGGGCTCATCGGTCCTGATCCAGCGCCTGCGCGAGGTTCGCCCCAATGGCCGCGTGGTGTTGCAGATCGACGCGGCCGCACCCGAGATCCCGCCGCTGGTGGTGGAAGACGGCGACCGTCTCTATGTTCCGGCGCGCCCGAACACGGTTGGTGTGTTCGGCAGCGTCTTCAACGGCGGCAACTACCTCTTCGCGCAGGGCCGCTTCGTCGACGACTTCCTGAAGCTCGCCGGCGGCCCGACGCGCGGCGCCGACGCCGACAGTGTGTTCGTGCTGCGCGCCAACGGCAGCGTGGTGAGTGCGCGGCAGCGCAGCGGCTGGCTCAGCAGTGGCACGCTGGCCGGCGTGGTGGCGCAGCCGGGTGACACGATCTTCGTACCCGAAGAGGTCGGCAAGACCACCTTCGTCCAGAACGCCAAGGAATGGACGCAGATCCTGGCCCAGTTCGGCCTGGGCGTGGCGGCGATCCACAGTCTGAAGTAAACGCGGCAGCGACGACATGACGGATCAAGCTCGCGAGTCTGCGCAAGACGACTGGATCGGCGACGAACCCCGCATTTCCCTTATAGAGCTCGGCGCTCTGCTCTCGGCGCGCTGGAAACTGATCACGGCCGTCGCTGTCGTTTCCGCGTTCGTCGCGTTCATCGCGGCGAGCCTGCTGCCCAAGTGGTACACGGCGACCACCGTGATCCTGCCACCGCAGCAACAGCAGAGTTCTGCCGCCGCAGTTCTCTCGCAACTCGGTGCACTCGCGGGCCTTGCAGGCGGACTGACCAATGTCAAGAGCCCTGCGGACCAGTATGTGGCGCTGATGCAGAGCGTGACGATAAGCGATCGAATCATCGATCAGTTCAAGTTGCAGGAGCTATACGACGAAGAGTTCCGCCAAGATGCACGCAAGACGTTACTGAAAAACGTACGAATCAGCGCGGGCAAGAAAGATGGCCTGATCACCGTGGAAGTCGACGACCGCGATCCGAAGCGCGCGGCGGACATGGCCAACGCGTTCGTAGACGGCCTACGTCACATGACGAACAATCTCGCTGTCTCGGAGGCTCAGCAGCGGCGCATGTTCTTCGAGCAGCAACTAAGCCAAACCAAGGAACGCCTCGCGAAGGCACAGACAGCGCTTGAAGAGAGCGGCATCACGCAAGGTGCACTCAAGGTGGAACCCAAGTCAGCCGCCGAGAGCTACGCGCGGTTACGCGCGCAGGCAACGGCCGCTGAGGTGAAACTGCAGACGCTACGGCGCATGTTCGCCGACAACACGCCGGAGGTGACGCAGCAGCAGGCCGCCCTGAACGCCCTGCGCGAGCAGGTGGCGCGCGCCGAGCGACAGGACGACGGTAAGGGTGACTCCGACTACATCAACAAGTACCGCGAGTTCAAATACCAGGAGGCGCTGTTCGACATCTTCGTCAAGCAATATGAACTGGCGAAGGTCGATGAAAGCCGCGAGGGGGCGTTGATCCAAGTGGTGGATACAGCCTTGCCGCCGGAAAAGAAAGCTGGACCCAAGCGAGTGTTAATAACGCTATGGGCGATGCTCGCGGGTGCGTTGGGGTCGACACTTTTCCTGATCGTGAGGCGGCGACTTGCCAACAAAGCCGCGACTCCTGAACCCAGGGCCTCTCGTTAACTCGTTGCTTATTTCAGAGCCGTTGCTGCCCTGCCCACGGGATGGCTCCAGGGCGCCGGCCAAACAAGAGATTGGCTCAGTCTCCGACATACCATGTTGCGACATCCGGCTGTCGGCACCGTTGCTGTCAAGTTGCTCTACTTTGGAGGTCGCTATGCCTCAGTTCTCGCGGTAGCGCGCCTGTTGGGCGCCGATGCAACCGGCTATCTGTTTGCCGTCGCGCTTAGCGAAGCCATGCGTCTTATCTGTGACTTCGGCTTGGAAAGTCACATCATTGCCGGCCTGCATCGCAAGGATCAGGTTCCCACCGGCAGTTTCCGACTATTCGGCACAGTAGTCGGACAGATCATTTGCTCTTTCACTGCGGTGCTTGTCGCGCTGCATCGCGAGCAAAGCGTCCCAGTCGCTTTCGCCGGCAGTCTGCACTTTGCATTGCTGATGGCGTTTGGCTACCGTCAAGCGAGGTTGCAAGCTGACCATTCACTGAGTCGGTTGGCTAGGCCAATGGTCATTGCGGTAGTCGCACAAGCATTGATGTTGGTGGGCGCCTATCAACATGCTGTACCGGCGATCTGGTGCTGCATCTCATTCGAGTTCATCAGCATGCTGTTGTGCGCGCGAGTCGGGAGAAATTCGCTTTCAGCCTCCGGTGAAACGGATGACACCCCGGTTCAATGCGCGCGCGCGACCTACCGCCAACTGCGTCCGCTTGGACATACCGCAGTGCTGAGCTTCCTGTATAGCCGACTGGACATCTGGGCATTGTCAGCAGTCGCTAGCAGTACTGCAATGACACAGTACCTGGCGACGCAGCGAATTGCGAGCGCCCCCTTGATGCTGCTGGCAACTGTGGCCGGCGCCATGGTGCCCAGCCTAGCGGCACAAGCTCCAAACGCCGAAGCGACAGTGTTGCGGACGCGGTTCTTGAAAGCTGGCGGCCTTGGCGCGCTGATGACTTTGGTGTTCGTCTCGCTCGCAGGCCTATACGCGGCACCCTGGCTGGTACGCGAGGCGGCACCCCAGCCGAACCTCGGCTTGATCGCGTTGCAGGCGTGCATCGCTGCCACACAAGTCGCCAACAGTTTCTTCAGCGCAGCTTTGCTGGCAGACGGGCAGGCAGCGCGACTGTTCACCATGGCTTGGCGTGGGGCGCTGACCGCCATATTCTCATTTTCCCTGGCTATCTGGGTTAGATTGCCGGAAGCAATTGCCGCAGCAGTACTGGCAACGGAACTCGTCATTGTCGGACAGCACCTGGTCTACCGACTCGCGATGAGCGGCAAGAAGGGACGGAAATGAAGACAAGCATCAGCAATTCGGTGATGCTGGCCTTTATTCCCTGGTTATGCATCGCGCTGTATGGCTTGGCGCTGGAGCTGGGTTCGCCGTCAACCTCGTTGTCCGCCTGGTTCTTGACCGTCGGATTGCTGAGTGCGCTGGCCTCCACTTGGCACGCCACCGGTGGCGGTCTGGGTCCCAGCTTCCTGTTTCTGTCCACGACCACCATCTTCCTCGGTGGCAGAGCGCTGCCAGTGCTGTTGGGCGACGACGGCGCCAATCTGGCCATCATCGGTTTCGGCGAAGAGTTCGCAGCCTTGCCCTCCACGGTAGCCTCCTATGTGCTTGCCGTCCTGCTTTCTGCAGCCTGCGTCAGTTCAACAGCACTGCTTGGCCAACACGAACCAATACAGCCGACCCGTGACATTCGCGCTGATTTCTACCGCGCTTGCTTTCTGCTGACGCTGCCACTTTACTTGTACAAGAATTTCTACTATTTCTACTACCTGATCTCTAACGGCGGCTATTTGGCTATCTATCAAGGTACCGAACACACCGAAGGTGTGGGTATCGCGCCTCGCGTTGGTAGCCTTCTGTGCCTAGCGGCATTCACTCTCTACTTCTTCTCCGAATCCGACAAGATTCGACTCCGTCCGTTGTTGGTTCTTTTTGGGCTTGCATTTTGTACGGAGCTGCTAATCGGCCTGCGCGGCAAGTTCTTCAGCACAGTTCTCACCTTCCTTCTCTTCTACAAACTGAGGAACGGCGGGCATTTCTCATTTCAGCATATGTGGCGACTGGCGCTGACCGTGGTGGCACTGTCGCTGACAGTACAAGTACTCCGGGAGCAACAGGACGCTATCCCGGTAGAAGGCCAGCCCTTGTCTCTTTTTCTGACACAGCAAGGCGTCTCAGCAGGGGTTCTGATGTCAGTGATCCAGTACCCCTACGCATTTGCCGGGCAGGGACTGCACTACCTGCAGCAACAGTTTCTGGTGCCGTTCATACCTCAACCCGAAGTGCAGCCTGGCATGTTCTTAGCTGACGATCTTTCCATATTCATGATGCCCGAAGCCTATGCGCTCGGCTTCGGCACTGGCAGCAGCTATCTGGCGGAGTTGGCGCTTCTGGGCGGCTGGATCGGGATCGCTCTGGGCAGTCTGCTGGTGGGTTTGGCATTGCGCAGGCTCGGTCGCTACTGCAACGGTCTTGGCGGCGCTTTGGCTTTCTGGGTGGTCGCCGGATTGGTGTTCTATCCACGCGCGATGCTTCACGAGCCCCTATTCCAGCTGTTGCGCTATGCCCCCCCCATGTTGTTGCTGTGGACAGTCGCCGGAGCATGGATCTGGCTGACGCGAATTCACCCAAGAATTAAGGCGACCGAGGCATGAACGCCAACCGATACAGCATCGAGATCGTCAGCCTGACCAGAGTGTTCGGCGGTGGGGAGATCTACATTGATCGATTGCTTCAACTGCTTGGCAATCGGTTCATGTTCAGTGTCGTGTCGCCACGGCTGACTCAGCTTCAGGCCAGCCTCGGCAAGCGTCATATAGAGGCCGCTTGGCTCTCCGCCGCAAGCGCTTGGCGTGCGCACCTCGGCTTGGCCGGACATTGGCTGAGACACATCTTCCGTCGGTCGCGCCCGTCCGCTGTATTGCTCAATGGACGCGGCGCGGCGTATTGGGCTCCAGCTTACAAGTTGATCAGAATTCCGGTGGTGATCGTCCGCCACACCGAGCTGCGTGGAGGGCTTGGCGAGCGCGCCTATGAACTGTGCGCCAGAAGTGCTGACCGGATCGTCGCTGTATCCCGTGTCGTAGCGGCCCAACATCCTCCACCGCTTGCCAGCAAAGTTCAGGTCATCGCCAACTGGCTGTCCTTCCCCAAAGCCGACGCGTGCCTGAGCACGAAGTCTCCCCGACCGCTGACGCTCATGTTCATCGGACGTCTGGTACCCGAGAAGGGACTGAGGACTGCGGTAACCGCCGTTCAGGCAAGCGACGGAGCGCGCCTGGATGTGTATGGCGAGGGGCCTTTGGAGGATTGGCTCAGGGAAATCTGTGAATCGGATTCGCGCTTGCGCTGGCATGGATTCGTGGCTGACATGCGTGCCCCGCTGGCGGCTCCGGGAGTGCTCGTACAGGCCTCCGAATCGGAGGCGTTTTCTCTGACAGTGGCGGAGGCGGTATCCGCCGGTCATCTGGCCATCGTCAGCGACATCTGTTCACACCGCGAAATACTTCCACCGCAGTACCCCGAATCGCTGTTTTTTAAGCCGGGTGACGACCAAAGCCTGCGCGCTGCCATCCGGTCTGTTCAGCAGACTCTTGAGCACGAACCTGACATCCTGGAGCAAGCCTGGACCTACGCAGCCCAACATGTCGGCAGCCTAACCGATTCGTCACAAGCGCTGGAAGCCTATTCACAGCTCTTTATCCGCCTATGCCAGCGAACGCAGCACACCGCTTCGACACCATGAAGCTGATTGTCGACGGATACTATCTCGGCAATGGACGCGGCATGTCACGCTATGTCGAAGCCTTGCTAGAGTCAGCTCCGTCCGTACCGCTCATCGAATCACCGCCACAACGTTCGTGGCTTCCCGCCAAGGTGCAGAGCCTGCCGCCGGTTTGGGAGCAGTGGCTGTTGCCGACCACAATACGCCGCTACCCCGGCTCCGTGCTACTGTGCGGCTTCAATACCGGCCCGCTACGACTGGCAGCGGATGTGAGACTCGTGCAGGTTTTACATGACCTGATCTTTCTCAGCTCGCTCGACGAGCTGCCGCTATCCCGCAGCATCGGACAGAATCTTGGGCGGCTGTATCGACGCATCGTCGCGCCGCGCGTGGCTCTCAGAGCCGACGTCATCCTGACCGTATCAGAGTTTTCTAAATCCGAAATCGTTCGACGCTTGGGCGTGGACGCATCGCGTGTGATGGTCATTCCGAATTCAATTCCCGACCGGCAGGTCGCATCGACCGCTACACCAGCTCATGCTCGCAAGCGCATCGTGTTCACTGTCAGTGGCGACGCCCCCAGCAAGAACCTAGAAGGTGCTCTGCAGACTTTTGCGCTATTCGTCGAACGACCACCCCATGAGGATTGGCGCCTGCTGATCGCCGGCGTACCAGTGCACGCGCAGCAGCATTTTCGCGTTCAGGCCGCCGCCCTGGGGGTCGATGAAAAAGTCGAATTCCTTCCAAGAATCAGCGATGAGGATTTGCAGAACCACTACCGAAGTGCCTTTGCCTACCTTTGCACATCCTGGCAGGAGGGCTTCGGCATCCCGGTACTCGAGGCCATGGCGCAGGGGTTGCCTGTGGTCAGCAGCAACCGCACCTCACTGCCCGAGGTGATCGGCGATGCGGGGTTACTCTATGACCCGTCGGTTCCAGCCGATGGCGCTGACGCTTTGACTCAGCTGCGTGCTCAAGACGGCATGTTCGACACGTTCTCGAAGCGCGCCTTAGAGCGAAGCAAATGCTACACACGTTCCGCCGTGGCACCGCAAATCGAAGCATTCTGGCAGTTGCTCGCAAGCGATCGACGCATATACAGATGAACCCTCCCCGCCCTCGCCTGCTGGTCCTTACACCACGCCTACCCTATCCCGTTGTGGGAGGGGATCGACTTCGGATCTACCGGCTTGCCAAGGCACTGTCGAAACGCTGTCAGCTTACCCTGCTCAGTTTGTGCGAGTCAGTACAGGAACTGGACATGGACTTGCCCAACGACGGCGTGTTCACTCGGGTCGAGCGACTTTATCTTCCGCGTTGGAAATCGTGGTTGCAGAGCGCAATGTCGCTACCAACAAAGACCCCTATGCAGGTCGCATACTTCAGCGACTCGACATTCCGCCGTCGTGCCGCAGCGCTGATGAGCGAGCACGATGCGACCCTGACTCACTTGATACGCACCGGCGACGCCATCAAAGACTTGCCAGGGCTGAAATTCCTCGAGATGACCGACGCGATTTCCTTGAACTATGAGCGCGTACGCCGGATGGGGTCTACCTCCGTGGGTCGATTTCGTTCGATGGTCTTCTCATTGGAGTCAAGGAGATTACGAAAATATGAAATGAATATAGTTGACCATTTCGATCACAGCTTTCTCGTTTCAGAAATAGATCGTTCTATTTTGTTCGAAAACAATCCTGAACGATTGAATAATGTCAGCGTATTCTCCAATGGCGTGGATCTTTCGACAATGCCATTCAATTTTCATGAAGATGCCAAGGAAATCGTTTTTATCGGCAACATGAACAGCCTGCAGAACTTCGACGCTGTAATGTTCATGGCACGCGATGTGATGCCCATAGTCGTTCGCACCTGCCCGTCGGCACGCCTTCGGGTGATCGGGCGTATTCAACCCAGCAAGGCAGCCGAGTTGCGAATCTTGCCCAATGTTGACGTCACCGGAGAAGTACAGGATATCGCCTTGAGCGCAGCTTCAGGCGCCGTCGGCGTATGCCCGCTGCGTCTGGGCGCGGGCGTGCAAAACAAGGTGCTTGAATACATGGCACTTGGTTTGCCAGTGATTTCGACAACCATGGGACTTGAAGGTTTTGCAGCCCAGCCCGGCCAAGACTTGCTCGTCGCCGACACCGTGGATGATTTTGCCGCGGCGACTGTTGCGCTTCTGCAGGACCGCGCAGTTGCCCGACGCATATCTGTCAGTGCACGGCGGTATGTGGAAGAGCATCACTCATGGGACAGCGTTCTTTCGCCGCTTGTCAACCTCATCTGTGACCGTATCGAGAGTCGACGCTACTAGAGCCGATTCCATTCGAAGACGGACCAAGCTGAAATCATTGCGGCGCTCTGTCAGGCAACGATGCGTCAGATGCCCGCATGATATTCCGGAAGCCACGCCGCCAGCTGAAGACGCACGGCCTCAGCATCGCACAGCTGATCCTCACTGACTTCCGCTATATCGTCCATCCGCATCGCCATTCCGTTCAGCCGCGCGATGCGCACCCGCGCGATTCGCGTCGGCACTGTGGCGTCCGCATCCGCCAGCAATTCCTCGTAGAGCTTCTCCCCTGGACGCAACCCGGTGAAGACGATGCCCACCTCGTCCTCACTCTTGCCCGTCAAGCGGATCATGGTGCGAGCCAGATCAACGATCTTCACAGGTTCTCCCATATCCAATACCAGCACTTGACCGCTCTCGCCAATGGCCGCAGCCTGCAGCACGAGTCGGACAGCCTCCGGGATGGTCATGAAATAGCGAATGATGTCCGGGTGCGTCACCGTCACCGGCCCGCCCTTGGCGATCTGCTCCTTGAACTTCGGGATCACGCTGCCGCTCGAGCCAAGCACGTTGCCGAAGCGCACCGCCATGAACCGCGTCGCGTAGCCGCCTTGCGCGGCGAGCTGCGAGATGGCCATCTCCGCGGCGCGCTTGGTGGCCCCCATCACATTGGTCGGATTCACCGCCTTGTCGGTGCTGATCAGCACGAAGCGCTCCACGCCCGCCTCGCCCGCCGCCTTGGCGCAGAGATAGGTGCCCAGCGTGTTGTTGCGCAGCGCGGCCCAGGCGTTCTCCTCTTCCATCAGCGGCACGTGCTTGTAGGCTGCAGCATGGAACACCACCTGCGGCCGGTGCGCCTCGAACACGCGGCGCAGTTGCTGCGCATCCTTCACGTCGCCGATCAGCCGCGCCAGCGGCAGATGCGGGAAGCTCGCGCTCAGTTCCTGCTCGATGGTGTAGAGAGCGAACTCGCTCAGCTCGAAGAGCACCAGCTTCTTCGGCCCGTAGCGCGCCACCTGGCGGCACAGCTCGGAGCCGATGCTGCCGCCGGCGCCGGTGATCAGCACCGTCTTGCCGCTCAGCGTCTCGGAGATGCCGCCTTCGTCGAGCACCACCGGCTCGCGGCCCAGCAGATCCTCGGGCTCGATGTCGCGCACGCTGGCCACCGCCCGGCCCTCGCGCAGTTCTTCCGCCGAGGGCACGGTCAGCACCGGCAGGCCGGTGCCGGCGGCAAGGTCGAGCACGCGCCGCCGCTGCGGCAGCCGCGCCGTCGGCATGGCCATCACGAGGTGCGTGATGCCGTGGATGCCGGCATGCCGCCCCACTTCGGCTATGCCGCCCAGCACCGGCACGCCCATCAGGCGCGCGCCCTGCTTGTGCGGGTCGTCGTCGAGCAGGCCGACCACCACCCAGCCCTGGTGCTGGATGCCGGCCAGCAACCGCTTGGCGGCATCGCCCGCGCCCAGCACCAGCGCGCGCTTGGTCTCCGCCGCGCTGCCCGACAGGCGCGCGCGCATGTGCTCGTAGAGCATGCGGTAGCCGATGCGCACCATCGCAAGCGCCATGATGGTCATCACCGGGTGCACGGCCAGCACCGCGCGCGGCACCTCGCGCAGCTGCAGCATCAGCACGCCCACGGCCGTGACCAGGCCGGCGGCCAGGCAGGCGATGGTGATGCGCTGCACTTCGCCGAAGCCGGAGAAGCGCCACATGCCCTGGGGCACCTTGGCGATGCGGAACGCCGCGAGGTAGGCAGCCACCGCGGCCAGCATCACCCAGGCGTCGTAGCCGGCGCGCGCCGAGAACCAGCGCTCGAAGCCGAGCCGGAACAGGTAGGTGAGGTTCCAGGTCAGGGCCACCACCACGCCGTCGATCGCCAGCGAGAGCGGCTCGCGGTGCGGGCGGATGCGCGTGAGCAGGCTGTCGAGGCGTTGCCAGAACATCGTCGTCACCGGGCCGGTTCGAGTCGCAGCAGCACGCGCAGCGTGCGCAGGATGATGCGCAGGTCGAGCGCAAGCGTGTGGCGATCGACGTAGTCGGCCGCCAGCCGAAGCTTGGCCGGCAGCACGGTTTCGACGTACTCGCGCTCCGGGTCGGCCGCGCGCGCCAGCAGCGCGCCCTCGTCGCGGTACTCGATCGAGGCCAGATCGGTGAGCCCGGGCCGCACCGACAGTACTTTCTCGCGCAGCGCGCTCGGGTACAGCGCCACGTAGCGCGGCACCTCGGGTCGCGGGCCGACCAGGCTCATCGTGCCCTGGAAGACGTCGATGAGCTGGGGCAGTTCGTCGAGCTTGGTGCGGCGCAGGAAGGCACCGACGCGCGTGATGCGCGCATCCTCGCCCACGGTGATCAGCGCGCCGCCGGCACCGTGGCGCATGGTGCGGAACTTGTGGATGCAAAACGTGCCCCCGCCGCGGCCCACCCGCTCCTGGCGGAAGAACACCGGGCCGGGCGAGTCGAGCCGGATCGCCAGCGCGATCAGCAGCAGCAGCGGCGAAAGCAGCAGCAGCCCGATGCCGGCGCCGACGAGATCGAAGATGCGCTTGGCCATCCGCACGCGCTCAGATCACCTTGGCGCGCATCAGGTCGTTGGAATTGAGCGCACCGACCAGCAGGCCGCCGCCATCGACCACCAGCACGCTGGTGATGCGGTGCGTCTCCATCAGCTCGGCCGCCGCCACCGCCAGTGCATCGGGGTGAACGACGCGCGGGCTGCGGTGCATGACGTCTTCCGCGCGCAGGTCGCGCAGATCGCGGCCGGTCTCGACGAGGCGGCGCAGGTCGCCGTCGGTGAAGATGCCCAGCACCTTGCCGCTTTCGTCGACGACCGCGGTGGCGCCCAGGCCCTTGCGCGTCATCTCGCGCATGGTGTCCACCAGCGCGGTGTGGGCCGGCACGCGCGGCACGGCATCGCCGCTGCGCATCACGTCGCGCACGTGCGTCAGCAGCCGGCGGCCGAGCGCGCCGCCGGGGTGCGAGCGCGCGAAGTCCTCCTCGCGAAAGCCGCGCGCATCGAGCAGCGCCACGGCCAGCGCGTCGCCGAGCGCCATCTGTGCCGTGGTGCTCGCGGTGGGCGCCAGGTTCAGCGGGCAGGCCTCCTGGTCGACCGCGCTGGACAGCACGATGTCGGCATGCCGCGCCAGCGTGCTGTCGGCGCGCCCCGTCATCGCGATGGTGACGACCGCCAGCCGCTTGAGCGCCGGCAGGATGGCGCCGATCTCGTCGCTCTCGCCGGAGTTGGAGATGGCCAGCACCACGTCGCCATCGGTGACCATGCCGAGGTCGCCGTGGCTGGCTTCGGCCGGATGAACGAACATCGCCGGCGTGCCGGTCGAAGCCAGCGTGGCGGCGATCTTGCGGCCGACGTGGCCGCTCTTGCCCATGCCCATCACGACGACGCGGCCGCGGCATTCCAGCATCGCGCGCGCCGCGGCAACGAAGCCATCGCCCTGGCGCTGCTTGAGGCCGATCAGCGCGGCGGCCTCGATGTCCAGGGTCTGGCGAGCGAACGCGAGGATGCGTTCGGGGTCGAGTCGATCGGACATGGCGGGATTCTAGGCGCCGAGCCCCTCGCGCAGCGCCCCGGCCACCCGCGCCACGTCGGCATCGGTCATGCGCGAATAGATCGGCAGGCTGATGCTGCGCTCGTAAGCGCGCTGGCTGTGCGGGAACTGCTCGGCGCGCAGCGCGTAGCGCTCGCGCCAGTAGGGCTGCAGGTGCAGCGGGATGTAGTGCACGCTGCAGCCGATGCCGGCGGCGAACAGCTTCTCGATGAAGGCATCGCGGGCAATGCGCGCCTCGTCGGCGAGGCGCACGACGTAGAGGTGCCACGAGTGCACATCGCCCGCGCGCGGGCCGGGCGGCAGGATCAGCGGCAGCCCTTGCAAGGTCTCCTGGTACGCCATCGCCACCGCCTCGCGGCGCTGCTGGAACTCGCGCGCGCGCCTGAGCTGGTGGATGCCCAGCGCCGCGGCGATGTCGGTCAGGTTGTACTTGAAGCCGGGCGCGACGATCTCGTAGTACCAGCTCGGCACCTTGGCGGTGAAGCGGTCGAAGGCGTCGCGGCTGATGCCGTGCAGGCGCATCACCTTGATGCGCTTGGCAAGCTCGTCGTCGCGCACCACCACCATGCCGCCCTCGCCGGTGGTGATGGTCTTGTTGGCGTAGAAGCTGAAGACGGTGGCGTCGCTTGCCAGCGTGCCGACCAGGGTGCCGCCGCAGGTGCTGGGCAGCGCGTGCGCCGCGTCCTCGACGATCTTCAGCCCGTGGCGGCGCGCCAGCGGAATCAGCCGCGCCATGTCGGCCGCCAGCCCGCCGTAGTGCACCGGGATCACCGCCTTCGTGCGCGGCGTGATGGCGCGCTCCACCGCGTCGATGTCGATGCACAGCGTGGCCGGATCGATGTCGACCAGCACCACGTCGGCGCCGAGGTAGCGCACCACTTCGGCGGTGGCGGTGAAGGTGTGCGTGGTGGTGATGACCTCGTCACCCGGGCCGATCCCCAGCGCTTCGAGCGCGAGGTGCAGCCCGGCGGTGGCGGAGTTGACGGCCAGCGCGTGCAGCGAGGGGTCTCCCAGCCAGGCGGCGAAATCTTCCTCGAAGCGGCGCGCCTTCGGGCCGGTGGTGATCCAGCCCGAGCGCAGCGTGTCGACCACCTCGGCGATCTCGGGCTCGCCGATGTCGGGCAGGGCGAAGGGGAGGAAGGGTTGCGGGCTCATGAGATCGGTTTGGCGATCCAGGCCAGCACGTGGGTGCGCAGCGGCGGCATGGCGTTGAAGACGGTGTACAGGGTCGGATGGATCGCCGCGACGCGGCGTGCGATCGGCGGGGCCAGCGTGACGCGGCGCGCTTCGATGCGGCCGGAGGGAAACAACTCCCGCACGCGCGCCAGCGGCACGCCGCGCACGTCGCGGTTGGCCGGATTGTCGACGATGAAGTCGTACCACAGCACGGCGCCGCCCGGCTTCAGCCAGCCCCACATCGCATCGGCCAGGCGCTGCTGGAAGGCGTCGTCGAGCAGCGAGCTGAAGACGGTGGCGACGTACACGATGTCCTGCGAGCCCTCCGGCAGCGCCAGCGCGCAGGCATCGCCGGCGTGCAACGACAGCGCCGCCGGCAGCACGGCACGCGCATGGGCAAGCCGTTCGGGCAGCAGCTCGATGCCTTGCAGGTGCTCGGGCCGGAAACCCAGGCGCAGCAGTTCGAGCAGGTTGCCGCCGGCCCCGCATCCGACCTCGACGAGGCGCAGCGCGCCGACGTCGCCGCCGGCGTGACGCACCAGCAGCGAGCGCATCGCGCGCTGGCGTTCGTGCAGCGCGGCCAGCACCTCGGCGCGCAGCGGGTGATAGCGGTCGGCCAGTTCGCCGCGGCGCGCATAGCGGCGTGCCACGGCGTCGGTCTCGTCCTGCAGGCTCATGCTTCGTCGCTCCCCAGTTCGCGCAGCCGGGCGAGGAAGGCCGCCACCGCCTGCGGGAACAGCGCATGCGCCTCCACCCAGCAGCGGTTCGCCGCGGCCACCGCGCCTGCACGCAGATGCAAGGCTTGCAGCCTTGCCGGCAACGCCGCGAGATCGTCCGCAACGATCAGGCCGTTGTCGCCGTCGCGCACCAGTTCCCGGTTGGCCGGCAGGTCCGACAGCAGCGGAATGCAGCCATGCGCCATGGCCTCCAGCACCGAGACCGAGACCGAGTCGCTGGCCGGCAGGCTGATGTACCAGCGCGCCGCGTCGTAGCAGCGCGCCTGCTCGCCAGCCGGCAGCCGGCCGACGAAGCGCACGCGCTCGCCCAGCCCGAGCCCGAGCGCGTGGGCCTGCAGCGCCGCGCGCATCGAGCCGTCGTTGGCCACCACCAGGCGCGCCCGCGGCCACGCATGCGCGATGCCGGCAAAAGCCTCCAGGACCTCGCGCGGACGGTACAGCGGCTCGAGCGCGCGGTTGGCGAAGAACAAGGCTTCGTCCTTGGCCGCCGCCGCGGGCGGCATCGCCTCCAGGCCGAACGGAAACACCATCACCTCGCGGGCGCCGAGTTCGGCCATGCGCGCGGCCATGACCCGTGAATCGCTGGTGGTCAGCGCACAGTGGCGCAGCACGCGTCGCGTGACGGCGCGCATCGACCGGCTGCGCTGCGGCGCGACCAGGATGTCGCTGCCCCAGGCCGAGCCGACGACGCGGCCGGGCACGCCCAGCCAGGCGGTCGCCAGCCAGGCCAGCGTGCCGTGCGAGCTGAGGTAGTGCGCGTGAATCCAGTCGGCCCGCACGCCGCGCAGCCAGCGCGCCAATCTCGGCAGGTGGCGCAACAGCGCCGCGTTGCCGCCCTCGGCGCGCGGCGCGGTGCCGAGCGCGAGGCGGCGCGCGGCGGGCACCAGGGCATCGAACTCGGGGGCGAAGCCGCGCGACGAAGCCGCCCACAGCTCCACCTGCGGCGCCAGCGCGCGCGCCCACTTGACCAGGTGCGGACTCTCGCCGTCGCCCAGCAGCACCAGCCTCATCGCGGCGAATCCGGGCCGGCCCAGGCCTCGTAGTGCGCGCGCAGTTCCGGCTGCGCTTCGAGCCAGCGCGCATCGCCGTCGCGCGAATCGCCCACCACGACGGCCGGGTTGCCGGCCACGACGGCGAATGCCGCAAACTCGCCGCGCAGCACGCTGCCGGCACGCACGATGCAGCCGCGCCCGAGCCGCGTGCCGGCTTCGATCAGCGAATGCGGCCCGATGAAGCAGTAGGGGCCGATCTCCACCGCGCCCGCCACCCAGCCGGGGCGCGGGCCGGGCCACGCCACGTAGGCGCGGCCGAGCAGGCGCTGCGCGCGGTGCGAGCTGTGCGTGACGATGCTGACATGGTGCGTGACCTGCACGCCCTCGCCCAGGCTCACGCCCTGGCTCGCCTCGATGAAGCAGAACGGGCCGATGTAGACGTGGTCGGCCAGGCGCAGCTTCTCCTCGTGCGCTATGCACGTCGACGGCGCGATGCGCGTGTTCGGCAGCCACTGCCCCGCGGAAGACTCGCCGAACACCATGCGATGCAGCGCCGCATGCACGAGGCGGCGACGCCAGCGGTTGAACCAGGCGCGCGGCGACATGCTCAGGCGCCTTCCACCGGCCAGCGCGCCAGCTTCGCGAAGTACCAGCCGAAGTACAGCGCCATCGCGAGCGAGACCGCCCAGCCCGCGCCGCGCAGGCCATCCAGCGCGAGCCCCGCGGCGAGCGCGGCGACGAACATCGCCTGGCCGGCCAGCGCCAGCTTCAGCGCCCAGGCCTGGGCGTCCCACGCCAGCGTGACCACGCCCAGCGGCGAGGCGACGAAGTGCAATCCGATGTACAGCGCCAGCGCACGCGCCAGCTCGCCGGCCTCGCGCCACTCGGCGCCGAACGCCCAGGCGAAGGCGGCCGGCGCCAGCAGCCAGAGCAGCAGCACGAAGGGCAGCGCCGCCAGCGCGAGCACGCCCATGGTTCGCAGCACCATCGCGCGGCCCGCCCGCGTGCGGCCGGCCTGCGCCAGTTGCGGATAGAGCGCCTGGGAGACCGCGCTACCCACCAGCGTGGCCGGCGCCTTCAGGTAGCGCAGCGCCAGACCCCAGGCACCCGCCGCGGCCGCGCCCTGGCTGCCGGCCACCAGGGCCAGGGCCAGCGTGTCCTGCAAGGCGCCGAGCACGGCGTGCGGCGTGTTGAGCAGCGGGAAGTCGCGGTAGCGGCGCGCCACGGCCTCCAAGCGCATGCGCGAGACGTGCCCAACCCGGATCCCGCCGAGCAGGGCCAGCGCCGCGCCGGCCGCGACGATCGCGCCGCCGATCAAGCCATGCACGCCCAGCGACAGCAGCCCCGCCAGCCCTTGCAGCAACGCGCCGCCGCCATGCTGCACGACACGCGCCCACGCGAGCGGCCGGAAGCGCTGCGCGCGCATCGCCTCCAGCGTGGCCAGCGACAGCAGGGCCAGCAGCGCAACGCCGGGTGCCAGCCACAGCGGCCAGGCCTGGCCCAGCCATGCCGCCCAGGCCAGCGCAGCCGCCAGGCTCGCCACGGTGACCACGGCGGCGATGCGCAGGCACAGCGCGCGCAGCGCCCGCGCCTCGGCATCGCCTGCGGCCTTGGGCAAGGCGAACTCGTAGCGAGCGCAGGCCGCCACCGCCACGTTGGCCACCACGGCGGCGAGCAGGTGGTAGAGGCCGAAGGTCTCGGGCGTGTACAGCCGCGTCAGCCAGGGCCCCAGCAGCAGCGGCACCAGTTGCGCCGCGGCCCCGCCCGCCAGCAAGGTCAGGCTGGCTCGCACCAGGCCCGTGGAGGCGGGAGCAAGGGCCGCGTCGTTCAACTCAGTAGTCCAGCGGCAGGTTCACGCGCCGCCCGTCGCGCGCCGAGCGGTACATCGCGATCAGCAGTTCCAGCGACTTCAGGCCCTCGCGCCCGTCGGTGGCCGGCTCGCACTCGCCGCGCAGGCTGCGGATCACGTTGTCGTAGTAGAGCGCGTGGCCGAAGCCGTAGACCGAGGTGATGCCGTAGCTGGCGTCCTTCACCTGCGCATCCATCTCGTGCGCGGCGTCGAATTCCCAGTGCTGGATCTGGTTGAGCGCCACGCCGCCGACGCGCACGCTGCCGCGGTCGCCGAGGAGGGTGATCGAGCCTTCCAGGTTCTGCGGGTAGGTCAGCATCGTGACGTTGATCGAACCCATTGCGCCGCTGCGCCACTTCAGCGCAGCGACGCCGGTGTCCTCCACCTCGATGTTGCGCGCCAGCGTGCCGGCGTAGGCCATCACGCTTTCCACCGGCCCGCCGAGCCAGTCGAGCAGGTCGACGTAGTGGCTCGCCTGGTTCATGAAGGCGCCGCCGTCGAACTCCCAGGTGCCGCGCCAGGCCGCGCTGTCGTAGTAGGACTGCGGGCGCGTCCAGAACACGTTCACCGTGACCATGTAGAGGCGGCCGAAGCGCCCGGCGTCGAGCGCGCGCTTGAGCAGCTGCAGCGTGGCATTGCCGCGGTTCTGCTTGACCACGTACAGGCGCACGCCGGCCTCGTCGCAGCCGCGCACCATGCGCAGCCCGTCGGCCCAGCGCGTGGCCATCGGCTTCTCGGTGATCACGTGGCGGCCGCTGGCGGCCACCTCGAGCGCCTGCTGCGGGTGCAGGCCGCTGGGCGTGGCGAGCGCGACGGCATCGGCCTGCGTGGCTTCCAGCATCGCGGCCAGCGAGGTGTGGCCGCGCGCGCCGGTGGCCTGCACGGCCGCCGCCAGCGCGGCCGGATCGACGTCGCACACGTCGGTCAGTTCGGCGTGCGCGGCGTGCTTGCCGAGGGCGTCGAAGTGGTTCTTCGAGATGCGGCCGCAGCCGGCCAGCGCGATGCGGATCTTGCGGCCCTGGATCGGTGTGAAGTGCTTCATGGCTGGCAACGGTACGCGGCGATCGAGTCGGCGACGTATTGCACCATCTCGCGCGTCAGCTCCGGATAGATCGGCAGCGACAGGATGCGCGACTGGTTGCGCGCCGCGCGCGGAAACTGCGCGGCCGTGAAGCCGCGCGCGGCATAACACGCCAGCAGCGGCAGCGCGGTCGGATAGTGCACCGCGGTCTGGATGGCGCGCTCGGCCAGATGCGCGGCCAGGCCGTCGCGCCCGGCGTGCTGGATCACATAGAGGTGGTAGACGTGCGTGGCGCTTTCACGCACCTTCGGCAGTTCGAGGCCGTCGATGCCGGCCAGCGCCTCGCCGTACCACGCAGCCACCTGCTGGCGGCGCGCCGTCCAGTCGAGGATGTGCGGCAGCTTGGCCGAGAGGATGGCGGCCTGCAGGCCGTCGAGCCGGCTGTTGATGCCCTCGATGCGATGCTCGTGTTTCTTCAGCTGGCCGTGGTTGGCGTACATGCGCATCGCCTCGGCGAGCGCGGCATCGCGCGTGACGATCGCGCCGGCATCGCCGTAGGCGCCCAGGTTCTTGCCCGGGTAGAAGCTGAAGGTCGCCGCGTCGCCGAAGGTGCCGACGCGCTGCCCGCCCCAGGTGGCGTAGTGGGCCTGCGCACAATCTTCCAGCACGCGCAGGCCGCGGCGCCTGGCGATCTCCATGATCGGCCCCATCGCGCAGGCCTGGCCGTACAGGTGCACCGGGATCAGCGCGCGGGTGCGCGGCGTGATGGCTGCTTCGATCTTTGCGGCATCGAGGGTGTAGAAATCGTCGACGTCGACGAACACCGGCGTCGCGCCGGTCTGCGAGACCGCCTCCGACGACGAGATCCAGCTGTGCGCGGTGGTGATCACCTCGTCGCCCGCGCCAATGCCCAACATCTTCAGCGCGATGTAAATCGCGTCGGTGCCGTTGGCGCAGGACACGCAGTGCGCGATGCCGTAGTGTTCGGCGTAGGCCGCTTCGAAGCGCGCCACCGCCTCGCCGCCGATGAAGGCGCTGCGCTCGATGACGCCGGCGATGGCCGCGTCGATGCCCTCCCGGTGCGCGAGGTACTGGGCGTGCAGGTCGACGAACGGGATCTTCATCTCGAAGGCCGGCTAGGGCAGCGGCCGCAGCAGCCGCGCCGGGTTGCCGGCATAGATGCCGGGGCGCTCGATGTCGCGCGTCACCACCGCGCCGGCGCCGATCACCACGCCGTCGCAGATGTTCACGGGCAGGATCACCGCGCCGCTGCCGATCGAGACGCGGTGGCCGATGCGCGTGGAACGCCACAGCGAGCGGTCGCCGCGCGCCGGGCCGCCCGTGGCAAACAGGTCGTTGACGAACTTGACGCCGTGGCCGACGAAGCAGTCGTCGCCGATCGTGACCAGTTCGCAGACGAAGCTGTGCGACTGCACCTTGGTGCGCGCGCCGATCACGACGCCGCGCTGGATCTCGACGAAGGGGCCGATGAAGCAGCCGTCGCCGATCTCGCACTCGTACAGGTTGACGGGCTCGACCACCGTGACCTCGGCGCCGAAGCGCACCTCGCGGATGGCGCAGGAGCGGATGCGCGGCGCGTTCATGCCGCGGCCGCCTCGAGAAAACGCCGCGCCAGCACGCCGTAGGTGTGATGGCGCAGGATGAACTCGCGCCCGCGCCGGCCCATGCGGGCGCGCTCGTCGGCGCCGGCAGCGATCAGGCGGCGGACGCCTTCGACGACCGCCGCCGCCGACTCGGGCTCGACGCTGATGCCGCAGCCCGCCTCCTGCACCGGGTCGTTGCCCGCCTCCACCGAGTGCAGCACCGCGCAGCCGGCCATCATGTAGTCCATCAGCTTGTTCGGCGCGATGCCGAAGCGGTAGATCGGCAGGCGGCGCCAGCCGATGTAGGCGATGTCGAGGCGGCGCAGCAGCGCCGGCAGCTGCGCCTTGGGCACCGGCGCGAACAGGCCGACGTTGTTCAGTCTCTCGTCGGCGACGCGCCGCTGCAGCCTGGGTTTCTCCATGCCGTCGCCCACCAGCAGGAAGGCAACCGGCTCGCCGTCCATCATCCTGGCCGCATCGAGCAGCACGTCGAGCGCGTTGGGCACGCCGTGCGAGCCGGTGAAGCCGACCACCGTGCGGCCGGCGGCGCGCTGCGCGGCCAGCCAGGCGGCTATCGCCGGGTCGACGGCGCGCTCGTCGCCGTCCTCCCAGTCCTCCACCGCGACGCCGTTGCCCACCACGTGCAGCCGCGCCAGGTCGAGCCCGCGCGAGGCCATGTAGGGCCCGGTCTTCGGCAGCAGCGACACGGTGGCGTCGGCGACGCGGTAGGCGTGGTCTTCCGCCGCCTGGCACAGCACGATGAACGGATGGCGGCGCGACATGCCGCCGATCTCGACCGGCGACAGCGGCCACAGGTCGTGCACCTCGTAGACCAGCCGCGCGCCGGCGCGGCGCGCGATGCGGCGCGCCACCCAGATGTCCATCGGGTAGGTGCTGGAGGCGATCACCACGTCGGGCGCGAACTCGCGCGCATGGCGGCCGGCATCGCGATGCATCTGGCGCAGGAACGACGCGATGTTGCGCACCCGGCCCAGGCCGTTGGAGGCGTAGGCCGGCGTCGGATACCAGAGGTACTCGATGCCGTCGATCAGCTCGCGCGTCGGCGCGCCGCCGGCATCCATGCGCGGCTGGCGCGCACGCACGTGCGAAAACGAGGCCGCCGCGATGCGCACGCGGTGGCCGCTGCGCACCCACTCGCGGGCCATGTAGTACGGGCGGAACTCCATGCCGTGATGCACGGACCCCGCGTAGTGGTTGATCAGCAGGATGTTCAATCGGACGCGGCCGGCGCGGCGCCGGCGGGATGACTGCGAATGATACCGGCCGGCCCCCCTAAAATCGCCGGTCCACCGGACCCCGCCATGACCGAACCCCACCCCGCCGCCCCAGCCCTCGACGACAACCAGCTCATCGCCGAACGCCGCGAAAAACTCGCCGCGCTGCGCGCGCGCGCCAAGGCGAACGGCACGGCGGTGTTCCCGAACGACTTCAAGCCGGCGCAGCGCGCGCTCGAGCTGCAGCGCAGGTACGGCGAAATCCCCAACGAGGAGCTCGAGCCGCAGGCGGTCAAGGTCAGCGTCGCCGGCCGCATGATGCTCAAGCGCGTGATGGGCAAGGCCAGCTTCGCGACGCTGCAGGACGCCTCGGGCCGCATCCAGCTGCGCGTGTCGGTCGACGGCGTCGGCGCCGAGGTCTATGAGCAGTTCAAGCACTGGGACCTGGGCGACATCCTCGGCGCCGAGGGCACGCTGATGCGCACGCGCACCGGCGAGCTGACCGTCACCGTGAGCACGCTGCGCCTGCTCACCAAGAGCCTGCGGCCGCTGCCCGACAAGTTCCACGGCATGACCGACCAGGAGCAGAAGTACCGCCAGCGCTACGTCGACCTGATGACCGACGAGGAGGCGCGGCTGCGCTTCATGGCGCGCAGCAAGGCGATGGCGTCGATCCGCAACTTCATGGTCGAGCACGGCTTCCTCGAGGTCGAGACGCCGATGCTGCACCCCATCCCGGGCGGCGCCAACGCCAAGCCCTTCGTCACGCACCACAACGCGCTCGACCAGGAGATGTTCCTGCGCATCGCGCCCGAGCTGTACCTCAAGCGCCTGGTCGTCGGCGGCTTCGAGCGCGTGTTCGAGATCAATCGCAACTTCCGCAACGAAGGCATCAGCGTCCGGCACAACCCGGAGTTCACGATGATGGAGTTCTATGCGGCCTACTGGAACCATCACGACCTGATGGACTTCACCGAGCAGGTGCTGCGCCACGCCGCGCGCCAGGCCACCGGCTCGGCGAATCTCAGCTACGCCGGCCGCCCGGTGGACCTGGACAAGCCGTTCGCGCGCCTGACGGTGAAGGACGCGCTGGTCGCGCACGCGGGCCTGACGCCCGCCGAAGCCGTGGACGCGCGCGCGCTGCACGAGAAGCTCAAGTCGCTCGGCGAGGAGCCGCCGGCGCACTGGACGCTGGCCGAGCTGCAGTTCGGCCTGTTCGAGGCGGCGGTGGAAGAAAAGCTCTGGGACCCGACCTTCATCATCGACTACCCGGTCGAGGTGAGCCCGCTGGCGCGTGCCTCCGACACCGACCCGGCCGTCACCGAGCGCTTCGAGCTCTTCATCACCGGGCGCGAGTACGCCAACGGCTTCTCCGAGCTGAACGACGCCGAGGACCAGGCGGCGCGCTTCCAGGCGCAGGCGGCCAACAAGGAAGCCGGCGACGACGAGGCGATGTACTACGACGCCGACTTCATCCGCGCGCTCGAATACGGCATGCCGCCCACCGGCGGCTGCGGCATCGGCGTCGACCGGCTGATCATGCTGCTGACCGACAGCCCGAGCATCCGCGACGTGATCCTGTTCCCGTCCCTGCGCAAGGAAGCATGAGATGACGACGGACCGCCTCGCGACGCTCGGCGCCATCGAGGCGGCCATCTGGCAGCAGCTGACGCTGTGCGTCGCCGACAAGTCTCACCCCTGGCGCACGCCGGTGCTGGCGACGGTCGACGGCGAGCGCGCCGACGCGCGCACCGTGGTGCTGCGCGAGCTCGACGAGCGCCAGAAGGAACTGCTGATCTACACCGACGAGCGCGCCGGCAAGGTGCGCCAGCTGCTGAGCCATCCGCACGGCACGCTGGTGATGTGGTCACAGCCGCTGGGCTGGCAGCTGCGCTGCCGCGTGCGGCTGGACATCGAGATGTCGGGGCTGGCGGCCTCGTCGCGCTGGGCGCGCGTGCGCCTCACGCCGGCCGCGCAGGACTACCTCTCGCCGCTGCCGCCCGGCGCGCCGGTCACCACGCCGGCACCGCCCCCGCCGCCGCACGAGCCGGTGGCGCACGACTACTTCGCCGTCATCGAGGCGAGCATCGAGTCCATCGACTGGCTCGAGCTGCACCCCGACGGGCACCGGCGCGCGGTGTTCAACGGGCATGGGGCGCGCTGGGTTCAACCTTGAGGGGCATGGCGCGCATGCCGTTTCGCGCTCAGTCGCATAGATCCCGTTCGGGCTGAGCCCGTCGAAGCCCGGCCGACGTGCAGCGCGAGGCCCTTCGACAAGCTCAGGGCGAACGGATGTCTACGGCCTCGACGCTCAGCGCTGCCTGAACCCCGGCTTGCGCTTCTCGACGAAGGCGGCCATGCCTTCCTTCTGGTCGTCGGTGGCGAAGAGCGAGTGGAACATGCGCCGCTCGAACAGCATGCCGTCGGCCAGCGGGCCTTCGTAGGCGCGGTTGATGCACTCCTTGGCCATCATCACACTCGGGCCGCTGAACTCGCAGATGGTCTGCGCGGCGGCCAGCGTCACGTCGAGCAGCTCGGCGGCAGGCACCACGCGCGAGACCAGGCCGGCGCGCTCGGCCTCGGCGGCGTCCATCATGCGGCTGGTCAGCACCAGGTCCATCGCCTTGGCCTTGGAGATCGCGCGCGGCAGGCGCTGCGTGCCGCCGGCGCCGGGGATGATGCCCAGCTTGATCTCGGGCTGGCCGAACTTGGCCGTGTCGGCGGCGATGATGAAGTCGCACATCATCGCCAGTTCGCAGCCGCCGCCCAGCGCGAAGCCGGCCACCGCGGCGATCACCGGCTTGCGCACGCTGCGGATGGTCTCCCAGTTGCGCGTGATGTAGTCGCTCTTGTAGACGTCCATGTAGGTCCACGTCGCCATCGCGCCGATGTCGGCGCCGGCGGCGAACGCCTTCTCGCTGCCGGTGATCACGATGCAGCCGATGCCCTCGTCGGCGTCGAAGGCCTTCAGCGCGGCGCCCAGCTCGTCCATCAGCGCGTCGTTCAGCGCGTTGAGCTGCTTGGGGCGGTTCAGCGTGATCCAGCCGGTGCGGCGCTCGCCGCTGCCGCGGGTCTCGACGAGGATGTTCTGGTAGCTCATGGGTCGTCTCCTTTCGTGCTGCGGCGACTATACGGCGCGCGCTACGGGGCCAGCTCCGGCTTGCGCGCGAGCACCAGGTCGATGAAGGTCTCGCTGTCCTGCTCGATGCGGATGCGCGCCGGCAGGTAGCGCAGCGTCGGCGCGAACCAGATCTCGGCCACCAGGTCGCCGCCCGGGCGCGACACGCGCCGCGGCTTGAGGTGGAAGGCGTCGACCGCGCCGAAGCTCGTCGCCACCGTCTCCTCGCCGAGCACGTCGTAGACCCAGCGGTCGACACTCTTGGGCAGCGCGAGTGCGAGGTCGATGGTGTTGCCGGGGCGCAGCAGCCCGGGCTTCGTGGTGAACAACCAGCTGAGCTGCACGAACTGGCTGGCGGTGTCCTGCACGCCCTGCTGGCGGCGCAGGCGGCGGCCGTCGGGCATCACGATGGCGTCGGGCTCGAAGCGCAGGGTCACGCGGCGCGGCGCGCGGAACATCAGCCGGGTGTCCTCGTCGTAGCGGCGCGGCGAGAGGCCCTGCTCCGTCAACTCGCCGTCGCTGCTCATGCGGCGCGAGATCAGCGGCGCGATGGGCAGGCCGACGGTCACGTCGAGGTGCACCTGGTAGCGCTCGCCCTGGCGTATCCATTCGACCTGCGCGTCGCCGTGCACCTCGCCGCGCACGTTGCCGCTCAGCTTGTAGGTCAGGCGCGTGGCGGTGGGCCAGGCGAAGGGCTCGGAGGCCGAGGCGGGTGCGCTGGCCGGTTCGGCGGCGGCGACGGCAGGGGCTTCGGCGGCAGGCTCGGGCGCGGGCGGTGGCTCCTGCCAGGCCGGCGCAAGCTCGCTCGCCGGTGGTTCAGACTCGCTCGCCTCCGGCTCGGGCGCGGAGGCGGGCGGCAGCGGCGGCGCGGCGCGCCGCACGCGCGGCTTGGGCACGGCCGGCCGCGCCACCGCCGGCGGCGCGGCCGGCTCCAGCTCGCGCACGTAGGCCACCTCGATGCGCGCCGGCATCGCGGCACGGCTCGCGATGTCGCCCAGCCGGTCGCGCAGCGCCGTGACGAACCACGCATGCAGCGCGAGCACACCGGCGCAGAGCGCGGCGAAGGCGAGGCGTCGTCGCGGCGCGAAGGCAGTTCGGCTCAGCGGCCCAGCCATGCCTCGCGCAAGGCCTGCGCAGCGGCGGCCGGCTTCGCGTCGGCGGTCAACAGCACCGGCGCGCCGATGCCAGCATCGCGCGGCAGCACGACGTCGACGGCCCGCACGCGCTGGTCGCGCGCCAGCAGCCACTCGCTGCCCTGCCCCGGCGTCATCAGGCGCAGCGCGTCGTCGAGGCGGCGCACGCGCCAGCCGGCCACGGCGAGCAGCTCGTCGCCGGCCGCGATGCCGGCCGCTTCGGCCGCGCCGCCGCGCAGCACGTGGGTGGCCTTGACGCCGGTGAGCGCGCTCTCGGCCACGCGCAGGCCGAGGCGCTGCGCCAGCGTCGCCGGCTGCGCCTGCCACTCGATGCCGGCGCCATGTAGCAGACCCTTCAGCGGCAGCTCGGCGCGGCCGTGCACCCACTCGGCCAGCTCCTTCGCGTAGGAGCGGCCGCCGCAGCGCTGCAGCGCGGCGGCGATGTCGGCTTCGCCGATAGTCCCGCCGCCGCTCGCGTCCCACAGCGCGCGCATCACCGCGTCGAGCGAGCTGCCGTCGCGGCGCAGCGTGAGGTCCAGCGCCAGCGCCACCAGCGCGCCCTTGGCGTAGTAGCTGATGGTGGCGTTGGGCGTGTTCTCGTCGCTGCGGTAGTACTTCACCCAGGCGTCGAAGCTCGCCTCGGCGACGCTCTGCACCTCGCGCCCGGGCGTGGCGGCGACGCCGCTGACGGTACGCGCGAGCAGCTTCAGGTAGCGCGGCGTGTCGATCAGGCCGCAGCGGCGCAGGACCAGGTCGTCGTAGTAGGAGGTGAAGCCTTCGAAGAACCACAGCAGCCGCGTGTAGTTCTCCTGCGTGTAGTCGTAGCGCGCGAACTCGGCCGGGCGCAGCCGCTTGACGTTCCAGGTGTGGAAGTACTCGTGGCTGATCAGGCCGAGCAGGTCGGCGTAGCCGTCGCTGGTCTCGCCGCGGCCGAGCTGGGGCAGGTTGCGGCGCGCCGACAGCAGCGCCGTGCTGGCGCGGTGCTCCAGGCCGCCGTGCCCGTCTTCGGCGGTGTTGAGCAGGAAGACGTAGCGCGAGAACGGCGCCTTCGGCTTGCGCCCGCCATGCCAGAAGGAAATCTGCGCCTCGCAGATGCGCCGCGCATCGGCGAGCAGGCGCGGCCCGTCGAAATCGGGCAATGCGCCGGAGACGATCAACTCGTGCGGCACGCCGTGCGCCTCGAATTCGCCGCGCCAGAAGCGGCCCAGCTCGAAGGGATGGTCGACCAGCTCGTCGTAGTCGGCCGCCTCGTAGACGCCGCGCCCCTGCGCATCGGCCTTCAGCGCGCGCATCGCGGTCGCCACCTGCCAGCCGCGCGGCAGCGTGCCGATCTGCAGGCGCTGCGCCTCGGCCTCGCGCCCTTCGACGCGCAGGCACAGCCCGGTGCCGTTGAAGAAGCCGCGCTGCGCGTCGAGGAAGGCGCAGCGCACCGAGGTGTCGAAGGCGTAGACCAGCGCGCTGACCGTCAGCTCGCCGCGCCCCGCGCAGCGCGCCAGCCACGTCGCCTTGTCGAGCTGCTCCAGCGCCACCGGCCGGCCGGCCTGCTCGGCGCGCAAGTCGGACAGATGGCGCGCGAACTCGCGCACCAGGTAGCTGCCCGGGATCCACACCGGCAGGCTCAGGCGCTGCTCGGCCGCCGGCCGCGGCACGCGCAGCGTGACGCGGAACAGGTGCGCGTGCGCGTCCGCGACGTCGACGCGGTAGCTGATCGTCACGGCTTGGCGCCGGCGGCAGCGGCGCGGCTGGCCAGCAGCTGCTTTTCGATCTGCTCGGTGCTGATCGCGCCGGGCGCGCGCTTGCCGTCTTCGAAGATCACGCCGGGCGTGCCGTTGATGCGGTACTTGCGGCCGAACTCGGCGTTGCGCTGCAGCGCGGCGCTGTCGCACTGGCCCATGGTCTTGGGCGGCGTCGCGCCTTCGAGCATCCAGTCGCGCCAGGCGGCGCTGCGGTCCTTCGCGCACCAGATGTTCTTCGACTTCTCCAGCGAATCGGCGCCGAGGATGGGGTACAGGAAGGTGTAGACGGTGACGTTCTTCACCTCGTTGAGGTCGCGCTCGAAGCGCTTGCAGTAGCCGCAGTTCGGGTCGGCGAACACGGCCATCTTGCGTTCGCCGTTGCCCTGCTTCCAGACGATCGCGTCCTTGAAGGGCAGCCTGGCGAAGTCGATCGCGGTGAGCTTGTCGATGCGCTCCTGCGTCAGGTTGGCGCGCGTGCGCGTATCGATCAGGTGGCCGTCGACGATGTAGTTGCCCTGCTCGTCGGTGTAGAAGATCTCGGTGCCCGAGCGCACCTCGTAGAGGCCGGGGATCGGGCTCTTGACCACCTCGTCGATCTTCGGGAAGTTGGGCAGGCGTTCGGCGAGGTTCTTGCGGATGGCCGCTTCCTGCGCCTGGGCCGGGGTGGCGGCCAGCGCCGTGGCGAAGACGACGAACGCGAGCGTCAGGGACGTGATGCGGTGCATGGGAGATCTTTCAGCTGTCGAGCGCGCGGGCCGTGAGCCAGCGCTTGAGCGGGGTGAGACGATTGACCAGACCGAGCCCGCGGTTGCGCAGTTCCCGCGCGGCCGGCGCCGGCTGCGCGAACAAATGCAGCAATCCGTCGGTGATGCGGCCCATGGCCCAGGTGGGCAGCGCGCGTTCGCGCACGTAGCGGCGCAGCAGTTTCGGGTCGGCGAGCGGCCGCCACGGCTCGCGCGCGGCGATCACGCGCGACAGCGCCGCCACGTCGGCCAGGCCCAGGTTGAGGCCCTGGCCGGCGAGCGGGTGCACCAGGTGCGCGGCGTCGCCGAGCAGCACCCAGCCCGGGCCGGCCCAGGCGCTGGCCTGCGCGATGCCCAGCGGCCATTCGGCGCGCGGCGAGGCGAGGCTCAGCTCGCCGGCCTCGCCGCGCGTGGCTTCGTTCAGCGCGGCGGCGAAGGCCGCGTCGTCGAGCGCCATCAGCTCGGCGCAGCGCTCGCGCGGCAGCGACCACACCAGCACCCAGCTGCGCTGCGGCTCGGGCGCATCGAAGGGCAGCAGCGCCAGCACGTCGGGCGAGCGGAACCACTGCCGCGCCGTGCCGAGGTGTGGGCGCGAAGCGACGAGCCGCGCGGCGATCGCGCTGTGGCCGTAGTCGTGGCGCTCGAAGCGCACGCCCAGCGCCGCGCGTGTCGCCGAGGCCTTGCCTTCGCACAGCGCCACCAGATCGGCCTTGACGTGATCGGCCTGCGCGGCGCTCAGCACCTGCACGTGCGGCGCGAAGCGCACCGCCGCGGCGAGTTCGCGTTCGAGCACCGGCGCATCGACGATCCAGGCCAGTTCGCCGGCACGCTGCTCCCAGGCGGAGAAGTCGATCGCGCTGCCCTCGGCGTCGCCCTGCACGTGCATGTCGTAGACCGGCGTCGCGGCATGCGCGGGCAGCGCGTCCCAGACCTTGAGCGACTTCAGCAGCGCCACCGAGGCGGCATTGAGCGCATAGGCGCGCACGTCGGGCGCGGCGCCCGCGCGCGGCTCGTCGCGGCACAACCCGATCTGCAAGCCCAGCCGGGCCAGCGACAGCGCCAGGCTCTGCCCGACGATGCCCGCGCCCCGCACCAGCACGTCCACGTGTTTCATCGGCTTGCATTGTAGGCAGGGGGTTGTTTCGCCCCGTGCGCAACGGGGTGCAAAATCCGCCCTCCGTTTTTCGGCTACCGTGCTGCCATGTCCCTCTGGATCAAGCGCATAGTCATCGCGCTCGCGGTGCTGCTCCTCGTGGCCGTCGCGGCGGCCGCGTGGCTGGTCGCCAGCTTCGATCCGAACCGCTACAAGGGCGTGGCGGTCGACTGGATGAAGACCAACCGCGACCGCACGCTCGTGATCGCCGGGCCGATCGAGCTGTCGGTGTTCCCGCGCGTCGCGGTCAAGCTCAGCCAGGTGAGCCTGAGCGAACATGGCCGCGCAGAGCAGTTCGCGGCGATCGACAAGGCCGCGCTGGCCGTCGAGGTGCTGCCGCTGCTGTCGGGGCGCGTGGTGGTGGGGCGTGTCGAAGCCAGCGGCGTGCACGTGCAGCTGCTGCGCGATGCGCAGGGCAGGCGCAACACCGACGACCTCGCCGGGCCGGCCGCGAAGGACGAGGCGCCCGCGAAGGACAAGGCGCCGGCCGAGGCATCGTCGTCCAGGCCGCTGAGCTTCGACGTCGATCGCGTCGAACTCGCCGACGTGCGCGCCCGCATCAAGGACGACATGGCCAGGCTCGATGGCGAAGCGGTGCTCGCCAAGCTGAGCACCGGCCGCATCGCCGACGGCATCGCGTCGCCGGTGGAACTCTCGGCCAACGCCGACTTCAGGCAGCCTGCGCTCAAAGGCACGCTGACCGGCAAGACCACGCTGACGCCCGAGCTGGCCAGCGGCTCGGTGAAGCTCGCCGACATGAACCTCGCCTGGAATGGCGACGTGCCGGGCGCGAGCAACGTCGATGCGCAGCTGCGCGGCGCGCTCGCCTGGGACGGCGCCCAGGGCGCGGCGCAGGCGCAGAAGCTGGAGCTGACCCTCGGCGCGCGCGCCGGCGCGATCCAGCTCGCCGGCAGCACCCTGGCCGTCGATGCCTTCGCGTTCGATCCCGCGAAACAGGCCTTGCGCGTCGAGGCGCTGAAGCTGCGCCTGAAAGGCCAGCGCGGCAAGGACGCGCTGGCGCTCGATCTCGACTGGCCGCGCCTCGACGTGGCCGGCGACAAGCTCGCCGGCAGCGCGCTGCAGGGCCGCTTCTCGCTCGGCGGCGAGCTGCCGATCGCGGCGGACTTCAAGAGCGGCGCGCCCACCGGCAACTTCGACGCGATCGCGCTGCCCGGCTTCGAGGCCGACATCAAGAGCGCCGGCGCGGGCCGCACGATCGCCGGCACGCTGCGCGCCCGGCTCGGCCTGCAGCCGGCCAAGTCGGCGCTCGAACTGGCCGGGCTCGAACTGAAGGCCGACCTGCAGGACAAGCAGCTCAAGCCGCTCGCGCTGACGCTGCGCGGCAGCGCCAACGCCTCGCCGCAGGCGGCCAGGTGGTCGGTGGCCGGCGCGCTGAACGCCAACAACTTCGCGGTGGACGGCAACGCCAACCTCGCCGCGCACCCGGTCTTCGTCAAGGCCGACGGCCGCTTCGATTCGCTCGACCTCAACACGCTGCTGCCCGAGGCCGCCTCGGCCGGCGCGGCGTCGGGCAGCGACAAGCCGGCGCCGGCCGATGCGCCGGTGGATCTGTCGGGCCTGCGCGCGCTCGATGCCGACATCGCGCTGCGCGCCGGCCGCCTGGCCTTCCGCCAGTACCGCATCGCCGATGCGCGCGTCGAGGCCAAGCTCGACAACGGCATGCTCAAGGTGCCGGTGCTGCAGGCCAAGGCCTGGGGCGGCGCGCTGGCCGCCAACGCGCTGGCCGATGCGCGCGCCAGCCGCATCGCGGTGAAGGCGGTGGCCAGCGGCGTGAACGTCAACGCGCTGCTCAAGGACGTGGCCGGCAAGGATCTGCTCGAAGGCAACGGCCGCGTCGACCTCGACGTCGACACCACCGGCCGCAGCGTCGGGGAGCTGCGTTCGCACCTGCGCGGCAACGCGGCGCTGAACCTGCGCGACGGCGCGATCAAGGGCATCAACCTCGCCAAGACGCTGCGCCAGGCCAAGGCGGCGCTGTCCCTCAAGCAGGACGCGGTGGAGCAGGCGCGCCAGACCGAGAAGACCGATTTCTCCGAGCTGAACGCCACCTTCCAGATCGCCGACGGCGTGGCGCGCAACAAGGACCTGGACGTCAAGAGCCCCTTCCTGCGCCTGGGCGGCGAGGGGCTCGCCGACATCGGCCGCGGCCGCATCGACTACACCGCGCGCGCCACCGTCACCGGCAGCACCGCCGGCCAGGGCGGCGCGGACCTCGCCGCGCTCAAGGGCCTGACGGTGCCGGTGCGGCTGACCGGGCCTTTCGAGGCGATCGACTGGCAGGTGCAGTGGTCGGCGGTGGCCGCCGGCGCCTTGCAGAACAAGGTGGAAGACAAGCTGAAGGAAAGGCTCGGCGAGAAGCTCGGCATCAAGCCGGCCGAGCCGGGCGCTTCGGTGCCCAAGCCGAAGGACGTGCTGAAGGAGAAGCTGTTGAAGGGGTTGCTGAAGTGAGCGGCGATGTGGAGGTGCGCATCGCGGGGCTGAACCTGCACCCGGTCAAGTCCTGCGGCGGCATCGCCGTCGACGAAGCACTGATCATCGAGACCGGCTTCGAGTTCGACCGCGCCTGGATGGTGGTCGACGAACGCGGCGTGTTCGTCACGCAGCGCGAGCTGCCGCGCATGGCGCTGATCCAGCCGACGCTGCGCCACGCCGACATGGTGCTGCGCGCGCCCGGCATGCTGGCGCTGCACGTGGCGCTGGACACGGTGGAAGAGGCCACGCGGGCCACGGTGTGGAACGACACGGTGAAGGCCTACGACATGGGTGAACTCGCCGCGCAGTGGTTCAGCGATTTCCTCGGCCGCAAGCTGCGGCTGGTGCGCTTCGACCCCGAGCAGCGCCGCCTCGCCGACCGGCGCTGGACCGGGCCGCTCGAAGCCGAGACGGCGTTCGCCGACGGCTTCCCGCTGCTGGTGGCGTCCAGCGCCGGGCTCGCCGAGCTGAACGCGCGCCTCGGCCACGCCGGCCACGGCGCGGTGACGATGCAGCGCTTTCGCCCCAACCTCGTGCTCGACGGGCTGGAAGCCAACGGCGAGGACCATCTCGACGAGATCGCCTTCGACACGCCCGACGGCGCGGTGCGCCTCAAACTCGTCAAGCCCTGCAGCCGCTGCAGCATCCCGGACGTGGACCCGCTCACCGCGCAGACCGGCCACGCGGTCGGCGACACGCTCGCCGCCTACCGCGCCGACGCGCGCCTGGACGGCGCGATCACCTTCGGCATGAACGCGGTGATCGTCGAAGGCGTGGAGGCCGCGCTGCGCGTCGGCATGACGGGCGGCGCCACCTACCGCTTCGACTGACGCGGCGGCAGCGGGATGAATTCGGTCTCGTCGCCGGGGACCTTGGCGAAGCGCCGAGCTTCCCAGTCGTCCTGCGCCTGGACGATGCGTTCCTTGCGGCTCGAGACGAAGTTCCAGACGATGAAGCGCGGCCCGAGCGGCGCGCCGCCGAGCAGCACCACCCTGGCCCCGCCGCGCGCGTGCAGCAGCGGCTGCGAGCGCGCCGGCAAGACCGCCAGCGTGTGCGGCGGCAGCGGCGTGCCGCCGATTTCCACGTCCGCATCGACGCTGTAGACGGCGCGCTCCTGCGCTGCGTCGGGCAGCACCAGCGAGCCGCCGGAGGCGAGCGCGATATCGAGGTAGAGCGTCGGCGACAGCGTCGCCACCGGCGAGGTTGCGCCGAACGCGCTGCCCACCAGCACGCGCACCGCCGCCTCGGGCAGGTTGAGCTCGGGCAGTTCGTGCGCGGCGTGGTGCTGGAAGGCCGGCGCGGCTTCCTCGTGCGCCTCGGGCAGCGCGCACCACAGCTGCAGGCCGTGGCTGCGCCGCTCGATGCCGCGCAAGTCGTCGGGCGTGCGCTCGGAGTGCACGATGCCGCGCCCGGCGGTCATCCAGTTGATCGCGCCCGGTTCGATGCGCTGCGTCACGCCGGTGGAGTCGCGGTGCAGCATCGCGCCTTCGAACAAATAGGTCACCGTCGCCAGGCCGATGTGCGGGTGCGGGCGCACGTCGTGGTTGTCGCCCGGGCGCGCCGTGATCGGCCCGAAGTGGTCGAAGAACACGAAGGGCCCGACCGAGCGGCACGCCGCCGAAGGCAGCAGCCGGCGCACGACGAAGCCGCCGCCGAGGTCATGGGTCTTGGGCTCGATCAGTTGCAGGGCGCTGCTCATGGCCGGGCCAGTGTAGGCCGCACGCCTAAAATCCGCTGCTTGCCCGCGCCTTCGCGCGGGCCTTCCCGAAAGCCCCCCATGAGCCTCAAGTGCGGCATCGTGGGCCTGCCCAACGTCGGCAAGTCCACCCTCTTCAACGCCCTGACCAAGGCCGGCATCGCCGCCGAGAACTACCCGTTCTGCACCATCGAGCCGAACGTCGGCGTGGTCGAGCTGCCCGACCCGCGGCTCGATGCGCTGTCGGCCATCGTCGAGCCCGAGCGCGTGGTGCCGGCGATCGTGGAGTTCGTCGACATCGCGGGTCTCGTCGCCGGCGCGAGCAAGGGCGAAGGCCTGGGCAACCAGTTCCTCGCCCACATCCGCGAGACCGACGCGATCGTCAACGTGGTGCGCTGCTTCGAGGACGAGAACGTGATCCACGTGGCCGGCAAGGTCGACCCGATCTCCGACATCGAGGTGATCCAGACCGAGCTGTGCCTGGCCGACCTGACGACAGTGGAGAAATCGCTCGTCCGCTACACCAAGGTCGCCAAGGCCGGCGGCGACAAGGAGGCGCAGCGCCTGGTCGACGTGCTCAACAAGTGCCAGGCGGCGCTGAACGAAGGCAGGCCGGTGCGCAGCCTCGAGTTCAGCAAGGAGGAGCAGGCGGTGCTCAAGCCGCTGTGCCTGATCACCGCCAAGCCGGCGATGTTCGTCGGCAACGTCGACGAGCACGGCTTCGAGGCCAACCCGCTGCTGGACAAGCTGAAGGCCTACGCCGACGCGCAGAAGGCGCCGGTGGTGGCGATCTGCGCCAAGACCGAAGCCGAACTGGCCGACATGGACGATGAAGACAAGCAGATGTTCCTCGCCGAGATGGGCCAGAGCGAGCCGGGCCTGAACCGGCTGATCCGCGCCGCCTTCAAGCTGCTGGGCCTGCAGACCTACTTCACCGCCGGCGTGAAGGAGGTGCGCGCCTGGACCATCCACGTCGGCGACACCGCGCCGCAGGCCGCCGGCGTGATCCACACCGACTTCGAGCGCGGCTTCATCCGCGCCCAGACCATCGCCTTCGACGACTTCGTCGCCTACAAGGGCGAGCAGGGCGCGAAGGACGCGGGCAAGATGCGCGCCGAGGGCAAGGAGTACGTCGTCAAGGACGGCGACGTGATGAACTTCCTGTTCAACGTCTGAGGACGAGCCCACCGCAACGATTGCCCCCACCGCACGCTCGCGCCTGTGATTCGTCAACATCGGGGCCTGGAGCCCGGATCAAGATGAATCCATGAGCGAGCCGCAGCACGACGAATCCCCCACCGAACGCCTCGACCGCCTGCTGCACGTGGCGGCGGCGCCATGGACCGGCGGGCTCTCGCCGGTGTCGCTCTCGCTCGCCTGGGCCGACTGGGCCTGGCACCTGGGCGTCTCGCCGGGGCGGCAGATGGAGCTGGCCGCGCTGGCGGCGCAGCTCGCCGCGGCCACGCTGCAGGGCAACGGCACGCCCGCCGGTGCGGCCGACGAAGACCCGCGCTTCCGCCACCCCGACTGGGAGGCCTGGCCCTTCCACCTGATGCGCACGGGCTTTCGCAACGCCGAGGCCTGGTGGCACACCGCCGCGCGGCTGCCCGGCATGACGCCGCACCACGCCGAGCTGACCGACTTCATGGCGCGCCAGTGGCTGGGCGCGCTGACGCCGGCCAACTGGCTGCCGAGCAACCCGGTGGTGCTGCACGCCAACGCCGAGCAGTTCGGCGCCCCGCTGCGCCAGGGCTGGCTGAACTGGCTGGAAGACTTCTCCACCTCGGCCGCCGAACGCGCCGCGGCCGAGCGCGAGGCGCACTTCAAGGTCGGGCGCGACGTCGCCGTCACGCCCGGCGAGGTGGTGATGCGCAACGGCCTGGCCGAGCTGATCCGCTACACGCCGCAGACGAAGACGGTGCATCCCGAGCCGGTACTGATCGTGCCTTCGTGGATCATGAAGTACTACATCCTCGACCTCTCGCCGCACAACTCGCTGGTGCGCTGGCTGGTGGCGCAGGGGCACGTGGTCTACATGCTGTCGTGGAAGAACCCCGACGCCGCCGACCACGACCTGACGATGGACGACTACCTGCAGCGCGGCCCGCTCGACGCGCTGCGCCGCATCGCGCAGCTGGAGCCCAGGCAGCCGGTGCACGCGATGGGCTACTGCCTGGGCGGCACGCTGATGGCGATCGCCGCGGCGGCGCTGGCGCGCGAAGGGGCCATCGCCGACCGCAGGAAGCTCGCCGCGCTGAAGACGCTGACGCTGCTGGCCGCGCAGGTGGATTTCTCCGAGCCCGGCGAGCTGGGCCTGTTCATCGACGAGAGCCAGGTGGCCTACCTGCAGGAGCAGAACCGCGCGCGCGGCTACTTCCCCGGCAGCTCGATGGCCGGCTCGTTCCAGTTCCTGCACTCGCGCGACCTGGTCTGGACGCGCCGCATGCGCGAGTACCTGATGGGCGAGCGCGAGCAGCCGAGCGACCTGATGGCCTGGAACAGCGACACCACGCGCATGCCGGCGCGCATGCACCACGAGTACCTGGTGTCGCTGTACCTGCACAACGCGCTGGCGGTGGGCACCTTCCGCGTCGGCGGGCGCGACGGCCAGGCGCTCTCGCTGGCCGACCTGCGCCTGCCGGTGTTCATGGTCGGCACCACGCGCGACCACGTCTCGCCGTGGCGCTCGGTCTACAAGCTGCACCACCTGTGCGAAGCCGAGATCACGTTCGCGCTCGCCAGCGGCGGGCACAACGCCGGCATCGTCTCCGAGCCCGGCCATGCGCACCGCAGCTACCGCCTCGCGACGCGGCCGGCGCACGGCGCCTGGATCGCGCCCGACGACTGGGAGCGCCAGGCCGCCGAGCACGAGGGCTCGTGGTGGCCGGCCTGGCAGCAGTGGCTGGCGCGTCATTCCTCACGCCGGCGTGCGCCGCAGGCGCTGCCGCGCGGCACATCCCTCGGCGCCGCGCCGGGAGACTACGTATTGAAGTGTTATTCCGACTGACAGGACCGCCGGCATCCAGATAATGCGCCCTCCATGCCGCTGCCCCTGACCTCGCTCGCCGCCGCCGGCCCGCTTCTGTCGCCCATCGTCGCCGGCGCGTGGCGCATGGCCGAGTGGGGCTGGAGCGCGCAGCAGCGGCTGCGCTGGATCGAACAATGCGCCGAGCTGGGCGTGACCAGCTTCGACCACGCCGACATCTACGGCGGCTACGCGGTGCAGGCCCTCTTCGGCGAGGCGCTGGCGCTGGCGCCGGCCTCGCTGCGCGCGCGGCTGCAATTCGTCTCGAAATGCGGCATCGGCCTGGTGAGCCCGGCGCGGCCGCAGCACCGCGTCAAGCACTACGACACCTCGGCCGCGCACATCGTCGCCAGCGCCGAGACGTCGCTGCGCGCGCTGGGCGTCGGGCGCATCGACCTGCTGCTGATCCACCGCCCCGACGCGCTGATGGACGCCGACGAGGTGGCCGCTGCCTTCGAGGCGCTGCGCGCGGCCGGCAAGGTGGCGCATTTCGGCGCCTCCAACTTCACGCCGGCGCAGTTCGAGCTGCTGGCCAGCCGCACGCCGCTGGCCACCAACCAGATCGAGCTGCATCCGCTGCAGCGCGCCGCGCTGACCGACGGCACGCTCGACCAGCTGCAACGGCTGCGCCTGCGGCCGATGATCTGGTCGCCGCTGGCCGGCGGCGCGCTGCTGGCCGGCGGCGGCGAGGCCGAGCGCCGCGTGCAGGCGGCGCTGCACGCCGTCGCGCGGCGCCACGGCGTCAGCGCGGCGACGATCGCCTTCGCCTGGCTGCTGCGCCTGCCGAGCCGGCCGCTGCCGGTGGCCGGCTCGCGCCGCGTCGAGACGCTGCGCGAGGCGGTCGACGCGCTGCGCATCTCGCTCGATGCGCAGGACTGGGCCGAGGTCTGGCAGGCCGCCGCCGGCCGCGAGCTGCCCTGAGGAGGCGGCTGCCGTGTCGACCGCTGCCGACGGCTCCAGCCCTGCGCCCCACCCGGCGTGGATCGTCGTCGCCGGCACGGCGCTCGCCTACCTGCTGGTCGGCCTGGCCGCGCTGCAGCTCGCCATCCCGCCGAGCTACGCCTCGCCGCTGTACCCGCCGGCCGGCATCGCGCTGGCGGCGGCGCTGGTGTACGGGCGCGCCGCGATGGCCGGCGCGGCGCTCGGCGCCTTCCTCGTCAACCTGTCGCTGATCGCGCTGCGCGGCAGCGTCGATCCGGTCGGCCTGCTGGTGCCGGCCGCCACCGCGCTCGGCGCCGGCTTGCAGGCCGGTGCCGGCGCCTGGCTGGTGCGGCGCTACGCGCGCCATCCGCAGGCGATCGACGAACCGGTCGACGTGGCGGTGCTGTTCGGCCTCGGCGGCGCGCTGGCCTGCGTGGTGGCGCCGAGCATCGCGACGGCCGCGCTGGTGGCCACCGGCATCGTGCCGTCCGCCGGCGCGCTCGAGACCTGGCTCACCTGGTGGGCGGGCGACAGCTTCGGCGCGATGATCGCCACGCCGATCGCGCTGACGCTGATCGGCCGGCCGTGCGCCGACTGGGCGGCGCGGCGCGCCATCGTCGGCCTGACGCTGGCGCTGACCACGCTGCTGATGGCGCTGGGCATCATGCAGGTGGTGCGCTGGGACGAGGAGCGGTTGCACAACGCCTTCCTGCGCGACGCCAGCCATGCCGCCACCGTGCTCGACACGCGGCTGCGCGAGCCGCTGCTGGCGATCGAGGCGCTGCGCGGCGTCTTCATCGCCTCCGACGACGTCAGCCGCGACGAGATGCGCCGCGCCGGCGAGGCCTGGCTGGCCAACGGCCGGCTCGCGGCGATCGGCTGGTACGAGGCGATGGAGCGTGCCCAGGTGCCGGCCTTCGAGGCCGCGGTGCGCGCCGAGGGGCTGGCGCAGTTTCACGTCTTCGAGCGCGGCGAAGACAGCGCCGGCACGCCGCGCGAGCCGGTGATCGCGATGCGCTTCGTCGAGCCGATGCAAGCCAACGCGGCGGCGCTCGGGCTCAATGTCCTCTCGATCCCGGCGGCGCGCGCGGCCATCGAGCGCAGCCGCAGCGAAGGCGTGTCGGTGGCCAGCGCGCCCTTCGCGCTGACGCAGGTGCCCGAGGGGCAGGACCGTACCGGCGTGGTGCTCTACCGCGCCGTGCCCTCCGGCGCGGGGCTGCCCGGCGCGCACGCGCCCGGGCCGCTGCGCGGCGTGCTGTTCGTGACGCTGCGCCCCGGGGTGCTGCTGGCCTCGACGGCCGAGGACACGCCGTCCTACCTGAGGCTGTGCCTGGTCGACACCGACCCGCGGGCGGCGCTGCGCCGCCTCGCCGGCCCGCCCGGCTGCGAGACCGACGCCGCGGGCGGCGGCGCGCTGCGCCACACGCGCGAGATCGGCTTCGGCGGGCGGCGCTGGGAGCTGCGCGTCGGCGCGCGCGAGGCCGACGTACCCGAGGGCCGCGGCGGCAACGCCTGGCTGTTCTCGGTGGTGGGCCTGCTCGGCGCGGCGATGCTGGGCGCGCTGCTGCTGGTGATCACCGGGCGCGCCCGCCGCATCGGGGCGGCGGTGGCCCAGCGCACCGCGGCGCTGCAGGACGAGGTGCACGAGCGCGAGCGCGCGCAGGCGGCGCTGCGCGACAGCGAGCAGCGCTTCCGCAACATCCTCAACACCGCGCCGATCGGCATCCTCTACACCGATCTGCGCGGCCGCATGAAGCAGGCCAACCCGCGCTTCTGCGAGATGCTCGGCTACGCCGAGGACGAGCTGCAGCAGATGACCGTCGCGCAGTTCACGCACCCCGACGACGCTCAGCAGGACGTGGAGCTGTCGCGCGCGCTGGTGCTCGGCGAGCTGCCGATGTACCGGCGCCAGAAGCGCTACATCACCAAGGACGGCCGCACGCTGTGGGTCAAGTCGACGGTGACGCTGCTGCGCGACGAGTTCGGCCAGGCGCGCCGCATCGTCGGCGTGGTGGAGGACATCACCGAGCACCTGCGGCTGCAGGACGCCGAGACCGCGCGCGAGCGCGCCGAGGCGGCCAATCGCGCCAAGAGCGACTTCCTCTCGCGCATGAGCCACGAGCTGCGCACGCCGCTGAACGCGATGCTCGGCTTCGCGCAACTGCTCGAACTCGACCGGCGCCACCCGTTGGCCGCCGACCAGCGGCCCTGGGTGGCGCAGATCCAGCAGGCCGGCTGGCATTTGCTGGACATGATCAACGACGTGCTCGACCTGTCGCGCATCGAGTCGGGCAACCTCAAGCTGCAGATCGAGCCGATCGGCCTGCCCGAGCTGCTCTCGGCCAGCCTGGCGATGGTCGACACCGAAGCGAAGCGGCGCGAGCTGACCGTCAGCACCGAGCTGACCGACGGCACCGGCGTGCTGATGGGCGACGCCACGCGGGTCAAGCAGATCCTGGTGAACCTGCTGTCCAACGCCGTCAAGTACAACAGCAACGGCGGGCGCATCCACGTGGCCAGCCGCCTGCGGCCCGACGACATGGTGGAGATCGCCGTCACCGACACCGGCCTGGGCATGACGGCCGAGCAGCTCGCCGAGCTGTTCCAGCCCTTCAACCGGCTGGGCCGCGAGCGCTCGGCGCAGGAGGGCACCGGCATCGGCCTGGTGATCAGCCAGCGCCTGGCCGAACTGATGGGCGGCTCGCTGCGCGCGCGCAGCCTGGCCGGCCAGGGCTCGTCGTTCATCCTGACGCTGCCCGCGGCGATCGAGCCCGACACCGTGCCCTCCGACCTCGATCCGCTGGCGACGGCCAGCGCCGAATACCACCGGCGCATCGTGCACTACGTGGAAGACAACGAGACCAACGTCGAGGTGATGCGCGGCATCCTCTCGCAGCGCCCGCAGGTGCTGATGGAGGTGTCGGGCAGCGGCGCCGACGCGCTGCGCGCGATCCGCGCGCGCCAGCCCGATCTGATCCTGCTCGACATGCACCTGCCCGACATGAACGGCATCGAGCTGCTCGAGCAGCTGAAGGCCGAGGAAGCCACCGCCGACGTGCCGGTGGTGGTGGTGTCGGCCGACGCCACCGCGCGCCAGATCGAGGCGGCGATGCTGGCCGGCGCGCGGCTGTACCTGACCAAGCCGGTCAGCGTGGCCGAGCTGCTCGCGGCGGTGGACGAGGTGCTGGAGAGCCTGTCGACGCGCTTCGGCTGAAGCGCCGGCTCGCCATACGCTTCAAGGTTGCTCAGGTTCATCGCCCATCGGGACTCCGCTTCGCCTTGGTCTAGACTTGGAAGCGTCGAACGGAGTTGACAACAATACGAATGCGATGAAATCGAGCCAGCAGCTTGGCGGCAGCGCCGTACAGGGCCGAGGGAGGGACACGGGACACGCG
>JAKOZT010000087.1 GCA_029779845.1 Pseudomonadota bacterium | reverse complement strand
CCGCGAGACCGAGCAGCGCAAGGCAGTCGGCCCGCAGGGCCGACCGTCTCATCGAAGCGCCGCGGGCGGCCCGCACGGCCCTTTGCCGCTTGGACTCGCGGCGGGCTTTCTGAACGATTGATCGCCGGTCGGTATGAGTGCGGCTACGCCGGCTGCGGCTGGCTGTGCCACCAGATGCGCGCCTGCGTGCACAGGCCGTCGTCGCCGAACGTGGCCTGCAGCATGCCGTCGAGCACCATTCGCGGCAGCGGGTCGCCGGGCTGGCGGCTCACCAGGTTCGTGCCGGTGGATTGCGCCCAGATGCGGAACAGCTCTTCCGACGCCACCTGGTACGTGACGTGCCAGTGCGCGATGCCCGCATCGGCCGTCGCGGCCAGCACCTCGAAGTCGACCTTCACGTCTTCCTGCAGCTGCACGCGCTTCCAGTACTCGATCAGTTGCGCGCGGCCGCGCTGCACCTGGAAGGGTGTGTTGTGGTAGCAGCCGTCGGGGTGGAACAGGGCGGCGAACATCGCCGGGTCGCGCTGTTGCCAGGCGGCCTGGTAGCCGCGCATGAAGTCGTGGATGGTCATGGCTTGGTCGCCTTCTTGCGGGCGGGTGGCTTGGGTTTCGGCAGCGGCAGGACGGACTCCGTGACCTCGAAGGCCCTGCGAAGGAGCGCGGGGTTCTCGAGCTCTTCCTCGAGCAGGAAGTAGTTCTTGGAGCCAGGGTAGGCCGGAGCCTCCGTGGGTGACCCGAGCAGCGCGCGCCCGGCATCGGTGGGCTTCAGGTAGAGCCTGTTGTCGCAAACGAAGGCGACGACCTTCGTGTTCAGATAGAGGGCGTATTCGCCGAACATGCGCTTGTAGGCAAGGCGGCTCCCGAGGCCGCTCTGATCGGCGATGAAGGTCACGGTTTTGATGTCGGAGGCCATGCTCACACCTGCAACAAGCCCCAGCGCAGCGCCACCAGCGTCAGCTCCGACTGGTTGTTCGCCCCCAGCTTCTGCTTGACGTGGTAGAGGTGCGTGCCCACGGTGCTGGGCGAGAGCTTCAGGCTGTCGGCGATCTGGGCCACGCTCTGGCCGCGCGCGAGCTGCAGGAACACCGAGAACTCGCGCTCGGAGAGCATCTGCGCCGGGCTGGTCTCGCCCTTCACCTGCGCCATCGCCAGCGCGCGCGCGGTGTGCGCGTCGACGTAGGTCTCGTGGCGCGCCACCGCGCTCACCGCGGCGATCAGCGCCTCGGGCGCGCTGCGCTTGGTCAGGTAGCCGAGCGCGCCGGCGCGCAGCACGCGCTGCGGATGCGCGGTGTCCTCGTGCGCCGAGAGCACCAGGATGCGCGCCTTCGCGTCCTGCGCGACGATGCGGCGCACCGCCTCCAGCCCGCCCATGCCGGGCATGGAGAGGTCCATCACGACGACGTCGGGCTGCGCGCGCGCGTACTCGGCGCAGGCCTGCTCGCCGGTGTCGAGTTCGGCCACCACCTCGATCTGCGCATCGGCCAGCAGCATGCGGAATCCCATGCGCACCAGCGCATGGTCGTCGACGAGCATCACGCGGATCATGCGGTCTGCGTGTCGGCGGGCGCGAGCGGCAGGCGCACCAGGAGCTGCGCGCCGCGCGGCGCGACGTTTTCCAGCGTCACGCTGCCGCGCAGCGCCTCGACGCGCTGGCGCAGCCAGCGCAGGCCGTAGTGGCCGCCTTCGCGCGGCACGGCGCCGTCGTCCAGCCCGCGGCCGTCGTCGCGCAGCAGCAGCGCCACCTCGTCGGCCGTGCCCGCCAGGCGCAGCGTGATGCGCCGGGCCCGGCCGTGGCGCAGCGCGTTGGTGATGCCCTCCTGCGCGGCGCGGTACAGCGCCAGCGCGGCCTCGGCGGGCAGGCGCGCGGCGCCGAGCGCCACCTCGGTGTCCAGCGCCAGGCCGGGGTGGGCGCGGCGCGTGCGCTCGGCGAGGTCGGCGAGCGCGTCGGCCAGGCCGAAGTTGTCCAGCACCAGCGGCGTCAGGCGCGGGATGATGCCGTGCATCGCGTCGTACAGGCGCGAGCATTCCTCGGCGATCAGGCGCGCGGCGTGTTCGGTGGCGTTGTCCTTGCCGGCGCTGCGCTGCGCGATCGAGGTCGCCATGCTGCGCATCGCGGTGACCGACTGGCCCAGCTCGTCGTGCAGCTCGCGCGCGATGGTCAGGCGCTCCTGCTCGATGTGGTGGTCGATCCAGCGCGTCAGCTCGCGGCTGTCGGACAGCTGCAGCTCGGCGCGCAGCGCGCGGCGCTCGGTCTCGATGTGGCGCGCGATCTCGCCGACCATGCGGTTGAAGGCGGTGCCGATGGTGCCGGCCTCGCGCCCGGGCAGCGGCGGCAGCGCCACGTCGAAGCGGCCGCGCTGCACCTGCTCGAGCGCGCCGGCGATCCGGCCGAGCGGGCGCAGCGTGCGGCCGACCAGCCAGAACACCAGCAGGTTCACCGCCAGCAGCAGCCCGGCGGCGCCGCCCACCAGCGCGACGGCGTAGTCCCACGCATCGAGCGCGGAGCGCGTGGCGTTGGAGCGCACCTCCAGCTTGCCGTCGGGGAACTCGATGGATTGCACCGTCGGCGCCGGCGCGATCAGCGCCTCGAACCAGGCCGGCGCGTCGCGCCCGGCCTTGTAGGGCGAGGGCGGCGAGCGGTACAGCGCGCGGCCGTCCTTGTCGAACAAGGTGATGTCGTTGGCGCGCACGCGCCCGGTGCCCTGCAGGAACGACAGCATCGCCGGCGTGCCCTGCGCGGCGTACAGCCACACCGTGCGGTTGAGCAGCTGCGCGGCGACGCGGTTGGCGGCCAGCACCTCCTCGTGCACCGAGTCGCGCATGCTGCGCAGCTGCAGGCCGAGCACGGCGAGCAGGAACAGCAGCGTCAGCGCGCCGACGATCAGGTTGATCTTGAGCCGCAGCGTCATGGCGTGAAGCGGCCGCTGCGTGCGTGGTTCGACAGCGCGGCGCGCATCGCCGCCAGCATCGCCGGATGCGCGGCGTCGTGGCCGGCGTCGCTGATCCATTGCAGCGTCGCGCCCGGCAGACGGCGCTGCAGCAACCCGGCGCCTTCGGGCGGGCAGATGCGGTCGTTGTCGGCGTGGATCAGATGCGTCGGCACGCGCGGCACGGCTTCGCAGCGCTCCAGCAGCGTCGGCGCTTGCAGCCAGCAGCCGTGGCGCAGGTAGTGGGCCTGCACGCGCAGCCGGTCGACCTGCGCGGCGAGCGCTTCGCCATGCGGCTCGGCGGCGCGCGTGCCGGCGAGTTGCTGCTCGCGGCGCCACCAGGCGAGGGCGGCGGCGTCGCGCGTCGGCGCATCGGGCGACTCTAGATCGGCGGCGAGCTGCCGCAGCGACAGCTCGCCGAAGAAGGCCTCGATGTCCTCGGCCCGCGCGAGAAAGCTCGCGCGCAGCAGCAGCGCCGCCACGGCCTGCGGCTCGGCCGCCGCATACGCCAGCGCCAGCGTCGCGCCCCACGAACCGCCCACCACCACCCAGCGTTCGATGCCGAGCTGTTCGCGGATGCGGCGCAGGTCGGCGATCAGGTCCTCGGTGGTGTTGCGCTCGATCCCGCCACGCGGCCGGCTGGCACCCGCGCCGCGCTGGTCGGGGCAGACGATGCGCCAATGCGGCGCATCGAACACGCTGCGCAGCAGCGGCGTGCAGCCCGAGCCGGGGCCGCCGTGCAGCAGCACCGCCGGCATGCCGTCGGGCCGGCCGAATTCCTGCACCGACAGCACATGCCCGCCCGGCACGGCAAGCGCGTGGGTCGCGAAGGGCGGGGTGGAGGACGACACCCGGCGATGGTATCGACTACACGCACGCGGGCGCCGCGTCCATGGCCCCGGGAGAAGCCCGAGGCCGATTCCAGATATTCATGAGGGCGAAATCATGACGCGGGGCCTGTGCGGCGCGGGCGCGCGGCACGAGCATTCACCACGGGACGACGGCGATCGTCCTCGTGGCGACCACCCGGCGCCATGCCCGTTCACTGAAGGAGCAGTTCCATGCAATGGCAACCCCCCACCGCGGCCGACTTCCGCTTCGGTTTCGAGATCACGATGTACGTCGCCGCCCGCTGAGCGAGCGAACCCGGGCCGCCCTCGCGGCGGCCCGGTCCCTTTCCACCCCATGCGCATCACCATCCTCGGCTCGGCCGCCGGCGGCGGCTTCCCGCAGTGGAACTGCAACTGCCGCCAATGCGCCGGCGTGCGCAGCGGCGCCATCCGCGCCAGGGCGCGCACGCAGTCGTCGATCTTCGTGCAGGGCGATGCGGGGCGCGACGGCGTGCTCTTCAACGCGTCGCCCGACATCCTCGAGCAGATCCGCTCGAACCCGACGCTGCAGCCGAACCGCGCGATCCGCGACACGGCCATCGCCGGCGTGCTGCTGATGGACGGGCAGATCGACCACGCCACCGGCCTGTTCATGCTGCGCGAGCGCGGCGCGCCGCTGCCGCTGTGGTGCACCGATCCGGTGTACGAAGACCTGACGACCGGCAACCCGGTGCTGAACGTGCTGGGCCACTACTGCGGCGTGGCTCGGCGGCGCATCGTGCCGGATGGCTCCGCGTTCGAGATCCCCGGCGCACCCTACCTGAGCCTGCGCGCCTTCGCGCTGGCCAGCAAGGCCGCGCCGTACTCGCCGCACCGCGATGCGTCGGTGCCCGGCGACAACATCGGCGTGCTGGTCGCCGACGCGCGCAGCGGCCGCAGCGCCTTCTACGCGCCCGGGCTGGGCGAGATCACGCCGGCCCTGTTCGACGTGATGAGCGGCGCCGACGCGGTGCTGGTCGACGGCACCTTCTGGACCGACGACGAGATGATCGCGCTCGGCCTGTCGAAGAAGAGCGCGCGCGGCATCGGCCACCTGCCGCAAAGCGGGGCGGGCGGAATGATCGAGCGGCTGGACCGGCTGCCGCAGCGCACGCGGCGCTTTCTCATCCACATCAACAACACCAACCCCATCCTCGACGAAGACTCGGCGCAGCGCGCCGAGCTGGCGCGGCACGCCATCGTGCCCTGCGAGGACGGCATGACGATAGCCCTCTGACATGACCGCGACCGCCTGGACCCGCACCGAGTTCGAAGGGAAGCTGCGCGAGCGCGGCCGCTCGTACCACATCCACCATCCGTTCAACGTGATGCTGAACACCGGCCGGGCCACGCCGGCGCAGATCCGCGGCTGGGTGGCGAACCGCTTCTACTACCAGATCGCGATCCCGGTGAAGGACGCGGCGGTGCTCTCCAACTGCCCCGACCGCGAAGTGCGGCGCGGCTGGATACAGCGCATCCTCGACCACGACGGTTTCGAGATCGGTGGGGTCCGCGACCCCGGCGGCATCGAGGCCTGGCTGCGCCTGGCCGAAGCAGTGGGGCTGACGCGCGAGGAAGTGGAAGACCAGCGCCACCTGATCCCGGCGGTGCGCTTCGCGGTGGACGCGTACGTCAACTTCGCGCGCCGCGTACCCTGGCAGGAGGCGGTGTGTTCCTCGCTCACCGAACTGTTCGCGCCCGAGATCCACCAGCAGCGCCTGGCCACCTGGCCGGAGCACTACCGCTGGATCGAGCCCGAAGGCCTGGCCTACTTCCGCAACCGCGTCAGCCAGGCGCGGCGCGACGTGGAGCAGGGCCTCGCGGTCACGCTGGACCACTTCGACACGCGCCCGCTGCAGGAGCGCGCGCTGGAGATCCTGCAGTTCAAGCTCGACATCCTGTGGGCGATGAACGACGCGATGGCGCTGAAGTACGGCGTGACGCCATGAGCGCGGTGAGCCTCGCCAGCCGGCCGCGCATCGGCGCGGGTTTCCGCCTGCAATGGGAGCCGGCGCAGGACTGCCACGTGCTGCTCTATCCCGAGGGCATGGTCAAGCTCAACGGCAGCGCGGGCGAGATCATGAAACGCTGCGACGGGCAGCGTTCGATCGGCGAGATCGTCGCCGACCTCGAAGCCGCGTTCGACGCGCAGGGGCTGAAGGCCGACGTGCTCGCCTTCGTCGAGATGGCCGGCAAGCAGCGCTGGCTGGCGTGGAGTTGAAGCCTTGAACAGCATCGGCCCGCCGCTGTGGCTGCTCGCGGAACTCACCTACCGCTGCCCGCTGCACTGCGTGTTTTGCTACAACCCGGTCGACTACGCGACGCAGCCCGACGAACTCTCCACCGACGACTGGCTGCGCGT
>JAKOZT010000076.1 GCA_029779845.1 Pseudomonadota bacterium | reverse complement strand
GACGCGCGCAACGTCAACCGCACGGTCGGCGCGATGCTCTCCGGCGAGCTGATCCGCCGCCACCCCGAGGGCCTGCCCGACCAGACGGTGTTCATCCAGATGGAAGGCACCGGCGGGCAGAGCTTCGGCGCCTTCCTCGCCAAGGGCATCACGATCTACCTGATCGGCGACGCCAACGACTACACCGGCAAGGGCCTGTCGGGCGGGCGCATCGCGATCCGTCCGTCGATCGAGTTCCGCGGCGATGCCACCCACAACATCATCGTCGGCAACACCGTGCTGTACGGCGCCACCAGCGGCGAGGCCTTCTTCCGCGGCGTGGCCGGCGAGCGCTTCGCGGTGCGCCTGTCGGGCGCGACGGCGGTGGTGGAAGGCACCGGCGACCACGGCTGCGAGTACATGACCGGCGGCACGGTGGTGGTGCTGGGCAAGACCGGCCGCAACTTCGCCGCCGGCATGAGCGGCGGCATCGCCTACGTCTACGACGAGGACGGCAGCTTCGCGAAGCGCTGCAACACCGCGATGGTGGCGCTGGACAAGGTGCTGACCAAGACCGAGCAGGAGGCGCAGCTCGACCGCTCGATCTGGCACCGCGGCGAGAGCGACGAGACGCAGCTGCGCAAGCTGATCGAAGACCACCACAAGTGGACCGGCTCCTTGCGCGCGCGCCACATCCTCGACCACTGGGCCGAGTCGCGTTCGAAGTTCGTCAAGGTGTTCCCGAACGAGTACAAGCGCGCGCTCGGCGAGATCAACGCGGCCAGGGAAGCCGGCGACACCATCGCCAAGGCGAAGAGCAGCGACAAGAAGTCCAAGGCCGTTCCGGCGAAGTAAGAGGCGAGCACGATCATGGGAAAAGTCACCGGCTTCATGGAGTACGAGCGCCTGGAAGAGGGCTACGCGCCCGTGCCCGAGCGCCTGAAGCACTACAAGGAATTCGTGATCGGTCTGAAGGCCGATGAGGCGAAGCTGCAGGGCGCGCGCTGCATGGACTGCGGCACGCCGTTCTGCAACAACGGCTGCCCGGTCAACAACATCATTCCGGACTTCAACGACCTGGTGTACCGGGGCGACTGGAAGAACGCCTTCGCGGTGCTGGACTCGACCAACAACTTCCCCGAGTTCACCGGCCGCATCTGCCCGGCGCCCTGCGAGGCGGCGTGCACGCTGAACGTCAACGACGACGCGGTGGGCATCAAGAGCATCGAGCACGCCATCATCGACCGCGCCTGGGCCGAGGGCTGGGTGCAGCCGCGCAAGGCGATCGCGAAGACCGGCAAGAAGATCGCGGTCGTCGGCTCCGGCCCGGCCGGGCTGGCCGCCGCGCAGCAGCTCGCGCGTGCCGGCCACGACGTGACGGTGTTCGAGAAGAACGACGCGCCCGGCGGCCTGCTGCGCTTCGGCATTCCCGACTTCAAGATGGAGAAGTCGCACATCGACCGCCGCGTCGAGCAGATGAAGGCCGAGGGCGTGGTGTTCCGCACCAACACGCTGGTGGGCCACCTGCCCGAGGGCAGCAAGGTCACCAACTGGGCCAAGGAGATCGTCGCCCCCGAGCAGCTCAAGGCCGAGTTCGACGCCGTGCTGCTGACCGGCGGCGCCGAGCAGTCGCGCGACCTGCCGGTGCCGGGCCGCGATCTCGACGGCGTGCACTTCGCGATGGAGTTCCTGCCGCAGCAGAACAGGCTCAACGCCGGCGGCAAGCTCAAGGGGCAGATCCGCGCCGACGGCAAGCACGTGGTCGTGATCGGCGGCGGCGACACCGGCAGCGACTGCGTGGGCACCAGCAACCGCCACGGCGCCAAGAGCGTGGTGCAGTTCGAGCTGCTGGCTATGCCGCCCGAGCGCGAGAACGGCCCGCTGGTCTGGCCGTACTGGCCGATCAAGCTGCGCACCTCGTCGAGCCACGAGGAGGGCTGCGAGCGCGAGTTCGCCATCGCCACCAAGGAGTTCATCGGCGAGAAGGGCAAGGTGAAGGCGCTGAAGTCGGTGCGCGTCGAGTGGGCCAACGGCAAGATGAGCGAGGTGCCGGGCAGCGAGAAGATCATCCCGGCCGACCTGGTACTGCTGGCGATGGGCTTCGTCAGCCCGGTGGCCACCGTCCTCGACGCCTTCGGCGTCGACAAGGACGCACGCGGCAATGCCAAGGCCGGCACCGACGCGGCCGGCGGCTACAAGACCAACGTCGACAAGGTGTTCGCCGCCGGCGACATGCGGCGCGGCCAGTCGCTGGTGGTGTGGGCGATCCGCGAAGGCCGGCAGGCCGCGCGCGCGGTCGACGAGTACCTGATGGGGGCGAGCGAGCTGCCGCGTTGAATCCGTCACGCCAGCGCGCGGCGCTGGTGAGCAGATGTTTCGCGGCGGCTTGCGCGGGGCGTGATCGTGGGGCTCTTGCTCTACCATCCCCCCGATTCAAGGGACCCGCGCCGCTCGCATGACGCACTCGTTCGCCAGCAGTCTCGACGCACTCAGCGGCTGGAGACGCGCGCTCGTCTCCCGCCTCGACGAGGTCAGCCGCTTCCTGGCCGACCACGATCTCGCCGACGCGGCGGTGCAGGGCCACCTCGACGGCCTGCGCGAGCAACTCGGCCAGCAGAAGCTGGTGGTGGCCTTCGTCGCCGAGTTCTCGCGCGGCAAGTCGGAGCTGATCAATGCGATCTTCTTCGCCGACGCCGGCCGCCGCATCCTGCCCGCCACGCCGGGGCGCACGACGATGTGCCCGGTCGAACTGGCCTGGGACGCCGAGGAGCCCCCTTCGCTGGCGCTGCTGCCGATCGAGACGCGCCTGACCGGCCAGTCGCTCGGCGAACTGCGCAACTTTGCGAAAGCCTGGAAGACCATCAAGCTCGACGTCGGCAACCCCGAGAAGCTGGCCGAATCGCTGCGCGAGGTGATGCGCACCTCGTGGGTGACCAAGGACCAGGCGCACGAGCTCGGTTTCTGGAACGACGACACGCCCGACGAGAACCCGCCGCTGGACGACGCCGGCCGCGTCGAGGTGCCGGCCTGGCGCCATGCGCTGATCAACTACCCGCACCCGCTGCTCAAGCAGGGCCTGGTGGTGCTCGACACGCCGGGCCTCAACGCGATCGGCGCCGAGCCGGAGCTGACGCTCAGCCTGCTGCCCACCGCCCACGCCACCGTCTTCATCCTCGGCGCCGACATCGGCGTCAGCAAGTCCGATCTGGCGATCTGGCGCGATCACCTGAGCGGCGACGCGCTGTCGCGCTTCGTCGTGCTCAACAAGATCGACGCGATGATCGATCCGCTGGCCACCGCCGAGCAGGTGGCCGGGCAGATCGAACGCCAGCGCACCGAGACCGCGCGCACGCTGGGCGTGCCGGCCGAGCGCGTCTACCCGCTGTCGGCGCGCCAGGCGCTGGCCGCGCGCGTCGAGGGCGATGCGGCGGGGCTGGCGCAGAGCCGCCTGCCGGCGCTCGAAGCCGCGCTCGGCGCGGAGCTGTTGCCGCAGCGGCGCACGCTGCTCGAGCACGTGGTGACCGAGGCCGCGCGCCAGATCGAGATGCACGTGGCGCGGCGCCTGAACGACAACCGCCGCCAGCTCGCCGAGCAGACGCTGGAGCTGCGCGGCCTGCGCGGCAAGAGCGGCGCCAAGCTGCAGATGATGCTGCAGCGGGTCGACGCCGAGACCGCCGAGTTCGAGGCCTGCACCACCAAGCTGCAGGCGATGCGCGTGGTGCACAGCCGCATGCTGAAGGACGCGATGGTCGGCCTGTCGTCCGACCGGCTGCGCGAGGAAGTCTCGGCGATGCAGCAGCAGATGGCCGCGTCGCTGCTGAACCTCGGCGCGAAGAAGGCCTTCGTCGCGCTGTGCCAGCGCCTGCGCGCGCTGCTCTCGGCCGGGCAGAAGAACTCGCTCGTGATCCGCCACATGCTCGAAGCCTCGTTCGGCCGGCTCAACGCCGAGTTCGGCTTCGGGCTGGTGCTCAACCCGGGGCCGGACCTGGACCGCTTCTCCGCCGAGCTGGACCTGATCGAGAAGAGCTACGTGCAATACCTCGGGCTGACGCAGGCGTTGCGGCTGTCGCAGCCGAAGTTCATGGAGCAGTTCCGCCGCATGCTGATGTCCAAGCTGCGCATGGTGTTCGAGAACGCCAGCGCGGAACTGGAGATGTGGAACAAGTCGGCCTCGGCGCAGGTGGACGCGCAGTTGCGCGAGCGGCGCCGCAACTTCCGCCGCCGGCGCGAATCGCTGGAGCGCATCCAGGCCGCGGCCAGCGAACTGGAGACGCGGCTCGCCGAACTCGACGCGCAGGACCAGCGCCTGCAAGGCTTCCACGGCCGCTGCAACGAGCTGATCGACGAGCTGCGCCAGCAGGCGCGCACCGGCACGCGCGGCGAGCTGTCGAGCGCGATCACCATCGACCTGCCGCTGGACGACTCGCCGACCTCGATGCCGCTGCGTCTTGTCAAGGCCTGAAGCCGCGTCAGCGGCGCCTCGCGACGCCTTCGCCGCGCTGCTGATCGCCTGGCAGCGCGAGCACGGCCGCCACACGCTGCCCTGGCAGCGCACGCGCGACCCGTACCGCGTGTGGCTGTCCGAGATCATGCTGCAGCAGACGCAGGTGGCCACGGTGCTGGGCTACTACGAGCGCTTCCTGCAGCGCTTTCCCGACGTGCGCGCGCTCGCCGCCGCCGCGCAGGACGACGTGCTGGCGCTGTGGAGCGGCCTGGGCTACTACAGCCGCGCGCGCAACCTGCACCGCTGGGCGCAACTGGTGCGGCGCGAGCACGGCGGCGTGTTCCCGCCGAGCTGCGAGGCGCTGGCCCGGCTGCCGGGCATCGGGCGCTCGACCGCGGCGGCGATCGCCGCGTTCTGCC
>JAKOZT010000057.1 GCA_029779845.1 Pseudomonadota bacterium | reverse complement strand
GGCCTACCTGCGGCTACGCACCCTGCCCGGCGAGCAGGCCCAGGTCGACTGGGGGCACTTCGGGCACCTGACGATCGGGCGCGCACGCCGTCCGCTGATGGCCTTCGTCATGGTGCTGTCGTGGTCGCGCCAGATCTATCTGCGCTTCTTCCTCGATGCGCGCATGGAGAACTTCCTGCGCGGCCATGTCGGCGCCTTCGAGTGCTGGGGCGCGGTGCCGCGCATCGCCCTCTACGACAATCTGAAGAGCGCGGTGCTCGAGCGTTGCGGCAACGCGATCCGCTTCCACCCGACCCTGCTCGCGCTCGCCGGCCACTACCGCTTCGAGCCGCGCCCGGTGGCGGTGGCGCGCGGCAACGAGAAGGGGCGCGTCGAGCGCGCGATCCGCTACGTGCGCGAGGCCTTCTTCGCCGGATGCGCCTTCGCCGATCTGGACGACCTGAACGCGCAGGCCCAGGCCTGGTGCGAGGGCGCCGCCGGTGCGCGGCGCTGCCCCGAGGACGCCTCGATGACGGTGGCCGAGGCCTTCGCGGCCGAGCGCGAGCGCCTGCTCGCGCGGCCCGAGACACCGTTTCCGACCGACGAGCTGCGCGCGGTGTCGGCGGGCAAGACCCCGTACGTGCGCTTCGACCTGAACGACTACTCGATCCCCCACACCCATGTACGGCGCACCCTCACCGTGCTCGCCGACCCGCTGCGGGTGCGCATCCTCGACGGCGAGGACGTCATCGCCACCCATGCGCGCAGCTACGACCGCCGCCAGCAGATCGAGTGTGACGCCCACCTCGAGGCGCTCGTCGCACACAAGCACGCGGCCAGTGCGCACCGCGCCACCGACCGCCTGACGGCGGCCGTGCCCACCTGCCAGGCGCTGCTCGCCCAGGCCGCCGAGCGCGGCGAGCCGCTCGGGCGCACCACGCGCGCGCTCACCGACCTGCTCGACCGCTACGGCGCGGGCGAACTGGCCGTTGCCGTCGACGAGGCGCTCGCGCGCGGCGTGCCGCATCCCAACGCGGTGCGCCTGGCGCTCGAGCGTCGGCGCGAGGCGCCCCCGCCACTGGGTGTGCCGCTGCCCGCGCATCTGAAGACGCGCGACGTCACCGTGCGCGCCCACCCCTTGGCCGGCTACGACCGCCTGCTGGAGGACGACCATGACGACGCCTGAACCGCTGCTCGCGCGCGCCCGTGCGCTGCAACTGCACGGGGTGGTGAGCCACTGGGCCGAGTGCGCCCAGGCCCCGTGGATCGCCCCGCTCATCGAGTGGGAGGAGACCGAGCGCGCCCGACGCTCACTCGAGCGCCGGCTGCGCTGCGCGCACATCGGCCGCTTCAAGCCGCTGGCCGACTTCGACTGGCGCTGGCCCGAGCAGTGCGACCAGGCCGCCATCGCCGAGCTGATGACACTCGGCTTCCTCGAGACCGCCACCAACGCCTTGCTGGTCGGCCCCTCCGGGCTCGGGAAGACCACCATCGCGCAGAACATCGCCCACCAGGCGGTGCTGCGCGGGCACACCGTGCTCTTCACCACCGCCGGCCAGCTCCTGGGCGAGCTCGCCGCGCTCGACTCCGACTCGGCGCTGCGCCGCCGCCTGCGCCACTACGCCAGCCCCACGCTCCTGGTGATCGACGAGGTCGGCTACCTCTCCTACTCGAACCGCCACGCCGATCTGCTCTTCGAGCTCATCAGCCGTCGCCACGAGAAAAAGAGCACCCTCATCACCACCAACAAGTCCTTTGCCGAATGGTCCGAGGTGTTCCCCAACGCCGCCTGCGTGGTCGCGCTCATCGACCGCCTGATCCATCACGCCGAGATCATCGCCCTCAAGGGCCCGTCCTGGCGCCACAAGGAAGCCCAGGAGCGCGCCGCCACCAACGCCCGCAAACGCAAATCCGCACGGAGTCCCGCATGAAGACCGACCACCCGCCGTCCGGGCTGCTGCGCGGCCTGGACCTGCTCATCGACGCCGACTGGACGCCCGAGCAGGCCCGGGCCGTGATCGAGCTGCTCGACGATCTGCGCGAGCGCATCTGGGCGCACTACGAGCTCGCCCTGTTCGAGCACTACCGCCAGGACCGCCTCACGCAGGCCGAGCTGCCGTTCGACGATCCGTCGTTCTGATCGAGCCCCGCCCCCCAGCACAACGAGGGCCGACGCGCGCGGCCCTCGTGCCGTTTACGGCGCCGCCGGCGCCCACTCGACGACGCCGTTTAACGAC
>JAKOZT010000045.1 GCA_029779845.1 Pseudomonadota bacterium | reverse complement strand
GGCGGCGACCACTACGGCTCCTCCCCCGGCGCCAGCTGGGGCGAGCCCATCTTCCGCAAGGGCACGCTGTACTTCTTCAACAACACCGTGCGTCTGACCGGCAACGGCTACGCCGTGATGTTCCACCTCGCCACCACCGAGGAGCGCGCCGAGATCTGGAACAACATCTTCATCTACGACGACGCCATCCCCTACGCCATGTTGCGCGCCGACACCGAGATCGGCTCATCCTGGACCGCCGGCGGCATCCTGAACTTCGGCCGCAACTGGATCAACTCGCGCTGGAGCGACAACGACCCGTGGCACACCGTCCCCGGCCAGATCCTGGGCACCTCCAACTTCATCACCGGCACCACGCCGCCGGTCGACATCGACACGCTCGTGCCCCTTGCAGGCTCGGCGGTGATCGACAACGCCCAGGCGAATCTCTCCGCGGTATCGAGCCACCCCGTCACGTACCAGCTCAATACGAGCAACGTCGGAGTGGCACGCGCCACGAGCGGCTCCGCCGCCGACCTGGGCGCGGTCGAGCGTTGAGTTGAGCTGACGCAGCGTTGCGCTGCATGACGAACCGACCCCCCGGAGATTTCCGGACGGGTCGGTTCAACGCTTTCAGCGGCCGGTAGAAGCCTATGCCTTCTTCCAGACGCTGCCGGTCGAGCCGCGCAGGTAGACGAGCAGCGCCCGCACCACGGAGACGTTCATGTCGACGAACACCGCGCCGAATCCGAGCAGACGCGTCCGGCGAAGCGGTGCATGGATCATCGCGGCGACGGAGGCGCAGTAGAAGACGGCCTGAGCGCCGCCGGCCGCCTGCACCCACGGGTTCGGCGACATCAAGCTCGCGCCCAATGCCAGCAGGAGCGCATAGGGCACGAGCAGCCGGAAGATCTTGTGCGAGATGAACTGGAACCACAGCGGATTCGCGAACGGCAGCAGCATCCACGGATGCCGCAGCGCCGACTGGTAGTTGCCCGCCAGCGTGCGTATCTTGCGCCCTCGTTCACCCGCCAGATCTGCTTGCAGTTCGTCTGAAACGATGGCCGACGGCTCGAACACCACGCGCTGGCCCTGCCTCGCGATGTTCATCGGGATTTCGAGGTCGTCGAGCAGCGTGCCCGTATCCAGCGGCACGAAGAGTTCGCGGCGCATGACGTAGAGCGCACCGGTGGCTCCCACGGTCGAACGCACCAGGCTTTCGCAATGGCGGATCCACTTCTCGTAGCGCCAGTACAGGCCGATGCTCGCGGCCACGCGCGTCGCGGGGTCGACATGGACCAGTTCGCCGCTGGCGGCCCCGACGCCGGGCTCGAGCACTCGGCTCACCAGTTGCTTGAGCGCGCCCGGCTCGATGCGCTGGCGAACGTCGCAGAGCATCACCAGCGGTGTCGTCACCCGTTGCATGCCCAGGTTGATGGCATTGGCCTTGCCGGCCCGCTCGATGCATTCGATGACGAACACGCCCGGCTCCTGCCTCAGCACGTCGACGGTGTCGTCGGTCGAGCCGTCGGACACGACGATGATGTGCAGCCGGTCGCGCGGGTAGTCGAGCTCGCGCAGGTTGAGGATCTTCGCCGCGACCTTGCGCGCTTCGTTGTGTGCGGCCATCACGACCGTCACCTCGGGCCATGGCGCGGGATGCGCCGGCGTTGGCGCCGGACGTCGGCGCGACAACGCCCACATGAGCAGCGGATAGCCGACGTAGGTGTAGCCGACGAACGCGCTGGCCGCGGCAAACAGGGAGTTCGCGTCCATGAAGGTCTTCCGTTCGTCAGGCCGGTCGCGGGGCGGAGCGCAGCACGGACTCGCACACCCGCAGCGTCTCTTGCGCCACGTCGTCCCAGCTGCGTGCCATCGCCGCGGCGATGGCGCGGCGGTCCCAGGAACGGCCCAACACGTCGCCGAGCGCCGCCTTCAATGCGGCGGGATCGCGCGGCGGGATGAGCAGGCCGCCGCTTTCCCCGAGGATCTCGCGCGTTCCACCCACGTCGGTGGCCACAACGGGCGTGCCGCAGGCCAGCGCTTCGACGACCACGTTCGGATAGCCTTCGGACCAGCTCGGCAGCGTCAGCGCGTCGGCGGCGCAGATCCAGCGTGCCACGCCCTCGGGCTCCATGCTCCCCGGCAGCAGCACGCGCCCTTGCAGCGCGCGAGTCTCGATCAGGCCGGGCAACTGCGCCGCCATGACGCCGTCGCCGATCAGGGCCAGGCGCACATGCGCGTCTTCCCCGGCCATGTCGGCGAAGGCGTCCAGCAGTTCGACCAAACCCTTGGCTTCGACGAAGCGGCCTACGTAGACGATCAGCTTGCCATCGGCCGGCAATTGCAGCGCGGCGCGGGCCTGCGCCTGATCCTGGTGGCGGAATACCGAGCGGTTGAATCCGTTGACGATGGTGTGCGCGCGCTCGGGCGCCGCGCCGTACTGCGCAATGGCGCTGCGGCGCATCGCTTCGCTGACGACGACCAGCGCGTCGGCGCGCTCGATGGTGTGGCGGGTCAGCCAGGCATTGGTGCCCGAGCGGACGTGGATGTCGGAGCCGAGCGCGCCCACGACACAGGGCTTGCCGAGGCTGCGCGCCGCCTGAAGCGCGGCGAAGCCGTCGGGATAGACCCAGTAGCCGATCACGACGTCCGGCTCGAAGCGGGCGACGCGCGGTGTCAGCGCGCGCGCCGCCAGCCATCCGTTGAGCGGACGCCCCAGGACGGGCAGCGACCGGTAGCCGAAGGCCTCGACATCGATGCCTTCCAGCCGGTAGTCGTCCGGCACGTCGCCATACAGGTAGCTCTTGGGCACCAGGCCGGGCAGGTTCGGATAGCGCAGCGTCTGGAAGAACACGCGCACGTCAGCGATCTTCGACAGACAGCGCGCCGTCTCGTGGATGTAGCGGCCGCGCGTGAGGTCGTGCGCCACCGGCAGCATCGGCGTGACCAGCGCGACGCGCATCCTGCGCGCGCGCTGCTGCTCGCCCTGCGCATTCATCGCGTTGTCACCGACGCGGTGGGGGCGCAGCTCCGTGCGCGTTGCGAAGCTCTGCATCGCGAGCGAGTCACGCATGCGACGAGCTTCCGCCCAGCATCACGTGGAAGTTCAGCAATTGCTCCACGTTGTTGCGCCACTGGCGCTCGGTGCGGATGTACTCGCGTGCGGCCGACCCCACCTGGCGCAGCGCGTCCGGATCGCGGCTGCGCTCGAGCACCGCGTCGACCGCGGCTTCCATGTCGCCGGCACGGAAGATCCAGCCGGTGCGGCCGGGCATCAGCACTTCCTGGATCGGATCGAAGTCCGGCGCCACCGGCGCGACGCCCGAAGCCATGAACTCGAACAGCTTGACCGGCGAGGTGTAGTCGCCGGCGCTGGGCAGTACGGCCATGTCCATCGCCGCAAGCAGCCCGGGCACCTCGTCGTGCGAGACGCGGCCGGTCAGGATCACGCGCTGGTCGAGCCCCTTGCGCCGGACGAAGTCGTTCACCTCCGCGAAGGTGGCCCCGTCGCCCACCAGCAGCAGCTTGAGGTGCGGCGCGGCCTCGAGGCGATCCGCGATCGCGTAGACGAACTTGTCGATCGCGTGCCAGGGCACGAACGCGCCGAGATAGCCGCACACCACCGCGCCGTCGAGCCCGTACTTCGCGCGCGCCTGCGCACGCTGCTCGGGCGTGAAGCTGAACTTGTCGATGTTCGCCGCGTTGGGCGTCACGATCGAGGGCGCCAGTTGCCCGTGCGCCTGCTCCATGCGCTGCATGAAGACGCGCGAGACGAACACCAGGCCGGTGGCCTTGCGGAACACCCAGCGCTCGATCATCGAAGCGATGCGGCGGAAGAACAGCGGCCGCACGCGCACCACCTCGGAGGAATCGTTCACCTCGAGGAAGAACGGCAGGCCCTTCAGGCGCGCCACCAGAAGGCCGGCGAACATGAACAGCGAGTAGCGCTCGTAGATGAAGTCGACGTCGCGATGGCGGCGCAGGTAGCCGAGGATGCGCCACGCGACCACCGCGTTGTAGGCGAACTCGGCGCACTCGAACAAAGGTTCCGGCAGCTTGGCGACGATGCGCATCAACGGTGTCGCCTGCCGGGTCGGCGACATCGCCTTGGGCGAGGCATACGGGTCGGCGCCGGGCAGCGAGAGCACGTCGACCGCCACGCCGCCGGCTTTCAGCGCGTCGGCGATGCCGCGGATGTGCACGCCCTCGACCGCCTTGCCCTGCGTGCGATGGTGGTAGAGCACGCGCCGCGCGGATTGCCAGGGGCCGGTTTGCTGCATCGTCATGGTCGGATCGGTGATCGAAGTGCTGGAGCAGCGGGAATTATGGAAGCCGGGCCTCGCGGCATGCCCCCTCAAGCAAGGGAAAACCCACCCGGAACGGGTGCCGGCCCGGCGGGCCGCGCTCAGGCCTTCTTGCCCCGCGGTGGCGCGGCCGCCGGGGAGGCCTTGGCCGCGCCGCCGCCGGCCGGCAGCAGCCAGCCGGCGAGGTGGTCGACGATGCCCGCGGCGGCCGAGGCCTGCGCCTCGGCTTCCGCTTGCGAGACGGCCTGGGTCTGCCTCAGCACCGCGTCGAACACCGCATCGATGTTGTCGGAGAACTCGACCGCGGGCCAGCCGCCGGTGTCGAGCGCGCGCGCCGGCGCGGCGCCGCGCTGATCGAGCAGGATGCACGGCAGGCCGCGCGCGAGCGCCGATTCGACCAGCACCGCGCGCGTATCGGCCACCAGCGCCGCGCTGCGCAGCAGCAAGGCGATAGCGGCGCCGAAGCCCGGCGATGCGAGCAGGTGCACCGGGCTGCCGCGCAGGCGCGACTCGTGCCCCGAAGTGGAAAGCTCCTGGCGCGTGCGCTCGTCGGCCAGCCACAGCACCGGCGTGCGCCGCGCGATGTCTTCGAGCCGGTTGACCAGGCGCGCAGTCTGCTCCGGCGTGCGCTCGCCGGGGGTGAAGGCGAGTGTCGCCAGCACGAAGCCCTGCGCGCCATCGAGGCCGGCGCGCGCCAGCAGCTCGTCGACGTCCTGCGCGCTGACGCCCTCGGCCGCAGCGCGCACGACCACCGCCGCCATGTCGCCGCTGCACTGCACGCGCTCGACCGGGATGCCGCTGCGGTGCAGCGCATGCGAGGCGGCCAGGCTGTCGGTGTAGAGCACGGTCGCCAGGCGCTCGAACAGCTCCAGCCGCACGCGCTGCTCGTGCGTGGCCCACCAGCGCCGCCGGCCGCTGCTGACGCGCAGCACCGGCACGCCGGCGCGGAACGCGGTCATCGCGCAATCGAACGCGGTGTGGCTGGAGGCGCAGACGATCAGCGCCGCCGGCCGCTCGCGGCCGAGCAGGCGCTGGAAGGCGCGCTCCATCGCACCCTCGCCCTGCCCTTCGGGCGCCAGCTCGGTGTAGTCGGCCGAATGCGGCCGTTCGGATTCGAAGGCGAGCGCGCCCGTGCGGCCGGCATCGACCCAGACGATGCTGAACGCCGGCAGCTCGGCGCGCAGCCGCGCGGCCGCCGCCAGGCTGCGCGCCACGACGTACTGCGGCATCGTGTCGACCAGGCACAGCACCGGCCGCGCCGCCGAGGCGCCCCGCGCGTCGCCGGCCGGCGGCTCGCTGCGCGCGGCCGGCGCCGAGGCCAGCACGTGCAGCGGCGCGCCCGCGCCTTCGATCGGCGCGTCGCCGACCTCGACGCCCAGCTCGCGCGCGGTCTCGCGCACCAGCGCGACGTCGATGCGGTGCAGGTCCTGCAGGTAGGCGCCCAGCAGCAGCCGGCTGCACAGCCGGTTGATGCGGCGCGGCACGCCTTCGGTCCAGCGGTGGATCTCGGCGAAGGCGAGCGGGTCGAACGACGGGTCGTCGCGCCAGCCGACGAGGCGCATCCGGTGCTCGATGTAGCCCTGCGTCTCGGTCACGTCCAGCGGGCCGAGGTGGCACGAGGCGATCACGCGCTGGCGCAGCTGTTCCATCGACTTCGACTGCAGCAGCGCGCGCAGCTCGGGCTGCCCGACCAGGAAGCTCTGCAGCAGCCCGTGGCTGCCGAGCTGGAAGTTCGACAGCATGCGCAGCTCCTCGACCGCGGTGCGGTTGAGGTTCTGCGCCTCGTCGACGACGAGCAGCGCGCGCCGGCCGCTCGCCGCCACGGCGGTGAGGAAGGCCTCCAGCGTGGCGATCAGCTGCGCCTTGGACGGCGCGGTCGGCGGGATGCCGAAGGCGGTCATGATGGCGCGCAGCAGGTCGCCGGCCTCGAGCTGGGTGCTGACGACCTTGGCCGCGACCACCTTGTCGCGATCGAGCCCGTTGAGCAGCGCGTTGACGACGGTGGTCTTGCCGGCGCCGATCTCGCCGGTCACCACGATGAAGCCTTCGCCCTGGTGCGCCCCGAACTGCAGGTAGGCGAGCGCGTTCTTGTGCCCGCGGCTGTCGAAGAAGAAGGTCGGGTCCGGGTTGAGCTGGAAGGGCGGGCTGCTGAGACCGAAATGCGATTCGTACATGAGCGATCAGAACCTGTGCAGGGCGCCCACGAACACGCTGGTGGCTTCGGAGTCGACGAGGACGTTCGAGCGGAACAGCCGGTAGCGCAGGCCCGCGCTGACCTCGCTGCGCGGATTGACGAGCATGCGCGCGCCCAGCGTCGCCGTGCCTTCGCGGCTGAGCTGGCCGGTGGCGTCGCCGAGGCCGCGGATCTCGCGCGCGGAGAGGTCGAGCGTGGCGGCCAGCTGCGGCGTGAGCCGTCGTGTCGTGGTCAGCGACAGGCCGCGCTGGCGGTTGTCCTGCAACGAGGCGATCGGCGAGATGATGGCCTGATCTTCGCGCAGCAGCACGGTGGAGCGCTCGCCGAAGGCGCGCAACTCGACGGTGGTCAGCCGGCCGAGGAAGACGATCGAGGCGGTGACGCGGTTGAGCAGTTGCGCGTAGTCGGGGAACACGTCGACCGGGCCGACGGCATTCGGGTCGAGGCCGCGCTGCGTGAGCAGGTTGCGCACCAGCGTCTCGCGCTGCGTCACGTCGGGGTAGCGCGTGGTGAGCACGGCGTCGAGCGCGGCGCCGAGGTTCTGGCCGATCCCGGGCTGGAACAGCGGCGACGACTGCATCACCGGCGCGCGCAGCGCCTCGAGCGTGAAGGCGAAGAACGGCGAGCGCAGCGTGGCGAGCCCGGAGCCGCCCCAGCCGAAGTAGCGCCGCTCGGCCTGCGCCTCGAAGCGTGCGCGTTCGCTCGGCGTCCAGCGCAGGCGAAAGCCGTAGGTGCTGTCGGTCTGCACGTCCTCGTCGATCGTGCTGCGTTCGCGGCCCGCGGACAAGCCGAACTGCAGCTCGCCGTTGACGGCATAGCTGGCCACCACGCGGCCGCCGCGCGAGGCCAGCAAGGAATCGGTCAGCGAATCGGTGGTCGAGCGCTCGTCGAAGGCCTCGAGCGCGCCGCCGAAGGGCTCGGGCCGCTTCTCCAGCGAGGCGCTGTTGCGCCGCGAATCGGAATTCGAGGCTGCCAGGCCAAGCGAATCGTCCTCCTTCAGGCGCGTCCAGTACTTGTCGGAACGTGCATTGAGGGCCAGGCCGGGCGACAGCTCGCGCTGCACGTAGGGGCTGAGCCGGTAGCTGTAGGTGATGCGGTCGTCCGCCGTCGGCGTCGACTGGCTGCCGGACTGCAGGCTGAAGAGTTCCGACCCCGCGTGGCGCGCACTGACCTCGGTGTCGACGAAGATCCAGCGCTCGAGCAGCGTCACGTTGGCCTCGAGCCGCCCTTCGGGGTAGGTGCGGCTCGGCTCGTCGCTCTTCGCAAAGGTCAGCATCTGCAGCCCGAACGTGCCGTTGGCGCGGATGCGCGAGCTTTGTCCCGAGACGCTGATCTGCGGCCGCAGCTCGAGCACCAGCGCCTTGTCGCGCTCGCCGGAATAGGAGCCCGGGTTGACGTTGTCGGTGACCGTGGCGATGACGCCGATGCTCGGCTCGATGCGCAGCCCGGCCTGCGCCCGCGCCTGCCCCGCGGCGCACAGCGCGGCGACACCGGCCAGGGCGGTTGCGAGACGCGACGTCTGCAGCTTCATGCGGCGTAGCCGTAGCCGCTGGCGTAGCCCTTCGGAGCATCCTCCAGCGGGCTGCCGTTGAGCACCGAGATCACGTGCGGCACCGATTCGACGCATGCGTAGGCGCTGGTCAGGTCCTCGACCTTGGTCACGCCCTCGCGCACCACCATCAGCAGCTGGCCGACCTTCTTGGCCAGGGCCTTGGCCTCGCTGGTCAGCAGCAGCGGCGGCGCATCGAAGACGACGAGGCGGTCGGCGTAGCGCGTCGACAGCTCGTCGAGCAGCCGCTCCATCGCGCCGCTGGCGAGCAGTTCAGTGGCGTTCTCGCGCGGCATGCCGGCGTGCAGCAGCGTCAGCTTCGGGATGTTGTCGGGCTTGAGCAGCACATCGCTCAGATCGTTCACCGAGCCGCTCAGCACGTCGAGCAGGCCGGCGGCCTCGCCCTGCACGCCGAGGCGGTCGAGCACCGCGGGCCTGACGACGTCGGCATCGACCAGCATCACCGACGAGTCGACCTCGGCCGCCATGCTCAGCGCCAGATTGAGCGAGCAAAAGGTCTTGCCGTCGCCGGGCAGCGCGCTCGTCACCATCAGCAGGTTGCTGCGCGGCACCTTCTGGTGCGGCTGGCGCACCACGTCGAGCACGGCGCGCTTGACGGCGCGGAACTCCTCGGCCCAGCGGCTGCGCTCGCGCCCCGGCACGATGTAGCCCAGTTCGGCCAGGTGCGTCAGATCGACGTGGATTTCCTTCGAGCGGCGCACCGGCCCGTCGCGCCGCGCCGGCGCGGCGCCGGCGTGGGCGATCACGTTGGCGGGCGCCGCGGCGGCTTCCTTGGATGCCGCGCCGGCGCCCGCCTGTTCGACCGCAGCCCAGGGGATATCGATGCCGGCGCGCTTGAGTTCCTCGAGGCGCTGCGTGGCCTGTTCAATGATGTTCATCAGGCCCCCAGTCAGGAAAGGGTTCTCACCGCCAGCCAGCCGATCCAGGCCACCTGCCATGCGCACAGCGCGAGCACGGCACCGCCGAGCAGCACGAACTTGTGGCGCACCGTGGCGACCGTCGCCGCGTCGGGGATCAGCGTGATGCGGCCCACCACCGGCCGCCCGCTCAGCTCGCGCAGCGCCTTGGTGGAATCCACCACGGGATGCACGCGGCTGTAGACGATCGCGGCGGTCAACCCGCCGACCAGCGCGAGCACGAAGCCGATCGCGGCCAACCCGACCTTGTTCGGGAACACCGGTGTCGGTGCGGCGCGCGCCGGGTCGATGGTGCGGAACTCGGCCATCGAGGCGGTCTGGTCGAGCTTGACGCCGATCGAGGCCGACTCGCGCCGCTCCACCAGCGCCTGGTAGTTCTTGCGGATCACGTCGTAGTCGCGGTTCAGCTGGGCCAGCTCGGCCTCGACCTGCGGCACCTTGCTGGCGGTGCCGCGCACCTGCTCGAGCCGCGCCTGCTGGGTGGCCAGGCGGCCGCGCAGCGAGGCAACGGTGGCCTCGGCCTCGGCCAGCGAGACGCGGATGCGCTGATACACCGGATTGGTGGGCGCGGGCGCCTTGCCGCTCGCCTCGCGGCGCTTGCGCGCAGCCTCCGCCTCGACGCGTTTCTGCGCCTCGATCTGCGCGATGGTCTTGCGCGCGGCGAGCACGTCGGGGTGCTCGTCGGTGTAGCGGCGCAGCAGCTCGTCGAGCTGGCGCTTCTGGGCTTCCAGGCGCGTGTCGAGCTCGGTCGGCGCGGGGTTCATCTGCCCGGGCAGCGCCTCGACCGGCAGCTGTTCCGGCTCGATGCTCAGCTCCTTGCGCAGCGCATCGCGCGACGATTCGGCCGCCTGCAGGTCGGAGCGCAGCCGCGCCACGTCTTCGGACAACGACGAGATGCGCGCGAAGTAATCCTGCCCCGACACGCCGGAGACGCCGAAGTTGCGCAGCTTGAACTCCTTCAGCGCGTTCTCGGCGGCCGACAGCTTCACTTCGTACTGGCGGATCTCCTCGTCGATGAATTTGCGCGCCTCTTCCGAATCGCGCTGCTTGTCGGCGCTGCTGGTACTCGAGAAGCTCGACACCAGCGTCGAGACCAGGCGCTCGGCGCGGCCGGCATCGGTGTCGCGGTAGACGATGGTGTAGACGTTGCTGCCCTCGGCGACGATGCGGATCCCCTTCATCAGCGAATCGACCTCTCGCGAGACGTCGCCACCGGATGCCGGCGCCCAGCCGATGGCCGGATCGGCGCGCAGCCGTTCGACGTTGGGCCGCGAGATCAGCGTGCGCGCCAGCATGCGCACCTGCTGGTCGAAATCGGGCTGGAAGGCGAGGCCAGCCATCAGCGGCTTGAGCACGGTGTGCGTGTCGATGTAGACGCGCGCCGAGGCCTGGTAGCGGTCGGGCATCAGCAGCACCAACGGCACGAACAGCAGCGCGAGCGCCCATGCCGTGAGCACGCCGAGGCGCCGGCTGCGCCAGGCGCCCTTGAGCAGTTCCTTGAATTGGGTCAGCGGCGAGTCGGGCTGCATGGAGACTCCGGGTTCATCGTTCCTGGCGCGCCACCCGGTCAGAACCAGCTCTGCGGGATGATCACCACGTCGCCGGGACGCACCGGCACGTTCGCGGAGATGTCGCCGCGCTTGAGCAGGTCCTTCAGGCGGATGCGGTACTGCTTGTTGCCCTCGGCGCCGCGCACCAGCACCGCGCCGTTGCCGTCGGCGAAGTCGGTCAGGCCGCCGGCCTGGATCATCACGTCGAGCACGGTCATGTCCTGGCGGTACGGCACGGCCTGCGGGCGCGTCGCCTCGCCGACGATGCGGATCTGCTCGGAGTACACGCCCTGGAAGCCGCCCACCAGCACGGTGACGACCGGATCGCGGATGAACTTGGCCAGCGCCTTCTCGATCTCGCGCGCCAGCTCGGCCGGGCTGCGGCCTGCGGCGATGATGTCCTCGACCAGCGGCGAGGAGATGCGGCCGTCGGGGCGCACGGTGACCGTCGACGACAGCTCGGGGTTGCGCCACACCTGGATGTTGAGCGTGTCGAGCGCGCCGATCTTGTAGCGGTGCTCGAGGCTGGAAACGTTCTGCGGTGCGGCCGGGTAGTCGCCCAGCGAGCCGCACCCCGACGCCACGAGAGCGATGCCGGCCAGCGCCGCCCAGCGCAGCGGGTAGCGGGCCATCCGAACGATCAGCGACATGAACATGGTTGACTCCTCGAATCCTTGATGTACGGCCCCGGCCGCGGGCGATCTGTCGCGGGGCATGCTACCAAATGTACCCCTGCGGGCGGCTTCGGCGAGAGCTCGCCGACGGGCCGCGCGTGACCAATCCGACAAGCGGGGGGATGGCGGGTTATTGACCTTCGCGGAACAGCACGACGCTGACCGTCTCGAGCAGCACCAGCATGTCCAGGAACAGCGAGTTGTGCTTGACGTAGTAGAGGTCGTACTGGTGCTTGCGGCGCGCGTCTTCCACCGAGGCGCCGTAGCTGTAGCGCACCTGCGCCCAGCCGGTGACGCCCGGCTTGACGCTGTGGCGCAGGTCGTAGAACGGAATCTGCTCGCGCAACTGGGCCACGAAGCTGGGGCGCTCGGGGCGCGGACCGACCATGCTCATCTCGCCCTTGAGCACGCTGATCAGCTGCGGCAGCTCGTCGATGCGCGTCTTGCGGATGAAGGCGCCGACGCGCGTGACGCGCGAGTCGTTCTTGGTGGCCCAGCGCGCGACGCCGTCCTTCTCGGCATCGGTGCGCATGCTGCGGAACTTGATGCACATGAACGAGCGGCCGCCGAGGCCGACGCGCTCCTGCCGGTACAGCACGGGGCCCGGGCTGTCGAGGCGGATCGCCAGCATCGCCAGCAGCATCACCGGCGAGGCCAGCAGCAGCAGCAGGACGGAGCTGACGATGTCGAAGCTGCGCTTGGCGGCCTGGCGCAGCGGGCCCTGCACGAAACCGTCGCCGTACACCAGCCAGCTCGCCTTGAGGCTGTCGATGCGCACTTCGCTGCGCGCACGCTCGTAGTAGGCGGCCAGGTCGAGCACGCGCACGCCGCGGATGCGGCAGGCCAGCAGCTCGTTCATCGGCACGCCGCCGCCGCGCTGCTCGCGCACCGCGACGATGACTTCGTTGACGCGGTGGCGGTCCACCAGGTCGGCCAGGCCGAGCGGCGCGTCGAGCACCGGCGCGACGCCGGCCATCGAAGCGCCGGCCGCGTCGCAGTGCGAGCCGGGGTACATGCCGACCACCTCGCGGCGGAAATGATGAGCGGCGGCCAGATCCTGCGCCACCGAGACCGCCTCCGGCCCGGTGCCGACGATCAGCACGCGCGGCGCCTCGGCCAAGGCGCGCACGATGCGCGCCACGCCGCGCAGCAGCAGGATGCCGGCCAGCAGGTAGAGCAGCGAGCCGAAGATCAGCTCGTCGGCCACCTTGGAGTAGGTCGTCACGGCCCACAGCCCGTAGCTGACCGCGCCGCCGCAGGCGACGGCGAAGACGGTGCGGCGCACGACCGCGCCCGCGGCCAGGCGGTGCGGGCGGTACAGCCCGACGAAGGCGTGCATCAGGGCCATCACCAGCGCGAACTCCGAGGCCACCAGCAACAGGCTGGGGCCTTCCGGCAGGTACAGCCCCGTGAGGCCCGAAGCGCCGTACACCGACAGCGCGGCGAGCATCACTGCGAAGAAGGCGATGACGACGTCGAGGACCATGCTTGCGATTCCAGCCATTGAGTTTTTCTACCGGAGGACACTGACCGATCTCGGTTGACCCGGGGTCTTCTGGTTGCAGGAATTATTGGAGCCGCCCATGACAGCGGCCACCCCCCGGACGGAGCCTTCCCCGTGAATCGGGGGTGCCGCCACGCCGGCGAGAATTCCTCGACGGCGGCGCCGTTTCCACCCTCGTTGCGAGGTGGTTGCGCACCCGGTCGCTCCCTAGAATCGCGCGCATCCGAACCCTCGCGGCGGCCGCGTGCCGCCCCTGCACGACTCCACCATGAAAATCACGATCATCGGCACCGGCTACGTCGGCCTGGTCAGCGGCGCCTGCCTCGCCGACGTGGGCAACGAGGTGCTGTGCCTCGACCTCGACGCGAAGAAGATCGCCACGCTGGAATCCGGCAGCCTGCCCATCCACGAACCCGGGCTCGAAGCCGTCGTCGAGCGCAACGTGCGCGCCGGGCGGCTGCGCTTCACGACCGATGTCAAGAAGGCGGTCGATTTCGGCACGCTGCAGTTCATCGCCGTCGGCACGCCGCCGGACGAGGACGGCTCGGCCGACCTCCAGTACGTGCTGGCGGCGGCGCGCAACATCGGCCGCCACATGAGCGGCTACAAGCTGGTGATCGACAAGAGCACCGTGCCGGTGGGCACGGCCGACAAGGTGCGCGCCGCCCTCGCCGACGAACTCGCCCGGCGCGGCGCCGCGCTGCCGTTCAGCGTGGTGTCGAACCCCGAATTCCTGAAGGAAGGCGCGGCGGTGGCCGACTTCGCCAAGCCCGACCGCATCGTGATCGGCGCCGCGCCCGACGACAAGCGCGCCATCGACCTGATGACCGAGCTGTACGCCCCGTTCAACCGCAACCACGACCGCCTGATCGTGATGGACGTGCGCAGCGCCGAGCTGACCAAGTACGCCGCCAACGCGATGCTGGCCACGCGCATCAGCTTCATGAACGAGATGGCGCTGCTGGCCGAGAAGCTCGGCGCCGACATCGAGGCGGTGCGCCACGGCATCGGCTCGGACCCGCGCATCGGCTACCACTTCCTGTACGCCGGCTGCGGCTACGGCGGCTCGTGCTTCCCGAAGGACGTGCAGGCGGTGATCCGCACGGCGCGCCAGGACGCGGGCATGGAACTGCGCGTGCTCGGCGCGGTGGAGTCGGCCAACGAGGCCCAGAAGCAGGTGCTGTCGAAGAAGGTGGTACAGCGCTTCGGCGAGGACCTGGCCGGCCGCAGCTTCGCGGTGTGGGGCCTGGCGTTCAAGCCGAACACCGACGACATGCGCGAGGCGCCCAGCCGCGTGATCATCCGCGAACTGGTGGCGCGCGGCGCGCGCATCACCGCCTACGACCCGGTGGCGATGACCGAAGCGCGCCGCGTGCTCGCCGACACGCCGGGGCTGCGCTTCGCCGCGAACCCGATGGAAGCGCTGGCCGGCGCCGACGCGCTGCTGATCGTCACCGAGTGGAAGGAATTCCGCAGCCCCGACTTCGATGCAGTCAAATCCGCGCTGAAGCAGCCGGTGATCTTCGACGGCCGCAACCTCTACGAGCCGAAGGCGGTGCGCGAGCGCGGCATCGAGTACTTTCCGATCGGGCGCTGAACGGCCCGAAAGACAAACGCCCCGCCGGGAAGCCGGCGGGGCGTTTTTTGTGCTTGGCGGAGTGGACGGGGCTCGAACCCGCGACCCCCGGCGTGACAGGCCGGTATTCTAACCAACTGAACTACCACTCCGCGTGGCCGGCAGCTTCAGGATTGCTCCTCAAGCGCTGCCGAAACTTGGCGTCCCCTAGGGGATTCGAACCCCTGTTACAACCGTGAAAGGGTCGTGTCCTAGGCCTCTAGACGAAGGGGACTCAATCCTTCATCCGCTCGATCCCGCGCTGCGCATCGGCTGTTGTGGTGGAGGTAAGCGGGATCGAACCGCTGACCTCTTGCATGCCATGCAAGCGCTCTCCCAGCTGAGCTATACCCCCGTTTGATGCCGTTGGTGCAGCAGTCGCAGTTTCAAGCGAGACCGCGAGTATAGCCATATTTTCAGACGCCCTGCAATCTGCGCAGCACCGTCTCGCGGGGGAACAGCGCCAGCACCGCGTCGATCGAGGGCGTCTGCACGCGGCCGCACACCAGCACGCGCAGCGCGTGCGCGAGCTGCGGCATCTTCAGGCCGTGCGCGGCGAGCGTCTCCTTGATCGCGCCGGCAATCGTGCCCTTGTCCCAGTCGATCGCGGCCAGCCGGTCGCGCAGCGCCTGCAAGGCCGGGCGCACCGCGTCGGTGACGTGCTGCGCGACATCCTCCTCGCGCGGGCTCACGTCGACGACGTACATCGCCAGCCAGTCGGCCAGCTCGACCAGCGTCGCGCAGCGGTCCTTGAAGAGCGCACAGCGCTGTTCCAGCAGCGCATCGGCGGCGACGCTCGCGCCGCGCGAGGCGAACTGCGCGGCCACCAGCGCCGCCAGCTCGGCATCCGGCGTGTGCTTGATCACGTGCGCGTTGACCCAGTTGAGCTTGGCCGCGTCCCACTGCGCCGGGCTGCGCGCGAGGTGGCTGCCGTCGAACCAGGCCACCAGCTGCTCGCGGTCGAACAGCTCGTCGTCGCCGTGGCTCCAGCCCAGGCGCGCGAGGTAGTTGACCATCGCGTCGGGCAGGTAGCCGCCCTCCTCGTACTGCATCACGCTGACCGCGCCGTGGCGCTTGGAGAGCTTGTCGCCGTCGGGCCCGAGGATCATCGGCACGTGGCCGTACTCGGGCAGCTCGGCGCCGAGCGCGCGCAGGATGTTGATCTGGCGCGGCGTGTTGTTGACGTGGTCGTCGCCGCGGATCACGTGGCTGATCTGCATGTCCCAGTCGTCGACCACCACGCAGAAGTTGTAGGTCGGCGTGCCGTCGGGGCGGCAGATGATCAGGTCGTCGAGCTCGCGGTTCGAGATCGTGATCGGGCCCTTGACCATGTCGTTCCAGGTCACGTCGCCGTCCACCGGGTTGCGAAAGCGCACCACCGGCTTCGCGCCGGCCGGCACCGGCGGCAGCGCCTTGCCCGGCTCGGGGCGCCAGCGGCCGTCGTAGCGCGGCTTCTCGCCGCGCGCGCGCTGCGCCTCGCGCATCGCCTCCAGCTCCTCGGGCGTGCAGTAGCAGTGGTAGGCCGTGCCTTTCGCGAGCATCTGGTCGACCACCTGCTTGTAGCGGTCCAGCCGCTGCATCTGGTAGTACGGCCCCTCGTCGTGGTCGAGGCGCAGCCACTTCATCGCCGCGATGATCTGGTCGACCGCTTCCTGCGTCGAACGCGCGACGTCGGTGTCCTCGATGCGCAGGATGAAGTCGCCGCCGTGGTGGCGCGCGAAGGCCCAGGAGAACAGCGCGGTGCGCGCCGTGCCGAGGTGGAGGAAGCCCGTCGGCGACGGGGCGATGCGGGTGCGGACTCTGCGGGTCATTGTTGTTCGGCGTTCTTCACAGCATCGACAGCGTTGACAGGCCGCGCTGCAGGTCGGCCTGCAGGTCGCGAACGTCTTCCAGGCCGACGGCCACGCGGATCATGCCCTGCGTGATGCCCGCCGCCTGGCGCTGCTCTTCGCTGAGGCGCCCATGCGAGGTGCTCGCCGGATGGGTGATGGTGGTCTTGGTGTCGCCGAGGTTGGCGGTGATCGAGCACACGCGCGTATGGTCGATCACGTGGAAGGCATTCTGGCGCGCCTGCGCGGCGCCGCCTTCAGCTGCCCCGCGCACGATGAACGACACCACCGCGCCGCCGCAGCCCGATTGCTGCGCCATCGCCAGCGCATGCTGCGGGTGCGATTCGAGGCCGGGGTAGTAGACGCGCTCGACCTGCGGCTGCGCCTCCAGCCAGCGCGCCAGCTCGAGCGCGCGGCGGCTCTGCGCCTCCATGCGGATCGCGAGCGTCTCCAGCCCCTTCAGCACCACCCAGGCGTTGAAGGGCGACAGGCTCATGCCGGCGCTGCGCATCACCGGCATGAACCTCTCGTCGACCAGCGCCTCGCTGGCGCAGATCGCGCCGGCGATCACGCGGCCCTGGCCGTCGAGGTACTTGGTGCCGGAGTGGATGACCAGGTCGGCGCCGTATTCCATCGGCCGTTGCAGCGCCGGCGAGCAGAAGCAGTTGTCGACCGCCAGCCACGCCCCGGCCTGCTTCGCGATCGCCGACAGCGCCGCGATGTCGCACACCTCGGTCAGCGGGTTGGTGGGCGATTCGGCGAACAGCAGCTTCGTGTTCGGCCTGATCGCAGCGCGCCACTGCGCCACGTCGGTCTGCGAGACGAAGCTCGTCTCGACGCCGAACTTCGCGAACTCGCGGCCGAACAGCATGATGGTCGAGCCGAACACGCTTTGCGAGCAGACCACGTGGTCGCCGGCCTTCAGCAGGCCCATGCCGAGCAGCAGGATCGCGCTCATGCCGCTGGAGGTGGCAATGCAGGCCGGCGCGCCTTCCAGCGCGGCGAGGCGGCGCTCGAACATCATCACCGTCGGATTGGTGAAGCGCGAGTAGATGAAGGCCTCTTCCTCGTTGGCGAAGCGCGCCGCGGCAGTCGCCGCATCGGGCTGGCGGAAGCTGCTGGTGAGGAACAGCGCCTCGCTGTTCTCGCCCCAGGGGCTGGCGGGCAGGCCCTCGCGCACGGCCAGCGTGTCGAGGCGCGTGCCTTCGGGCAGGTCGACGCGCGGAATGCGCTTGTCGCTCATCAGCCGGCCTCCGAGGCGTTGTGCAGCGCGAGGCGCGAGCGCTCGTCGGCGCCCTCTTCCTCTTCGCCCTGGCTCCTGCGCTGCGCGGCGAGCGCCTCGAAGTCGGCCGCCGACACGTCGCCGGTGATGTAGACGCCGTCGAAGCACGAGGCCTCGAAGCCGTCGAGCTTCGGGTTCAGCGTGCCCACCACCTTCTTCATCGCCGCCACGTCCTGGTAGATCAGCGCGTCGGCGCCGATGTACTGGCGGATCTCCTCGGTGCTGCGGTTGTGCGCGATCAGCTCGTCCTTGGTCGGCATGTCGATGCCGTAGACGTTCGGGAAGCGCACCGGCGGCGCCGCCGAGGCCATGTAGACCTTGCGCGCGCCGGCCTCGCGCGCCATCTGCACGATCTCCTTCGAGGTGGTGCCGCGCACGATCGAGTCGTCGACCAGCAGCACGTTGCGGCCCTTGAACTCGCTGGCGATCGCGTTGAGCTTCTGGCGCACCGACTTCTTGCGCATGCCCTGCCCCGGCATGATGAAGGTGCGGCCGACATAGCGGTTCTTCACGAAGCCCTCGCGGTATGGCTTGCCGATCTTCTGCGCCAGCTGCATCGCCGAAGGCCGGCTCGACTCGGGGATCGGGATCACCACGTCGATCTCGCTCGGCGGCATCGTCGAGATCAGCCGCTGCGCGAGCGTCTCGCCCATGTTCAGGCGCGCCTGGTAGACCGACACGCCGTCCATCACCGAATCGGGCCGCGCGAGGTAGACGAACTCGAACATGCAGGGGTTCAGGCTCGGATGCTCGGCGCATTGCCGCGCATGCACGCGGCCCTGCAGGTCGATGAAGATCGCTTCGCCCGGCGCCACGTCGCGCACCAGCTTGTGGCCGGTGCCTTCGAGCGCCACCGATTCGCTGGCCACCATCACCTCGCGGCCTGGCGAGCCCTGGTGCGAATCGGCTTCGCCGAAGCACAGCGGGCGGATGCCGAAGGGGTCGCGGAACGCGAGCAGCCCGTGGCCGGCGATCAGCGCGATCACCGCGTACGAGCCCTTCAGCCGCTGGTGCACCACGCCGACCGCCTTGAAGATCGCCTCGGGCGTCAACGGCAGGTCGCGCGCAGCCTGTTCGAGTTCGTGCGCGAGCACGTTGATCAGCACCTCGGTGTCGCTCTCGGTGTTGATGTGGCGGCGGTCGACGTCGAACAGTTCCTTCTTCAGCGAGTGCGCGTTGGTCAGGTTGCCGTTGTGCACCAGCACGATGCCGAAGGGCGCGTTGACGTAGAAGGGCTGCGCCTCTTCCTCGCTCCAGGCGTTGCCGGCGGTCGGGTAGCGCACCTGGCCGAGGCCCACGTTGCCCGGCAGCGCGCGCATGTTGCGGGTGCGGAAGACGTCGCGCACCATGCCGCGCGCCTTGTGCATGAAGCACTTGGTGCCCTGCATCGTGACGATGCCGGCGGCATCCTGGCCGCGGTGCTGCAGCAGCAGCAGCGCGTCGTAGATCAGCTGGTTGACCGGCGAGCCCGAGATCACGCCGACGATGCCACACATGTCATCAACTCCTGTTCAGCTGCGCGGCCACCTGCGGCGGCAGCAACGGCATCAATCCATCCAGCAGCAGGGCCAGCACGCCGGCGCCGCGCGAGTGCTGCCATGCGGCCGAGCGCACCGCCGGCGTCAGCGCGACCACCGCGGCCACCGCCAGCAGCAGCACCCCGCCGCGCAGCGCGCCGAACAGCGCGCCGAGCGCGCGGTCGGGCAGGCTCAGCGGCGTCGCGCGGATCACGAGGCGGATCAGCCGCGCCGCGATCGCCCAGACGATCAGCGCCAGCACGAAGACGACCGCGAAGGCCACGCCGAGGTTCAGCGCCGAGCCCGGCGCGCCCACCGGCACGTAGGGCGCCGCCACCGGCGCGAACCATTGCGCCGCGAACCACGCGGCGATCCAGCCGGCCAGCGACAGCAGCTCGAAGACGAAGCCGCGCAGCAGGCCGACGATCACCGACAGCGCGAGCACGGCCAGCAGCGCCGCGTCGACCCAGCCGATCTGCGCGAAGACGTCCATCGCCTCGCCCTTCAAAGCGTCAGCACCACCGCGCCGACGCCGGCCGCCTTGGCCTTGGCGAGCGCACGCTCGGCTTCGTCGCGCGTGGCGTAGGGGCCGGCGCGCACGCGCGTGCGGCTGCCCGAGGAGGTTTCGACGACCTGCGTGTAGCTCTTCAGGCCGATCTTGTCGAGCTTGGCGCGCATCTCGCGCGCCGCGGCGGCATCGGCGAAGGCGCCGGCCTGCACGACGAAGCGGCCGCCCTCGCGCGCCGGCTCGGGCTTGGCCTCGGCGGGCTTGGCGGCCGCCGGCTTCACCTCGGCCTTCGCTTCGGCCTTGCCTTCGAGCAGCGCCTTGGCGCGCGCGGCGTCGGGTGCGGCAGCGGGCTTTTTCGGTTCGGGTTTTTCGGCCGCTTTTTCGGCAGGTTTCTCGGCCGGCTTCTCCACGGGCTTGTCGGCCGGCTTTTCTTCGGCCGGCGGCGGCGCCTCCTCGCGCGGCGAAGCCACCAGCGGCGTCGAGGCCTTGCCCGCGGCCACGCGCGCCGGCGGCATCGCCAGCGCGGGCGCGCCGTCCTTGCGCGGAATCTCGATCGGGATGTCCACCGGCAGCGGGCGCGGCTGGCTCTCGAACACCAGCGGGAAGCCGATCACGCCGGCGATCACCAGCACCAGCGCGCCCATCAGGCGGCGGCGCGCGCGCGTGCGCGCCATCGCGACCTCGTCGGTGGATTCGAGCGACCTCGCGGAAGAGGTGTCGGCAGCGTTCGTGCGGCGCCGGAAGAACGACAGCAGACCCATGCGGTGCGTCGGGCGCGGTGCTCAGCCGACGTGCCGCGCGCCGAGGCGGGGCAGGCCGTCCTTCAGCACACCGCCGACGGTGTAGAACGATCCGAAGACGACGATTCTATCAGCGGGGTCCGCCGCGGCGACGCAGGCGGCCAGGGCCTGCGCCGGCGACTCGTGGCAGTGCACGCCCACCGGCCCCGGCCCCTTGCAGCCCAGCGAGGCATGCAACTGCGCCAATTCTTCAGCGCGCGCCGCGCGCGCGATCGGCAGGTCGGTGAAGTGCCATTCGTCGACGAGCGGCGCCATGCGGGTGAGGATCGTCCCGACGTCCTTGTCGCGCATCGCGCCGAACACCGCGTGCGTGCGCGGGTAGAAGCCCATCTGGTCGAGGTTCTCGGCCAGCGCGGCGACCGAATGCGGGTTGTGCGCGACGTCGAGCACCAGCGCGGGCTGGCCGGCGACGATCTGGAAGCGCCCCGGCAGCTCGACCAGCGCGAAGCCCGTGCGCACCGCCTGCGCGGTGATCGGCAGGCGCTCGCGCAGCGCCTCGAAGGCGGCCAGCACGCCGGCGGCGTTGAGCAGTTGGTTGGCGCCGCGCAGCGCCGGGTAGGCCAGGCCGTTGTAGCGCCGCTCGCGGCCGGCCCAGTTCCACTGCTGGCGGTCGCCGCCGATGCTGAAGTCGCGCCCGAGCAGGCGCAGGTCGGCGCCGATGCGCGCGGCCTCGTCGATCACGCTGCGCGGCGCCACCGGATCGCTGACGATCGCCGGCTTGCCGGCGCGCATGATGCCGGCCTTCTCGCGCCCGATCGACTCGCGGTCGGGGCCGAGGAACTCGGTGTGGTCCAGCGCGATGCTGGTGATCACGGCGCAGTCGGCGTCGAAGGCGTTGACCGCGTCGAAGCGACCGCCCAGGCCCACTTCGAGGATGACGAGATCGAGCGGCTCGTGCGCCAGCAGCCGCGCGATCGCCAGCGTGGTGAACTCGAAGATGCTCAGCGTGATCTCGCCGCGCGCGGCTTCCACCGCCTCGAAGTGCGGCAGCAGCGCGGCGGCATCGACCATGCGGCCGCCGACGCGGCAGCGCTCCTCGAAGTGCACGAGGTGCGGCTTGGCGTACAGCCCGACGCGGTAGCCGGCCTGCAGCGCGATGGCTTCGAGCATCGCGCAGGTGGAACCCTTGCCGTTGGTGCCGGCAACGGCGATCACCGGGGCGCTGAAGTTCAAACCGAGGCGCGAGCGGACCTCGACCACGCGTTCGAGCGACAGGTCGATCTCGGTGGGGTGCATGCCGGCGCAATGGGCCAGCCAGTCGGGGAGTGTCTGGGGTGTCATGAAACGTCGAAGCCGCGCGCGTTGCCAGTGCGCGGCACTGTCCGGCGATTGTGCCTTGCGTACTTCCCCGAACCGACCATCCGGCCATCGGCGTGCAACACTCGCGCCGCGGCGCCACGACGCCACGACGCGAAGGGGAAATCGGATGAACATTTCAGCACTGCTTCATTCGCTGGCCGACCGGCTCGACGATCGCGCGCCGGCGCGGGCGCGCCGCCTCGAAGCGGAGCGCGAGCGCTTCGTCCGCAACCGCGGCGACAACCTCTTCTTCGGTGTTTACGACAGCTGGGCAGACGCGGAGCGTGCCGCGAAGGAGTACGGCGCCGTCGGCTACGACCAGTCTTCGACGGTGCAGATGTACGAAGCGCGCGTGCGCAGAGAGCAGCACGACTATCCGGCGGTGTACTGGATTCAGCGTTCGGCGATCGAGGGACTGCGCAGCGTGCTCGACGTGGGCGGCAACATCGGCATCAAGTACCTGGCGTTTCGGGACGCCCTCGCTCCCTGGCCCGACATGCGCTGGACGGTGCACGACGTGAGCGCGGTGGTCGAGCACGGGCGCAAGCTGGCCGCCGAGCGCGGCGACGGCGCCAGCCTGTCCTTCACCGATCGCTTCGACGACGGCGACGGCTGCGATCTGCTGTTCGCCTCGGGCGTGCTCCAGTACCTTCCCGACACGCTGGGCAGCCTGCTCGCGAACTGGCAGACCAAGCCCAGGCGCATCGTCATCAACACCACGCCGATCCATCCGGAAGCGAGTTACTTCACCGTCAACAGCATCGGCACGGCGTTCTGCCCTTATCGCGTCCAGACCCAGGCGTCGCTCGTGCGCGGCCTGGCCGCGCTGGGCTACCGCGTCCGGGAGAACTGGACGAACCCGGCCAAGCTCCTGCAGATTCCCGGCCGCCCCGACCGGTCGCTGACGTCGTACTCGGGTTTCTGCCTCGACCGCAGCGCGTGATCGGGGCGCGGCGGCCTTAAGCGATCACCCGCGCCACGGCCGCCGCCACCTCGGCATCGCCGGTGTCGATCGTCCACACGCGCACCGAATCCGCGCCGACGCGCAGCGTCGCGCCCTGAAGCCCGAAGCCCGCGTCGACATCGCAGGGCTCCACCCGCAGCCCGATGCCCACGGCCTTCAGCATCGCCTCCTTGCGCGTCCACAGGTCGAGGAAGGCGCGCGGCCGCGCGGCCGGCGCGATGGCCGGCCACTGCGTGCGCTCGGCGGCGCTGAGGCAGCTGGCGAGCAGGCCTTCGTCGGGCTCCTTGCCGCCGACCAGTTCGAGGTCGACGCCCACCGGCGCCGCACGGCTCAGCGCGATCAACGCCAGTCCGCCGCTGTGGCTGAGGTTGAAGTGGCAGGCCCGCGCCGCCGCGCCGGCCAGGCAGGGCTTGCCGTTGGCGTCTTCGGCGAGGCGGATCGCACCGGGCTCGAGCGACAAGGTCGAGGCCAGCACCTGCCGCAGCGCGTAGCGCGCCGCGAGGTAGCGGCGGCGGTCGCGCTCGAAGTGGAAGCGCGCCGCGCGCTGCGCGTCGGCAGCCTCGCGCGCCGAGCAGTCGGCGCGCTGCGCGAGCCGTTCGAGATCGACGCGGTAGAGCTCGATCGCCTCGTCGATCCCGGTAGGCACCGGGCGCAGGCAGCCGTCGAGCGCGGCGCCGGGCATCGTCATGCGGCCGCGATGCGGCCGGCCCATTCGAGCACGGCGGCCTGCAACGCGCCCTGCGCGGCCAGGCTGCTGAGCATGTGGTCCACCATCGGCAGGTAGCGGTATTCCACCTTCGGGAAGAACGGCTGCGCGGCGAACACGTCGCGGAACTGCTGCGTGTAGCTGTAGTAGGGCAGCACGCTGCCGCCGTAGGCGAAGCAGAGCCTCACGCCGCGCCGCGTCAGTTCGTTCACCTGCGCGATGAACTCCTCCTTGGGCGGGTTCGACGAGTCGAGGTTGGCCGCCAGGCTCGACGGCTGCGCCGCCTCAGCCGTGCGCTTGCGCCGCAGCATCCGCCACGCCGCGCCGAGCGCGCCGGCCAGCCCCAGCACGCGCGCGCGCTTGGCGAGGAAGACGAGCGTGGTCCAGCGGCTGCGATACCAGAAGCCGTCGTACATGAAGACGCCGGCGACGCGCGCGTCGGCCAGCGCCGCCTGGTAGCCGTTCGCCGCGCCCGAGCAGATGCCCATCACGATGAAGCGGCGCGCACTGGCGCTGCGCTCGATTTCGTCGAAGGCGCACTTCATGCTGGCGAGGATGCGCTCGCGCGCGCCGGCCGATTCGCCCACGTACTTGCTGTCGCCGACGCCGGCAAGGTCGAAGCGCAGCGTCGGGATGCCGGCCTCAGCCAGCGTGCGCGCCAGCTTCACCGTGAAGCGGCGCGGCCCGATGCGGTAGATCAGCCCGGCGTTGGGGATCACGCACACCAGCGACGCGGCGGCGTCGCCGTCGCATCGCGTCAGGATGCCGAGGTGCGAATCCTCGGGTCCGAAGAGCAGTGCCTGTTCATGCACAGGCATGGGCGAGCTCCTTCGTCATTTGCGCGGCGAGCTTGCCGGGCAGCAGCGTGCCGTCCTCGGGCAGGTCCGACAGCCAGTCGACCGATTCCGCGGCGCTCAGGCAGCGTGCCTGGCCGATGCCGGGTTCGGGCGCCGCAGCGCGTGCCGGGTCGAGCAGCACGGTGGCGCCGACGGGCAACGCGGCAAGCGCGGCGAGCCAGTCCGTCTCGGCCACCGCGCGGCGCAGCGCCGGCGCGAGGGCAACGCCGAGCGCCTCGTCGCGGTAGGCCTGCGCGTCGCGCTGGCCCGTCTCGCGTGCGCGGCTGAGCGCCGAGGTGGCCAGTTCCTCGTCGAGGATCGCGACATGGCGCTGGCGCAGCCGCTCGAGATAGCCGCGTCCGTCGAGCACCGGGTCGCACAGCAGCAGCCGCAGCGGCGCCGGCGTCGCGGCGGCGGCCGCCAGCATGCAGGCGTTGGCGCCGAGGCCGAGGCCCATCCAGACGACGCGGCGCTGTCCGGACCACGCGACCAGATGTTCGTGCGCGGTGAGGATGTCGGCGCGCCAGCCGGGCAGGTCGAGTTCGGATTCGTCGCCCTCCGAGTCGCCCGCGCCGTAGGGGTCGAAGCGCAGCACGGCAATGCCGCTGCGTGCCAGGCGCTCGGCCAGCACGCGCAGCAGCCGGTGGGCGCGCGCCATCTCGTGCCCGAACGGCGGGCACAGCAGCACCGCGGCGGTGGTCGGTGTGGCGGCCGGGTGCATGCAGACGTACAGCCGACGCGCCGGTGCGCCGATGTAGGCCGGCTTCATCGGTCACCGCCGCCCAGACCCGCCTTTCGCAACACGCGCGACAGCAGCCCGCCGCTCTCGCGGCTCGCCGCAGCCGGCTCGACCGGCGCCGCAGCGGCCGGCGCGGCGTCTTCCATCAGCTGGCCGAGCGTCGCCATCACCAGCCGCTGCGGATCGAAGCGCAGGCCGAGCTTGCGCTGCGCCTGGTCAATGAACTGCATGGCCTGCAAGGAACCGCCGCCGAGATCGAAAAAATTGTCGGCCGCCTGGATGCTGCCGGCCTCCAGCCCGAGCAGATCGGCCCACAGGCCGGCCACCGCAGCCATCGCCCCGGTGATCGCCACCGGCGGCCGTTCGCCCGCCGCCTGCGGGAATTGCGCCAGCTGCGCCAGCGACTCCACCGCGTAGCGGCGCGGCTCGATCTCGACACCCAGGCGCCTGCGCGTCTCCTCGATGGCGCGCATCGCCAGCAGCGAGCTGCCGCCGAGATCGAAGAAGTTGTCCTGCGCCGCGATGTCGGTGACTTCGAGGCCGAGCAGTTCGGCCCAGATCTGCGCCATGCGCTGCCCGGAGGCATCGAGCGCGCTGCTGCGCGCCTTCTCCGGCGTCTTCTGCGACGCCGCGGCTGGCGCCTGCGAGCGGCCCACGCCCAGCCAGGCGCGCAGCGCGTCGGCATCGTCGCCGGGCTGTGCGAGCAGCTCGCCGACCGTCAGCGCGGGCTGCTGCGCCACGCGCTCGAGCAGGCCGAGCAGGCGACGGCGGAAGATGCGCGCGGTCGAGGCTTCGAACAGGTCGACGTTGAAGTTGAACGCACCCTCCAGCCCGCCCGGCACCTCCATCAGCCACAGGCTGAAGTCTTCGGTGGCGCCGCGCTGCTTGACGAGCACGGAAGAATGCTTGAGCGGCCCCCAGCTGCGTTCGCGCTCGCGCGCGTCCTGGAACGAGAACAGCGCCTGGTACAGGCCCGCCTTGCCGGCGTGGCGCGCCAGCTCGGGCTCGAGCGCGAGGCGCTCGAAGGGCACGTCCTGGTGCGCGAAGGCGTCGAGCAGCTCGCGCTTCACGCCCGCCAGCCAGGCCGGCAGGCCCTGCGCCGGATCGACGGCGAAGTGCACTGGCAGCAGGTTGTTGAAGAAGCCCATCACCGGATCCAGCTCGATCTGGCCGCGCCCGCGCACCGGCATGCCGATGACGATCGACCGTCCCTGCACGGCTTCCGACAGCATCGCGGTGTAGACGGCCAGGATCAGCATGTTCAGCGTCGTGCCCGCGCCCTGCGCCACTTCGCGCAGCCGCTCGGTCAGCGCCTTGTCCATGTGCACCCACTCGGCGCCGCCCTCGCCGGTCATGCCGGCGCCGCGCGGATGATCGGTGGGCAGCGCGCGCGGCGCCTCGATGCCTTCGTAGTGGCTGCGCCAGAACTGCACCTGCGCCTTGCAGGCCTCGCTGTCCATCCAGGCCTTGTGCCAGTGCGCGTAGTCGACGAAGCTCACCGCCGGCAGCGCCAGCGGCGAGGGCTTGCCCTGCAGCGCCGCGGCGTAGGCGGCCGCCATCTCGCGGTAGAAGAGGTCGAACGACCAGCCGTCCCAGACGATGTGGTGGATCGAGAACAGCAGCACGTGCTCCTCGTCCGCGAGGCGGTAGAGCGCGACGCGGAACAGCGGCGCGGCGGCGATCGCCATCGGCTCGTCGATGATGGCCTGCAGCCGGCGCAGCAGTTCGGCCTCGCGAGCGGCCTGCGGCAGCGCCGACAGGTCGGTGAAGGGCAGCTCGAAGTCGAGCTGCGGCAGCACTTCGAGGCGCGCGCCCTGCGCGTCGGCGACCACGCGGCTGCGCAGGCTCGGCTGGCGCCGCACCATCTCGCGCAGCGCCTGCTCGAGCGCGGCGCGGTTCATGGGCCCGCTGAGGCGGTGCGCCGAGGGCGTGTTGTAGACGGCGCGCCCCGGGTGCATCTCCTCCATGAAGCGGATGCGCTCCTGCGCCAGCGTCAGCGGCGCGCGGCTCTGGTCGGCCACGTGCGCGAGCGGCGGCGCCGCCGGCGCGGCGGCGTGCCGGCCGGCGGCTATGGCTTGCGCCAAGCGCCGCGCGCTGGCCGCTTCGAACACCGCGCGCAGCGGCAGCGCGATGCCGAAGGCCTTGTTCAGGTTCGCCGTCAGCCGCGAGGCCAGCAGCGAGTGGCCGCCGAGCGCGAAGAAGTCGTCGTCGATGCCCAGGCCGCGCAGGTTGAGCACCTTCTCCATCGCTTCGAGCACGGTGGCTTCGGCGGCGTTCGTCGGCGCCACCACCGCCTGGCGCGGCGCGGACTCGACGCTCGGGCGCGGCAGCGCCTTGCGGTTGATCTTGCCGTTGGGCAGCAGCGGGATCGCCGGCAGCACCAGCACGTGCGAGGGCACCATGTACTCGGGCAGGAACCGGCGCACGTGCTCGCGCAGCGCGGCGGCGTCGAGCGCGGCGTCGCGCGCCACCACGTAGCCGACCAGGCGCAGATCGCCGGGCTCGTCCTCGCGCAGCGCCACCACGGCCTGCTCGACCTGCGCGTGGCGCGCCAGCGCGGCCTCGATCTCGCCGAGTTCGATGCGGTAGCCGCGCACCTTCACCTGGAAGTCGAGCCGGCCCAGGTGTTCGAGCGTGCCGTCGTTGCGCCAGCGGCCGCGGTCGCCGGTACGGTAGATGCGCTCGTGCAGCGCGCGCGGGTCGGCGACGAAGCGCTCGGCGCTCAGCTCGGCGCGGTTCAGGTAACCGAGCGCGACGCCGTCGCCGCCGATGAAAATCTCGCCGGGCACGCCGATCGGGCAGGGTTCGAGCCGCTCGTCGAGCACGTGGATCTGCGTGTTGGCGATCGGCGTGCCGATGCGGATGCCGCTGCGCTCGCGCGGCACGCGCCAGCAGGTCGACCACACCGTGGTCTCGGTCGGGCCGTACATGTTCCAGGTCTCGCCGCTGCGCTCGAGCAGTTGCGCGGCGAGATCCTCGCCGAGCGGCTCGCCGCCCACCAGCGCCTTGAAGCGGCCGTGGCCGGCCCAGCCGGCCTCGATCAGCACGCGCCAGCCCGAGGGCGTGGCCTGCAGCACGGTGGCGTCGTGGCGCTCGATCAGCGCGCGCAGGCGCTGGCCGTCGAGCACGCTCTCGCGGTCGGCGATGATCACCTGCGCGCCCAGCGTCAGCGGCAGGAAGAGTTCGAGCACCGCGATGTCGAAGCTGGTGGTCGTCACGGCCACCAGGCGATCGTCGCTGCGCAGGCCCGGCTCGTGCGCCATGCTGGCGAGGAAATTGACCACCGCGCGGTGCGGCACCGCCACGCCCTTGGGCTGGCCGGTCGAGCCGGAGGTGTAGATCACGTAGGCCGCGGCCTGCACGTCTTGCGCGCAGCACGGGCAGTCGGCGCGCGGCGCCAGCTCGTCGACGAGCAGCGTCGGGAACTGCGCCAGCGCCGGCAGCGTCACGCTGCGATCGGTGACGATGCAGGCGAGCTGCGCGTCCTCGCCCATGTGGGCGAGGCGCTCGGCCGGGAAGGCCGGGTCGAGCGGCACGTAGGCCGCGCCGCTCTTGAGGATGCCCAGCATGCCGGCGAGCAGGCCGACGTTGCGGCCGCAGGCCATGCCGACCAGCCGGCCGGCACCGATGCCGCGTTCGGCCAGCGCCGCCGCCACCGCGTTGGCGCGCTGATCCAGTTCGCGGTAGGTGAGACGTTCGTCGCCGGCGATCACCGCCACCGCGTCGGGCGTGCGCGCGGCCTGCTCGGCGACGAGCTGCTCGATGCGCCGCTCGGCCGGATACGCCATCGCCGTCGCGTTGAAGGCCGCGAGGCGCTCGAGGTCGGCGCGCGCGGCACCGAACAGCGCGGCCAAGGCCGAGCCCGGCTGCTCCACGGCGCGCTCGAGCGCGGCGCGGTACAGGTCGAGCCAGCGCTGGACGGTCTCTTCGTCGAACAGATCGGTGTTGTACTGGCACTCGAGCACGACGGCGCCGCCGGTCTGCGTGGCGTTGACGAACAGCTCGAAGTTCTCGAAGGCACGCGGGTTGGAGCGCAGCTCCACCGCGACGCCCGGCGCCGCCAGGTCGGCCGGCGCGATCGGCGAGTCGATGTTGAACTGCACCGCCGCCAGCGGCAGCCGGCCCGGATCGCGGGCGATCGCCAGCTTGCTGAGCAGCCGGCCGAAGGTGCACGACTGGTGCTCGTAGGCATCCAGCACCGCGCCGCTGGCGCGGCGCAGCAGGCCGCCCACCGGCTCGGCCGGGTCGACCGTCATGCGCACCGGCAGCAGGTTGACGCAGTGGCCCACCAGCTCGGTGGCGTCGCGCGCCGCCTGGCCGGCCGAGGGCACGCCGACCACCACCTCGCCGGAGTCGTCGGCGCCCAGGCGCGCCATCAGCGCGCCGAACAGGCCGAACATCGTGGCGAACAGGCTCGCGCCGTGGGCGGCGCCGAGCTTGCGCACGGCCTCCACCAGCGCCGGCTCGATGCGGTAGTCGACGCGCTGCGAGGCGAAGCCGCGCACGGCGCGGCGCGGCCGGTCGGTCGGCAGGTCGAGCGTGGGCACGCTGCGGTCGAACACCGACACCCAGTAGCGCTCGTCGGCCGCCACCTGCTCGGCGAAGGCACGCTCGTGCTCGGCCAGCGCGTAGTCGCCGAAGCTGTCCGCCTGCGGCAGCTCGGCGGCGCTGCGGCCGCTGCACAGCGCGGCGTAGATGCGCATCAGGTCGCGCGCGACCACGCCGAACGACCAGCCGTCGCAGACGATGTGGTGCGCCGAGAGGATGAACTCGTGGCGGTCGCTGCCGAGGCACAGCAGCGTCGCTCGCACCAGCGGGCCGTCGACGAGGTCGAAGGGCTCCAGCACCGCGGCCTCGCGCCGCGCCGCCGCCGCGCGCTCCCGCTCGGCTGACGCCAGCGCCGAGAGGTCGACGATCTCGGCCTGCAGCGCGCCGCGCGGCGCGATCAGCATGTCCATGCCGTCGCCGCTGATCGTGGAGCGCAGCGATTCGTGGCGGTCGCTCAGCGCCAGCAGCGAGTCCTGGAACTCCTGCACGCGCAGGCCGCCGCGGATCTCCAGCGAGACCGATTCGTTGAAGGCGAGCGAGGCCTCGCGGCCGAGCTGGTCGGCCCACCACAGCTCGCGCTGCGCGTCGGTGGTCGGCACGGCGCGCGCCAGCTCGGGCGTGGCGAACGGGTCGTAGTCGACCTCGGTCATCTGCACGTCGGGGTGCGTCGCGTTCATTGACCGTCCACCTTGATGTACTTGCCGGGCATCGCCGGGTTGGCCACGTACCACGCGGGCCGGCCCTCGGGGTCGCGGCCCAGGCGCGCACCGGGCACCGGCGGGCGCGAGGCATCGAAGGCCAGCGTCGGCGCGCTGACGCGGCGCGGGATGAAGTCGTCCTCCTGCAGCTCGGCCACCGCCTCCTTGAAGGCCGACTTGATCACGGCGATGTCCTGCGCGGTGTGCGCGGTCGTCATGAAGCAGGGGAAGTTGTCGAGGATGTGGCAGCCGCGGTTGCGCATCATCGCGAACAGCAGGTCCTGCAGCGGGTGCTCCTCCTCGAAGAAGATCTTCCACACCGAGGCGAAGCTCTTCAGCACGATCGGCGCGCCGACCTCGCGGCAGTAGGCGTTCAGCTCGTCGACCATCGCGGCGGTGCGGCGCGTCAGGCCGGCCTGCAGCTCGGGGCCTTCCTGCTTCAGATGCTCGAGCACCGCCTTCGCGGCCACCAGCGCGAGCGGATGGCGCACGAAGGTGCCGGCGAAGTAGGTCACGCCCACCGTCGGCACCGAGTCGTCGCCGTACTCCCAGTGGCCGCCGTCGAGCGCGTCCATGTACTCGCGCTTGCCGGCGATCACGCCGATCGGGAAGCCGCCGCCGACCACCTTGCCGTACGAGGCCAGGTCGGCCTTGATGCCGAACAGCGCCTGCGTGCCGCCGCTGTGGGCGCGGAAGCCGGTGACGACCTCGTCGAAGATCAGCAGTGCGCCCGACTGCTCGGTCAGCGTGCGCAGCTCGCGCAGGAACTCGCGCGGCTGGAAGTCGGGGCGGCGGCTCTGCACCGGCTCGACCAGGATCGCCGCCAGATCGTCGGCGTTGTCCTTCAGCCATTGCAGCGTCTCGGGCGTGCCGTAGTCGAGCACGACGATGTTCTCCACGGCGTTCTGCAGGATGCCGGGCGCGGCCGGCACCGCGGTGCGCTTCTTCGTGCCGCGCGCCAGCACCTCGTCGTAGATGCCGTGGTACGAGCCGGTGAACATCACGATGCGGCTGCGGCCGGTGACGGTGCGCGCGATGCGCACGCAGCCCATCACCGCCTCCGAGCCGGTGTTGCACAGGCCGGCGCGGTCGAAGCCGGTCAGCTCGCAGATCAGCCTGGCCACCTCGCCGGCCAGCGGGTGCTGGGGGCCGATGTCGTAGCCGCTGTCGAGCTGCTTGCGCACCGCATCGACGACGAAGTCGGGCTGCCAGCCGAACATGCTCATGCCGAAGCCGCTGAGCGCGTCGACGTACTCGTTGCCGTCCAGATCCCACATGCGCGCGCCCTTGGAGCGTTCGACGACGATCTGGTAGACGATCTCCTTGAGCGCCGGGCGGAAGCCGTTGATCACGCGCGGGTCGGCCAGGTGCGGACGGTGCTCGACGGTGTAGGCCTTGGAGAGCTTCGTCTTCTCGATGTAGCGGCGCATGAAGGCGTCGAGGCGGGCGCGCTGGCGCTCGGTCAGCTCGGTACTGCCGGAGTGGATGCGCGCGATCGCGCCGAAGGCCTTCTTGACGTCGTAGGTGCGGTGCGCCAGCGCGGCTTCTTCGTCGGCGGGCGGCTGGGGCTGGGCAGCAGGTTGCGCGACCGGCTGGGCGGCGGCGACGGGCGCCTGCGCGACCGGTGCCGCCACTGGCGCCGCAACCGCGGCCACGGCGACGCCCTGGCCGCCCAGCAGCGCGAGTTGCTGCTGCATCAGCAGCATCTGCTGCTGGATGAGCTGCGTCACCAGCGAAGTGGGCTGGGCAGCGCCGGCAGCCATGACGGGCACCGCCATCGGCATCGCCATCGCGGGCGCCGCCGCGACCGGCTGCAGCGGCGCAGCGGCCAGCTGCGCCGCCTCGGGCGGCAGCACCTGATCGAGATGCCCGGCCAGTGCGTCGAAGCTGCGCAGACCTTCCATCAGCTGGCGGAAGGTGATGTTCAGCGCGAACTCCTTCTTCAGCCGCATCGCCACCTGCGTCAGCGTCAGCGAATCGAGGCCCAGCTCGACGAAGGAATCGGCCGCGCCGCAGTCGGCGAGGTCCAGCCCCGACACGTCCTCGAAGACGGTGCGCAGGCGCTGCACCAGGGTGGCGCGGCGATCGGCTTGCGGGGCGGCGATGGTGGTGGTCATGGTGGACTCGGAAGAATGAGGACTGGGAAGATTCGGAGACGGCGTCGCGGCCGCGCGCGCAGGCACGGCGTCGACCCAGTAGCGCTTGCGCTCGAACGGATAGCTGGGCAGCACGATGCGGCGCACGCCGGTCGGCAGCGCCTGCGGCGGCAGCACGCTCAGGCCGAGCGTCCACAGCTGGCCTTCGGCGTCGCGCAGCGCGAGCAGCTCGCGCTCGGGGCTGTCGGCGAGGCTGGCGATGGCGACGGGTGCGCCAGCTTCGCCGCGATGTTGGCGCACCAGCGTCGCCAGGCTGCCGCGCGGGCCGCACTCGACGAACACGGCGCCGGACAGCTCGGCCAGCAGCGTGCGCACCGCGCGCGAGAAGCGCACCGGCTGGCGCAGGTGCGCGGCCCAGTAGGCGGGGGCTGTGGCTTCATCGGCGCTCAGGCGGCGGCCGGTGGCGGTGGAGACGATGGGCAGCGCGGGCGCATTCAGCCGTACCTCGCGCAGCGCCTGCTCGAAGGCCTCGGCGGCCGGCGCCATCATCGCCGAGTGGAAAGCGTGCGAGGTCTGCAGGCGCTGCGACACGATGCCGCGCTCGCCGAGCATGGCGGCGAAGGCGTCGATTGCGTCGCCCGGCCCGGCGACGACGCAGGCCGCGGGGCCGTTCTCGGCGGCGAGCTGCACATCCGCCGTCAGCAGGGGCTCGATGGTCTCGGCCGCCGTGCGCACCGACAGCATGCTGCCGCCGGGCATCGCCTGCATCAGCGCGCCGCGGCGCATCACCAGGCGCAGCGCGTCGGGCAGGCTCATCACGCCGGCGAGCACGGCGGCGACGAACTCGCCGACGCTGTGGCCGACCAGCGCCGCCGGCTTCAGCCCGCGCGCCAGCCACGACTTCGCCAGCGCGTATTCGAGGCAGAAGGTAGCCGGCTGTGTCACCGCGGTCTGCGCCAGCGCGGCAGCGTCATCGCCGAACAGCGCGCCGCGCAGGGCCTGCGCCGCATCGGCGTCGAGCGCGGCGAAACATTCCTCGAAGGCTTCGCGCGCCACGGCGTCGTGCGCATGCAGCCCGCGGCCCATGCCGGCGTACTGCGCGCCCTGGCCGGTGAACATCAGCACCACCGGCGGCGCGGCGCCCGGCACGCTGCGCGAACGCGCCGGCGCCGCCTCGCGCAAGGCGGTCAGCGCCTCGGCGACGTCGCGCGCCGCCACGCTGCTGCGCTGCGTGAAATCGCGCCGCCCTTCGGCGAGCGTGAACTCGACGTCGGCCAGGTCCGCATCGCGGCCCGGCCCTTCCAGCCAGGCGGCGAGGCGCTCGATAGCCGCGCTCAGGGCCGCCGGCGTGCGCGCCGACAGGCGCAGCACGAAGGGCCCGCCCGCCGCGCTGCGCGCCGGCAGCGGCGGCGCCTCTTCGAGCACCACGTGGGCGTTGGTGCCGCCCACGCCGAACGAGCTGACGCCGGCGCGCCGCGGCTGCTCGCCGCGCGGCCAGGCCGAAGCTTCGGCGCGCACGACGAAGGGGCTGGCGGCGAAGTCGATCTTCGGGTTCGGCTGCGTGAAGTGCGCGGTGCCGGGGAGGCGCTCGTGCGAAAGCGCCAGCGCCGTCTTGATGACGCCGGCCGCGCCGGCGGCGATCGTCAGGTGGCCGACGTTGCTCTTCACCGAGCCGAGCGTGCAGAAGCCGGTGTCGGGCGTGGCGCGGCGGAAGGCCTGCGTCAGCGCCGCCACCTCGACCGGGTCGCCCAGCGGCGTCGCGGTGCCGTGCGCCTCGACGTAGGAGATGCTGCGCGCATCGACGCCGGCCGATTCCAGCGCCGCCTCGATCACCGCGCACTGGCCCTCGACGCTGGGCGCGGTGAAGCTCGCCTTGACCGCGCCGTCGTTGTTGATCGCCACGCCGCGGATCACCGCGTGGATGGTGTTGCCGTCGTCCAGCGCGTCGGACAGGCGCTTGAGCAGCACCACCGCCACGCCGTCGGAGAAGGTGGTGCCCTCGCCTTTGGCGTCGAAGCTGCGCGTGTGCCCGTCGGGCGACAGCATCGCGCCTTCCTGGTAGAGGTAGCCGCTGGCCGGCGGGCAGGTCACCGACGCGCCGCCGGCCAGCGCCATCTCGCAGTGACCGGCCTGGATGGCGTCGAAGGCCTGCGCGATCGCCACCAGCGAGGTCGAGCAGGCGGTGTGCAGCGTGATCGCCGGGCCGGTGAGGTTGAGCTTGTGCGCAGTGCGCACCGCGACGAACTCCTCGTTGGCGAGCATCGCCTGGAACTCGCCGATGCGCTCGATCTTCTCCGGGTGCGCCTGCACGTGCTGCTGGAAGTAGCTCGCGCTGTACTTGCCGGCGAACACGCCGATGCGCCCGGCGCTCTTCTCCGGCACCTGGCCGGCGCGCTCCAGGCATTCCCAGGCCGTCTCGAGGAACAGGCGCTGCTGCGGGTCCATCAGCTCGGCCTCGTTGGGCGGAACGCCGAAGAAGGCCGCGTCGAACTTGTCCGCATCGTCGACCACGCCGCGCGCGAACACGTACTGCGGATCGGCGCGCAGTTCGGCGGGAATCGAGGCATCGAGCTCCTCGGGGCGGAACAGGCGGATGCCGTCGCGCCCCTCGTCGAGCAGCGACCAGAACGATTCGATGTCGGCCGCGCCGGGGAAGCGCCCGGCCATGCCGACGATCGCCACCGGCTCGCGCCGGCCGTTGGCCGCGCGGCGCCGCGGCGTGCGCGGCGCGGTGTCGCCGGCGAGGCGGCGCGCCACGCCGCGCGGCGTCGGATCGGCGAACAGCGTGGCCACCTCCACCGCATGGCCGGCCTCGCGCAAGGCGGCCAGCACCTTCATGATCAGCAGCGAGTTGCCGCCCAGGTCGAAGAAGTTGTCGAGCGCGCCGACGCGGTCGATCCCGAGCACGGCGGCGAAGGCCTCGGCCACCTGCGCCTCGCTGCCGGCGGCGGGCTCGACGAAGGGCTGCACCAGATCGTCGGGCCGCTCGCGCGCCGGCTCGGGCAGCGCGCGGCGGTCGAGCTTGCCGTTGTCGGTCAGCGGCAGCGCGCCCAGGCGCACCCACAGCGCCGGGATCATGTAGTCGGGCAGGCTGGCGGCGAGGTGGCGGCGCAGCGCCGCGGGCGACCAGCGCCCCGGCGCCGGCACCACGTAGGCGACCAGCTCGGTGCCGCGCGCCGCGTCGTCGCGCGGGATCACCGCGCACGACACCACGTCGGCGTGCACCGCCAGCGCCGACTCGATCTCGCCGGTCTCGATGCGGAAGCCGCGGATCTTCACCTGGTGATCGCTGCGGCCGAGGTACTCGACGTCGCCGTCGGCGAGCCAGCGCGCCAGGTCGCCGCTGCGGTACAGGCGCATGGCGTCGCCGCCCTGCGGCTCGCGCCACTCGACGAAGCGCTCGGCGTTCAGCTCGGGGCGCTTCAGGTAGCCGAGCGACACGCCGGCGCCGCCGACGAAGATTTCGCCGGTGACACCTACCGGCACCGGCTCGCGCAGCGCGTTGAGCAGGAAGATGCGCAGGTCGGGGATCGGCTCGCCGATCACGCTGCCGTGGCCGGCCTCGACGTCGGCCAGGCGGATCGGCCGGTACGTCACGTGCACCGTCGTCTCGGTGATGCCGTACATGTTGACCAGGCGCGGCCGCTCGTCGCCGTGCTTGGCGAACCAGGGGCGCAACATCTGCAGCTCGAGCGCCTCGCCGCCGAAGATCACGGTGCGCAGCGCGAGTTGGCCGGCGCTGTCGGGGCGCTCCTGGTCGGCCAGCATCAGCGCGCGGAAGGCCGAGGGCGTCTGGTTCAGCACCGTCACCCGCTCGGCGATCAGCAGATCGAGAAAGGCCGAAGGCGAGCGGCTCACCAGGAAGGGCACGACCACCACGCGCCCGCCATAGGCCAGCGCGCCCCAGATCTCCCACACCGAGAAGTCGAAGGCGTGCGAGTGGAAGAAGGTCCAGGCGTCGTCGGCATCGAAGCCGAACCAGTGCTCGGTCGCCGTGAACAGGCGCATCACGTTGGCATGCGTGACCTGGCAGCCCTTGGGCTTGCCGGTCGAGCCCGAGGTGTAGATCACGTAGGCGAGCGACTGCGGGCCGTGCACGGGCTCAAGGTCGGCATCGTTCTCGTCGGCCGCGTCGGCGGCGCCGTCGACCACCATCACCTGCGCGCTGGAGGCCGGCAGCCGCGCGGCCGAGGCCGCGTCGGTGAGCACGATGCGCGCCTCGGCATCGTTGAGCGTGAACTCGACGCGGTCGACCGGGTACGACAGGTCGATCGGCAGGTAGGCGCCGCCGGCCTTCATCGTCGCGAGCAAGGCGACCACGAGGTCGGGCGAGCGCTCCATCGCCACGCCGACCAGCATGCCGGCGCGCACGCCGCCGGCGCGCAGGCGGCGCGCCAGGCGGTTGGCGCGTGCGTTCAGTTCGCGGTAGGAGAGCGTCTGCCCGTCGCAGCTCACCGCGACAGCGTCGGGGCGGCGCGCTGCCCAGGCTTCGATCCGCTGGGTGATCGTCTCGCTCGGCGTGGCGACCGCGCCCAGCCGGCGCGCGGCGCCGGTCAGGCGAGGCAGTTCGGCGGGCGCGAGGGCGGACAGCGTGCGCAGCGGCGCGTCGGCATTTTCGGCCGCCTGGCGCCGGGCCCACTGCAGCGCATCGACGACGATCTGCGCCGCCGCCGGCGAGAGGATGGCCGCATCGACGCTCGCGGCCAGCATGCCCTCGCCCTCCGCAGCGCAGCACACCAGCATGCCGGCAGGCAGGGGCTGCGGCAGCGCGCCGACACACCAGCCGATCTCGGCGTTCAGCGGCGCGGGCGCTGGGGCCGCACCGGCCAGCGCATCGGCCACCTGGAGTTTCAGTTCGGCGGCGCTCGCATCGCGGCGCACGTCGATGTCGAGGCTGCGCCATGCGTCGTCCGCACCGACGGCGATGCGCAGGTGCTCCTGTCCGAGGATGCGGCTCAACGCCAGCGCCTGCGCAGCCAGGTCGGCCGGCAGCGAACGGGACGACGCCGGCTGCAACGCGCAGCGGGCAACGGCCGGGACGGCCGCTTCGCGATCATCACCCACCGAGCGGCGGGCCTGCGGCAAAACATCCGCCAGCCCGCTGACAGCCGCCCAGCCGTGGGATACGGTCAACACCATGAACACTCCGACAAGTTCTCGGCGGAGGGCTCCCTACCGGTGTCTGACGCAATCACGCGAGTGCCTCAACCCGCCCGTCGAGGAATCGAGTGTTCCCTTTGACCCACTGCCGCCAAGCGAAGGTTATCCGCCGCCATCGGCGGAAACATCCTTCAACTGCGGGGAACCGGGCTGCGCGCGTGCCTTTGTGCGCAAAGGCACCGAGTAGGAGACGGTTAGGCGATCGCGTCGGCGGGCAGGCGCGACAGCATGCTCAGGGCGCGCGCCACCGTCGCCCGCAGCTCGCGCCGGTCGACGATCATGTCGATCGCGCCCTTCTCCACCAGGAACTCGGCGCGCTGGAAGCCTTCGGGTAACTTCTCGCGCACGGTGTTCTCGATCACCCGCGGGCCGGCGAAGCCGATCAGCGCGCGCGGCTCGGCGATCACCACGTCGCCCACGAACGCGAAGCTGGCCGAGACGCCGCCCATGGTCGGGTCGGTCAGCACGCTGATGTAAGGCAGCCTCGCCTTGGCCAGCCGCGTCAGCGCGGCGTTGGTCTTGGCCATCTGCATCAGGCTCAAGAGGCCTTCCTGCATGCGCGCGCCGCCGGTGGCGGTGAAGCTGATGAAGGGCGTCTTCTGCTCGACCGCCGTCTCGACGCCGCGCACGAAGCGCTCGCCGACCACCGAGCCCATCGAGCCGCCCATGAAGTCGAACTCGAAGCAGGCCGCCACCACCGGCAGGCTCATCAGCGCGCCGCCCATCACCACCAGCGCGTCGGTCTCGCCGGTGGTCTCGAGCGCGTCCTTCAGACGCTCGGGGTACTTCTTGCTGTCCTTGAACTTCAGCGCGTCGACCGGCAGCACCTCCTGGCCAATCTCGTAGCGGCCCTCGGCGTCGAGGAAGGCATCGAGCCGCGCGCGCGCGCCGATGCGGTGGTGGTGGCCGCACTTCGGGCAGACGTTGACGTTCTGTTCGAGGTCGGTCTTGTACAGCACCGTCTCGCACGACGGGCACTTGATCCACAGACCCTCGGGCACCGTGCGGCGCTCGCTGGGGTCGGTCTGCTGGATCTTCGGGGGCAGCAATTTTTCGAGCCAGCTCATGGTGCCAGTCCTTTCATGAATCGAGGGCGGCGCGGATGCCGCCGATGAAGTCCGCCGCGGCCGCGGCCACGCTCTTGCGATCGCGCGTTTCGAGCAACTGCACGAGCGCCGAGCCGATCACCACCGCGTCGGAGACGCTCGCCACGGCGCGCGCCGTGGCCGCATCGCGGATGCCGAAGCCCACGCCCACCGGCAGCTTCACGTGCTGCTTGATGCGCGGCACCATCGCCGCCACCGCGGCGGTGTCGAGGTGGCCGGCGCCGGTCACGCCCTTGAGCGACACGTAGTAGACGTAGCCGCTGGCGATGCGCGCCACGTCCTTCATGCGCTGCTCGGTGGAGGTGGGCGCGAGCAGGAAGATCATGTCCAGGCCGGCATCGCGCAGCAGCGCGGCGAAGGCCTCGCACTCCTCGGGCGGGTAGTCGACGACCAGCACGCCGTCGACGCCAGCGGCTTTGGCATCGGCGACGAAGCGCTCGACGCCGTAGCGTTCGACCGGATTCGCGTAGCCCATCAGCACCACCGGCGTGTTCGCATCGCGCGTGCGGAACTCGCGCACGATCGCGAGCACCTGCGCCATGCCGATGCCGCGCGCCAGCGCGCGCTCGGAGGCCTTCTGGATCACCGGGCCGTCGGCCATCGGGTCGGAGAACGGCACGCCCAGTTCGATCACGTCGGCGCCGGCTTGGGCCATCGCGACCATGATGTCGACCGTCGCATCGGCGAACGGATCGCCGGCCGTCACGTAGGGGATCAGCGCCTTGCGGCCGCGCGATTGCAGCGCGGCGAAGGTGGCGGCGATGCGGCTCATGACAGCCCCTTCACCATCGGCGCGCCGGACAGCGCCGCCACCGTGTTGATGTCCTTGTCGCCGCGGCCGGAGAGGTTGACCAGGAGGTGCTGGTCGGGCCGCAGCGTCGGCGCCAGCTTCATCGCGTAGGCCACCGCATGGCTGGATTCGAGCGCCGGGATGATGCCCTCGGTGCGGCACAGGCGGTGGAAGGCGGCGAGCGCCTCGTCGTCGGTGATGCCGACGTACTCGGCGCGGCCGATGTCGTGCAGGTAGGCGTGCTCGGGGCCGACGCCGGGGTAGTCGAGGCCGGCGGAGATCGAGTGCGTCTCGATGATCTGGCCGTTGGCGTCCTGCAGCAGGTAGGTGCGGTTGCCGTGCAGCACGCCGGGCGTGCCGGCGCTGATCGAGGCGGCGTGCTTGCCGGAGGCCAGGCCGAGGCCGGCGGCCTCGACGCCGATCAGCCGCGTGCCTTCGTGCGGGATGTACGGATAGAAGATGCCCATCGCGTTGCTGCCGCCGCCGACGCAGGCGATCACCGCATCCGGCTGGCGGCCGATCGCCTCGGGCATCTGCACCAGGCACTCGTCGCCGATCACGCGCTGGAAGTCGCGCACCATCGCCGGATACGGGTGCGGGCCGGCCACCGTGCCGATGATGTAGAAGGTGTTCTCGACGTTGGTCACCCAGTCGCGCAGCGCTTCATTGAGCGCGTCCTTGAGCGTCTTCGAACCGGATTCCACCGGCACCACCGTCGCGCCCAGCAGGTGCATGCGGTAGACGTTCGGCGCCTGGCGCTTGACGTCCTCGCTGCCCATGTAGACCACGCACTCCATGCCGTAGCGCGCGCAGATCGTCGCGGTGGCCACGCCGTGCTGGCCGGCGCCGGTTTCGGCGATCACGCGCGGCTTGCCCATGCGCCGCGCCAGCATCGCCTGGCCGATGGTGTTGTTGACCTTGTGCGCGCCGGTGTGGTTGAGGTCTTCGCGCTTGAGGTGGATCTGCGCGCCGCCGAGCTCGCGGCTCAGGCGCTGCGCGTGGTAGACCGGCGTCGGCCGGCCGACGTAATGCGCCAGCTCGTGGCGGAATTCGGCCAGGAAGGCCGGATCGTTGCGCGCCGCGTCGTAGGCGGCTTTCAGTTCATCGAGCGCGTGGATCAGCGTCTCGGCGACGAAGCTGCCGCCATAGACGCCGAAGTGCCCCCGCTCATCGGGCTGCTGGTAATTCAACATGGTGCTGGAAGGATTCAGGTCTCGGAGTCGGCGATGCGGGCATCGGCCTCGCGCACCGCTTCACAGAACCGGCGGATCGCGGCGGCATCCTTGATGCCCTTGGCTGCTTCCACGCCGGAGCTCACGTCAACGGCCCAGGGCCGCACCTGAAGAATGCCCCCGGTCACATTTCCGGCATGCAACCCACCAGACAAAACGACCGGACGGGACACGTTGGCGGGAATGAGAGACCAATCGAAGACCTTTCCGCCGCCGCCGTACCCCTCGACATGCGCGTCGAGCAGGAGGGCCTGGGCGCTCGGGAATCGGGAGGCGAAGTCTACCAAATCGAACCCGGGCGCCATCCGGGCGGCGCGCAGGTAGGCCCGGCCGGCGGCTTCGCAGTCGGCGGGGGTTTCGTCACCATGAAACTGCAGAACGGCCTGCGGCAACGCGGCCAGCGCCGCGTCGATCTCCGAGCGCTGCGCGTTGACCAGCAGCGCCACCGGCGTCACGAAAGGCGGCAGGCGTCGGGCCAGCTCGGCGGCGCGCGTTGCACTGACAGCACGCGGGCTCTTCGGGTAAAGCACGAAGCCGATCGCATCGGCGCCGCAGGCGACGGCAGCGTCGACATCGGCCTCGCGCGTCAGGCCGCAGATCTTGATGCGGGTGCGTTGGGGAAGCATCGGAGTGAAGGCTTCAGGGCAGCCAGTCCAGCGCCGCCGTGGTCTCGGGCAGCGCGAGGGCCGCATCGTAGTACGGCCCGGCGAAGTACAGCCCGTCGGCCGGGAAGGTCGGCGCGGCCAGGCTGCGGTCGCGCGCAGCCAGCACGCCGGCGAGCCAGCGCGCATCGCGCGTGCCCGCGCCCACCGCGACCAGGCAGCCGAGCAGGTTGCGCACCATGTGGTGCAGGAAGGCGCTGGCCTCGAACTCGAAGCGCCAGTAGGCGCCGCGCTGGTCGATGTGGATGCGGCGCAGCGTCTTGACCGGCGAGGCCGCCTGGCACTCGGCCGAGCGGAAGGCCGAGAAGTCGTGCTCGCCGATCAGGACCTGCGCCGCGGCGCGCATCGCCTCGCCGTCGAGCGCGCGAAAGCTCCAGCCGACCAGCCCGGCTTCCAGCGCCGGGCGCACCGGCGACTCGCGCATCACGTAGACGTAGCGCCGTCCGAGCGCGCTGTTGCGGGCGTGGAAGCTGTCGGCGACCGGCCGGCACCACTCGACCGCGATGTCGTCGGGCAGGAAGCGGTTGGTGCCGCGCACCCACGAAAACGGCTCGCGCCGAGCCTCGCTGTCGAGGTGCACCACCTGGTTCAGCGCATGCACGCCGGCATCGGTGCGGCCGGCGCACATCACGCGTACCGGCGCATCGAGAAACTGCGCGAGCGCGGCTTCCAGACGGTCCTGCACGGTGTTGCCGCCGGGCTGGCTCTGCCAGCCCTGGTAGGCGCTGCCGCGGTAGCTGACGCCGAGGGCGACCCTCATGGAAAACCGGGCGCCGCGCGGCGCCCGGGCCTCGTCAACCCAGCTGCTCGAGCATGCCCTGGGCCTTGGACTTCAGCGAGCCCGAGGCCTTGGACACGACTTCCTGCAGCAGGTCGCGCGCGCCTTCCATGTCGCCGATCTGGCGGAACTCCTCGGCCAGCTCGAGCTTGCGCGACAGCGGGTCGGCCGAATCGTCGTCGTCGTCGAAGCCCGACAGGCCCGATTCGCCGAAGCTCGACGGCACGGTGTTCGGCGCCGACGGCGGGGGCGCCGCCGCCGCAGCGGCGTCGGCCGGCAGGTCGAGGTCGAGCGAGATGCCGCCGAGGTCGAACTCGACCGCCGCGGGCGCGCTCGCCGGGGCGACGTCGCTCGGCACGGAGAGGTCGGGCAGCGTCAGGTCGGCGCCAGCGTCGAAGTCGAGCGTCGCGTCCTCGGCCGCCGCCAGCGGCTGCGCGGCGGGCGGGGGCTGATCCGGCAGCGGCTCGTCGCCGCTGCCGATGTCCAGGTCCAGGTCCAGGTCGACGCCATCGTCAGGCGCCGGTCGGGTGTCGAGCGCCGACGCGCCGTACTGCGAGGGCGACGGCAGCACCGACTGCGGCATCGTGCTGGCGCCCAGCGGCTCGATCATCTGGCCCGAAGCCGTCACGCCGCCGGCCGGCATGCCGCCGGGCTGGTACAGCGGGTTCTCGGGGTCGATCTGCGCGCCCAGCTCCTGCGCCTTGGCCCAGTCCTCGCCCTGCCCTTGCGTCAGCGAATAGAGCTGCGTGGCGAGCAGTTCGAAGCCCTTGGTGTCGCGCCGCTTGGCATAGACCTCGAGCAGCTTGGTGCGGATCGCCATGCGCTCGGGGTTGCCGCGCATCGCTTCCTTGAGGATCTCCTCGGCCTGCAGGTCGCGGCCGTAGGCGAGGTACACGTCGGCCTCGGCGACCGGGTCGACGTCGCCGATCGCGTCGAGCTGGCTCAGCGAGTAGCTCATCGACGACGAGTTGCCGCCGGCATCGCGCGTGTCGATGCGCTGGCCGCCGCTGGCGCCGAAGAACGAATCGGGCTGCAGGCGGCTTTCGAGGAACGAGGTCTCGCCGCTGTCCTTCTTGCCGCGCTTGGTGAAGCGGTAGATGCCGAAGGCGGCCAGCAGCGCGATCAGCGCACCGCCGCCGTACACGGCGAGCGGGTTGTCGTCGAGCAGCGAGCCGAGGAAGCCGGGCTGCTCGGCCTGCACGGCCACCGGGGGCGGAGGCGCCGCCGGCTTGGGCGGCGCGGCCACCGAGGCGGCCGGCGCGGCGGCGGCGACGGCCGGAGCTGCTTCCGACGCGGCCGGCGCAGCCACCAGCGTGGGCAGCGCGGCCGAGGCCGGCGCCGCAGGCGCGGATGCCACCGGCGCGGGTGCGGGAGCAGCCGCCACCACCGGGGCCGGCGCACTGGCCGGAGCCGAGGCCGCCGGCGCGGGGGCCGCGGCCGGAACCGGCGGCTTCACCGGCACGGCCACCGTGGCCGGTGCCGAGGCGGCTGCCGCCACCGGCGCGGGCGCCGGTGCAGCGGCCGCCGCGCTGGCGGCCTTGGCCGTGGCGGCTTCGTCGCCGAGTTTCTTCAGCTCGGCCACGTTCTTCGCCAGCTCGGCCACGCGCGTGGCGGTGTCCTTCTTCTCGGCGCCCTTGGCGATCTGCTCCTCGGCCTTGGTCGAGGCCGCGCCCTTGCTCAGCGTGAGCTTGTCGGGCGCCGGCGCGGCGGCCTGCTTGCGGTCCTGCACCTCGGTCTGCACCGTGCCGGTGGCCGCTCGCGCCGGGCCGCTGTCGCGCGCCGCCGGCACCGCGCCGGCGAGCTTCTGGCGGTAGGCGCCGAAGTCGGCGCTCTGCGCCTGGATCAGCTGGCGCGCCTCGGAAGGCGTGACCGCCTTCGCGGCCTCGGCGCTCGGCACATCCAGCACGACGCCGGACTTGAGCCGGTTCATGTTGTTGCCGACGAAGGCGTCCGGATTGGCCTTGAACAGCGAGACCAGCATCTGGTCGAGCGAAACGCCCGGCCGCTGCGTCCTGCCGGCGATGCGCGACAGCGTGTCGCCCGTGCGCACCTTGTACTCGTCGGCGCCGACCGGCGCGGGCGCTGCGGCTGCGGGCGTCGCGGCCGGACGCGGCTCGGGCGCCGGGCGAGGCTCGGGCGCCGGGCGCGTGGCGCGCGGGGCCGGCGGCAGCGCAGTGGGCGCGGGCGGTGCCGCCGCGATCACCGGCGCCGTCGTGGGCGCGGCCGGCGCGGGCGCCGGTGCGCGCGCCATGGTGGGCGGATCGAACAGCAGGGTGTACTCGCGCACCAGCCGCCCGCTCGACCAGCCGATGTCGAGGATCACGTCGACGAAGGGCTCCTGCACCGCGCGGTCGCTCGTCAGGCGCAGAAACGGCCGGCCATCGGCGCGGCGCTGCAGCTCGACGTTGGTGGCGGCCAGCACGGCGTTGTAGTCGACGCCCGCCGCCTTGTAAGCCTCGGGATTGGCCACCTTCACGCGCAGCGAACCGGCTTCCTCCGGCGTGATGCTGGTGATGTCGATCTCGGCCCGCAACGCCTCACCCAGTGCCGACTGCACGGAAAGCTTGCCCAGACCCAGCGCGTACGCATTCGATGCGGCCAGCCACAGGGCGGCTGCCGCCACACCGGTCAGGGCAAAGCGCCCCGAGAAGGTCGAGTTTGATTTCAAGGCGTCTCCCAATAGGACCGAGCGGCGCATGCGTGCCGCAAAATCACAATAACATCAACAGGATACGAAAACAAGCTCATGCATTGGCTGATATTCCCGGCGCAGCCCATGCCCGGTTCTTTGGCGTGATAAATGTTGCAGCGCGCCAACGAGGTTTCGTTGGCGCGCAACGCCTCAGGCCTCGTCGACCAGGATGCGCAGCATGCGCCGCAGCGGCTCGGCCGCGCCCCACAGCAACTGGTCGCCGATCGTGAAGGCGCCCAGGTACTGCGGTCCCATCGCCAGCGTGCGCAGGCGGCCGACCGGAATCGTCAGCGTGCCGGTCACGGCCACCGGCGTCAGATCCTTCAGCGTCGCTTCGCGGGTGTTCGGCACCACCTTCACCCAGGCGTTGTCGGCGGCGATCATCGCCTCGACGTCAGCCAGCGGCACGTCCTTCCTGAGCTTGAACATCAGCGCCTGGCTGTGGCAGCGCATCGCGCCGACGCGCACGCAGAAGCCGTCCACCGGCACCGCGGCGGTGCCGAAGCCCTCGCCCTGGCCGAGGATCTTGTTGGTCTCGGCGCCGCCCTTCCATTCCTCGCGGCTGACGCCGTTGCCCAGATCCTTGTCGATCCACGGGATCAGCGAGCCGCCCAGCGGCACGCCGAAGTTCGCGGTCTCCGCTTCGCTCAGGTCACGCTGCTTGGCGACGATGCGGCGGTCGATCTCGAGGATGGCGCTCTTCGGGTCGGCCAGCAGCGGCTTCACCTCGGCGTTGAGCGTGCCGAACTGCGTCAGCAGCTCGCGCATGTGCTGCGCGCCGCCGCCGGAGGCGGCCTGGTAGGTCATCGTGCTCATCCACTCGACCAGCCCGGCCTTGTACAGCGCGCCCACGCCCATCAGCATGCAGCTGACCGTGCAGTTGCCGCCGATCCAGCTGCGCCCGCCCTTGGCCAACGCGTTCCTGATCACCGGCATGTTGACCGGGTCGAGCACGATGACCGCGTCGTCCTTCATGCGCAGCGTGGACGCCGCGTCGATCCAGTGGCCCTTCCAGCCGGCCGCGCGCAGCTTGGGGAACACCTCGGTGGTGTAGTCGCCGCCTTGCGCGGTGACGATGATCTCGCAGCGCTTGAGCGCCTCGATGTCGTAGGCGTCCTTGAGCGTCTTTTCGTTCTTCGCCATCGCCGGGGCGGCGCCGCCGGCGTTGCTGGTGCTGAAGAACACCGGCTCGATATGGGCGAAGTCGCCCTCCGTCTGCATGCGGTCCAGCAGCACGGAGCCGACCATGCCGCGCCATCCGACCAATCCCGTGAGTCTCATCGTCGTCGCCCTTTGCCTGAAGTTGATGTGAAAACCTTCGCAGCCCCCGGATCGCTTCGCCGGGGATGGGGGCGAGACGAACCGGAGCCGAACTAGCTCTTGGTAATGGTTTTGATGGTGGTGGTGCCGGAAAGCGCGGCGACCACGGCGTCGCCCATCGCGCGCGTGCCGACCTTGGTGCAGCCTTCCGACCAGATGTCCGCGGTGCGCAGCCCCGACGCGAGCACGCGCTGCACGGCCGACTCGATCCGGTCGGCGGCTTCGGGCTGGTTCAGGGAGAAGCGGAGCATCATGGCCACGGACAGGATTGTAGCCAGCGGGTTTGCGAGATCCTTACCGGCGATGTCCGGCGCGCTGCCGTGGCTGGGTTCGTAGAGGCCGCGGCCCGCTTCGTTCAGCGACGCCGACGGCAGCATCCCGATCGAGCCGGTCAGCATCGCCGCCTCGTCGGAGAGGATGTCGCCGAACATGTTGCCGGTGACCAGCACGTCGAACTTCTTCGGCGCCTTGACCAGCTGCATCGCCGCGTTGTCGACGTACATGTGCTCCAGCTCGACGTCGGGATACTGCGCGTGCACCTCGGTGACCACGTCCTTCCAGAACTGGAAGGTCTCCAGCACGTTGGCCTTGTCGACGCTGGTGACCTTCCTGTTGCGCTTGCGCGCCGCCTGGAAGGCGACGTGCGCGATGCGCTCGATCTCGGGGCGCGAGTAGCGCATCGTGTCGAAGGCTTCCGGCGCGCCCTGGAAGGCGCCGTCGGGCGCTTCGCGGCGGCCGCGCGGCTGGCCGAAGTAGATGTCGCCGGTCAGCTCGCGGATGATCAGGATGTCCAGCCCCGCCACCAGCTCGGGCTTCAGGCTGGACGCATGCGTAAGCTGCTCGTAGCAGATCGCCGGGCGGAAGTTGGCGAACAGGCCGAGGTTCTTGCGCAGCCCCAGGATGGCCTGCTCGGGGCGCAGCGCGCGCTCGAGCTTGTCGTACTTCCAGTCGCCCACCGCGCCGAACAGCACCGCGTCGGCCTCCCGGGCAAGCTTCAGCGTCGCCTCGGGCAGCGGATGGCCGCTCGCCTCGTAGGCCGCGCCGCCCACCGGCGCGGTCTCGCACTCGAACTTCAGGTCGAGGCACTGCATCGCGCGCTGGGCCTGCGCGACGATCTCGGTGCCGATGCCGTCGCCCGGCAGGATGGCGATCTTCAAGCTGGATGTCCTCGGGGAGTCGGTCAGAGGGTGTGCGCGAGCCAGGGCTTCTTCATCAGCCGCTCGGCCTCGAAGGCGCGGATCTTGTCGGCGTGGCGCAGCGTCAGGCCGATGTCGTCGTAGCCGCCGAGCAGGCAGTATTTGCGGAATGGCGTGATCTCGAAGGGCAGTTCGGCGCCATCGGGCTGGATCACCACCTGGCGCGCCAGGTCGACGGTCAGCTGGTAGCCGGGAAAGGCCGCCACCTCGTCGAACAGCTTGCCCACCTGCGCTTCGGAAAGCACGATCGGCAACAGCCCGTTCTTGAAGCAGTTGCTGAAAAAGATGTCGGCGTAGCTCGGCGCGATGATGGCGCGAAAGCCGTACTGGTCGAGCGCCCAGGGCGCGTGCTCGCGCGACGAGCCGCAGCCGAAGTTCTTGCGCGCCAGCAGGATCGACGCGCCCTGGTAGCGCGGCTGGTTGAGCACGAAATCCGGGTTGGGCTTGCGCTGCGCCGGGTCCTGGCCGGGCTCGCCGCGGTCGAGGTAGCGCCACTCGTCGAACAGGTTCGGGCCGAAGCCGGACCGCTTGATCGACTTGAGGAACTGCTTCGGGATGATCGCGTCGGTGTCGACGTTCTCGCGGTCGAGCGGCGCGACCAGGCCCTGGTGGACGGTGAAGGCCTGCATGCCGGCGGCTTACTTCTTCTTGGCGGCGTCTTCGATCTTCTCGCCGCCCTTCTGGATGTCCTTGCCGACACCTTCGACGGTGTTGCAACCGGCCAGCAGGTAGAGCGAGGCGAGGCAGGCGAACAGGATGCGCTTCATGGTACAGAGTCTCCTTGGGTGGGTGAAAAACACCGTCAGGCAATGCGCCGGACGTCGACGAAATGACCTTCGATCGCGGCCGCCGCGGCCATCGCCGGGCTGACCAGATGGGTGCGGCCGCCGGCGCCCTGGCGGCCTTCGAAATTGCGGTTGGAGGTGGAGGCGCAGCGCTCGCCCGGCTCGAGCCGGTCGGCGTTCATCGCCAGGCACATCGAGCAGCCCGGCTCGCGCCACTCGAAGCCGGCGGCCTTGAAGACCTCGTGCAGCCCTTCGCGCTCGGCCTGCGCCTTGACCAGGCCCGAGCCCGGCACCACCAGCGCCAGCTTGACGTTGGCGGCGACGCGCCCGCCGAGCTTGCGCACGACCGCGGCGGCCTCGCGCAGGTCTTCGATGCGCGAGTTGGTGCACGAACCGATGAAGACCTTGTCGATCACGATGTCGGCGATCGGCTTGTTCGGCTCCAGCGCCATGTATTGCAGCGCGCGCTCCATCGCGCCACGCTTGCCGGCGTCCTTCTCGCGATCCGGATCGGGCACGCGGTCTTCGATGGACAGCACCATCTCCGGCGAGGTACCCCAGGTGACCTGCGGGCGGATCTGCGCGGCGTCGAGTTCGACCACCGCGTCCCAGCTTGCATCCTCGTCCGAGCGCAGCGTGCGCCAGTAGGCCGCCGCCTGCTCCCACTCGACGCCGGAAGGCGAGAACGGCCGGCCCTTGACGTAGTTGATGGTCGTCTCGTCGACCGCGACCAGCCCGGCGCGCGCGCCCGCCTCGATCGCCATGTTGCACACCGTCATGCGCCCTTCCATCGACAGCGCGCGGATCGCCGAGCCGCCGAACTCGAGGGTGTAGCCGGTGCCGCCGGCGGTGCCGATGCGGCCGATGATCGCCAGAACGATGTCCTTGGCCGAGCAGCCGCGCGCAAGCTGACCCTCGACCTTGATCAGCATGTTCTTCGCCTTCTTGGCCAGCAGCGTCTGCGTGGCCAGCACGTGCTCGACCTCGCTGGTGCCGATGCCGTGCGCCAGCGCACCGAAGGCGCCGTGCGTCGAGGTGTGCGAGTCGCCGCACACCACCGTCATGCCCGGCAGCGTGGCGCCCTGCTCCGGCCCGATCACGTGCACGATGCCCTGGCGCTTGTCGAGGAAGGGGAAGAAGGCCGCGGCGCCGAAAGCCTTGATATTGGCGTCCAGCGTGGTGACCTGCTGCTTGGAGGTCGGGTCGACGATGCCGTCGTAGCCCAGCTCCCAGCCGGTGGTCGGCGTGTTGTGGTCGGCCGTCGCGACGATCGAGCTGATCCGCCACGGCTTGCGGCCCGCCAGGCGCAGGCCCTCGAAGGCCTGCGGGCTGGTGACCTCGTGCACCAGGTGGCGGTCGATGTAGAGCACCGCGGTGCCGTCTTCCTCGGTGTGGACGACGTGCTCGTCCCAGATCTTGTCGTACAGCGTGCGTGGCATGAGGCTTCGCGGAAAGGTCGGCGGTGAACCTGCGATTTTAGGCGTTCGCCAACAAAAAGGCCCCGGCTGCATGCCGAGGCCTTTTGCCGGCGGTTCGGCGGATCAGCCGCGCGTCAACCGCGCTCGGCGATCGGCTTGACGTCGCGCCTCGGCGAGCCGACGTACAGCTGGCGCGGGCGGCCGATCTTGTACTCGGGGTCGGCGATCATCTCGTTGAGCTGCGCGATCCAGCCCACCGTGCGCGCCAGCGCGAAGATCGCGGTGAACAGCTGCACCGGGATGCCGATGGCGCGCTGCACGATGCCCGAGTAGAAGTCGACGTTCGGGTACAGCTTGCGCGCCACGAAGTACTCGTCTTCCAGCGCGATCTTCTCCAGCGCCATCGCCAGCTTGAACAGCGGGTCGTTGTGCAGGCCCAGCGCGGTCAGCACCTCGTGGCAGGTCTCGCGCATCAGCTTGGCGCGCGGGTCGTAGTTCTTGTAGACGCGGTGGCCGAAGCCCATCAGCTTGACGTTGGAGTTCTTGTCCTTCACCTGCTTGATGAACTCGCCGATCTTCTCGACGCCGCCGTTGCGCTGGATGTCCTCCAGCATGTTCAGCGCCGCCTCGTTGGCGCCGCCGTGCGCCGGGCCCCACAGGCAGGCCACGCCGGCGGCGATGGCCGCGAACGGGTTGGTGCCCGACGAGCCGCACAGCCGCACGGTGGAGGTGCTGGCGTTCTGCTCGTGGTCGGCGTGCAGGATGAAGATGCGGTCCATCGCGCGCACCAGCACCTCGTTGGGCACGTAGTCCTCGCAGGGCGTGGCGAACATCATGCGCATGAAGTTCCCCGCATACGACAGGTCGTTGCGCGGGTACATGTAGGGCTGGCCCATGCCGTACTTGTAGGACATCGCCACCAGCGTGGGCATCTTGGCGATCAGGCGGATCGCCGCGACCTCGCGATGCTGCGCGTTGTTGATGTCGGTGCTGTCGTGATAGAAGGCCGACAGCGCGCCGACCAGGCCGGTCATCACCGCCATCGGGTGCGCGTCGCGGCGGAAGCCGCGCAGGAAGAACTGCATCTGCTCGTTGACCATCGTGTGGTTGTTGACGAGCTTGTGGAAGTCCTTCTGCTGCTGCGCGTTGGGCAGGTCGCCCTTGAGCAGCAGATAGCAGGTGTCCAGGAAGTCGCACTTCTCGGCCAGCTGCTCGATCGGGTAGCCGCGGTACAGCAGCTCGCCCTTGTCGCCGTCGATGTAGGTGATGGTCGAGTTGCACGAGGCCGTCGACAGGAAGCCCGGGTCGTAGGTGAACTTGCCGGTCTGGGCGTAGAGCTTGCGGATGTCGATCACATCCGGGCCGATCGAGCCCTTGTAGATCGGCAGCTCCATGTTCGGGCTGCCGTCCGAGAATGACAGGGTGGCTTTGACGTCAGACGGAGTCATGGTCGGTTCCTTAGTGGGTCGTCGGGCGAGTGGTTCGGCTTGGGGCCGGGCTTGTCTCCACCGGGCGGTCTTCTTCTGCTTGTTGTTCCGTGGCGATCGGCGTGCGCATCAGGCCGAGCACTTCGATCACGTCGTCGCGCGCCAGTTCACCCTGCGGCTCCTTGCGGCGCAGCAGCAGGTCGAGCAGGTCGTTGTCGGCCAGGTCCATCAGCGCCAGCATGCCCTCGGCCTGGCGCTGCGTGATGCGGCTGGCATGGCTGTCGAAGAAGCGCGCGACGAACAGGTCGTTCTCCAGCAGGCCGCGCCGGCAGCGCCAGCGCAGCTTGGACAAAGCCCGTTCGTCGATCACCTCGGACATGCTCGTTCAGTGGTCACACCGCGCGGCGGACCATCAGCTCCTTGATCTTGCCGATCGCCTTGGTCGGGTTCAGGCCCTTGGGGCAGACGTCGACGCAGTTCATGATAGTGTGGCAGCGGAACAGGCGGTACGGGTCTTCGAGGTTGTCCAGGCGCTCGCCGGTGGCCTGATCGCGGCTGTCGGCGATGAAGCGATACGCTTGCAGCAGACCGGCCGGGCCGACGAACTTGTCGGGGTTCCACCAGAAGCTCGGGCACGAGGTGCTGCAGCTCGCGCACAGGATGCACTCGTACAAGCCGTTCAGCTCGTCGCGCTCCTCGGGCGATTGCAGGCGCTCCTTGTCGGGCGGCGGCTCGTCGTTGACGAGATAGGGCTTGATCGAGTGGTACTGCTTGAAGAACTGCGTCATGTCCACGATCAGGTCGCGGATCACCGGCAGGCCGGGCAGCGGCTTGAGCACCACGACGTCGGGCAGCGTGCGCATGTTGGTCAGGCACGCGAGGCCGTTCTTGCCGTTGATGTTCATCGCGTCCGAGCCGCACACGCCTTCGCGGCAGCTGCGGCGAAAGCTCAGCGTCGGGTCGACCTGCTTGAGCTTGATCAGCGCGTCCAGCAGCATGCGCTCGCTGCCGTCCAGCTCGATGGTCACGGTTTCCATGCGAGGCTTGGCATCTTTGTCAGGGTCGTAACGGTAGATTTTGA
>JAKOZT010000029.1 GCA_029779845.1 Pseudomonadota bacterium | reverse complement strand
CTCATGCTCGCGCGCGGCGTAGCGGTCGGTCATGCCGGCGATGAAGTCGGCGACTGTGCGCGCGCGCTGCTGCGCGTCGCCCTCCAGGGCCCAGCCGGCCTGCGCCGCCGGCATCTGGCGCGGGTCGGCCTGGTAGAGGGCGAACAGCTCGCGCACCACCTGGCGCGCGCCATCGGTGGTCTGCACCACCTGGGGGTGACGATAGAGCTCACGAAACAGAAAGCTTTTCAGCTGCCGCGACTGGGCACGCATGCCGGCCGAGAACCCCACCAGCGCCGGCAGGCCGCGCACGGCGTCCACGTCGGAGGGCGCATGTTCGGCCAGGGCCGCGCGCGTGGCGGCGATCACGTCATACACCTGGTCGCTGAGCATGCGGCGTATCGCCTCGCTCAATAGCCGACGCCGGCCCGTGGCCCGCCCCAACTGCGGGTACTGCGCCTGCGCCTGGGCGCGGTAGCGCTCGAACAGCGGCACCTCGCGCAGCTGCTCCAAAGTGATCAGGCCGGAGCGCACGCCGTCGTCCACGTCGTGGGCGTTGTAGGCGATCTCGTCGGCCAGGTTGGCCAGCTGAGCCTCCAGGCTGGGCTGGCTGCGCGCCAGGAAGCGCGCGCCCACGCCGCCCGGCTCGTGCCGCTCGATCCAGCGTGCCACCCGAAGCGCACAGTGTTTGAGGATGCCCTCACGCGTCTCGAAAGTCAGGTTCAGCCCGTCGAAGGCCGGGTAGCGCTGTTCCAGCACGTCGACCACGCGCAGGCTCTGCAGGTTGTGCTCGAAGCCGCCGTGGCCCGCCATGCACGCGTGCAGCGCGTCCTGCCCGGCATGGCCGAAGGGCGTGTGGCCCAGGTCGTGCGCGAGCGCGATGGCCTCGACCAAGTCCTCGTGCAGCCCGAGCGAGCGGGCGATCGAGCGGCCCAGCTGGGCCACCTCCAGCGTGTGGGTCAGCCGGGTGCGGAAGAGGTCGCCCTCGTGGTTGAGGAAGACCTGCGTCTTGTAGACCAGCCGCCGGAACGCCGTGCTGTGGACGATGCGGTCGCGGTCGCGCTGGTAGGGGTTGCGCGTCGGCGCCGGCAGCTCGGGGTGGCGCCGGCCGCGGCTGCGCGCCGGGTCGCTGGCATAGGGCGCCAGCTCGGCACCCAGCGGCGTCGCGGGCGGCACCGCCAGCAGAGGGCACACGCGCGTCGCCACGCTCAGGCGCCACCGTGCGCCGCGATGACCTCGCGCACGATCGACTCAGGCGCCGCCTG
>JAKOZT010000017.1 GCA_029779845.1 Pseudomonadota bacterium | reverse complement strand
CACGGACCCAATGGTCGGGCGAGGTCCGCGTATGGCCCAGCGAAACGTTGTGACGACACAGAGCTCGTCACAAACCTCGTCACAGAGCCCCAGAGACGACAAAGCCCGCTCGAGGCGGGCTTCGCTAAGTGCTTGAAGGCACTGGGTATTCGGTGGTTGCGAGGGCAGGATTTGAACCTGCGACCTTTGGGTTATGAGCCCAACGAGCTACCAGACTGCTCCACCTCGCGACTGAGCTTTGAATCATAACACAGTTTGCAGTCCGGCCGTGGACCGCCTCAGTCGCTAGGCAGACGCATCGTCCGCCGCTTCATCTTCGTCCCCCGCCGACGCCCGGTGCAGCTCCACGATGCTGCGCAGCGTCTCCTTCAAGGCCTCGGCGCGTTCCAGCCCGAACGGCTGCAGCACGCGGTGCTCGTGCTCACGCGCCAGCGGGATGAGCTGCCTCGCCGTGCGCGCGCCCTGGGCGGTGATGCGCACCAGCGTCACGCGGCGGTCGAAGTCGCTTTGCAGCCGCTCGATCTGGCCCTTGGCCTCCATGCGGTCGAGCACGCGCGTCACGGTCGACTGCTTGAGGGTGGTGATCTGGACCAGGCGGGTGATGCTCAGCGCCTCGCCGTCGGACAGCGTCGCGAGCACGCGCCACTCCGACACCGTGAAGCCCTGCTGGGTCACCACGGCATGGAACTCCGCGGAGATCAGGTGGCTGGCCTGCGCCAGCAAGGCGGGAAGGTAGTCGTCGACGAAGCTGAGGCTCATCGACGGGATTGTGCCTCCCGGGGTGGCGCGAGCGCCGCATTGAGGCGCGGCACGAGGCCCGCCAGCTCGAGCTTGCGCACGAACTCGCGCAGGCGCCCGAGCTTGTAGGCATCGACGTCGACGGTGCGGTAGTCGTAGAAGCCTTGCCGCTCGCGCAGGCCGTTGTGCCCGCTGCGCATGTGCTCGGCGATGATGTCCGGCGGCTCGAAGCGCGGCGCGAGCGCGCCGGCGAGGTATCGCGAGGCGTAGTAGAGGATGTCGCCGCCGCCCCAGTCGATGAACTCCAGCAACCCCAGCACCGAGAAGCGCAGCCCGAAGCCGATGCGCACGGCGGTGTCGATGTCTTCGGCGCTGGCCACGCCTTCTTCCACCATGCGCGCGGCTTCGTTCATCGCCAGCGCCTGGATGCGCGGCACGATGTAGCCGGCCACCGGGTTGCACAGCACCGGCACCTTGCCGATCGCCTTCAGCAGGCCGACGGTCTTCTGCACCGTCGCATCCGCCGTCACCTCGCTGCGGCTGACCTCGACCAGCGGCATCAGATGCGCCGGGTTCAGCCAGTGCGCGTTGATGAAGCGCTCGGGCCGCGGGACCATCGTCGCCAGCTCGGTGACCAGGAAGGTCGAGGTGGTCGAGGCGATGACGGTGTCCTCCGCGACGTTCTCGCCCACCCACTGGAGCTGCTCCGCCTTGATCGCCAGCACCTCCGGCACCGCTTCGAACAGGAGGTCGCAGCGCGCCAGCAGCGCGGCCGCTTCGTCGCGCGAGGCGAGGCCGATGCGACCGGCGATCGTGCCGCTCTGATCGGCCGTCAGCACGCCGAGGCGCGCCAGCAGTTGCAGCTCGGTGTCGAGATGGGCGCGCACCTGCTGGAAGTACGCGCTGCGATCGTCGGCCGAACGCTGCTTGACGTCGATCACCGTGATCGGAATGCCGGCATGCGCGAACGCGAGCGCGATGCCTTCGCCCATGCGGCCGGCGCCGATCACGCCGATGCATGGCAGATCCGCCGCCATCACACGATCCCCCGCGCCAGCAGCTCGCGCATCTGCCGGCGGTCGAGCGCCGCGAGCCCGAGCTTCTCCAGCGTGCGCCCCTCGCGGTAGAGGTCGCGGCCGACGATCGCCGAGGCGACGCTCAGCAGCCCCTGCGCCACCGGCGTGTCCGCGCCGGCCCAGCGCCCCACGGAGACGATGAACGACAGCCCGAGGCGTGTGTCTTCCAGCATGTAGCGGTGTTGCAGCAGGTCGATGTCCTCGCGCCAGTCGCCGCTGTCGGTCAGCTTGCCGTGCGCGCCGCGGCCGTACATCCACTCGTCGCCTTCGGTGGTGTTGTAGTGGTCGGCCAGCGGGAAGTGCGGCGCGCCGTAGCCCAGCGCCTCGCGTACGGTGATGCGTTCCGCGTCGAGCCGGTTCGTCACGCGCCGGATCGACGGCTGCGTGCCCTCGTTGTGGATGTCCCAGGCCTCGAAGTGCTCCAGCGGCCCGGCGTTCATGACGATCAGCGGCGGGTGGATGATCGGCCCGGCGTTCATCAGCGCGCCGTTCAGCGCATCGTCCAGCGGCTCGACGCTCGGGTAGGCCGTGCGCAGCACCTGGAAGGCATGCGCCGAGAGCCGGCTCGGGAACACGCCGGTCGGCAGCCGCGTGGCGTAGCCGCTGACGACGATCTCGGCCGGCCCGTGCTTGCGCGTCAGGTAGGGCAGCGTGCCCGTCTCGGCGAAGGCGACGTCCGCGCGGTTGCCGCCTTCGGCCATCGCCTTGGCGAACACATAGCTGCCGAAGGTGCCGGGCGGCAGGAACACCACCTGGCCGTCCGCCAGCAGCGGCGCCAGCTGGCGCGCGAGCTCATCGTGGGTGGTGGCCGGCAGCGGGATGACGATCAGCGCCGCGCCGCGTACGGCCGAGGCCAGCTCGCCGTGCAGCGACAGCCGGTCGGCGGGCCGGCCCAGGCTCAGCGTGCGGGTGCCGCGGTAGTCCTTGATGCTGATCCGGCCGGCGGCCTGCAACTGGTCGAGCGCGGCGCCGTCGCGACGCCACAGGCGGACGTCGTGGCCCTTCTCCGCGAGTTCGACGGCGGCGGCGTACGAGCCGTGGCCTCCGCCCAGGACGGTGATGTTCATGAGGGGCTCCTGTGAGGTGAAGCGCCCTGATGCTAGACAGCGGCCGAAGCGCCCGCGCGACGAAATGCGCAGCCGATCTACGCATTGCGCAACCGGCAGAGGCTCAATGGCGCCGGCGCAGCGTCTCGGAGGGCGGGCAGCCGTAGCGCCGACGGTAGGCGTTCGTGAAGTGGCCGAAGCTGTGGATGCCGTGGCTCAGCAGCACATCGGTGATCGTCTGCCCCGGAGCGCCTTTCTTCAGGGCTTCGTGCACCCGCGCGAGGCGGCGGTCGCGGATGTAGTCGACCGGGCTTTGGCGCAGGAAGCGGTTGAAGCCGTTTTGCAGCGTGCGCGCCGAGACGCCGCACAGGCTGCACAGCTGCGCCAGCGTGATCGGCTCGTGCAGATGCGCTTCGATGTAATCGCGGGCCAATCTGACGTGGCGCGGCAGCAGCGCCTGCCGGTCGTCGAGCAGCTGCGCCGAGTGGTTGTGCGGCAGCTGCGTCAGCAGCAGTTGCAGCACGAAGTCCGACAGGCAGCGGTCCAGGCTGCAGGCCGGCGCGTCGACGGCGTGCAGCTGGCAGAGGTAGGCCAGCGTGTGGCGGATGCGCGCCACGCCGACATGCTCCGGGGCGACGCCGACCTCGAAGATCAAGGGCTCGTGCAGGCTGCGGCCGGTGAGCTGCTGCAATTGCGTGCTCAGCGCGTTGCGCCCGACGCGCAGGATCAGGTTGCGGCAGTGCCCGTCGGTGGTGATGCTGCTGCGCGCGAACGGCGAGGTGACGCTCAGCGCGCCGGTCTGCATCGCGGCACGCCGCTCGCCGTGCGTGACCTCGCAGCGGCCCGCCACCGTGAGGCGGAAGAGGTAGTGCTCGGTCACGTCGCCGACGCCGATGCGCACCGGCGCGGCGTAGTGCAGGTCCAGCAGCGCCGCATCGCCGAAGAAGACGCCGTTCATGCGCGTGTGCACCGGCGCGTCGGCCAGCACCTCGAAGCTGTGCGGGCACAGGTGCGCGCTGACGCGCTCCTTGATCTGCGCGTAGTCGTCGGAGCTGAGCAGGCGGTGCCGCTCGAGCACGTCGAGTTCGTTGAGCATGGTGGTTGCGCCCCCTACGGGTTTGTCCCGACACTCGAGACTATATGATTTTTCATTCATTTAGGCCTAAACTAACCGCCGGAATGCCACCCTGCCACCGGGAGAGTTGCGATGAGCTGCTATCGAAACAGTCCGGAAGCCCTCGAGGCGCTGGTCCGCGACCGTGAAGTCCACAAGCACGTGTACGTCGACGACGAGCTGTTCCAGCTCGAGATGGAGCGCCTGTTCGCCAACACCTGGGTCTACGTGGGCCACGCCAGCCAGGTGCCGAACAAGGGCGACTACTACACCACCACCGTCGGCATCGAGCCGGTGGTGATGGTGCGCCACAGCGACGACAGCATCCGCGTGCTGGTGAACCGATGTCCGCACAAGGGCGTCAAGGTGGCCGCCGAGGGCTGCGGCAACACCGGCAAGTTCTTCCGCTGCCCGTACCACGCCTGGAGCTTCAAGACCGACGGCTCGCTGCTGTCGATTCCGCTCAAGAAGGGCTACGACGGCGTCGGCTTCGAGCAGACCGAGGGCGCCTCCGGCATGGCCGCGGTATCCGCGGTGCGCGTCTACCGCGACTTCGTGTTCTGCCGCCTCAACCCCGAGGGCATCGGCTTCGAGGAGTTCTTCGGCGATTCGCTCTCGACCATCGACAACATGGTCGACCGCTCGCCGCAGGGCAAGCTCGAAGTGGCCGGCGGCGTGCTGCGCTACATGCACAACTGCAACTGGAAGATGCTGGTCGACAACCAGACCGACACCTGCCATCCGATGGTGGCGCACGAGTCGTCGGCCGGCACCGCGGTCAAGGTCTGGAACGAGGCGCCGCCGGGCACGCCCAAGCCGATGGCCGTGGAGCTGTTCGCGCCCTTCATGAGCCCCTACGAGTTCTTCGAGAAGATGGGCATCCGCGTCTGGGTGAACGGCCACGGCCACACCGGCGTCGCCGACTCGATCCACGCGGCCTATTCGGAAGTGCCGGGCTACTGGGACCAGATGGTGGCGGCCTACGGCGAGGAGCGCGCGCGCCAGATCCTCGGCGACGTGCGCCACAACACCGTCTACTTCCCCAACATCATGGTGAAGGGGCCGATCCAGACGCTGCGATTGTTCAAGCCGATCGCGGCCGACAAGACGCTGGTCGAGTCGTGGACCTTCCGGCTCGTCGGCGCACCCGACATGCTGCTGGAGCGCACGCTCATGTACAACCGGCTGATCAACGCGCCGACCTCGGTGGTAGGCCACGACGACCTGGAGATGTACGAGCGCGCGCAGGAAGGCCTGAAGGCGCGCGGGCGCGACTGGGTCAACATCGCGCGGCTGTACGACCCGGCCGAGCACGGCCAGGACAACGTCGCCACCAACGGCACCAACGAACTGCAGATGCGCAACCAGTTCCGCGCCTGGGCGCGTTTCATGGCGCCGTCGCCGTCATCGTCATCGTCATCGTGCTCGGCCAACAGCAAGGGGTGCGCAGCATGAGCAGCTTCACCGAACGCCAGCTGATCGACTTCGTCTACGCCGAGGCGCGTGTGCTCGACGAGCAGCGCTTCGACGACTGGCTGAACCTGTTCGCCGACGAGGGCTACTACTGGATGCCGCTGACCCCGGGGCAGCAGGACCCGCGCCTGCAGACCTCGCTGCTGTACGAAGACAAGCTGCTGCTGCGCGTGCGCACCGAGCGCCTCGCCGGCGCGCGCACCTTCTCGCAGCAGCCGCGCAGCCGCTGCCACCACCTGCTGCAGGCGCCGGCCGTCGAGGCGATCGACAACGACGCCGGGCGCTACCGCGTGCGCACCGCGTTCCACTACGTCGAGACGCGGCGCGACGAACAGTCGCTGTTCGCCGGCTGGGCCACGCACGATCTGAAGCGCGTGGACGGCCAGCTGCGCATCGTGCTCAAGCGCGTCGACCTGGTGAACTGCGACGCCGCCTTCGGCAACATCAACCTGTTCATGTAGCCGCCGCGCTGCCCCACCCGAGGATTCCCCATGAAGATCGTCTGCATCGGCGGCGGCCCCGCCGGCCTGTACTTCGGGCTTCTGATGAAGAAGCTGGATCCCTCGCATGACGTCACCGTCGTCGAGCGCAACCGTCCCTACGACACCTTCGGCTGGGGCGTGGTGTTCTCCGACGCGACGATGGACAACATGCGTCAGTGGGACATCGAATCGGCGAATCTGATCCAGGAGGCGTTCAACCACTGGGACGACATCGAGCTGCGCTTCAAGGGCCGCGTGATCCGCTCCGGCGGCCACGGCTTCGTCGGCATCGGCCGCAAGCGGCTGCTGAACATCCTGCAGGAGCGCTGCGAGCAGCTCGGCGTGAAGCTCGTCTTCGAAACCGAGGTGAGCTCCGACGAGGACTACGCCGACGCCGACCTCATCATCGCCAGCGACGGCATCTTCTCCGGCATCCGCACGAAGTACGCCGATGTCTTCAAGCCCGACATCGTCACGCGGCCCAACCGCTACATCTGGCTGGGCACGAACAAGCTCTACGACGCCTTCACCTTCGACTTCCGCAAGACCGAGCACGGCTGGTTCCAGGCCCACATCTACAAGTTCGACGCCAACACGACGACCTTCATCGTCGAGTGCCCCGAGCACGTGTGGCTGGCGCACGGGCTGGACAAAGCCGACCAGAACGACTCGATCGCCTTCTGCGAGCGGCTGTTCGCCGACAACCTGCAGGGCGAGAAGCTGATGACCAATGCGCGCCACCTGCGCGGCTCGGCGTGGCTGAACTTCCAGCGCGTGGTGTGCGAGCAGTGGTGGCTGAAGAACCGCCACGGCAGCCACGTGGTGCTGATGGGCGACGCGGTGCACACCGCGCACTTCGCGATCGGCTCGGGCACCAAGCTGGCCTTCGAGGACGCGATCGAATTGGTGCGCCAGTTCCAGCTGCACGGCCGGACCGGAAAAGAGGACCTGCCCGACGTGCTGCGCGAGTACCAGGCGGCGCGCAGCGTGGAGACGCTGCGCCTGCAGAACGCGGCCTGGAACGCGATGGAGTGGTTCGAGGTGTGCGGCCGGCGCTACTGCGACCAGCTCGAGCCCGAGCAGTTCATGTACTCGATGCTGACGCGCAGCCAGCGCATCAGCCACGAGAACCTGCGCCTGCGCGACAAGGGCTGGCTGGAAGGCTACGAGCGCTGGTTCTCGACGCGCACGCCATTGAAGCGCGACCCGGCGCTGCCCGCGGTGCCGCCGATGTTCACGCCCTACCGGGTGCGCTCGGTCACGCTGAAGAACCGCGTCGTGGTCTCGCCGATGGCGCAGTACTCGGCGGTCGACGGCGTGCCGGGCGACTACCACCTGATCCACCTCGGCGCGCGCGCGATGGGCGGGGCCGGGCTGGTGTTCGCCGAGATGACCTGCACGAGCCCCGATGCGCGCATCACCCCGGGCTGCCCGGGGCTGTGGAACGACGCGCAGGCCGGCGCCTGGAAGCGCATCGTCGACTGGGTGCACGACAACAGCGATGCGCGCATCGCGGTGCAGATCGGCCACGCCGGCGCCAAGGGCTCGACGCGGCGCGCCTGGGACGGCATCGACAAGCCGCTGCCCGACGACGGGCCGGAAGCGAACTGGCCGCTGATCAGCGCCTCGCCGCAGCAGTACGTCGCCGGCGAAAGCCAGCTGTCGCGCGCGATGACACGCGCCGACATGGATCGCGTGAAGGCCGATTTCGTGGCGGCCACGCGCCGCGCAGCCGCGGCCGGCTTCGACTGGCTGGAGCTGCACTGCGCGCACGGCTACCTGCTGTCGAGCTTCATCTCGCCGCTGACCAACCGGCGCGACGACGAGTACGGCGGCAGCCTGGAGAACCGGCTGCGCTACCCGCTCGAAGTGTTCGCCGCGGTGCGCGAGGCGTGGCCGGCCGAACTGCCGATGAGCGTGCGCATCTCGGCGCACGACTGGGTGGAAGGCGGCATCACGCCGGCCGATGCGGTGGCGATCGGCCAGGCCTTCAAGGCGGCGGGGGCCGACCTGATCGACTGCTCCTCGGGCCAGGTGAGCAAGCAGGAGAAGATCACCTTCGGCCGCATGTTCCAGACGCCTTTCGCCGATCGCGTGCGCCAGGAAGCGGGCACCGCGACCATCGCGGTGGGCGCGATCAGCGAGGCCGACCACGTCAACTCCATCATCGCCGCCGGCCGCGCCGACCTGTGCGCCGTCGCGCGGCCGCACCTCGCCAACCCGGCCTGGACACTCAGCGAAGCCGCCCGCATCGGCTTCACCGAACTGGCCTGGCCGCGCACGTACCGCTCGGCCAAGGGCCAGCTCGAAGCCAACTTCGCCCGCCAGGCGGCGCAGGCCGGCGCCGCCAAGACCTGATCACTTCGAAGGAACCTCATTGATGCAGACCTTGCTGCCCGCGGGCTGGAAACGCCCGCGCGGCTATGCCAACGGCGTCGTCGCGCGCGGCCGCCAGATCCACGTCTCGGGAATGATCGGCTGGGACGGCCAGGAGCAGTTCCACAGCGACGACTTCGCGGCGCAGGCCGCGCAGGCGCTGCGCAACATCGTCGAGGTGCTGGCCTGCGCCGACGCCGGCCCGCGCCACATCGTGCGCATGACCTGGTACGTGCTCGACAAGCGCGAGTACCTGGCGGCGCTGCCGGCCATCGGCCAGGCGTTTCGCGAGCTGATCGGCAACTACGACATCGCGATGACGGCGGTGCAGGTGGCCGCGCTGATCGAAGACCGCGCGCGCGTCGAGATCGAGGCCACCGCCGTGCTTCCCGATTGAGGACACCCGCACCATGACCGCTTCTTCCGCCCGCTTCCAGTGGGACGACCCCCTGCTGCTGGAGCAGCAGCTGACCGACGACGAACGCGCGATCCGCGACGCGGCGCGCGACTACTGCCAGGGCGCGCTCGCGCCGCGCATCCTGGAGGCCTTCCGCCACGAGAAGACCGACCCGGCGATCTTCCGCGAGATGGGCGAGCTGGGCCTGCTCGGCCCGACGATCCCCGAGGCCTACGGCGGCGCCGGCCTGAACTACGTCTGCTACGGCCTGATCGCGCGCGAGGTCGAGCGCGTCGACTCCGGCTACCGCTCGATGATGAGCGTGCAGAGCTCGCTGGTGATGGTGCCGATCGACGCCTTCGGCAACGAGGCCACGAAGCAGAAGTACCTGCCCAAGCTGGCGCGCGGCGAATGGATCGGCTGCTTCGGCCTGACCGAGCCCAACCACGGCTCCGACCCCGGCAGCATGATCACGCGGGCCCGCAAGGTCGACGGAGGCTACGAGCTGAGCGGCGCCAAGATGTGGATCAGCAACAGCCCGATCGCCGACGTGTTCGTCGTCTGGGCCAAGGACGACGGCGGCCAGATCCGCGGCTTCGTGCTGGAAAAGGGCTGGAAGGGCCTGTCCGCCCCGGCGGTGCACGGCAAGGTCGGCCTGCGCGCCAGCATCACCGGCGAAATCGTGATGGACCGCGTGTTCTGCCCCGAGGAGAACGCCTTCCCCGAGGTGCGCGGCCTGAAGGGGCCGTTCACCTGTCTGAACAGCGCCCGCTACGGCATCGCCTGGGGCGCGCTGGGCGCGGCCGAAGACTGCTTCGCGCGCGCAAGGCAATACGTGCTGGACCGCAACCAGTTCGGCCGCCCGCTGGCGGCCAACCAGCTGATCCAGAAGAAGCTCGCCGACATGGAAACCGAGATCACGCTGGGCCTGCAAGGCTGCCTGCGGCTGGGGCGCATGAAGGACGAAGGCACGGCCTCGGTGGAAGTCACCAGCATCCTGAAGCGCAACAGCTGCGGCAAGGCGCTGGACATTGCACGCATGGCGCGCGACATGATGGGCGGCAACGGCATCAGCGACGAGTTCGGCGTGGCGCGCCACCTCGTCAACCTGGAGGTGGTGAACACCTACGAGGGCACGCACGACGTGCATGCGCTGATCCTCGGGCGGGCGATCACCGGCATCGCGGCCTTCGCGAACTGAGCGGCGCGGCAGGCGCGGCCCCGTGGGGACTCCTGCGGTGGCGGTCGGCGCTGCGATGCTCATCGCCGGGGTCGCGTCGCCGAACTCGCGCCACTCACTTCGTTCGTTCTGCTCAGACACCGGCGACGAGCATGAAGACGAAGCGCGCGAGTACGTGCGCCGACCCCGGCGCCTGCGCTTCTCGCCGCCACCCAAGTCGCCCCCACGGGGCCGCGCCTGCCGCGCTGAACCAAAAGTGGCATGCAGTTAGGTGGCATGCCACCGCAGGTTCAGCAAAGGGCCGTGCGCGCCGCGGGCGGCCCGCACGGCCCTTTGCCGCTTGTCGGTATGACAGGCGCGGCGCCTACTCGTCGTCGAGCGCGTCCTCTGCGCGCGCGCCACCGGCGTGCTGCGCGATCATCTCCTTCAGCGTCTTCTTCAGGTCGGCCGCGCGTTGCAGGCCGAAGGGTTCGAGCACGCGCCGCTCGTGCTCGCGCGCGAGCTTGATCAGCCCGCTGACCTGGCGCGTGCCCGCCGCGGTGATCGCCACCAGCGTGATGCGCCGGTCGCTCTCGTGCGCCAGGCGCCGCACGTGGCCGCGCTCTTCCATGCGGTCGATCAGCCGCGTCACCGTGGGCTGCTTGGTCACCGACACCTGCGCGAGCTGGCTGATGCTGATCGGCGGCCCGCCCGCCAGCGAGGCCAGCACGCGCCACTCGGCGACGGAAAAGCCCTTGGCCCGGGCGATGCGATGGAACTCGCCGGAGATCAGCTGGCTGGCCTGCGCCAGCAGGGCGGGCAAGTAGTTCTCGACGAAGCGGTCGTCGTCCGCGCGCGCATTCATGTGGTGCATTGTTCCCCAGCTCGGGGCCTGGGACCTAGGGTTTCTCCAGTCCGAAAAGTCTATCCATTTTCATACATTTGGGTATAAAGTAAATCCGAATCGAGCTTGCACGCAACCCCGGATTCCTCTTCATGGCCGAGCGTTCCTTCGTCGAAGAAGTCAAGAAGCTGCGGCTCGGCGCGGGCGAGTGCTTTCGCGGCGAGGGCATCCTGGCGGTCACCAAGGCGCTGCTCGAATCGGGCGTGAGCTACGTCGCCGGCTACCAGGGCTCGCCGATCTCGCACCTGATGGACGTGCTGGCCGACGCGCAGGACATCCTCGCCGAGTACGGCATCCGCTTCGAGAACAGCGCGAGCGAAGCGACGGCCGCGGCGACGCTGGCCGCGTCGGTCAACTACCCGCTGCGCGGCGCGGTGACCTTCAAGTCCACCGTGGGCACCAACGTCGCGTCGGACGCGCTGGCCAACCTCGCCTCGGGCGGCGTCACCGGCGGCGCGCTGATCGTCGTCGGCGAGGACTACGGCGAGGGCTCCTCGATCATGCAGGAGCGCAGCCACGCCTTCGCGATGAAGTCGCAGATCTGGCTGCTCGATCCGCGTCCCAACCTGCCGGGCATCGTCGCCGCCGTCAAGCACGGCTTCGCGCTCTCGGAGGCGAGCCACACGCCGGTGATGCTGCAGCTGCGCATCCGCGCCTGCCACGTGCACGGCGAGTTCACCGCCTCCGACAACCAGGCACCGGCGTTCACGCTCAGCGAGGCGCTCAACCACCCGCGGCGCGACACCAGCCGCATCGTGCTGCCGCCGGCGAGCTTCCTGCACGAGCAGGAGAAGATCCGCGAGCGCTGGCCGGCGGCGCTGAAGTACATCGAGGAACACGGCCTCAACGAGTTCTTCAACGCCGACGGCGACGACGTCGGCATCGTCGTGCAGGGCGGCAGCTACAACACGCTGCTGCGCGTGCTCGAGCGCCTCGGCGTCGCCGACGTCTACGGCGACACGCGCGTGCCGCTGTACGTGATGAACGTCGCCTACCCGGTGGTCGACCGCGAGCTGCTGCGCTTCTGCGAAGGCAAGAAGGCGGTGCTGATGATCGAGGAGGGCCAGCCGAACTTCATCGAGCAGAACATCGCCACGCTGCTGCGCCAGGCCGGCGTCGACACCGTGCTGCACGGCAAGGATCTGCTGCCGGTGGCGGGCGAGTACTCCGCCGGCGTGCTGCTCGACGGCGTGCGCGCGTTCCTGGAGAAGTGGGAGAAGCTGCCGTCCTCGCCGTCGGCGCCGCGCCCGCAGGCCGCGGCCAAACCGCAGCGCGTGATCCCGCTCAAGCCGCTGGGCGAGCTGGTGCACGGCCGGCCGCCGGGCTTTTGCACCGGCTGCCCGGAGCGCCCGATCTTCGCGGCGATGAAGCTGGTGGAGCGCGAGCTGGGGCCGCGCCACGTCAGCGCGGACATCGGCTGCCACCTGTTCTCGATCCTGCCGCCCTTCAACATCGGCAACACGACGATGGGCTACGGCCTCGGCGCGGCGGGCGCCGCGGCGCTCAGCGTGCCGGGCGACCGCCGCGCGGTCAGCGTGATGGGCGACGGCGGCTTCTGGCACAACGGGCTGACCAGCGGCGTCGCCAACGCGGTGTTCAACCGCAGCGACAACCTCACGGTGATCGTCGACAACAGCTACACCTCGGCCACCGGCGGGCAGGACATCCTGTCGTCCACCGCGCGCAACCCGACGCGCGACACCGGCCACGCCATCGAGGACGCGGTGCGCGGCGTGGGCGTGAAATGGCTGCGCACGATCCGCCGCACCTACGACGTGGCGGCGATGCGCGACACCTTGCGCGAGGCGCTGACCACGCCCGAGCAGGGCCCGAAGGTGCTGATCGCGCAGTCGGAGTGCATGCTCAACCGGCAGCGGCGCGAGAAGCCCTTGCAGCGCAAGGCGGCCGCCGAAGGGCGGCGCGTGGTGCGCGAGCGCTTCGGCGTCGACCCCGACACCTGCACCGGCGACCACTCGTGCATCCGGCTGTCGGGCTGTCCGTCGCTGTCGATCAAGCCGAACCCCGACCCGCTGCGCACCGACCCGGTGGCCAGCGTGCTCGATTCCTGCGTCGGCTGCGGTCTGTGCGGCGAGGTGTCGCATGCCGCGGTGCTGTGCCCGTCGTTCTACAAGGCGAGTATCGTCAGCAACCCCACACGCTGGGACCGATGGCGTGAGACGCTGCGCCGCGCGGTGATCGGCCGTCTGCAGCGGCGCTCGGCGGAACGAAGGGTGCGCCATGCTTTCTGAACAGCCGATCAAGATCGCCATCCTCGCGATGGGCGGCGAGGGCGGCGGCGTGCTGGCCGACTGGGTGGTCGACCTGGGCGAATCGAACGGCTGGATCGCGCAGACCACCTCGGTGCCCGGCGTCGCGCAGCGCACCGGTGCCACGATCTACTACGTCGAGCTGTTCCCGCGTGCGCAGGCCGAGGCGCGCGGCGCGCAGCCGGTGCTCGCCTTGATGCCGCTGCCCGGCGACGTCGACGTGGTGATGGCCTCCGAGCTGATGGAAGCCGGCCGCGCCGTGCAGCGCGGCCTGGTGACGGTGGATCGCACGACACTGGTCGCCTCGACGCACCGCGTGTACTCGATCGCCGAGAAGATGGCGCTGGGCGACGGCCGCGTCGACGACGGCGGGCTGCTGGCGCATTGCGAGGACTCGGCGCAGCGCTTCATCCGCTTCGACATGGCGCGCGCCGCCGAGACGGCCGGCAGCGTCATCAGTGCGGTGCTGTTCGGCAGCCTGGCCGGCGCGGGCGTGCTGCCGTTCAGCCGCCGGCAGTTCGAGGAGACGATCGAACGCGGCGGTGTCGGCGTGAAGCCCAGCCTCCGTGCGTTCGCGGCGGGGTTCGACCATGCATCGTTGTCCTCGTCGCCGCAGGCGGAAGACGCCCCGACTGCGGCACCGGCGCCCGCGCTGCCGACCTCCAGCGATCCGGCGATCGCCGGCCTGCTGCAACGCCTGGGCTCGGAAGTTCCCGACGCCGCCCGCGCGCTGGCGCTCGAAGGCGTGCGGCGCCTGGTCGACTACCAGGACGCCGACTACGCCGGGCTCTACCTCGACCGCCTGTCGCAGCTGTCGCGCGCGGGCGCGGCGTCCGAGCTGCTGGCCGAATGCGCGCGCCACCTCGCGCTGTGGATGTCCTACGAAGACACGATCCGCGTCGCCGACCTGAAGACGCGCGACAGCCGCTTCGCGCGCGTGCGCGGCGAAGTGCGCGCCGGCGGCGAGCAGCTGCTGCACATCCAGGAGTTCATGCACCCGGGCTTGCAGGAGATCTGCGAGACGCTGCCGGCCGGGCTGGGCCGCTGGCTGGCGTCGTCGGGCACACCGCGCCGCCTGATCGAGCGCTTCACGCGCCAGGGCCGCGTGATCGACACCACCTCGCTGCGCGGCTTCCTGCTGCTGTACGGGCTGGCCTCGTGGCGGCGCTGGCGGCGCGGCACGCTGCGCTACGCGCAGGAGAACGCCTTCATCGAAGACTGGCTGCGCCGCATCGAGGTCGCGGCGCGCACCGACGCCGCGCTGGCGCTCGAGCTGGTGCGCTGCCAGCGGCTGGTGAAGGGCTACAGCGACACCCACGCGCGCGGCCGGCGCAGCTTCGAGACGCTGATGCAGGTGGCCGACCGCGCCGGCCCGGCGCTCTCGCCCGCGCTGCTGCGCGAGCTGCGCGACGCCGCGCTGGCCGACGAAAACGGCCAGCGGCTGCGCGACACGCTGGCGCGCCATGCGCTGACCCCGGAGGCCGCGGCATGAACGACGACGCTTTGACGCTGCGCGTGCTGCGCGCGACGCTGCTGAACCCGCTGATCCGCGAGTTCGAGCTGGCCCGGCCCGATGGCGGCGTGCTGCCCGGCTTCGAGGCCGGCGCGCATGTGCGCGTGCGCGTGCGCCTGGCCGACGGCAGCAGCGACTGGCGGCACTACTCGCTGGTGGAGCTGAGCGGCGACGCCGCCGCCCGCCAGGCGCCGACGCGCTACGTGATCGCCGTGCGGCGCGAAGCCGAGGGGCGCGGCGGCTCGCGTCATCTGCACGAGCAGGTGGCCGAGGGCGACCTGCTGGAAGTCCAGCCGCCGAAGAACGACTTCGCGCTGCGGCCCGGCGCCGGCCGCGCGGTGCTGGTGGCCGGCGGCATCGGCGTGACGCCGATCGCCTCGATGGCGGCGCAGGCGCATGCCCAGGGCCTAGCCGTCGCGATGACCTACGCCGGCCGCAGCCGCGCGCTGATGGCCTACCTGGCGCCGCTCGAAGCGCTGCTCGGCAGCGCGCTCACGGTGCACGCCGACGACGAACGCGGCGGCGCGCCGCTGGACGTCGACGCGGTGCTGGGCGAGTGCGCGGCGAACGACGTGGTGAATGTCTGCGGCCCGCAGGTGCTGCTCGACCAGGTGCTGGCGCGCGCCCAGGCGCGCGGCTGGCCGCGCGAGCGGGTGCGCTTCGAACTCTTCAGCGCGCCGCCGGCGGAAGCGGGCGACGCCGCCTTCGAGGTCGTGCTGAAGCAGAGCGGCGCGACGCTGAACGTGCCAGCGGACAAGACCCTGCTCGACTGCCTGATCGAACACGGCTGCGATCCGCTGTACGACTGCAAGCGCGGCGAGTGCGGCGTCTGCGCGGTGCCGGTGCTGGAAGGCGAGGTCGACCACCGCGACTACGTGCTCAGCGCCGACGAGAAGAAGTCGAACAAGGTGATCCAGGTCTGCGTCTCGCGCGGCCGCGGCCGCCTGGTGCTGGATCTCTGAGGGCGAGCCATGACGACGACTGCCCGCTTCAGCTGCCAGGACCTGATCGACTTCGTGGTGCACGAAGCGCAGCTGCTCGACAGCCGCCGGTTCGATGCGTGGAACGCGCTGTTCGCACCCGAGGGCATCTACTGGATTCCGCTGCGCGGCGAGCAGCAACAGGACGGCCTGAACGAAGCCTCCTACCTCTACGAAGACAAGCTGCTGCGCGAGCTGCGCGTGGAGCGGCTGAAGAGCCCGCGCGCGTTCTCGCAGCAGCCGCCCAGCCGCTGCCAGCACGTGCTGCAGACGCCGGTGGTCGAGCAGTTCGACGCCGCGCAGGGCCGCTACGTGCTGCGCACGCCCTTCCACTACGCCGAGGCGCGCGGCGGCGAGGTGCAGTACCTCGTCGGCACCGCGCGCCACCACCTGTGCGAGCGCGACGGCGCGCTGCGCATCGAGCTGAAGCGCGTCGACCTGCTCAACGCCGATTCGCCCCTGCCGATGGTGCAACTGTTCATCTGAGCAACCATGAACACGGTCTTCGAACGTTTCCTCGCGACGGCCCGCCAGGCGCCGGCGGCGGATTTCCTCCAGATCGACGCCGTCACGGCCGAGGCCTACGGCATCGCCGCCGGCACGGTGAGCTGGGGCGAGGCCGAAGCCGAAGTGCTGCGCCTGCGCGCCGCCTACCAGGCGGCCGGCTACGGCCACGGCCACCGCGTCGGCCTGCTGCTGGAGAACCGGCCCGCCTTCCTCCACCACTGGTTCGCGCTCAACGCGCTGGGCGCCAGTGTGGTGCCGATCAACGCCGAGATGCGCTCGGCCGAGCTGGAGTACCTGATCGGCCACAGCGAGATCTGCCTGGCCGTGACGCTGGGCACCCGCGAGCGCGACCTTCAGGAGGCGGCCCGCGCAGCAGGCATCCGCTGCGCGACGATGCCACCCGATGGCGACGTGCCCGCCGCCGCGTCGCCCGCACCGGCCGCGGCGCAGGCGATCGGCCTCGCCAGCGAGTGCGCGCTGCTCTACACCTCGGGCACCACCGGGCGCCCCAAGGGCTGCCGGCTGGACAACGCCTACTTCCTGCGCGCCGGGCAGTGGTACGCCGGCCTCGACGGCGTGTGCTCGGTGCGTCCGGGGCGCGAGCGCATCATCACGCCGCTGCCGCTGAACCACGTCAACGCGATGGCGTTCTCGACGATGGTGGTGCTCACGGCGGGCGGCTGCCTGGTGCAGCTCGATCGCTTCCACCCCAAGAGCTGGTGGCAAAGCGTGCGCGACAGCGGCGCGACCATCGTGCACTACCTCGGCGTGATGCCGGCGATGCTGCTCGCCGCGCCGGCCGCCGCGGCCGATCGCGATCATCAGGTGCGCTGGGGCTTCGGCGCCGGCGTGGACCGCAAGAACCACGGCCCCTTCGAAGAGCGCTTCGGCTTCCCGCTGGTCGAGGCCTGGGCGATGACCGAGACCGGCGCGGCCGCCTGCATCATGGCCAACCACGAGCCGCGCCACATCGGCAGCAGCTGCTTCGGCCGGCCCGAGGCTTTCGTCGAGGTCAGGCTGGTCGACGACGCAGGCGCGCCGGTGGCGCCGGGCACGCCCGGCGAGCTGCTGGTGCGCTCCAGCGGCGCCGACCCGCGGCGCCACTTCTTCGCCGGCTACCTGAAGGACGAGGAAGCCACGCGCGAGGCCTGGGCCGACGGCTGGTTCCACACCGGCGACGTGGTGCGCGCCGACGACGAGGGCCGGCTGTACTTCGTCGACCGCAAGAAGAACGTGATCCGGCGCAGCGGCGAGAACATCTCGGCCGTCGAGGTGGAGAGCGTGCTCAACCAGCACCCGCGCGTGAAGACCTCGGCCGTCGCCGCGACGCCCGATGCGCTGCGCGGCGACGAGGTGCTGGCCTGCATCGTGCTGCGCGAGCCGGCGGATGCGACCGAGCGCGAGCCGCTCGCCGCCGACATCGTGCGCCACGCGCTGGCTCAGCTGGCCTACTACAAGGCGCCCGGCTACGTGTGCTTCGTCGAGGCGCTGCCGCTGACGGCCTCGCAGAAGATCCAGCGCGGCGAGCTGCGCGCGCTGGCGCAGAGCCTGCCGGGTCAGCCGAACTGCATCGACGTGCGCGCGATGAAGAAGAGGCAGTCATGAGACACCTTGCGTCAAGCCCTTGCCTGCCGGTTGCTTGCGGCTCGCTGCGGACACTCGTGCAGCGGTTCGCTGCGGGCCGAGGCCACCGGGTGCCCGGTTCCGCTCATGTCCCCCGGTGCGCGCTGCGCGCGCCCCTCCTCCTTTACTTCGCTGCACCGGGCACCCGGCGTCCTCAGCCTGCCACCACCGCGGCATGCCTCTTGGTGGCGCCCAGTGAATGGTGCCGGAGCGGGCTGCCGGGGCGCCCCATGGAGCGAAGTAAAGGAGGAGCGCCGGCCGCGGGCCGGCGCGGGGGACATGAGCGGAATGGGGCGCCCCGGCAGCCCGCTCCCGCCAGGAAAGAAACGTCCGCATCGCGCCGACAGGAGTCGTTGAGATGAGCCGGCGCCAATCGTATGAAGGCGTGGCGGTGGCGGTGCCCGTCACCGTGCCGTACCAGCGTTATTCGACGCACGGTGCGCACTGGTTCATCGGCCAGGCGCTCGAAGCGCTGGTGCGCGAGTCGGGCATCGAGAAGGCGCAGATCGACGGGCTGACCGTCAGCAGCTTCTCGCTCGGGCCGGACACCGCTGTCGGCGTGACGCAGCACATGGGCGTGTCGCCGCGCTGGCTCGACTTCATCCCCAACGGCGGCGCCTCGGGCGTGATGGCGCTGCGGCGCGCGGCGCGCGCGGTGCAGGCCGGCGACGCCGACATCGTCGCCTGCGTGGCGGCCGACACCAACCACGTCGATTCGTTCCGGCTGATGCTGGGCGGCTTCAGCAGCTTCGCGCGCGACGCCAGCTATCCCTACGGCTCGGGCGGGCCGAACTCGATCTTCGCGTTCATCACCGCCAACTACATGCGCAGCTTCGGCGCGACGCGCGAGGACTTCGGCCGCATCGCCGTCGCGCAGCGCGCCAATGCGCTGAAGAACCCGGCAGCGCTGTTCAAGAAGCCGCTGACGCTGGACGAGTACATGGCCGCGCGGCCGATCTCCGAGCCGATCCATCTGTTCGACTGCGTGATGCCCTGCGCCGGCGGCGAGGCCTTCCTGGTGATGCGCGAGGAGCGCGCCCGCGAGCTGGGGCTGGATCACGTGCTGGTGCGCGGCGCGATCGAGCGCCACAACGCCTATTCCGACGACCCGGTGATGGTGCGCGGCGGCTGGCGCGTCGACCGCGACGACCTCTACGCGCAGGCCGGCGCGCGCCCGGCCGACATCGACTTCATCCAGACCTACGACGACTACCCCGTCATCGTGATGTTGCAGTTCGAGGACCTGGGCTTCTGCGAGAAGGGCGAAGGCCCCGCGTTCGTGCGCAACCATTCGCTCACGTTCGACGGCAGCTTCCCGAACAACACCGGCGGCGGGCAGCTCTCGTGCGGGCAGGCGGGCGCGGCGGGCGGCTTCCTCGGCATGACCGAGGCGATCCGCCAGCTCAGCGGCCGCGCCGGCGAGCGCGCCGTGCCCGATGCGCGCCTCGGCCTGGTCACCGGCTTCGGCATGGTGACCTACGACCGCTGTCTGTGCACCGGCGCAGTGATCCTGGAGGGGCAGTCATGACCATGCCCTTGATGAAGCCGAAGAGGAAAAACCCGGTCCTGCGCACGCGGCAGATGAACCTCCCGCCCTGGGCGCGCGGCCGCGTCGCGCTGGGCATGACGGCCGCGGCCGCGGAAGGGCGCTTCGAGTTGCAGGTGTGCGAGCACTGCCAGGCCGTGCAGTACCCGCCGCGCGAGGCTTGCCACCGCTGCCTGTCGCCGGCCCTGCGCTGGCGCGCGCAGAGCGGCGAGGGCACGCTGCTGGCCGAAACCACGCTGCACCACAGCAACGACCTGTTCTTCCGCGAGCGCCTGCCGTGGCGCCTGGCGCTGGTGCATCTCGACGCCGGCCCGGCGCTGATCGTGCACCTGCACGACGAAGTGAAGGGCGCACCCCAGCGGGTGCGTGTGGTCGCGCGGCTGGACCGCGCGGGGCAGGCCGTCCTGATCGGCGTTCCGATGGAAGGAAGTGAACACATGGCAGACGATCGCATGCTGCGCGAGATGACCTGCGACCCGAAGTTCCGCAAGGTGCTGGTCACCGACGGCAAGACGCCGGTGGGGCAAGCGCTGGTGCGCGCCCTGGTGAAGGCCGGCGCCGACATCGTGTGGGTCGGCCACGCCGAGCCGTGGAAGAAGCTGCCCGGGCTGGACGACATCGGCGCGCTCGCGCCGGTGACGCTCGTGCCGCTGGACCTCAGCGACGAACGCTCGGTCAACGAGCTGGCCGGCGAGATCGGCGGCAAGGTCGACATCGTGATCAACAACGCCGAGGTGCACCGCAGCTTCGGCATCCAGGGCCGGCGCGGCACCGATGCGGCGCGCCTGGAGATGGAGATCAACTACCTCGGGCTGCTGCGGCTGGCGCAGGCCTTCGGGCCGGCGCTGCGCGGCCGCTCGGCCGATGGCGTCACCAGCGCGGTCGCGTGGGTCAACGTGTTGTCGATCTTCGCGCTGTCCAACTTCCCGGCGCACGGCACCTTCTCGGCGTCCAAGGCCGCGGCGCTGTCGCTGGCCCAGTGCCTGCGAGCCGAGATGCGCCCGGCCGGCATCCGCGTGATCAATGCGTTCCCCGGGCCGATCGACGACGAATGGAACCAGAACATGCCTCCGCCCAAGCTCGCGCCCGCGGCGCTGGCCTCGGCCATCGTGCAGGCGCTGCGCGACGGCGTGGAAGACATCTACCCCGGCGACGTGGCGCAGGAGTGGCTGGAGCGCTGGCGCGAGAACCCCAAGGTGCTCGAGCGCGAGCTGGCCGCGGGAGGGCAGTGAGATGAGCAGCACGCCCTCGCTTCTCGCCGCCGTGGCCCAGGCCCTCACCTCGGGCCGCATCCGCGTGATCGACCTGACGCAGACGCTCGCGCCCGATTTCCCGCAGATCGCGCTGCCGCCCGAGATGGGCCAGTGCTCGCCGTTCCGCCTCGAGCAGATCTCGGCCTACGACGAGCGCGGCCCAGGCTGGTACTGGAACAACTTCTCCTGCGGCGAACACACCGGCACGCACTTCGACGCGCCGATCCACTGGATCTCCGGGCGCGACCTGCCGAACAACTCGGTGGACACGATTCCCGCGCAGCACTTCCTCGCGCCGGCCTGCGTAATCGACTGCAGCGCGCAGGCGGCCGCCGACCCCGACTACCTGCTGACGGTGGCCGACATCGAGCAGTGGGAGGCTCAGCACGGCCGCATCCCGAACGGCGCCTGGGTGCTGATGCGCACCGACTGGTCCAAGCGCATGGCCGGCCCGAACGGCCCCGAGCGCTACCAGAACTTCGACGAGACCGGCCAGCACACGCCCGGCCCGGGCAGCGAGGCGGTGCGCTTCCTGGTCGAGCAGCGCGACGTGATGGGCTTCGGCTCCGAGGCCATCGGCACCGACGCCGGCCAGGGCTACCACCTGCGGCCGCCCTACCCCTGCCATTCGTTCATGCACGGCGCCGGCCGCTACGGCCTGCAGTGCCTGACCAACCTCGACTTGCTGCCTGCCACCGGCGCGATGGTGTTCAGCGCGCCGCTGAAGATCCAGAAGGGCAGCGGCAGCCCGCTGCGCGTGGTGGCGCTGGTGGAGGAGCGCGCATGAACGCCTCCGCAACGTCCTCTCGTGTGGCGGTCGTCACCGGCGGCAGCGCCGGCATTGGCCTCTCCATCTGCGAGCACCTGCTGGCCGATGGCTACGAGGTGGTGTCGCTGGCGCGCCGGCCCAGCCCGCTCGAACATGCAAGGCTGCACAACGTCGAAGTCGACCTGACGGATCGCGCCGCGACGCAGCAGGCGGTGGCCGAAGTCACCTCGCGCTTCGAGGTGACGACCGTGGTGCACAACGCCGGCGTGATCCGCCCCGCGCTGCTGCCCGAGGTGAAGCTCGACGACCTCGATGCGCTGGTCGACCTGCACCTGGGCTGCGCGATCCAGCTGGTGCAGGCGGCGCTGCCGGCGATGCGCTCGCGCGGCTTCGGGCGCGTCGTGCTGCTGTCCTCGCGCGCCGCGCTCGGCCTGCCGACGCGCACCGCGTATTCGGCCACCAAGGCCGGCATGCTGGGCATGGCGCGCACCTGGGCGCTCGAGCTGGCGCCGCAGGGCATCACCGTCAACGTCGTCGCGCCGGGGCCGATCCGCACCGACATGTTCTACGACGTGGTCGAGAAGGACAGCGATCGCGAGCGCCAGCTCGCCGCCTCCATCCCGGTGCGCCGCCTCGGCCTGGCCGAAGACGTGGCGCGCGCGGTCGACTTCTTCATTCACCCCGGCAACGGGTTCGTCACCGGGCAGGTGTTGTATGTCTGTGGCGGCACCAGCGTCGGCAGCTTGGCACTTTGAGCAACAGGAGCACTTCATGGCCATCGTTCGCAGGTTCTTGATCACCGCCGCGGCTGCCTTCGCCGCGACGTCGGCGCCGGCCGCCGACCTCAAGGTGGGTTTCATCACGTCGCTGTCGGGGCCGGTGTCCTCGCTCGGCATCCCCTACGGCAAGGGCTTGCAGGCCGCCGTGGCCTACAAGCCCGAGGTCGCCGGCCGCAAGATCCAGGTGGTGCAGCTCGACGACGGCTCCGACCCCGCCACCGCCGCGCGCAACGCCCGCAAGCTGATCAACGAGGACAAGGTCGACGTGATCATCGGCACCGCTGGCTCGCCCGGCTCGCTGGCGATCGCCGCGGTGGCGCGCGAGACGAAGACGCCGCTGATCTCGATCGCGAATGCCAACCTGCCCGGCGAGGACGGCGCGTGGATGGTCACGCTGCCGCAGCCCGCGCCGCTGATGGTCAACGCGGTGGTCGAGCGCATGAAGACGCAGGGCGTCAAGACGGTGGGCTACATCGGCTTCTCCGACGCCTGGGGCGACCTGGTCTACGACTCGCTGACCAAGTCCGCCGAGGCGGCCGGCATGAAGGTCGTCACCAACGAGCGCTACGCACGCGGCGATGCATCGGTCACCGGCCAGGTGCTGAAGGTGGTGGCCGCGCGCCCCGATGCGGTGATCACCGGCACCTCGGGCACGCCCGGCGCGCTGCCCTACGTGGCGCTCGCCGAGCGCGGCTACAAGGGCCCGATCTTCGGCACCCATGCGCTGATCAACCCCGACTTCGTGCGCATCGGCGGCGCGGCGGTCGAGGGGCTGCTCGCGCCCACCGGGCCGGTGATCGTGGCCGAGCAGCTGCCCGCCGACAACCCGATCCGCAAGGTGGCGATGGACTTCCGCAGCGCCTACCAGAAGGCCAACGGCGCGGCGCCCACCGATGCGTTCTCGGCCTACACCTTCGACGCCTGGCTGGTGTTCGCCGACGCCGCGCAGCGCGCGCTGGCCGCCAAGGCCGAGCCCGGCACGCCGGAGTTCCGCGTCGCGCTGCACAACGCCATCGTCAACACCAAGGAGCTGGTCGGCACGCACGGCGTCTACAACTTCAAGCCCGACAGCCGCTACGGCTCCGACGAGCGCTCGCGCGTGGTCGTCAAGCTGGAGAAGGGCCACTGGAAGCTGGTGCCGTGATGGCAGCGGGGGGGCGTTCGATGCAGCGCCGCCGCGTCGCGACGGCGCTGGCCGCGCTCGCGCTGGGCGCCGGCATGGCCGGTGCGGCGGGTGCCGCCGACCTGAAGGTCGGCGTGATCACCTCGCTGTCGGGGCCGGTGTCGGGGCTGGGCGTGCCCTACCAGAAGGGCGTGCTGGCGGCGCAGGCCTACAAGGGCACGGTGGCCGGCCGCAAGGTGCAGCTGATCCTGCTGGACGACGCCTCCGACCCCGCCACCGCGGCGCGCAACGCGCGCAAGCTGGTGGCCGAGGACCATGTCGACGTGCTGATCGGCACCTCGGGCGTGCCCGGCGCGCTGGCGATCGCCGCGGTGGCGCGCGAGACCGGCACGCCGCTGATCTCGCCCACGCCCGTCACGGTGCCGGCCAACGACGCCGGCTGGACGGTGACGGTGTCGCAGCCCTTCCCGCTGATGGTCTCGGCGGTGGTCGAGAAGATGGCCCAGGCCGGCGTCAGGACCGTGGCCTTCATCGGCTTCTCCGACGCGCTCGGCGACCTCGCGCTGGAGTCCTTGCAGAAGGCCGCCGCGCCGGCGGGCCTCCAGATCGTCGCCAACGAGCGCTACGCGCGCGGCGATGCCTCGGTGGCCGGGCAGGTGCTGAAGATCGTCGCGGCGCGGCCCGATGCGGTGTTCGCCGGCAACTCCGGCTCGCCCGGCGCGCTGCCCTACCTGGCGCTGGCCGAGCGCGGCTACAAGGGCCGGATCTACGGCACGCACGGCCTGATCAACGCCGACTTCGTGCGCGTGGCCGGCGCCTCGGCCAACGGCCTGATGGTGCCCAGCGGCCCGGTGATGGTGGCCGACCAGCTGCCCGAGGGCGCGCCGACGCGCAAGGTGGCGATGGACTTCCGCGCCGCCTACCAGAAGGTGCACGGCACCGCGCCGGCCGATGCGTTTTCGGCCTACGCCTTCGACGCCTGGCTGCTGTTCGCCGACGCGGCGCAGCGCGCGCTGGCGACGAAGGCCGAGCCCGGCACGGCGGAGTTCCGCAGCGCGCTGCGCGACGCCATCGGCAAGACCAGCGAGCTGGCCGGCACGCACGGTGTGTTCGGCTTCAAGCCCGGCGAGGCCTACGGGCTGGATCGGCGCTCGGCGGTGGTGATCCGCCTCGACAAGGGCCAGTGGGCCTTGGTGCCATGACGCACCCTGTGTCGATGTCGCGGCGCGGGCCGAGCGCCGGGCCGCTCCCAAGCCGGCCCGCGATCCCCTTGGGGGATCGGCCGGCGTACCCGACGGCCGAGGGGCAGTCATGACACGCGCCGACATCGAAGCCCTGGTGGAGGACGATCGTGTCCACCGCGACCTGTACCTGAGCGAAGAACTGTTCGCGCTGGAGCAGCGCCACTTCTTCGCCAACACCTGGAACTTCGCCGGCCACGCCAGCCAGCTGCCGAACGCGGGCGACTTCATCACCGTGACGATCGCCGGGCAGCCGCTGCTGCTGGTGCGCCAGGCCGACGGCACGGTGCGCGCCCTGCACAACCGCTGCGCGCACAAGGGCGCGCAGCTCGCCACCGAGGCCTGCGGCAACACCGGCCGGTTCTTCCGCTGCCCCTACCACGCCTGGACCTACAAGCTCGACGGCGCGCCGCTGGCCACGCCGCTGCGCGCCGGCTACGAAGGCACGCGGCTCGCGCAGTGCGAGTCGGGGCGCGGCATGGAGCCGGTGGCCGGCTTCGCCGAGTACCGCGACTTCCTGTTCGTCAAGCTGAACCCGCTCGGGCCGGATTTCGAGGCCTATTGCGGCGAGCTGCTGCGCGTGATCGACAGCCTGGTCGACCGTTCGCCGGCCGGCAAGCTGAACGTCGCCGGTGGCGTGCTGCGCAGCGTGGTGAACTGCAACTGGAAGATGTACCTGGAGAACATCAACGACACGGTGCATCCGGTCTCGACCCACGAATCGGCCAGCGCCACCGCCGCGCGGATGTGGGCCGGCCAGCCGGCGGACGCGCCCAAGCCGATGGCCATCGAGCAGATGCTGCCGTTCGCCGAGGGCTACGACTTCTTCGACCGCATGGGCGGGCGCGTGCACCCGAACGGCCACAGCGTGCTGGGCACGAAGTTCAGCATCCACTCGGCCTACGGCCAGCTCGGCGACTACGAGGCCGCGCTGCGCGCCGCGCATGGCGACGCGCGCGCCGAAGAGGTGCTGACGCGCGCGCCGCAGAACGCGGTGATCTTCCCCTCGCTGAGCATCAAGTGCTCGCCGCAGGCGATCCGCGTGATCCGCCCGCTGGCCGCCGACCGCACGCTGATCGAGGCCTGGAGCTTCCGCGTCGCCGGCGCGCCCGAGCTGCTGCTGCAGCGCGCGGTCACCTACAACCGGCTGGTGTTCTCGCCGATGTCGGTGGTCGCGCACGACGACCTGCACCTGTTCGAAAGCATGCAGCGCGGCCTCGCCTCGGGCACGAACCCGTGGGTCAGCCTGCATCGCGACTTCCGCGCCGAGGAGCTGGCCGGCGGCGTGCGCGAGGTCAACGGCACCAACGAGCTGCTGATGCGCAACCAGTTCCGTGCCTGGCTGCGCTTCATGACGCTCGACCTGCCCGACTGACGACAACGACACCCAGGAGACAAGAGATGAATGCTTTGCATCGAAGCCTGCTCGGCGCCATCGCGGCCGCGGCGGCGGCGCTCGCCGTGCCCGCGCAGGCGCAGGAGCTGAAGGTCGGCCTGTCGGTCTCGCTGTCGGGGCCGAATTCCTCGCTGGGCGTGCCCTACGCCAAGGGCATGCAGGCGGCGCTCGCCTACCGCCCCGAGATCGGCGGGCGCAAGGTCAGGCTGATCGTGCTCGACGACGCCTCCGACCCCACCAACTCCGGCCGCAACGCGCGCAAGCTGGTGGAGGAGGAGAAGGTCGACGTGCTGATGGGCTCGTCGGGCGTGCCGGCCACGATCGCGATCGCGCAGGTGGGCCGCGAAAGCAGGACGCCGATGATCGGCCTGTCGCCGATCCAGCTCAAGCCCGAGGAGTCGGACTGGACCGTCACGGTGGCGCAGCCGCCGCAGCTGATGATCGACGCGGTGGTCGAGCGCATGCAGCGCGACGGCGTCAGGACGGTGGGCTTCATCGGCTTCTCCGACGCCTGGGGCGACCTGGTCTACGGCGCGCTCGGCAAGGCGGCCGAGCCGCGGGGCATCAAGGTGGTCAGCAACGAGCGCTACGCGCGCGCCGACGCCTCGGTGGCCGGCCAGGTGCTGAAGATCACGGCCGCGCGGCCCGATGCGGTGATGACCGGCGGCGCCGGCACGCCCGGCGCGCTGCCCTACCTGGCGCTGGCCGATCGCGGCTTCAAGGGCAAGGTGTACGGACAGCACGGCCTGGTGAACCCCGACTTCGTGCGCGTGGCCGGCGCTTCGGCCAACGGCAGCATCCTGCCGACCGGGCCGGTGATCGTGGCCGAGCAGCTGCCCGACGGCTCGCCGACCAAGAAGATCTCGCTGGACTTCCGCGCCGCGTTCGAGAAGGTCAACAACGCGCCGAGCACCGATGCGTTCTCGGCCTATTCGTTCGACGGCTACCTGGTCTTCGCCGACGCCGCCGCGCGCGCGCTGAAGGACGGCAAGGCCGAGCCGGGCACGCCGGCCTTCCGCCAGGCGCTGCGCGACGCGATCCTCAGCGGCAAGGAGGTGGTGGGCACGCACGGCGTCTACAACTTCAGGCCCGGCAGCCTGTACGGCGTCGACCAGCGCGCGCGCGTGCTGGTGCAGGTGGACAACGGCAAGTGGAAGCTGGCGCCCTGAGCCGCCGCGTTTGAGGGAGCTTTTTTCATGAGTTGGGACATAGCGCTCATCCTCGGCATCGACGGGCTGGCCAACGGCGCCGTCTACCTGCTCGCGGGCCTGGGCCTGGTGCTGATCTTCTCGGTCACGCGCGTGGTCTTCGTGCCCTTCGGCGACGTGGCGGCCTTCGCGGCGCTCAGCCTCGCGGCCTTCGAGGGCGGGCGGCTGCCGCCCACCGTCGGGCTGGTGGCGATGCTGGCGCTGCTGGCGGTGCTCGCCGAGGTGTGGACGCTGGCGCGCCGCGGCGAGGCGGCGCGCATTCCGCGCGCCGTGCTCGGCTGGGGCGTGCTGCCGCTGCTGCCCTGCGCGCTGGCGTGGGCGGTGACGTCCGGCGTGGACGGACAGACGCTGCCGCAGGCGGTCTACATCGCCAGCGCCATCGCGCTGGTGGTGCCGATCACGCCGCTGGTGGCGCGCGTGGCGCTGCAGCCGATCGCCGATGCCTCGGTGCTGGTGCTGCTGATCGCCTCGCTGGCGGTGCACTTCCTGCTCTCGGGGCTGGGGCTGCTGTTCTTCGGGCCGGAGGGCTTTCGCACCGCGCCGCTGGCCGCCGGCGCGCTGGAGCTGCCGGGCGGGCTGACGGTCAGCGGCCAGGTCCTCCTGATGGTGGCCGCCGCGCTGGTGCTCAGCGGCCTGTTCTTCCTCGCCTTCGAGCGCACCGTGGCCGGCAAGGCGCTGCGCGCCACGGCGGTCAACCGCGTCGGCGCGCGGCTGGTGGGTATCCGCCCGGCGCGCACCGCGCTGATGGCCTACGGCTGCGCCTCGCTGCTGGCCGGGCTGATCGGCGTGCTGGTCGCGCCGGTCAACACGATGTACTACGACTCCGGCTTTTTGATCGGGCTGAAGGCCTTCGTCGCCGCGATCATCGGCGGGCTGACCAGCTACCCGCTGACCGCGCTGGGCGCGCTGGCGGTGGGCGTGGTCGAGAGCTTCGGCTCGTTCTTCAGCGGCGCGCTGAAGGACGTGATCGTCTTCAGCCTGCTGATCCCCGCGCTGCTGCTGCGTTCGGCCTTCGCGCGCCACTCGGAAGAAGAAACCGAGGAGATCGACGCATGAAGGCGGGTCGCGTGATCCTCATCGTCGCGGTGGCCGCCATCGCGCTCGCGCCGGCGGTGCTCGGAAAGTTCGGCGTCTCGCTGCTCAACGACGTGGGCATCGGCGCGCTGGTGGCGCTCGGCCTGGTGATGCTCACCGGCATCGGCGGCGCCACCTCGTTCGGGCAGGCGGCCTTCGTCGGCATCGGCGCCTATGCCACCGCCTGGCTGAGCACCGCGCAAGGCCTGTCGCCGTGGCTGGGGCTGCTGTTCGCGCTGGCGCTCACCGGCCTCGCGGCGCTGCTGATCGGGCTGCTGACGCTGCGCCTGGGCGGGCACTTCCTGCCGCTGTCGACCATCGCCTGGGGGCTGTCGATCGCGCTGCTGTTCGGCAACGTCGAGGCGCTGGGCCGGCACACCGGCCTGTCCAACATCCCGGCGCTGAACCTGTTCGGTATCTCGCTGCTGGAGCCGCGCGCGGTCTACTACCTGATCTGGGCGCTGGTGGGGCTGGCCGCGCTGTTCTGCCACCGCGTGCTGAACTCGCGCAGCGGCCGCGCGATCCGCGCGCTGCGCGGCGGCGGCATCCTGCTGGCCAGCGTGGGCGCCGACGCCTTCCGCGTGCGGCTCACGCTGTTCGTGCTGGCCGCGCTGCTGGCCGGCCTGGCCGGCTGGCTGTACGCGCACGCCAACCGCTTCGTCAGCCCCTCGCCGTTCGACGTGCGCGCCAGCATCGAGTACCTGCTGATGGCGGTGGCCGGCGGCCTGGGCCACCTGGCCGGCGCGCTGGTCGGCGCGGCCGCGGTGCTGGCGATGAAGAACACGGTGCAGGACGTGCTGCCGCTGGTCACCGCGCGCGGCGGCCAGTTCGAGGCGGTGGTGTTCGCGGTGCTGTTCATCCTGCTGCTGCAATACGCACGCGCCGGCGTGATGGGCGGCATCACGAAGTGGTGGGCGCGGCGCTTCCCGTCCGGCGCCGGCGCCGCGCTGGCGCCGCCGGCCGTAGCACCGCTGGCGCAGCGCACGCTGCCGGCGCGCGGCGAGCCGGTGCTGGCGGTGCGCAACGTGGTCAAGCGCTTCGGCGGGCTGGTGGCCGTCAACGACGTCAGCTTCGACGTGCGCGCCGGCGAGATCGTCGGCCTGATCGGCCCGAACGGCGCGGGCAAGTCGACGCTGTTCAACCTGGTGACGGCGACCGCGCCGCTGAGCGGCGGGCGCGTCGAGTTCCTCGGCCACGACATCACCGGGCTGCCGCAGCGCGAGGTGGCGCGGCGCGGCATGGCGCGCACCTTCCAGCACGTCAAGCTGCGCCCGCAGATGAGCCTGCTGGACAACGTGGCGCTGGGCGCGCATGCGCGCGGCTCGGCCGGCGTGCTGCGCGCCGGCCTGCGGCTCGATCGCGCCGAGGAAGCGCGCATCCGCCAGGCGGCCTGGCAGCAGCTCGAACGCATCGGCCTGGCCGAGCGCGCCCACGAGCTGGCCGGCAGCCTGCCGCTGGGCACGCAGCGCATCCTCGAGATCGCCCGCGCGCTGGCCGCCGACCCGGTGCTGCTGGTGCTCGACGAACCCGCCGCCGGCTTGCGCCGCAAGGAGAAGCAGGCGCTGGCCGAGCTGCTGCGCCGGCTGCGCGGCGAGGGCGTGACGGTGCTCATCGTCGAGCACGACATGGACTTCGTGATGAAACTCGTCGACCGCCTCGTGGTGGTGAACTTCGGCTCCAAGCTGGTCGAGGGCCTGCCCGCCGAGGTGCGCGCCGATGCGCGCGTGCAGGCGGCCTACCTGGGCAGCGCGCCGGCGGAGGCGATGGCATGAACGGCGTTCCGATGCTGGAGATTGCGGACCTGCACGTGGCCTACGGCCAGGTGGAGGCGGTGCGCGGCGTGTCGCTGACGCTTGCGCCGGGGCAGATCGTCTCGGTGATCGGCCCGAACGGCGCGGGCAAGACCACGCTGCTGGGCGCGGCGATGGGCCTGCTGCCCTCGCGCGGCACGCTGCGCTTCGAGGGCCAGGACCTGCACGAGCTCGACGTGGAAGACCGCGTCGAGCGCGGCCTGTGCCTGGTGCCCGAGAAGCGCGAGCTGTTCGGCGAGCTGAGCGTGCTCGACAACCTGATGCTCGGCGCCTACTCGCGCTCGCCGGGCAAGGCCGAGCTGAAGCGCCGGCTCGACGGCGTCTACGAACGCTTCCCGCGCCTGGCCGAGCGCAAGGCGCAGCGCGCCGACACGCTGTCGGGCGGCGAGCGCCAGATGCTCGCGCTGGGCCGCGCGCTGATGTGCAAGCCGCGCCTGCTGATGCTCGACGAGCCCAGCCTCGGCCTCGCGCCGCTGATCGTGCAGGAGATCCTGGCCATCGTGCGGCGGCTGCGCGACGACGGCGTCTCGATCCTGCTGGTCGAGCAGAACGCGCTCGCGGCGCTGCGCAGCTCCGACTACGGCTACGTGATCGAGACCGGCGAGGTGTCGCTGCACGGCGCCTCGGAGCAGCTCGCCGACGACCCGCGCGTGCGCCATTCCTACCTCGGCGGAGGCACGGATGACGATTGAGCTGCCGGCAGCGCAGCGCACGCTGCCGGCGCTGTTGCAGCGCCTCGCCGATGACGCCGATGCCGCGCGGCCTTTGCTGTCGCTCGGCGATGCGCGTTGGACACGCGCCGACGCCGCGCACGTGGCCGCCGGCCGCGCCGCGGCCTTGCAGGCCGCGGGTGTGGCGCGCGGCGAGCGCGTCGCGCTGATGTGCGGCAACCGGCCGGAGTTCCTCGAAGCCTTTCTCGGCTGCGCCTGGCTGGGCGCGGCCGCGGTGCCGGTCAACACGGCGGCGATGGGGCCGCAGATCGAGTACCTGCTGGCCGACAGCGGCGCCGCCCTGCTGGTGATCGAGGAGGGCTTGCTGCCGCGGCTGGCGAGCGCCGACCTGTCGAAGACCGCGCTGAAAACGATCTGGGTGCTGGGCAGCGCCGCGCCGGTGCAAGGGGTGAACTGCGTTGCGTGGCCGGCCGCATGCGCGCCGGTCGCGGCGGCCGACGTGGGGCCGGGCGACACGCTGGCGATCCTCTACACCTCGGGCACGACCGGGCCGTCCAAGGGCGTGCTGTGCCCGCACGCGCAGTACTACTGGTGGGGCCTGAACTCGGCGCGCATCCTCGGCCTGGGCCGCGACGACGTGCTGTGCACCACGCTGCCGCTGTTCCACATCAACGCGCTCAACACCGTCGCGCAGGCGATGGTCAGCGGCGCGAAGGTGGCGGTCGAGGCGCGCTTCTCGGCCTCGGGCTTCTGGCCGGCGATGCAGCGCCACGGCGCCACCGTCGTCTACCTGCTCGGCGCGATGGTGCCGATGCTGCTGGCGCAGCCGGCGGGCGCCGCCGAGCGCCAGCACCGCGTGCGCCTCGGCCTCGGACCGGGCGTGCCGGCGGCGGCGGGCCAGGCTTTCCTCGACCGCAGCGGCGTGCCGCTGCTGGAGGGCTACGGCTCGACCGAAACCAACTTCGCGATCGCCACGCGAGCCGGCGACGCGCCGCGCGGCGTGATGGGCTGGGTGCAGCCGGGCTTCCACGCCCGCGTGGTCGACGAACTCGACACGCCGCTGCCGCCCGGCAGCGCCGGCGAACTGCTGCTGCGTGCCGACGAACCCTTCGCCTTCGCCACCGGCTACTTCGGCATGCCCGAGAAGACGGTGGAGGCCTGGCGCAACCTGTGGTTCCACACCGGCGACCGCGTCGTGCAGGAGAGCGACGGCGCGCTGCGCTTCGTCGACCGGCTCAAGGACGCGATCCGCCGGCGCGGCGAGAACATCTCGTCGTGGGAGGTCGAACAGGTGCTGCTGGCGCACCCGGCGGTGGCCGAGGCGGCGGTCTACCCGGTGCGCTCCGAGCTGGCCGAAGACGAGGTGATGGCCGCGCTGGTGGCGCGCCCCGGCGCCGCGCTGGATCTCGCCGACGTGTGGCGGCACTGCGAGACGCGCCTGGCGCGCTACGCGATCCCGCGCTTTCTCGACGTGGTGGCCGAACTGCCGCGCACCGAGAACGGCAAGGTCCAGAAATTCCGGCTGCGCGAACGCGGCGTGACGCCCGGCGCGGCCGACCGCGAACGGCAAGGGTGAGCAGATGAACATGTTCGACCTGAGCGGCCGCACGGCCCTGGTGACCGGCGCCGCGCGCGGTCTCGGCGTGGCCATCGCCGCCGGCCTCGCGCGCGCCGGCGCGCAGGTGTGGCTGACCGACGTCGACGCCGCCGGCGCGGCGGCCGCGGCCGCGCGGCTGCAATCGCAAGGCCACGCCGCCCATGCCGCCGGCCTGGACGTGCGCGACGAAGCGGCGATCCAGGCTTTCTTCGACGCACGCGAACGAGACGGCGGCATTCACATCTTGGTCAACAACGCCGCCGTGACGCCGCACTGCGCGCTGTGGGACATCAGCGAGGCCGAGTGGGACCAGGTGATGGCCGTCAACCTCAAGGGCGTCTTCTTCGGCTGCCGCGTCGCCGCGCGCCACATGCGCACGCGCGGCTGGGGCCGCATCGTCAACCTGTCGTCGATGGCCGGCCAGCATGCGAGCAGCGTCACCGGCGTGCACTACGCGGCCTCCAAGGCCGGCCTGTTCGCGGTGACGCGCTCGTTCGCGCAGGAGCTGGCGCCGCACGGCGTGACGGTCAACACGCTCGCGCCGGCGGCGATCCGCGGGCCGTCGCTGGACGAACTCGACGCCGCCGCGCGCGAGCGCTTCCGCGCCGCGCTGCCGGTGGGCCGCTTCGGCGAGGAAGAGGAGGTCGCGGCCGCGGTGGTCTACCTGGCGTCCGACGCGGCCGGCTTCGTGACCGGCGCGACGCTCGATCTCAACGGCGGCCGGCTGATGCGCTGACCCTTCAAACACACTGACAGATGACTCAGCCAACCTCCACCGGCCCGCTCGCGGGACGCCACGCGCTGGTGACCGGCGCCTCGCGCGGCATCGGCGCGGCCATCGCACGTGCGCTGGCGTCCGACGGCGCCGCCGTCACGCTGCTCGGGCGCCGGCCCGAAGCGCTGCAAGACCTGGCCGCCGAACTCGGCCCGGCGCACGGCTGGGTGACGGCCGACGTGGCCGACGAGACAGCCGTGCAGGCGGCGGTGAAGCAGGCCCGCGCGGCGCGCGGCGCGATCGCCATCCTGGTCAACAACGCCGGCCAGGCCGAGAGCGCGCCGTTCGCGCGCACGTCGTCGGCGCTGTGGCACAGGATGCTGGCGATCAACCTGACCGGCACGTTCCACTGCACGCAGGCGGTGCTGCCCGACATGCTGGCGGCGCGCGCGGGGCGCATCGTCAACGTCGCCAGCACCGCGGCGCAGCGCGGCTACGCCTACGTCAGCGCCTACGCGGCGGCCAAGCACGGCGTGCTCGGGCTGACGCGCTCGCTGGCGCTGGAGCTGGCGACCCAGGGCGTGACCGTCAACGCCGTCTGCCCCGGCTACACCGAGACCGACATCGTTCAGAGCGCGATCGACAACATCGTCGCGAAGACCGGGCGCTCGCCCGACGAGGCGCGCGCCGAGCTGGCCAAGGGCAATCCGCAAGGCCGATTGATCCAGCCCGACGAGGTGGCCGACGCGGTGCGCTGGCTGTGCAGCGCGGGCGCGCAGGCGATCACCGGCCAGGCCGTGTCGGTCAGCGGCGGCGAGGTGATGTGATGTCCGCCGCACCGATGCACGGCCTGGAAGCCCGCTCGCGCGCCGACGACCACGCCGCCCTGCGGCTGTGGCTGCGCATGCTCTCCTGCGTCAACGAGGTCGAGACCGAGATCCGCCGTCGCCTGCGCGAACGCTTCGACATCTCGCTGCCGCGCTTCGACTTCCTCGCGCAGCTGCACCGCTGGCCCGAGGGCCTGAGGATGAACGAGCTGTCCGCGCGGCTGATGGTCTCGGGCGGCAACGTGACCACGCTGACCGACGAGCTGGAGCGCGAGGGCATGGTCACGCGCGAGCAGAACCCGAACGACCGGCGCGCCTGGATCATCCGGCTCACGCCGGCGGGGCGGCGCCGCTTCGACACGATGGCGCGCGAACACGAGCGCTGGGTGCTCGAACTGTTCGAGCCGCTCGACCCGCAGACGATGAAGCAGCTCTACCAGCAGCTGGGCGTGCTGCGCCATCGTTTCCTCGGCACCGAAGCCGCGAACGGCACATGAGCACATCGACCTACACGCGCGAGCGCCGCATCCGCTTCTCCGACTGCGATCCGGCCGGCATCGTCTTCTACCCGCAGTACTTCGTGATGCTCAACGGCCTGGTCGAAGACTGGATCGACCAGGGACTGGGCATCGACTACGCGAACCTCGTGCTCGGCCGCGGCGTCGGGCTGCCGACGGTGCACCTGGAAGCCGACTTCAAGGCCGTCAGCCGCCTCGGCGACGCGGTGCGCTTGCAGCTCGCCGTCGAGCGGCTCGGCACGCGCTCGCTGACGCTGCAACTGCGCTGCGTCGGCCGCGAGCGCGACGACGACTTGCGCATGAGCCTGAGGCAGGTCATCGTCACCACCTCGCTGGAGAGCCACGGCGCGATCCCCATCCCGGCGGATCTGCGCGAGGCCATCGAACGCCGGCCCTGAGCCGCCCGTCACGAGCGGGGCCGGCTCAGCGGGTCTTGCGCAGCAGGCGCACGAGCATCGGGCGGGTGAAGTGCGCGCCGCCCGGGCCTTGATGCGGCAGGAAGCGCGACCGCACGCGCTCCAGCATGGCCGCGTCGATGCCGTGGTCGGCGAAAGTCGGGCGCATCATGCGCTGCTCGAACTCCTCGAAGCCGGCGAAGCGCACGGGCGTCTCGAAGCGGTGCGTGGCCGCGGCCGCCCACCGCCCCGAGGCGATCGCACGGTCGAGCGCCGCCTGCGCCGCCGCGCGCACCACGCCTTCGTCGTTGAACAGCCGGATCAGCTCGTTCAGTGCGCCGGCATAGACCGGCTCGGACACGTACAGCCAGCCGCCCGGGCGCAGCACGCGGGCGAGTTCGGCCAGCGCCTGGTCCATCAGCGGCAGGGGCACGTGGTGCAGCGACTTCAGCATCAGCGCGCCGTCGAACGACGCATCGGCGAAGGGGATGGCTTCGGCGCCCGCCCGCTCGAAGCGCAGCCGCTCGGCGGGGTTCATCCGGTTCTTGGCCAGCTGCCGGTCATCGACCTCGATGCCGACCACCTCGGTGGTTTCGTATCGGCCGACCAGCTCGCGCGCCAGCTGCGCGGCGCCGCAGCCCGCCTCGATGAGCTGCGTGCCCGCCAGCGGGACGAGCGTCTCCAGCAGCGCGAGTTCGCTGGTGATCACGGGCGTCGTCATGGCGCCGATGGTGATGCGAGCTCAGACATGGGAGCGCACCCAGTCGATGAAGCGCGACTGCTCCATCACCCCGGAATGCCGCGCGACCTCGCGGCCGTTCTTGAAGATGGCCAGCGTCGGGATGCTGCGGATGGCGAACCGGCCGGCGAGCTCGCCCTGTTCGTCGGTGTTGACCTTGGCCAGGCGGGCCGCGGGCTCGAGCTTCGCCGCGGCCTGCTGGTAGATGGGCGCCATCATCCGGCACGGCCCGCACCAGGGCGCCCAGAAGTCGACGACCAGCGGCATGTCGGCGCGCATGTGGCGCGCGAAGGAGGCCTCGTCGAGTTCGACCGGATGGCCCTCGAACAGCGGCTTGCCGCAATGGCCGCAATGGGCCTGCGCCGGATCGCCCCCGGCGACACGATTGAGCGTGTGGCAATGAGGGCAGGCGGCTGTCTGTGCCTGGATGGCGTTGGTGGCGTTCATGGAATCTTCGGCCTCCGGACGGATTTGTATATCAGCAATCGGTGATATTAAACGCGTTGCGTGGACTTCGCACCTCTACGGGTGAAGCGTTGCGGGAGCGGGTGGCGCAGGTTGAATGCATGCAATAAGCTCAAAACATAGGGTTAGTACCGAGATATATCAGGCTCGATCGCGCTAGATTGCGTGCATTCAATGGTGATTGCATGCAAAGCAGCTCCGACAACGCCCCGACCCTGGCCGACTCCACCGCGGCGAGCCTGCGCGGAATGATCCTCAGCGGCGTGCTGCGGCCCGGCCAGCGCCTCACCGAAACGGCGTTGGCCGAAGAGATGCAGGTGTCGCGCACGCCGGTCGTCGCGGCGCTGAAGGCGCTCAACGAGCAGGGGCTGGTGCGCTACGCGGCCAACCGCGGCTACTGGGTGCGCGAGTTCAGCATCGACGAGGTGCTGGAGGCGTATGAACTGCGCGCCACGCTGGAGGGCATGGCCTGCCGGCTCGTCGCGGAGCGCGGCGCCAACGGCCGCGACATCGACGCGATGGAGCGCTGCATCGCCAACGGCGAGGCCGTGCTGGCCGGCGGCGAACTGCATGCCGAGGATCACCAGCGCTACCAGGCGATGAACGTCGACTTCCATACCTTGATCGTGCGCGGCTGCGGCAACCGCCAGCTCGCCGAGTTCGTGCGCAAGACGCACGATCTGCCGCTGGCCTCCAACCGCGTGGTGTTCTGGCGCTCGATCGACATCGTGCGGCGCTCGCACGATGCCCACGTGCGCGTGCTCGATGCGATCAAGCAGCGCCAGGGCACGCGCGCCGAGATGCTGATGCGCGAGCACGTCTACGAGGCCGGCCAGGTGCTGCGCCGGCACTGGTCGGAGATCCTCGAGGCAGCCCGGCTCGGACCGGCCGCCGTGGGCCGCGTGGTGGGCGACACCGGCTAGCGACGCGGCCTTCCCCCTTCGATTGCATGCAGCCGCCGCGCACGGCGCGGCCGGCAGGGACGACCTTTGCCTTCTCTTCTCCGATGACTTCCTCCGACGCTTCGCCCCTCTCGCTCGCCGGCCGCACCGCACTGGTCACCGGCGGCGCCAGCGGCATCGGCCTGGCGTGCGCCGAACTGCTGGCCGCGCGCGGTGCGCGCATCGTGCTGGCCGATCTCGACGAGGCGCATGCGCGCCGCGCCGCGGCCGCGCTCGACGCGCACCCGCTCGGCTTCGACGTGGCCGACCGCGCGGCCGTGGCCGCCGCGCACGCGCAGCTCGCCGCCGCCGGCATCGAGATCGATCTGCTGGTCAACAGCGCCGGCATCGTGCAGTCGCCCGAGCCGCCCGAACGGCTGGCGACGGACGACTTCCGCCGCGTCGTGGCGATCGACTTCGAGGGCACCTACCACTGCTGCGCGGAATTCGGCAGCGCGATGGCGCGGCGCGGCCGCGGCGCCATCGTCAACATCGCCTCGGTGGCGGGCATGCGCTCGATGCCGCTGCACGCCTACTCGCCGGCCAAGGCGGCGGTGATCTCGCTGACCGAATGCCTGGCGGCCGAATGGGGCCGCTCGGGCGTGCGCGTCAACTGCGTGTCGCCGGGCTACACCGTCACCGCCGCGCTGCAGCGGCAGATCGACCTCGGGCTGCGCGACCCCGCCCGGCTGAAGCAGCACAGCGCGCTGGGTGTGCTGATCGCGCCGGCCGACATCGCGCGCGTGATCGCCTTCCTGCTCTCGGACGAAGCGGCGGTGATCACCGGCGCCAACCTGGCCGCGGATGCCGGCTGGCTGGTCGCCGGCTCCTGGGCCACTTTCGGCGGCGTGCGCGAGCGCGTCGCCACTCCCCAAGACGACACGGAGACACCATGAGCATGCAACGACGCCATCTTCTGCTCGGCGCGGCCGGCCTGGCCGCGACACGCGCCTTCGCGCAAGGCGGCTATCCGACCAAGGCGATCCAGTGGATCGTGCCCTATCCCGCCGGCGGCGGCACCGACATCGTCGCGCGCACCGTCGCGCAGGCGATGGGGCCGGCGCTGGGCCAGACCCTCGTGGTCGAGAACAAGCCCGGCGCGAACACCGCGATCGGCGCGGCCGCGGTGGCGCAGGGCGCGGCCGACGGCCACGTGCTCGGCTCGGCCGACAACGCCACGCTGGCGCTCAACCAGCACCTGTTTCCGAAGCTGGTCTATGCGCCGGAGAAGGACTTCGCCTTCGTCGGCGGGCTGGCGCGCTTTCCGTATGCGCTGCTGGTCAATCCGTCGGTGCCGCTGCAGAGCTTTCGCGAGTTCATCGAGGCCGGCAAGTCGCGGCCCGGCACGCTGAGCTACGGCACGCCGGGGCTGGGCGGTCCCAACCACGTGGCGATGGAGCTGCTTCAGCAGCGCACCGGCGCGCGCTTCAACCACGTGCCCTACAAGGGCGCGGCGCCGGGCTTGCAGGATCTGGTGGCCGGGCAGATCCAGTTCATGCTGGTCGACACGGCCTCGAGCATGCCCTTCATCAAGGCCGGCAAGCTGCGCGCGCTGGCCGTGTCGATGCCGCAGCGCCTGGCCGTGCTGCCCGAGGTGCCGACGGTGGCCGAGGCCGGCCTGCCCGGCTTCGAGGCCTATTCGTGGCAGGGCGTGATCGCGCCCGCGGCGACGCCGGCTGTGGTGATCGAGCGCCTGAGCGCCGAGCTGATGAAGGCCGTGCGCAGCGAGGCGGTGGTCAGGCGCCTCGCCGAGATCGGCGTGGAGACCGCGCCCGCCAGCAGCGCCGAGTTCACGCGCCACGTGCAGGCGCAGGCCGCGATGTGGGGCGAGGTGATCCGCAAGGCCGGCATCCGGCTCGAAGGCTGAGGGCGCGCGCGATGATCGTCGAGGAGCGCAACTACACCTTCCAGCCGGCCCACTTTCGCCGCTTCCTGGCGCTGTTCGAGACCGAAGGCATCCCGCTGATGAAGGAGCACCTCGGCCAGCTGATCGGCGTGTTCAGCGCCGAGACCGGCGAGCTGAACACGGTGATGCAGCTGTGGGTCTACCCCGACCTCGCCGAGCGCGAGCGGCGCCGCGCCGCGATGTGGGCCGACCCGCGCTGGCTCGCCTACGCCGACCAGGTGCTGCCGTGGATCGTGCGGATGGAAACGCGGCTGCTCAAGCCGGCCTCGTTCTCGCCGCTGCGATGACGCGCGCCGCCGTGCCTGCCGGCTGGGAACCGGCGCCGCTGGACGAGGGCTACCTGAACCTCGTCGGCCCGCTGTACGCGCAGCGCGCCGGCGACGGCGCCTACCGCATCGCCTTCCGCGCCGGCGCGGCCCATCTCAACCGCTACGGCGTGGTGCACGGCGGCATGCTGGCCACGCTGGCCGACGTGGCGATCGGTATGAACCTGGCGCGCGTGACCGAGGCCGTCGAGACCGCGCTGACGCTGAACCTCGCGATGGACTTCGTCGACGCTTCCGGCAGCGGCGACTGGATCGAGGCGCACGTGGCGCTGACCAAGCGCACCGGGCGCGTGCGCTTCGGCGATTGCGAGCTGCGCGTCGGCGCGCGCGTGATCGCGCGCTGCCACGCCACCTTCTACGCGCCGCGGCCGGGCGCCTGAAGGCCGCGTCGCACTGTGCACAGCGTAATCGCTGAGTTCACATGGTGATCAAACCGGCAGCTTCTCTTTGCGATGCGAACGGCGGATTTCGATACTGAGCCGGTCGACAACGACAGCACAACGGAGACAACGATGAACCTCGCTTCCCCGCGCCGCGCGCTCGTGCGGCACCTCCTCGCCGCCGGCCTGGCGCTGGCCGGCGGTGCCGCGTTCGCCCAGGCCAGCGTGAAGGTCGGCTGCGTGCTGCCGCTGAGCGGCGGCTCGGCCGCCGTGGGCAACCAGACGCGCGCCGGCGTGATCGCCGCCGTCGAGCAGATCAACAAGGCCGGCGGCATCAAGGCCATGAACGGCGCGAAGCTCGAAGCCGTGTTCGGCGACTCGCAGTCCAAGGCCGACGTCGGCGTCTCGGAGACCGAGCGGCTGATCCAGCGCGAGAACGTCGCGGTGATGTGCGGCGCCTTCAACAGCGCGGTGACCTTCCCGGCCACCGAGGTCGCCGAGCGCAACAAGACCGCCTGGGTGGTGGTCGGCGCGGTGAAGGACGAGATCACCGAGCGCAACTTCAAGTACGTCTTCCGCATCAACAACAAGGCCACCTACGACGCGCGCGAGCAGCTCGACGCGATCGAGCTGCTGGCCAAGGAGACCGGCAGGCCGGTCAAGCGCGTGGCGCTGTTCTACGAGGGCAGCGACTGGGGGCGCTCGCATGCCGCCAACGTCCGCAAGCTGGCCGCGCAGCGCGGCCTCGAGATCGCGCTGGACGAGCCGGCGCCGCCCAACCAGGTCGACTTCACCTCGCAGCTGCTGAAGATCCGCTCGGCCAAGGCCGATGCGCTGGTGCTCGCGCTGTACACGCCCGACCAGCTGCTGTTCACGCGCCAGATGGCCGAGCAGCGCCTGGACCTGCCCTTCGGCGTGCACTCCGCCGGCGGCGGCACCGAGGATCCGAGCTTCTACGCGACGGTCAACCCGAAGTCGGTGGCCTACTACTTCGTGCAGGAGGACTGGCAGATCGACATCCTCGACGCCAACAAGGATCCGCGCCTGCAGGAAGTCGACAAGCGCACCCGCGAGCTGCTCGGCTACGGCATGAGCGCCTACGTGTCGCAGGGCGTCTCGGCGATCTACGTGATCGCCGATGCGCTGGAGCGCGCCAGGAGCGCCGACCGCCAGAAGCTGCGCGACGCGCTGGCCGCCACCGACATCAGCTCCGGCCCGGCGCTGTTCACCGGCTACCAGCGCATCAAGTTCGACGAGCAGGGCCAGAACACCTACGCGCACGGCGTGATCTCGCAGAACCTGGACGGCAAGCGCCGCACCGTGTGGCCGCCGGAGAACCGCATGGCCTCGACCAAGCCGGTGTGGCCGGTGCCGGGCTGGTCGCAGCGCAACTGACACGACGCCCCTGACGCGACCCTCGCCGCTGCCGGCTGCGCGCCGGCAGCCGGGGCGCAGCCTTGCCTGGAGCCGAAGAAGGAACATCCCGATGGACTGGTACGTACTGACCTTTGCCGCGCTGAACGGCGTGCTCGTCGGCGCGATGCTGGGCGGCATCGCGCTCGGGCTGAGCCTGATCTTCGGCGTGCTGCGCATCGTCAACTTCGCGCACGGCTCGTTCCTGATGCTGGCGATGTTCACCGCCTTCTGGCTGCAGCAGCTCGCCGGGCTCGACCCCTACGTCAGCATCGTCGTCGCCGCGCCGCTGATGTTCGCGCTCGGCTACGCGGTGCAGGCGGTGATCGTCGCGCCGCTGATCCGCCGCGAGCGCGCGCTGGTGGTCGAGCCGATCAGCGCGCTGCTGCTGACCGCCGGCGTCTACATCGTGATCGACAACCTCGCGCTGATGGCCTTCGGCCCGAACGTGCGCTCGGCGACGTCGGCGATCGAGACCGGCACCGTGATGGTGGGCGACTTTCCGCTCAACACCTTCCGCATCGTCGCGGCGGTGGTCGCGCTGGCGATGGCCGGCGCGCTGGCGCTGTGGCTGGCGCACACCGACACCGGCCGCGCCATCCGCGCCACCGCGCAGAACCGCGACGCCGCGGCGATGTCGGGCATCGACGTGCCGCACGTCTACAGCCTGACCTTCGGGCTGGGCTGCGCCACGGTCGGCGTGATGGGCTGCCTGATCGCGCCGTTCATCCCGCTGACGCCGCAGGTCGGCCTGTCCTTCGGCATCAAGAGCTTCATCGTCGTCGTGCTCGGCGGCATCGGCAGCATCGCCGGCTCGCTGGTCGGCGGCGTGGTGATCGGGCTGTTCGAGTCGGTGGCCTCGCAGTTCGTCGCCACGCCGACGGCGGCGATCTTCTCGCTGGGTCTGTTCATCCTGATCCTGCTGCTGCGCCCGCAGGGGCTGATGGGGCGCAAGTGAAGCAGCACAGCATGCAGGCGGCGATCGCCGCGATCCTGCTCGCGGCCGGGCTGGCGGCGCCGCTGGTGGTGCGCGACGAGTTCTTCCTGCACAGCCTGATCATGGTGCTGTATTTCGCCTACCTGGCCAGCGCCTGGAACCTGATGTGCGGCTACGTCGGCCAGGTGTCCTTCGGCCACTCGGTGTTCAGCGGCGTGGGCGGCTACTGCTCGGTGCTGCTGCTCACCGGCATGGGCCTGTCGCCCTGGCTGGGCATGCTGGCCGGCGGGCTGCTGGCGGCCGCGCTGGCCGTGCTGATCGGCTTTCCGACCATGCGGCTGCGCGGACCGTACTTCGCGCTGACCACCATCGCGGCGGCCGAGATCGTGCGCATCTGGGTGGAGAACACCGACCATGTGTTCGGCATCGCGATCAAGGGCTCCGAAGGCCTGTCGGTGCCGCTGATCGGCACCCGCTGGGCGATGTTCCAGTTCGACGGCAAGCTGCCCTACTACTACGTGATCCTCGCGATGCTGGTGGCGGTGATGGGCCTCACCGCGCTGATCGAGCGCAGCCGCCTGGGCGTGTGCCTGAAGGCGATCCGCGGCGACCGCGACGCCGCCGAGTCGCTCGGCATCAACCCGACGCGCTACACGCTGGCCGCCTACGCGATCAGCGCCTTCATGACCGCGCTGGGCGGCAGCTTCTACGCGCAGTTCATCCGCTTCATCAACCCGGAGCGCAACATGGGCGTCGAGCTGTCCATCGACATGGCGCTGATGTCCATCATCGGCGGCCAGGGCACGGTGTTCGGGCCGCTGATCGGCGCCGCCTTCCTGGCGCCGGTGGCCGAGCTCACGCGCACCTGGCTGGGCGGCCAGCTGCCCGGGCTGCACCTGGTGCTGTACGGGCTGGTGCTGATCGTCGCGGTGCTGTACCTGCCCAAGGGCCTGCTCGATCCGATCCAGCGCCTCGGCCGCCGCCTCCCGGGGAGGGCGGCGCGATGAGCGAGACGCTGCTCGAGGTCGACGCCATCGCCAAGCGCTACGGCGGCGTGCAGGCGGTCAAGGCGTTGTCGTTCACGCTGCGCCGCGGCGAGATCCTCGGCCTGCTCGGCCCCAACGGCGCCGGCAAGACGACGGCCTTCAACATGATCGCCGGCTTCGTCGCGCCCGACCAGGGCCGCATCGCGCTGGCCGGGCGCGACATCACCGGCCGCAGGCCGTGGGACGTGTGCAAGGCCGGCGTGGCGCGCACCTTCCAGCTGTCGCGCCCGTTCGGCGGCATGAGCACGCGCGAGAACCTGGTGGTCGGCAGCCTGGTCAAGACCAACGACCGCGCGCGCAGCCTGGCGCTGGCCGACGAGCTGCTCGACTTCCTCGGCCTGGGCGCGCTGGCCGACACCGATGCCGACAACCTCACCGCCTTCGAGCGCCGCAAGGTCGAGCTGGGCCGCGCGCTGTCCACCGAGCCCGAGCTGCTGCTGATGGACGAGGTGGTGGCCGGCGCCACGCCGCAGGAGGCGCTGGCGATGGTCGAGCTGGTCAAGAAGGTGCACCAGCGCGGCATCACGGTGCTGATCATCGAGCACGTGATGAAGGTGATCATGGGGCTGTCGCACCGCGTGATCGTGATGCACCACGGCGAGTTGATCGCCGACGGCGAGCCCGCCGCGGTGGTGAAGCAGCCCGACGTGCTGAAGGCCTACTTCGGAGACGACTATGTCGACGCCGGCGCTTGAGATCCGCGGCCTGACGGTGGGCTACGGCGACGTCGCCGTGCTGCGCGAGCTGGACTTGCGCGTCGAGGCCGGCCAGCTCGTTGCGCTGATCGGCGCCAACGGCGCCGGCAAGACCACGCTGCTGCGCACCATCTCCGGCCTGCTCAAGCCGAGCGCCGGCAGCATCGCGCTGAACGGCCGGCCCGTGCAGGGCCTGCGCCCGCACGAGGTGGTGGCCGCCGGCTTCGTGCAGTCGCCCGAGGGCAAGCAGCTGTTCGGCAGCATGTCGATCCGCGAGAACCTGCTGGTCGGCGCGCACAACCCGCGCGCCCGCGCCGTGCGCGAGCAGACGCTGAAGGAGGTCTTCGAGCTGTTCCCGATCCTGCAGGAGCGGCAGCAGCTGCCGGCCTCGACGCTCTCGGGCGGGCAGCAGCAGATGGTCGCGGTGGGCCGCGCGCTGATGGCCAAGCCCTCGCTGCTGGCGCTGGACGAGCCCTCGCTCGGCCTCGCGCCGATCATGGTGGATCGTGTCTTCGAGTCGATCCGCCGCATCCGCGCGCTCGGCGTCACCGTGCTGGTGATCGAGCAGAACGTCTTCAAGGTGCTGCAGATGGCCGACCACGGCTACGTGCTGGAGAACGGCCGCATCTCGCTCGCGGGCAGCGGGGCCGCGTTGCTCGCCGACGCGCACCTGCGCAGCACCTACCTCGGCATGTAAGGAGAACGATCCCGATGACAGCGGTCCCCGACACCCCCGCCGCCGACGCGGCCACGATCGCGCGCCTGCGCGGCGTGGCGCTGAACCTGCGGCGCAAGATGATCCAGCAGGCGCGCGGCAAGGGCCAGGGCTACCTGGGCCAGGGGCTGGCCATCGCCGACTTCCTCGCGGTGCTGTACTTCCACGAGTTCGGCGCCGACGACCTGGACTTCGCGCGCGCCGAGCGCAAGCGCTTCTACCTCTCCACCGGCCACTACTCGATCGCGATGTGGGCGGTGCTGGCCGAGCTCGGCATCGTCGATCCGGCCACGCTGCCGAGCTACGGCGCCGACGGCAGCCCGCTGGAGATGAGCACGATGGAAGGGCACGTGAGCGGCGTCGAGATGACCGGCGGCTCGCTCGGCCACGGCCTGGGCATCGCGGTCGGCGCGGCGCTCGGCTACCGGCTCGACGGGCGCCGCTCGGCCATCCACGTCGAAACCTCGGATGGCGAATTGCAGGAAGGCTCCACCTGGGAGGCTGCCAACACCGCCGGCAGCTTCGGGCTCGACAACCTGGTGTGCTGGATCGACTGCAACGGCATCCAGGCCGACGGGCCGATGGTGGTGAACATCGAGCCGGTGGCCGGCCGCTTCGAGGCCTTCGGCTGGGCCGTGCGGGAGATCGACGGCAACGACCTCGCGCAGCTGATCGAGGCCTTCGCCTGGGCGCGCGTGCGCGCCGGCCGGCCCAAGGCGGTGGTGATGCGCACGCGGCCGGGCCGCGGCGTGAAGCGCATCGAGCAGCGCGACCGCGCGCACTTCGTGCGCATCGACGCCGAGGAATGGGACGACGTGGCGCGCGAACTGGAGATCGAGAATGTCTGAGCAGGCCGCTGCACCGAAGTCCCGCACCCTCGCGATGAGCGAGTCGGAGGCCGTCGTCGGCCGCGCGTCGATGTTCGCGCCCTTCGCGGCCGGCACGCTGAAGGCGGCCGAGTCGCACGACGAGCTGGTGCTGCTCACCGCCGACCTCGGCAAGTACACCGACACGGCCGACTTCCGCCACAAGCACCCGAGCCGCTTCTTCAACGTCGGCATGGCCGAGCAGGCGCTGGTGATGGCGGCGGCCGGCCTGTCCAAGGTCGGCAAGGTGGCCTACTGCACCACCTACGGCACCTTCGCGACGCGGCGCGCCTACGACTTCCTCGCCATCGCCTGCGCGCACAGCGGGGAGAACGTCAAGATGTTCGCCGGCAACCCCGGCCTCGCCTCGGGCTACGGCGGCACGCACCAAGCCAACGAGGACCTGGCGCTGATGCGCTCGATCCCGAACATGACGGTGCTCGACCCCTGCGACGCCACCGAGATGATGCAGATCGCCGCGATGGCCGCCGACATCCCCGGCACCGTCTACTGCCGGCTGCTGCGCGCCAACGTGCCGGTGGTGTTCGACCCGGCCGCGCACCGCGTGCGCGTCGGCAAGGGACACGCGATCGGCGCGGGCGCCGACATCGGCTTCGTCTCGACCGGCTCGATGACCGGGCGCGTGCTCGACGCGCGCGACGCCTTGGCGAAGCAGGGCATCGCGGGCAGCGTGTTCCACACCGCGTCGATCAAGCCCTTCGACGCCGAGGGCCTGGTCGAATTCGCCGCGTCGGTGAAGCGGCTCGTCGTGTGCGAGAACCACGTCGCCAGCGGCGGCCTGGCGACGCTGGCGATCGACGCGCTGTACGAGGCGGGCGTGCAGCGCCCGCTGCTGAAGATCGCCATCCCCGACCAGTTCACCGAGTGCGGCTCGCATGCGTACCTGCTCGACAAGTACGGCCTGAGCACGGCGAGGATCGTCGAGCGCGTCGGCGCCTGGCTGCGATGAAGTCGGGCGTGGACATGGGCCGCATCCGCGCCTTCGGCGCGGCGCACCGCTACTACCAGGGGCCGGGGGCGCTCGGCCTGGTCGGCAAGCTGGTCGCGGGGCTGGGGCGGCGGCCGCTGCTGGTGGCCGATGCGGTGGTGGCGCAGCTGCTGCGCGAGCGCGTCGCGCAGAGCTGCGCGGCGCAGGGCATGGAACTGCGCTGGGTCGAGGTGCGCGGCGACGTGACGCGCGCGCTGGTGCAGCGCCTCGTCGCCGAGGCGAGCGCCGACGGCCGCGTGCCCGACGTGGTGCTCGCCGCCGGCGGCGGCAAGGGCGTGGACTGCGGCAAGGCCGTCTCGCGCGAGCTGGGCGCGAAGCTGCTCGTGCTGCCGACCTCGGCGTCCAACGACGGGCCGTGCAGCGAGTCCTTCGTCTACTACGACGAGAACCATCGCCTGCAGTCGGTCGAGCACCTGCCGCGCAATCCCGACGCGGTGATCGTCGACACCGCGGTGCTCGCCAGGGCGCCGCGCGCGCTGCTGGTCTCCGGCATCGGCGATGCGCTGTGCAAGCTCTACGAGGGCCGGCAGGCGCGCGGCGTGCAGGGCCTGAACCTGTTCGGCGGGCGCAGCACGCTGGCCGCCGAGCAGCTCTCGCTGGCCTGCGAGCGCGTGATCCGCGACGATGCCGTCGCCGGCTTGCAGGCGCTGTCGCGCGGCGAGCCCGACGAGGCCTTCGAGCGCCTGACCGAAGCGCTGGTGCTGCTCGCCGGCCTGGCCTTCGAGAACAGCGGGCTGTCGATCGCGCACTCGATGACACGCGGCTTGACGCGCGTGCCCGAGACCGCCGCCGCGCTGCACGGCCAGCAGGTCGGCTACGGGCTGCTGGTGCAGTTCATGCTCGAACGCCGCTCGCCGGGTTTCATGGCCGAGCAGCTGCGCTTCCACCGGGCCGTCGGCCTGGCCACCTCGCTGCGCGAGCTGGGCGTGGCCGCGCCCGATGCCTCGCTCTATGCGCGCATCGCCGACGGCGCGATGACCGCGCCGCACCTCAAGCACTTCGAGCAGCCGCTGGCCGCCGCCGACTTCGAGGCGGCGATGCGCCGGCTCGAGGAACTCTCTTCCGCTTCCCCGTATTGACCCGCGCATGAACGCCACCGACAACGCTCCCCTGGCCCTCGTCACCGGCGGCGGCACCGGCCTCGGCCTGGCCACCGGCCTCGAACTGCGCGCACGCGGCTGGCGCGTGATCGCGCTCGGCCTCGACACCGAGCCGGCGCTCGAAGGTTCGGGCATCGCGTTCGAGCGCATCGACATCACCGCCGCGGCCGCGCTCGCCGCCGTGGCGGCGCGCACGCCGCGGCTGAAGCTGCTCGCCAACGCCGCGGGCATCATCCTGCACGAGGGCCGCGAGCATGCCGTCGAAGGCTTCCGCCAGGTGGTCGAGGTCAACCTGCACGGCACGCAGCTCGCTTGCGTGACGTTTCGCGCCGCGCTCGCCGAAGGCCGCGGCAGCATCCTCAACTTCGCCTCGATGTGGAGCCGCTTCGGCTCCGGCCGCAACCCCGGCTACTCGGCGAGCAAGGGCGCGGTGGAGTCCCTGACCCGTGCGCTGGCGGTGGCCTACGCCGCCGAGGGCGTGCGCGTCAACGCGATCGCGCCGGGCTGGATCGACACGCGCATGTCGGCCAACGCCTTCAGCGACCCCGAGCGCGCCGGCCCCCTCCTCAAGCGCCTGCCGGCCGGCCACTGGGGCCAGCCGTCGGACGTGGCCAAGGCCGCCGCCTTCCTGGCCTCCGACGACGCCGGCTACATCACCGGCGTCACGCTGCCGGTGGACGGCGGCTACAGCATCGCCTGACGCCGTGGACGAGCTGAACCGTTTCAACGAGCTGCACGGGCTGACGATTCCCGCGCTGCTGCGCCGGCGCGCGCAGCGGCATCCGTTCCAGCTCGCGCTGTCGGCGCAGAGCTGGCGCGGGCACCGCGACCGGCTGAGCTTCGCGCAGCTCGTCATCCGCATGGAGGCCGTGGCGCGCGGGCTCGCGTCGCGCGGCCTGCGGCCGGGCGAGCGCGTCGCGCTGTTCCTCAACAACGACGCGGTGCGCGAAGGCGTGCTGACGGCGCTGGGCTGCTGGCGGCTCGGTGCGATCGTCTCGCCGCTGAACGTGCGCGCTTCCGACGAGGAGCTGCGCCATGCGCTCGAACTGGTCGAGCCGGCCTTCGTGGTGACCACGGCCGAGGCGGCCGCGCGCGTCGCCGCGCTGTACCCGGCCGCGAAGCGGCTGCTGCTCGACGCATCGCCGGGCGATGCCGGCACCTGGCCCGAGCCGGAGCGCGAGTTCCACAACCTCGCGCTGCCGGAAGCCGTCGACCCCGAGGCGCCCAGCGTGCTGCTGTTCACCTCGGGCACCACCGCGCGCTCCAAGGCGGTGGCGCACTGCCAGCGCAGCCAGCTCTACTGCGGCTTCGCGATCGCCGGCGCGATCGGGCTGACCGGGCGCGACACCTACCAGGGCGCCTGGCCGCTGTACACCAGCTCGGTGCTGAACATGGCCTGCATGGCCGCCTGGGTGAGCGGCGCGGGCGCCGTGCTGGAGCCGAGCACGCTGGACAACGCCGGCCGGCTGCGCCTGATCGAGAGCGAGGGCACGACGGTCTACCACGGCGTGACCGCGCCGCTGCACTTCCTGGTCGACGAATACCCGAAGGGCCGCTACGACCTGTCGCGCGTGCGCCGCCTCGGCTACGGCGGCGCGGTGATGCCGGCCGAGGTGGTCGCCAAGTTCCGCCAGCGCTGGCCCTGGATCGACCAGGTGCACATCTGGGGCATGACCGAGACCGGCCCGGCCGGCACCTACCTGCCGCCGTGGTTCCTGCCGCGCAAGGCCGGCTGCATCGGCGGCCCGCAACCGGGCTGCGCGGTGCGCGTGGTCGACGAGACGCTGGCGCCGGTGCCGCAGGGCGAGCGCGGCGAGATCGTGTTCTCCGGCCCCTCGGCGGCGCTCGGCTACTGGCGCAATCCGGACGCGACTGCGCAGACCTTCGTCGACGGCTGGGTGCGCACCGGCGACATCGGCTGCATCGACGCCGAAGGCCACCTGCATTTCGTCGACCGCAAGAAGGACATCATCAACCGCGGCGGGCTGAAGATCGCCTCGGCGGCGGTGGAGGAGGTGATCTACCGCTACCCCGGCATCGCCGAAGCGGCGGTGGTCGCGGTGCCGCACGCCGCGCTGGGCGAGGACATCGCCGCCTGCGTGGTCGCCGCGCCCGGCGCGGCGCTGGACACCGACGCGCTGCGCGCCTTCTGCGCGCAGCACCTGGCCGACTACCAGACCCCGCGGCGCTGGCACGTGCTCGCCGCGCTGCCGAAGAACCCGATGGGCAAGATCCTCAAGCGAGAGCTGCGCGAGCAGCTGCTGTCGTCATGAGCGCCGCCGCCCGGCCGCCCGAACGCGCGGTGCGCATCCACGCCTACGGCGACGCGCAGGCGATGGTGCACGAGGCCGTCGCCGTGCCGCCGCCGGCCGCCGGCGAGGTGCAGATCCGCCAGCACGCGGTGGGCATCAACTACCTCGACACCTACCACCGCCGCGGCGTGTTCCCGCTGCCGGCGCTGCCCGGCGTGCTGGGCGTCGAGGCCGCCGGCGAGGTGGTGGCGGCAGGCGAAGGCGTCACGCGGCTGCGCATCGGCGACCGGGTCGCCTACGCCTGCCCGCCGGTGGGCAGCTACACGAGCCTGCGCAATCTGGCCGAGCGCTTCGTCGTCAAGGTGCCCGACGGCGTGAGCCACGAGCAGGCCGCCGCGGCGACGCTGCAAGGCCTGACCGCGCACATGCTGCTGCACAAGGTGACGCGGCCGATGCCGGGGCAGAGCATGCTGGTGCACGCCGCCGCCGGCGGGCTCGGCTCGCTGCTGACGCAATGGGCGAAGCGCTTCGGCGTGCGCGTGATCGGCGTGGTCGGCTCGGCAGCGAAGGCGGAGCTGGCGCGCGCGCAGGGCTGCGACGAGGTGATCGTCGGCGAGACGGAACCCTTTGCCGAGGGCGTGAAGCGCATCACCGGCGGCGAAGGCGTCGACGTGGTGTTCGAGGGCCTGGGCGGGCGCGTCTTCCACGAGTCGCTGACCGTGCTCAAGCCCTTCGGCCAGATCGTCAACCTCGGCCAGGTGGCCGAGGGCCTGCCGGGCGTGAGCCTCGCCGACCTCGGCCCGGCGCGCTCGCTGAGCGTGTCGGTGCCGGGGGTGTTCGCCTACGTGCGCACGCACCCCGACCTGCAAGCCGCCGCCGACGAACTGTTCGGCCTGGTCGCGCGCGGCGAACTCCAGGTGCGCATCGGCGGCCGCTTCGCGCTGCGCGACGCCGCCGCGGCGCATCGCGCGCTGCAATCGCGCGGCACCACCGGCTCGCTGGTGCTGCTGCCCGGAATGGACTGAAACCGCATGAGCATCTTCGACACGCCCGAGCTGCGCGCCTTCCGCCAGGAGGTGCGCGAGTTCCTGGAAGAACATCTCGACGACCGCCTGGTGCAGCAGACGCGCGGCGGCCTGCACATGGAGCGCGCGGACATGGCGCGCTGGCAGGCCGCGCTGAACCGCCGCGGCTGGGGCGCGCCGCACTGGCCGAAGGCGTTCGGCGGCACCGGCTGGAGCGAGCTGCAGCGCTACGTCTTCGAGGAGGAGAGCGCCTTCGCCGACGCGCCGCTGGGCGACGTGCACGGCCTGTTCCTCGCCGGGCCGATGATCATCGCCGCGGGCAGCGCGGCGCAGCGCTCGCGCTACCTGCCGAAGATCCTCGCCGGCGAGGAGTTCTGGTGCCAGGGCTTCTCCGAGCCGAATGCCGGCTCCGACCTCGCCTCGCTGAAGACGCGCGCGGTGGCCGACGGCGAACACTGGGTGATCGACGGCCAGAAGACCTGGCTGTCCGGCGGCCACCACGCCGACCTGATGTTCTGCCTCGCGCGCACCGATCCCGACGCGAAGGCGCAGGCCGGCCTGTCGGTGTTCATCCTCGACATGCGCGACCCCGGCATCACGCTGCAGCCGATCCTGACGATGGACGAGGGCCACAGCGTCAACGCGGTGTTCCTCGACCGCGTGCGCGTGCCGCGCGGGAACCTGATCGGCGAACTGAACCAGGGCTGGACCTACGCCAAGGAGCTGCTCGCGCGCGAGCGCGTCAACAACGCGCAGGCGCCGCGCACCAAGCGCGACATCGTCGAGCTCGACCGGCTGGCGCGCACGCTGACCGATGCCGACGGCCGCGCATTGATCGAGCAGGGCTGGGTGCGGCGCAAGCTGGCGGCGCTGACGGCCGACTTCGTCGCGCTGGAGTCGGCCGCGCTGGGCGTGATCGCCGAGCAGATGAAGGGCCGCGAGCCCGGGCCGGCGGCGTCGACGCTGAAGATCCGCGGCTCCGAACTGCAGCAGCGCGTCAGCGAGACGGCGATGGCGCTGCTCGGCGACGCCGGCCTCGTGCTCGGCCCCGGCTACGGCAGCGGCCTGCTCGCGCCCGAGGGCCGCGGCTGGGCCGAGCGCCACTTCTTCCGCCGCGTGGTGACGATCTACGCCGGCGCCAACGAGATCCAGAAGTCGATCATCGCCAAGGCGATCCTCGGCATGTGAGGGCAGGGCAGATGGACCACGACGATCTCACGCTGCTGCTGGCCATCGCCGAGCGCTGGTTTGCCGGCCACGCGCCGCTGTCCGAGCGCGTGGCGGACTTCCGCAACGGCCACCACGAACCTGCCGGCGCCTGGGCGCAGTTCGCCGAGATGGGCTGGACCGCGCTGACCCTGCCCGAGGCGCAAGGCGGCTTCGGCGCGAGCGCGGCGCAGGCCTTCGAGCTGCTGCGCCGCGCCGGCGCCGACGCCCGCCCCGAGCCGCTCGGGCTGCATCTGCTGCTGGCGCCGCGCATCGCGCAGGCGCTGCCCGATGCGGCCGAGGCGCTGGCCGCGGGCCGCATGCGGCTGGCGATGGCCGACGCAGCGCGGCGCGGCGGCATGCTCGCCTGGGACGGCCGCGCGCTGAGCGGCAGCGTGCCGGTGGCCGAGGGCCTGGCGCATGCGACGCATCTGCTGGTGCCCGCCGGCGCGGTGCTGCTGCTCGTCGACCTCGGCGCGGCCGGCATCGAGCGCACGCCGGCCCGCCTGGTCGATGGCCGCGCCACGGCGAAGCTGGCCTTCGACCGGGTGCCGGCGCGCGAGGCCGGCGAGGCCGCCGCCGCACGCGACCTCGCGGCCGCCGCCTGCGTGGCCGATGCGAGCGGCGCGTTCGAGGCGGCGTTCTGGATGACGCTCGACTACCTCCGGCAGCGCGTGCAGTTCGGCAAGCCGCTCGCGGCGCAGCAGGCCATCCAGCACCGCATGGCCGAGGTGTTCTGCGACCTGCAGCAGCAGCTCGCGCTGACCGGCCGGCTGGCCGCCGAGATCGACGCCGCGCCCGCCGGCGCGTGGCCGATGCTGCCGGTGGCCAAGAGCTTCGTCGGCCGGCGCGTGCTGCGCGGCGTCGGCGCGCTGATCCAGCTTTCCGGCGGCATCGCCGTCACCGAGGAGTACCGCCTCACCCACCTCTACCGGCGGCTGCACGTCGCCGCGCAGCTGCACGGCGCCGCCGAGGCGCAGCTGGCGCGCATCGACGTGCGCGCGACGCTGCTGGCCGCCTGAACCTTCACCCGACTGCCATCCACCATGAACCGCAGACAGCATCTCCTGCAACTTGCTTCGCTCGCCGCACTCGCCAACCTGCCGCGCAGCGCATCCGCCCAGGCCTGGCCCAAGGAGCCGATCAAGTGGATCGTGCCCTTTCCCGCCGGCGGCGGCACCGACGTGGTGGCGCGCATGCTCGCCGGCGCGATGGGAACGGCGCTGGGCCAGACCATCGTGATCGAGAACAAACCCGGCGCCGGCACGATGATCGCCGGCGACGCGCTGGCGCGCTCGCCGGCCGACGGCTACACGGTCGGCACCGTCGACGTCTCCACCGTGGCGCTCGCGCCCAGCCTGTACGCCAAGGTGCCCTACAAGCCGGAGAAGGACTTCGCCTACATCGGCGGCACCACGGTGTTCCCCTTCGTGCTGGTGGTGAACCCCGCCGTGCCGGCGAAGAACCTTCGGGAACTGCTGGCGCTGGCCAAGGCGAAGCCGGGCGAGCTGAAGTACGCGACGCCCGGCGCCGGCGGTCCCAACCACCTCGGCATGGAGCTGCTGCAGCGCACCGCCGGCATCAAGCTGCTGCACGTGCCCTACCGCGGCGACGCGCCGGCGTTGCAGGACCTGATGGGCGGCCAGGTCGACATGTACCTCGTCAACACCGCCGCCAGCCTGCCGCACATCCGCAGCGGCAAGCTGCGCCCGATCGCGCTGGCGATGGCCAAGCGCAGCGCGGTGCTGCCCGACGTGCCCTCGTTCGCCGAAGCCGGCGTGCCGAACTTCGAGGCCTATGCCTGGCAGGGCCTGGCCGCGCCGGCGGGCATGCCGCCGGATGTGGTGCGGCGGCTGAATGCCGAGCTGAACAAGGCGCTCGCTTCCGACGAGGTGAAGAAGAAGCTCGCCGAGATGGGCGTCGAGCCCTCGCCGACCAGCCCCGAGCAGTTCACGCAGCACGTCAGGGCGCAGGCGGCGCACTGGGGCGGCGTGATCCGCGCCGCCGGCATCCAGCTGGAGAGCTGATGTATCCCGAACTGGCAGGCCGCGTGGTCCTGATCACCGGCGGCGCGAGCGGGATCGGCCTGGCCGCGGCGCAGGCGCTGGCCGAGGCCGGCGCCGGCGTCGTGATCGCCGACCTGCACGCCGATGCCGCGCGCGACGCGGCACGCGCGCTCGGCGATGCGCACCTGGGCCTGGGCGGCGACGTGGCCGACGAGGCGGCCGTGCAGCGCATCGCCGAGCAGGCGCTGGCGCGCCACGGCCGCATCGACGTGCTGATCAACAGCGCGGGCATTCCCGACAGCTTCCTGCCCACGCTGGAGCAGCAGGTGGGCGACTTCCGCCGCCTCGTCGACGTGCACCTGACCGGCACCTACATGATGTGCAAGGCGGTGGCGCCGGCGATGCTGCGCCAGCGCCGCGGCTCGATCATCAACCTCAGCTCGATCGCCGGCGTGATGGGGCTGGCGCGGCGCAACGCCTACAGCGCCGCCAAGGCCGGCATCGGCATGCTGACGCGCACGCTGGGCTGCGAGTGGGCCGCGCAGGGCGTGCGCGTCAACGCGATCGCGCCGGGCTACATGCTGACGCCGTTCGCGCAGCGCCTGATCGACGAGGGCAAGCTCGACGCCGCGCGCATCCGCCGCCGCACGCCGGCCGGCCGGCTGGGCACGGCGCGGCACATCGCCGACGCGATGCTGTTCCTCGCCTCCGACCGCGCCGAGTTCATCACCGGCGTCACGCTGCCGGTGGACGGCGGCTACACCGCCTGGGGCGCGGCCAGCGACGCCTACGGCGGGCCGCTGGACTGAAGCGTCCCCCCTTCCTTCACTTCCGAAAGCACGACCATGAGCACCCCCGCCATCCAGATCGAAGTCCACGACCGCATCGCGCGCGTGACGCTGAACCGCCCCGACAGCTTCAACGCCGTCGGCGGCGAGATGCACAAGGCGCTGTCGCGCGTGTTCGTCGATCTCGGCGAGCGCCGCGACCTCAGCGCCATCGTGCTGACCGGCGCCGGCCGCGCCTTCTGCGCCGGCGGCGACATCGAGTGGATGCGCGAGGCGGTCCGCGAGCCCGAGGGCTTCGAGATCGTCACCTGGGAAGCCAAGCGCATCGTCTACTCGATGCTCGACTGCGAGATCCCGATCATCGGCCGCATCAACGGCGACGCCGTCGGGCTGGGCGCGACGCTGGCGCTGCTGTGCGACATCACGGTGATGGACGAGAAGGCGCGCATCGGCGACCCGCACGTGCGCGTGGGCCTCAACGCGGCCGACGGCGGCGGCTTCCTGTGGCCGGCGATCATCGGCTACGGCAAGGCGCGCGAGCTGCTGCTCACCGGCGATCTGCTGAGCGCGGCGGAAGCCAGGGCGCTGGGCGCGATCGGCCACGTGGTGCCGGCCGCCGAACTCGACGCCAAGGTCGACGCGATCGCCGCCAAGCTGCGCGGCGGCGCGACCAAGGCGATCCGCTGGACCAAGGCCGGCTACACCATCCCGCTGCGCCAGCTCGCGCACGGCCACATGGATGCCGGCACCGCGTACGAATGCCTGACCAACCTGACGCGCGACCACGCCGAGGCGGTGGAGGCCTTCGCCGCCAAGCGCAAGCCGGTGTTCAGCGGCCGCTGAGCCGCGGGCGCGCGCCATGAACAGGCTCGCCGAGGGACCGAGCGCTCCCGGCCGCGACGAAGGCGTGCGCGGCGCGCAGAGCGTGCGCCGCGCACTCTGCCTGCTGCGCCGCGTGGCCAAGCGCGCCGACTCGGGCGTCAAGCTGGCGCAGCTGGTGCGCGAGTCGGGGCTGGACCGCGGCACCGCCTACCGCTTGCTGACCTGCCTGATGGAAGAAGGCTTCGTCGACCGCGACGACGCCCAGCTCTACCGCCTCGGCCCGCAGGCGGTGACGCTGGGCTCGCTGATGCCGGCGCCGGCGCCGCTGGTGACGCGCTTCGCGCCGGGCATGAAGCGCATCGCGCGCATCGCCGGCGACACCGTGTTCCTGATGGTGCGCCACGGCGACATGGTGCAGTGCGACCACCGCGAGGTCGGCGGCACGCTGGTGAAGATCCTCACCACCGACGTCGGCCAGCGGCGGCTGCTCGGCACCGGCACCGGCAGCGTCGCGGTGCTGGGCCTGATGGACGATGCGGAGATCGGGCGCGTGTGGCAGCGCCACGCGGACGACTACACGGGGCGCGGCATCCCGCTGGAGCGGCTGCTCGCGATGGCGCGCGCGGTGCGCGTGCAGCGCTGCGCGATCACCTTCGACGCGGTGGAGCCCGGTGTGGCGGGCATCGGCATGGCCTTCCGCCTCGGCGAGCATGCGATGGGCGCGCTGTCGATCGGCACGCTGACGGCGCGCTTCGGCCCGGAGCGGCAGTACGAGCTGGGCGAGTTGCTGGCCGGCGAGCTGCGCACGCTGGGGCTCCTGGGGCGGGAGGAGCGGGCGGCGCCCCCGAATCAGGATCCGGCGCTGCCGCGCAGCGGCCGGTAGAACACCGGTCAGCGTGCAGATCAGGGTCTGCGGGCGCGTCGCCCGCTGCGTGCTGCCGCCGGGTTCCTCGAAACCGCCTCGTCCCGCCAGATCGGATGGTGCCGGCGCGCCCAGGCGTCGCTCACCGTGCCACGCGTCATCGCGCGCATCGAGCCTTCGACCCAGATCGCCGCGTACACGTGCACGATGACGGCCAGGATCAGCAGCACCGCGGCGGCGGCGTGCACGACCACGGCGATGCGCCGCAGCGGGATCGGGAACGCATCGGCGAACCACGGCTGCCAGAACACGAAGCCGGTGAGCAGCAACAGCAGCAGGCACGTGGCGAAGACCCAGAACACCGCCTTCTGCCCGCCGTTGTACTTGCCCGCCGGCGGCACGGCGCGCTCGTCGCCGCTGCGCACGTAGCGCGGCGCGGCGCGCAGCCACGCGGTGTCGCGAGGCCGCCAGAGGTTGTCGCGCACCACCTGCGCGAACAGCAGCGCGAAGCCGAGCGCCATCAGCACGCCGAAGAAGGGGTGCAGCACGCGCGTCCAGGTGCCGCCGCCGAACAGCGCGGCGAGCGTGAACATCGCCGGATGGAACAGCGCCAGCCCCGACAGCGCCGCCAGCACGAACAGCAGCGCGACGATCCAGTGGTTGACGCGCGTGGCGTCGCGGTAGCGGCGGATCGTGCGGCTCATGGCTCGGCCTCCTCGTCGGGCTCCGGCACCGGCCCGACCTTGATGTAGTGGAAGAAGCCGGCCAGCATCGCGCCGGCCATCGCCAGCAGCGCCACCGGCTTGGCCGCGCCCTTCCACAGCGCGACCCAGGGGCTCACCTTCGGATCCTCGGCCAGACCGTGGTAGAGCTGCGGCCGGTCGGCGTGCTTGAGCACGTACATCACGTGCGTGCCGCCCACGCCGGGCGGGTCGTACAGCGCCGCCTGCGCATAACCGCGCGCCTTCAAATCGGCCACGCGCTCGCCGGCATGGTCGTGCATCGCCTGCTTGCTGCCGAACTGCAGCGCGCCGGTCGGGCAGGCCTTGATGCAGGCCGGCTCCAGCCCGACGGCCACGCGGTCCGAGCACAGCGTGCACTTGTAGGCCTTGCCGTCGTCGCGGCTCAGGCGCGGGATGTCGAACGGGCAGCCGGTGATGCAGTTGCCGCAGCCGATGCAGTTCTCCTCGATGAAGTCGACGATGCCGTTGGCGTACTTGACGATCGCGCCGGGCGCCGGGCAGGCGCGCAGGCAGCCGGGGTCGGCGCAGTGCATGCAGCCGTCCTTGCGGATCAGCCATTCGAGCGTGGGCGCCTGGTTCGCGTCGCCGGCGTCGCGCTTCGTGCGCACCTCGGCGAAGCGCATCACCGTCCACGACTGCGCGCTCAGGTCGGCCGGGTTGTCGTAGGCGCCTGTCGTGTGGCCGACTTCGTCGCGCAGGTCGTTCCACTGCATGCATGCCACCTGGCAGGCCTTGCAGCCGATGCAGGTGGACACGTCGATCAGCTTGGCGAGTTCGGGCGCCGCCTGGCGCGCGCGCGGGCTGGGCAGCGTGGTGGCCGAGCGCGCCGCGATGTCGAGCGATTGCAATGAAGCCATGGCGTCAGGCCTTCTCGATGGAGACCAGGAACGACTTGAACTCCGGCGTCTGCGCGTTCGCGTCGCCGACGAAGGGCGTCAGCGTGTTCACCAGGTAGCCGGGCCGCGCCAGGCCGACGAAGCCCCAGTGATTCGGCAGGCCGACGGTGTCGACCGCGCGGCCGTCGCAGGTGAGGCGCGGGATGCGCTGCGTCACCAGCGCCACCGCCTTGATGAAGCCGCGGTTGGACGACACCTTGACCCAGTCGCCGTTGCGGATGCCGCGCGCCTGCGCCAGCTCCTCGCCGATCTCGACGAACTGCTGCGGCTGCAGGATCGCGCTGCTGCGCACGTTCTTGGTCCAGTAGTGGAAGTGCTCGGTGAGGCGGTAGCTCGTCGCGACGAAGGGGAAGTCCTTGGCCGTGCCGAAGGCCTCGAGGTCGCCCTTGAAGACACGCGCCGCCGGGTTGGCGCGCGCCTTGGCGTTGCCCGGGTGCAGCAGGTTGTCCAGCGGCGACTCGAAGGGCTCGTAGTGCTCGGGCAGCGGCCCGTCGGCCAGCCCCGAGGGCGCGAACAGGCGCGCCGTGCCTTCCGAGGTCATGATGAAGGGCTGCACCCGGTCGGGCAGCGCCGGGTCGGCGTCGGGCGTGATGTCGGGCACGTCGGTGCCGGCCCAGGCGCTGCCGGTCCACTGCACGATGCGGTGCGCCGCCGCCCACGGCTTGCCGTCGGGCGCGGCGGAGGCGGCGTTGTAGAGGATGCGCCGGTTGGCGGGCCACGACCACGCCCAGTTCAGCGTCTGGCCCATGCCGTGCGGGTCGCTGGTGTCGCGCCGCGCCATCTGGTTGCCGGCCTGCGTCCACGCGCCGGCGAACAGCCAGCAGCCGCAGGCGGTGCTGCCGTCGTCGCGCAGCTGGCCGAAGCCGGAGAGCTGTTCGCCCGCCCTGGCGAGCACCTTGCTCCTGTCCTTCGGGTCGGTGACGTCGGCCAGCGCCTTGCCGTTGTATTCCATCGCCAGCTCCTCGGGCGAGGGCTTGCGCGGCCGCCTGTAGGGCCAGGTGAGCTTCAGGATCGGGTCGGGGAAGGCGCCGCCTTCGGCCGCGTAGAGCGCGCGGATGCGCTGGAACAGCTCGGCGACGATGGCCGAGTCGTCGCGCGCCTCGCCGGGCGGCTCGGCGCCCTGGTAGTGCCACTGCAGCCAGCGGCCGGAGTTGGTCAGCGAGCCGGTCTCCTCCGCGAAGCAGGTGCCGGGCAGGCGGAACACGGTGGTCTGGATGGCCGCGCTGTCCACCGCGTTGAACTCGCCGTGCGCGCGCCAGAACTCGGCGGTCTCGGTGGCCAGCGGGTCGATGGTGACGAGGAACTTCAGCTTCGACAGCCCGGCGACGATCTTCTTCTTGTTCGGGAACGAGCCCACCGGGTTGAAGCCCTGGCAGATGTAGCCGTTGAGCCGGCCCTGGTTCATCAGCTCGAAGGCCTGCAGCACGTCGTAGAGCTTGTCGATCTTGGGCAGGTAGTGGAAGGCCCAGTCGTTCTCGGCCGTCGCCGCGTCGCCCCACCAGGCCTTCTGCAGGCTGACGAAGAACTTCGGGTAGTTCTGCCAGTAGCTCACCTGGTTCGGCCGCAGCGGCCGCAGCGCGCGCGTCTTGTAGTAGCCGGCCAGGTCCTGCTCGGCGTCGGTGGCCAGCGACAGGTAGCCGGTCAGCGAGTTCGACAGCAGCCCGAGGTCGGTGAGGCCCTGGATGTTGCTGTGGCCGCGCAAGGCGTTCATGCCGCCGCCGGCCACGCCGATGTTGCCCAGCAGCAGCTGCACGATCGCGCCGGCGCGGATCATCTGCGAGCCGGTGCTGTGCTGCGTCCAGCCGAGCGCGTAGAGGATGGTCATCGCCTTGCCGGGCGCGGCGGTCTCGGCGATCGCCTCGCACACGCGCAGGAACTGCTCCTGCGGCGTGCCGGTGATGCGGCTGACCAGCTCGGGCGTGTAGCGCGCGTAGTGCCGCCTCATCAGCTGCAGCACGCAGCGCTCGTGCTGCAGCGTCGGGTCGACCCTGGCGTAGCCCTGCTCGTCGAGCTCGTAGCCCCAGCTCGCGATGTCGTAGCGGCGCTTCGACTCGTCGTAGCCGGAGAACAGGCCGTTGTCGAAGCCGTAGCCCTCGCCGACGATGAAGCTCGCGTTGGTGTACGCGCGCACGTACTCGTGCTGGATCCTGTCGTGCGCGAGCAGGTAGTTGATGACGCCGCCGAGGAAGGCGATGTCGCTGCCGGCGCGCAGCGGCGCGTAGTAGTCGGCCATCGCCGCCGAGCGCGTGAAGCGCGGGTCGACGACGACCAGCTTCGCGCGGTTGTGCTTCTTCGCCTCGATCACCCACTTGAAGCCGCAGGGGTGCGCCTCGGCGGCGTTGCCGCCCATGATCAACACCAGGTCGGCGTTGCGGATGTCGACCCAGTGGTTCGTCATCGCGCCGCGTCCGAAGGTCGGGGCCAGACCGGCCACCGTCGGACCGTGTCAGACGCGCGCCTGGTTGTCGAAGACGAGCATGCCCATCGAACGCATCGTCTTGTGCGTGATGTAGCCCGTCTCGTTGCTGGAGGCCGAGGCGCACAGCATGCCGGTGCTGATCCAGCGGTTCACCGTCTGGCCGGCGTCGTTGCGCGCGATGAAGTTGGCGTCGCGGTCGGCCTTCATCAGCCGCGCGATGCGGTCCAGCGCCTCGTCCCACGTGATGCGCTTCCACTCGCTCGCGCCCGGCTCGCGCACCTGCGGGTGGCGCAGCCGGTTCGGGCTGCGCACGAAGTCGAGCAGGCCCGCGCCCTTGGGGCACAGCGTGCCGCGGTTCACCGGGTGATCGGGGTCGCCCTCGATGTGCACGATCTCCCGGGTGGAGTTCTTCGAGCGGTCGCCCAGGCTGTACATCAGGATGCCGCAGCCCACCGAGCAGTACGGACAGGTGTTGCGCGTTTCAGTGGTGCGGGCGAGCTTGAAGGCGCGCGTCTCGGCCAGCGCGGGCGCGGGCGAGAAGCCCAGCAGCGCGAGGCTGGAGGCGGTAAATCCTGCCGCACTGGCGCGGAAAAATTGTCTTCGGTGCATGTCCATGAGGCGTCTTTCGCGTCAGCGACCCGACGGCACCGAAGCGCCGCCGTCACCGCCGGTGGGTTGCGGTGCGCGGCCGGTTTCGGCGCCGCCGCGTTCCTGGTTGCCCGACAGGCCGCCGATCGCGGCGGCGCCTTCGGCCGGGCCGTTCGGCTTGCCGCTTCGGGGCAGTTCGCCGTCGTGCGGCACGATCGACGATGCCGCCGCGGACGCGGCGCCGGCGCCCGCCGCGCCGCTCACCGCGGGCGGCGGCGTGGCCGCGCGGTCGCAGCCCGCGAGCATCCACAGGCCGGCCAGCACGGCCGAGCGCAAGGCATGTCCTGAGGCGAGCATGGCGATGTTCCCCCGCGAGCGATGAGCCGCCGGCGGGCAAACGGCGTGCCCGCTCTCATACGACGTTGCGATCAATGGCATCAAAGCGCAGCTCGGGGCGGGCGTGTTCTTGTCGGGGGGCGCCGCAGCGGCGCGGCAGGCACGGCCCCGTGGGGGCTCCCGCGGTGGCGGTCGGCGCTGCGCACCGACTGCGCTGCGATGCTCGACACCGGGGTCGCGTCGCCGAACTCGCGCCACTCACTTCGTTCGTTCTGCTCAGACACCGGCGACGAGCATGAGGACGAAGCGCGCGGGTACGCGCGCCGACCCCGGCGCCTGCGCGTCTCGCCGCCCCCCAAGTCGCCCCCCCGGGGCCGCGCCTGCCGCGCTGACCCTACGGTGGCAGGCAATCAGGTGGCATGCCACCTCTGGTTCAGCAAAGGGCCGTGCGGGCCGCTCGCGGCGCGC
>JAKOZT010000001.1 GCA_029779845.1 Pseudomonadota bacterium | reverse complement strand
TTGCGACGCGCTGCACCCCGGCTACGGTTTTCTCGCCGAGCGCGCCGACTTCGCACGAGACTGCGCGGCGGTGGGCGTGCGCTTCATCGGCCCGACACCCGATCAACTGGCGCTGTTCGGCGACAAGGCCGCCGCACGCGACTTGGCGCAGCGCTGCGGCGTGCCGCTGATGCCCGGCGTGTCGCACGCGGTCACGCTGGACGAAGCACGTGCCTTCTTCGCGCAGCACGCACCGAACGGCATCGTCATCAAGGCCGTGGGCGGCGGTGGCGGGCGCGGCATGCGGGCGATTGAAAACGAAATTGATCTGAGCGCCGCCTACGAACGCTGTCGTGGCGAGGCGCTGGCCGCGTTTGGCATCGCCGATGTGTACGTCGAGCGCCTGATGCGCGGCGCGCGCCACATCGAGGTGCAGGTGCTGGGCGACGGCCACGCCGTGATGGCGCTGGGCGAGCGCGAATGCACCTTGCAGCGGCGCTTTCAGAAGCTGGTGGAGATCGCGCCCAGCCCCAGCCTGCCCGATGCGCTGCGCGCGCGCATCGTGGATGCCGCGCTCACCATGGCGCGCGCCGTGCGCTACGAAGGGCTGGGCACGTTTGAGTTCCTGGTTGATCTTCAATCCGCCGACCTGCCCTTCGTCTTCATCGAGGCCAACGCGCGCCTGCAGGTGGAGCACACCATCACCGAAGCCGTCACCGGCGTCGATCTGGTGCAGGCGCAGATTGCACTTGCGGCGGGGCAGAGCCTGGCCGATCTGGGGCTGGATCCGGCCCGCGCGCCCGCGCCGCGCGGCTACGCGATCCAGTGGCGCATCAATGCCGAAACGCTCGCGGTCGATGGCAGCGCCACACCCGGCCACGGCACGCTCACGCGCTTCGATTTGCCGCAAGGCCCCGGCGTGCGCGTCGATACGCATGGCTTTGCCGGCGCCGCGCCATCGCCGCACTACGACACGCTGCTGGCCAAGCTGATCGTGCACTCGCCCAGCCGCGACTTCGCCGACGTGCTGCGCCGCTCGCGCCGCGCGCTGGGTGAGGTGCGCATCGACGGCGTGGCCACCAACCTGAATCTGCTGCGCGCACTGGCCGAGCGGCCCGAGATGGCGTCGCAGGCGGTGCACACGCGCTGGCTGGAATCGGTGTTGCCGGAACTCGTTGATGCTTCTGAAAAGATAGCTGCTCGCGCTTTACAGACAAGCACTGACGGCCGAAGTCATGCTGAAAATCCGCGCATCGCACCGATGACCGACGCACCGCCCGGCGCTGTGCTGGCGCCCATGCCGGCGCGGTTGGTGGCGCTGTCGGTGCAGGTTGGTGACAGCGTGCCTGCCGGCGCCGAACTCGCCGTGCTGGAAGCCATGAAGATGCAGCACGCCTTGAATGCGCCGCACGCCGGCGTGGT
>JAKOZT010000151.1 GCA_029779845.1 Pseudomonadota bacterium | reverse complement strand
GACGCGACCCCGGTGTCGAGCATCACAGCGCAGTCGGTGCGCAGCGCCGACCGCCACCGCAGGAGTCCCCACGGGGCCGTGCCTGCCGCGCCGCTGCGGCGCATCCCCGACAAGAACACGCCCGCCCCCGAGCTGCGCTTTTATGCCATTGATCGCAACGTCGTATGAGGCCGCGAAAGGCCCGCCGCTAGCCCGGCGTGTCCGCCGGGCACCCGAACAGCGAACGCAGTTCGGCGGCCGGCAACTGGCCGCGCAGGCCGATCGCGACGAGCACCGGCCCCTCGGGTGCCGAAGCCGCGGGCCGCAGCGACGCATGACGGCCGGCGTACTGAACCTCCGTGAAGCGTCCGTCGTCGCGGCGCAGCAGGCCCTTCAGGCGCAACACGCCGGGCGGCAAGGCGGCCAGCCGCGCGCGCAGCGAGTCGGGCGACCAGGCCGCGCAGGGATGGAGCGAGACGCTCTCGAACTGCGCCGCGTGATCGGCGTGATCGTGAAGGGGGTCGTCGCAGCACGCGCCGTGCGCATGCGGCGCGTGCGCACAGGGCTGCCCCACCAGGCCGGCCAGCGGCAGGCGGGCCTCGACCGTCTCGAGCAGCGGCACGCCGGGCGCGTGCGTCGCTGCCCAGGCCTTCGCCTGCGCCCGCTCGGCGGTGCCGGCCAGATCGGTCTTGTTCAGCACCACCAGGTCGGCCGCGGCGACCTGCCGCGCCAGCGTGTCGGCCAGGCGCGGATCCGCGGCCAGCGTCGGCGCGCAGGCGGCGTCGACGAGCACCACCACGCCGCCCAGCTCGAGCGCCGGATCGGCGAGGGCGAGCTGCGCGATGCGCCAGGGGTCGGAGACCCCGCTCGCCTCGACGACGATCGCGTCGTAGCGAGGCTGCGCGTCCAGCAGCCGGATCAGCGCGGCGGCCAGATCGTCGCCGATCGAGCAGCAGACGCAGCCGTTGGTCAGCGCGACCATGTCGCCCGCGCTGGCCGCGATCAGCGCGGCGTCGACGTTGATCGCGCCGAAGTCGTTGACGAGCACCGCCAGCCGCCGGCCATCGGCCTGCGCCAGCCAGCGATTGAGCAGCGTCGTCTTGCCGGCGCCCAGGAAGCCGCCGATGACGATCAGCGGAATGCGCGCCTCGGCCATCAGAAACTCGGCGCGAGGTGAACGCGCCCCGACAGGATCGTCGCGCGCACTCGAATGTCCTTCAAGGCCATCGGATCGACCGCGAGCGGGTCGTCGTCGAGAACGCAGAAGTCGGCCCGCTTGCCGCATTCGATGCTGCCGACCTCGCCGTCGAGCTTCAGCGTCGCGGCGGCCCCCAGCGTGATCGCGCGCAGCGCCTCGGGCACGCCGAGGCGCTCGGACGCGCCGAGCACGCGGCCCGAGGGCGTCACGCGGTTGACGGCGCACCACGCCGTGAACAGCGGCCCGAGCGGCGTCACCGGCGCGTCGGAGTGGATCGCCAGCGGCACGCCGGCGTCGAGGGCGCTGCTGCAGGCGTCGAGCCGCTCGGCGCGGTCCGGGCCCATCGTCACCTCGGCGTGCTGGTCGCCCCAGTACCAGACGTGGTTGGCGAACAGGTTGACCGACAGCCCGAGCGCCGCCATGCGGCGGAACATCGCCGCGTCGATCATCTGGCCGTGCTGCAGCGTGTGGCGGTGGTCGGGCCGCGGCGCGCGCGCGAGCACGCGGCCGATCGCGTCGATCGCCGCCTCGCTCGCCTCGTCGCCGTTGGTGTGGGTGTGGATCAGCAGCCCCGCGCGGTGGTAGGTCTCGAAGTCGGCCTCGTACTGCGCCGGGTCGGTGACCCAGATGCCGTTCGGCGCGCCGTTGAAGTAGCCGGGCCAGCGCAGCCGCGCCGAGAAGCCCTGGATCGAGCCGTCGAGCATCATCTTGACGAGGCCGAAGCGCAGCTTGTCGCCGTTGCGCCTGGCCAGCGCCTTGACGTGCTCGGCGCCCTCGGCCGCGCCGTGCGTGCCGTGGAAGGCCTGGAACGCCGGCAGGATGCGCACCGCGAAGGACTCGTCGGCGGCGTGGCGCTCGAGCATCGCGACGTCGTCGGCGCTGAGGCGGTTGACGAGGTCGGTCGCCGTCGTCACGCCGTTCATCGTCGCGATCGCCGAGAAGCCGCGCATGCCGGCGTCGTCCATCGGCGCGAGCAGGCCGGCGTTGCCGACGCGCCGCTGCACCGGGAACATCGCCGCCGGCTCCTGCAGCTCGCCGTTGGGCTCGCCGTTCGCGAACTTCATGACGCCGACGATGTCGGTGTCGCGCGTGATGCCGGCCCACTGCAGCATCGCGGAGTTCACCGTCATCAGGTGGCCGTTCGAGTGCGAGACCACGATCGGCCGCGTGCGCGAGGCGCGGTCGAGGTGTTCGACGGTCATGCGCTCGGCGCCGAAGTAGATCGGATCGAAGCCCCAGGCGAGCAGCGGCTCGTCGGCGGGGCGCCCGGCCGCGCTCATCTCGGCGTCGATCTCGCGCAGCCGCGCGACGGCGGCCTCCATCGAGCGCACGCCGGGCCAGCGCCGGCCGTCGGGCCCGCGACGCTCGAACCAGCCGAGGTAGGGCCAGACCCACATGCCGCCTTCCTTCAGGTGGCAGTGGCCCTCGACGAAGCCGGGCAGCAGCACGCGATCGGCGAAGCGCTCGTCGAGCTCGAAGGCGCCCCACGCCTTCATGCGCGCGAGGTCGCCGACGGCGAGCACGCGGCCGTCGCGCACCGCGACGTGCGTCGCCTCGGGCTGGCGCGGGTTCATCGTGAGGATCTTGCGGGCGGCGAAGACGGTGATGCGGTTCATGGTCGGGTTGGGGGTCAGCGGGAGTTCAGCAGGAACAGTCCGACGAGCACGCAGCCGCCGCCGGCCAGCCGCGCCGGCGACACCGGCTGCAGCGGGAAGCCGAGCAGGCCGAAGTGGTCGATCAGCAGCGACGCCGCGACCGTTCCGAAGATCGTCGCTGCGGCGAAGGAGGCGGCGCCGATGCGCGGCGCGACGAACAGCGCGCCGAAGACGAACGCCGCGCCGACGAGCCCGCCGCTCCAGAGCCACCACGGGCCCGAGGCGGCATTGCCGAGCCGCGGCGCCGGCAGCCGGAAGGCGAGCGCGAGGGCGAGCAGGATCAGCGTCGCGACCGAGGTGTTGGCGAGCGCGCCGTACAGCGGATGACCGAGCGTGCGGCCCATCTGCGCATTGACGGCCGACTGCATCGGCACCGCGGCGCCGACGGCGACGGCGACGAGGAGCAGCGCGAGCGGATGCACGGTCAGTCTTCCTGCGGCAGCAGCGCCGCGCCGTCGCGGGCGACGATGCGGCCGTGCCTGAGAACGAGCCGGCGCGGCGGGTGCGCGGCGACCGCCTCGGCGGCGCATTCGGCGTCGACGAGCACGAGGTCGGCGCGGCAGCCGGCGGCCAGGCCGTAGTCGCGAAGGCGCATCACGCGCGCGCCGCCGAAGGTCGCCATCGACAGCGCGAGCTCGAGGCCGGCGTCGTCGCGGAAGCCGCTGTTGTAGGCGATGAGGTAGGCGCGCTCGAGCAGGTCGCCGGTGTTCAGCGGCGTCCACGCGTCGCGCACGCCGTCCGAGCCGGTGAACAGGCGCACGCCCGCTTCGGCCAGCCGCCGCACCGGCGGGAACGGCAGGTAGCCCATCGGCGCATGCGTCATCACCGCGATGTCGAGCGCGGCCAGGCGCGCGAGCAGCGGCTCCAGCACCGCGGGCGGCAGTTCGCCGAGGCAGAAGGCATGGCCGAGCGCGACCTTGCCGGCCAGGCCGAGCGCCTGCGCGCGGTCGCAGATCATGCCGATCGAGCGCGCGCCCTGCTCGCCGCGCTCGTGCAGGTGGATGTCGAGCTCGCAGCCGCGCCGCGCGGCGATCGCGAAGATGCCGTCGAGCTGGCCGTCGGCGTCGCCGTCGATCGCGAACGGATCGATGCCGCCGATCGCGTCGGCGCCCTCGCGGACGGCGGCGTCGAGCAGGTCGAGCGTGCCCGGCTGGCGCATGACGCCGGTCTGCGGGAAGGCGACGATCTGCAGGTCGATGAAGCCGCGGTGCGTCTCGCGCGTCGCCATCACGCCGTGCAGGTGCGCGAGGCCGACGTCCGGCCCGATGTCGACATGGGTGCGCGCGTGGGTCGTGCCGCGCGCGACCATGTGGCGCAGCAGCCGCGCGCTCTGCCGCGCCGGCGAGAGCTTCAGCTCGCGCATCTGCCGGCGCTCGTTGTCGATGCGGTCGGCGATCGTCGGGCCGGCGCGATGCGGCTGCCACGGCTCGCCCCAGAACGTCTTGTCCAGGTGCGCGTGGCCGTCGACGAAGCCGGGCAGGGCGAGCTGCCCGCGCGCGTCGATCGTCGCGGCGGCGGGCTGCGCGCGGGCCTCGGCGCCGAGCGCGACGATGCGGCCGTCGCGGATCGCGAGGTCGGTCGGTGCGGCGTCGCCCCAGCGGCGGGCGCCGGCGATGAGCAGCTCGTTCATGCCGCCTGAAGCCGCACCACCGGGCGCGCGAGGCCGCCGACGACATCGACCCGCCGGCAGCGCACCCAGTGCCCCGGCGTCGCCTCGCGCAGCGCGACGGGCTCCGCGGCGCAGGCCGGCTCGACCGCCGGGCAGCGGCCGGCGAAGCGGCAGCCGAAGGGCGGGTCGATCGGGCTCGGCGGATCGCCGACGAGCCTGATGCGCTGCGCGGCGCGCGCGCGGCCGCCGTGCACCGTCGGCACGGCCGACATCAGCGCCGCGCTGTACGGATGCAGCGGGTTGGCGAAGAAGGCCTGGCGCGGGGCGCGCTCGACGATCTGGCCGAGGTACATCACGGCGATCTCGTCGCACAGGTGCTCGACGACCGCCATGTCGTGCGAGATGAAGAGGTAGGTCAGGGCGAGCTCGCGCTGCAGCCGGGCCAGCAGGTTGAGGATCTGCGCGCGGATCGCGACGTCGAGCGCCGACACCGGCTCGTCGCAGACCACCAGCTCGGGCTTCGTCGCCAGCGCGCGCGCGATGTTGATGCGCTGGCGCTGCCCGCCCGAGAACTGGTGCGGGAAGAGCCGCTGCTGCTCCGGGCGCAGGCCGACCTGCGTGAACAGCTCGGCGACGCGATCCTCGCGTTCGGCCTTGCTGCCGACGTGCATCAGCTCGAGCGGCGCGCGCACCGCGTCGCCGGCGCGCTGGCGCGGGTTCAGCGAGCTGAACGGATCCTGGAAGACGATCTGCAGCCGCCGCCGCGCGAGCCGCAGTTCCTCCCCCTCGAGCGCGCCGAGGTCGGTGCCGCCCAGGTGCACCGTGCCGGCGGTGATCGGCGCGAGCCGCATCACGGCGAGCGCCGAGGTCGTCTTGCCGGAACCCGATTCGCCGACGACGGCGAGCGTGCGCCCGCGCGCGACTTCGAAGGAGACGCCGTCGACGGCCCGGACGACCTCCGCGGGCCTGCGCGACAGGCCGGAGCCGCCGCGCGCGAAGTGAACCTTCAGGTCCTTCACCGCGAGCAGCGGCGGCGCGGCCTGGCCTTGCGGCCGCTCTTTCGTGTTCATGCCGGCGCCTCCTCGGTGACGGCGAGCCGCCAGCACGCGGCGCCGTGGCCCCCGCCGGCGGCCAGCATCGGCGGGATCGCGTCCGCGCAGCGCGCCTCGGCGACGCGGCAGCGTTCGCGGAAGGCGCAGCCCTTGCCGAGCTCCCAGATGGACGGCACGACGCCGGGGATCTCGGTGAGCTCCGGCCGCGCGCCGAGCCGGCTCGAGCCGAGCTCGGGCAGGCATTCGATCAGCCCCTGCGTGTACGGATGGCGCGGCGCGCCCAGCACCTGCGCGGTCGTGCCCTGCTCGATGACGCGCCCGGCGTACATGACCATCACGCGGTCGGCCATCTCGGCGACCGCGCCCATGTCGTGCGTGATCATCAGGATCGCGGTGCCCTTGTCGCGCTGCAGTTCGCGCAGCAGGTCGAAGATCTGCGCCTGCACCGTCACGTCCAGCGCGGTCGTCGGCTCGTCGGCGATCAGGATGTCGGGGCGGCAGGCGAGCGCCATCGCGATCATCACGCGCTGGCGCATGCCGCCCGACATCTGGTGCGGATACTCGTCGACGCGGCGCTCGGGCGCGGGGATGCCCACGGAGCGCAGCATCTCGACGGCGCGATCGCGCGCCGCGCGCGCGTCGAGCCCGGCGTGCAGCCGCAGCGTCTCGGCGATCTGCTCGCCGACGCTGAACACCGGGTTCAGCGAGGTCATCGGCTCCTGGAAGATCATCGAGATGCGGTTGCCGCGCACCTCGCGCATGCGCGCCTCGCTCGCCCGGGCGAGGTCCTCGCCCTGGAAGGAAACGCGCCCGCCGGCGATGCGCCCCGGCGGCGAGGGGATCAGCCGCAGCAGCGCGAGCGCGGTCATGCTCTTGCCGCAGCCCGATTCGCCGACGACGCACAGCGTCTCGCCGGCATCGAGCCGGAAGTCGACGCCGTTGAGCACCATCGCGGTGCCGCGGCGGGTCTTGAACTCGACCCGCAGGTCGCTCACGTCGAGCAGCGCGGCCTGGTCCGCAGCGGAAGCCATCAGCGTTCCCTCAGTTTCGGATTGAGCGCGTCGTTCAGCCCGTCGCCGATCAGGCTGACGGCCAGCACGGTGACGAAGATCGCGGCGCCCGGAAAGGCAACGGCCCACCAGCTCGACAGCACGTACTGCCGGCTCGACCCGATCATCAGGCCCCAGCTCATCTGGTTCGGGTCGCCGAGGCCGAGGAACGACAGCCCCGCCTCGAACAGGATCGCCGAGCCCACCGCGAGCGTCGCGGAGACGACCAGCGGCGGGAAGGCGTTCGGCAGGATCACCTTCCAGATCAGCCGCGCGTCGCGCGCGCCGATCGCGCGCTCGGCGCGCACGAACTCCAGGTTGCGCACCTTGAGGAACTCGGCGCGCGCCAGCCGCGCGGTGCCCGTCCAGCTGACGATGCCGATCGCGATCGTCACGGTGATGATCGTCGGCTGGAACAGCGAGACGACGACCATCGCGAACAGCAGCGCCGGCAGCACCTGGAAGAACTCGGTCACGCGCATCAGCCAGGCGTTGACGCGCCCGCCGTAGAAGCCGGCCAGCGCGCCGATCGTGACGCCGATGACGACCGACAGCAGCGCCGCGACGGCGCCGATCGTCAGCGTCGCGCGCCCGCCGTGGATCAGCATGCGCAGCACGTCGCGGCCGAGGTAGTCGGTGCCGAGCAGGGCGTCCTCGCCGGGCGGCGACATCGGCGCGGCGGCGATCTCGAAGGGGTCGTCGGGCATCAGCCACGGGCCGGCGATCGCGACCGCGAGCGCGGCCAGCAGCAGCACGCTGCCGATGATCGACGAGGGGTTGCGCGCGAACATCCGCAGCGCCTCGCGCCAGGGGCTCTCGGCCGGCGGCAGAGGGGTCGCGCCGCGCACAGGCAGTGCCGTGGTGTTCATGCGGTCTTGATCCTCGGGTCGATCAGCCGGTAGACGAAGTCGGTGACGAGGTTCATCACCACGACGACGATCGAGGAGAACAGCAGCACGCCGAGGATCGTCGGGTAGTCGCGGCGCAGCACCGACTCGAAGGCGAGCCGGCCGAGCCCCGGCCAGTTGAAGACGGTCTCGACGAGCACCGCGCCGGCCACGACGTTGCCGAACTGCAGCCCGAGCATCGTGACCACCGGCAGCACCGCGTTGCGCAGCGCGTGCTTGTAGAGCACGACGCGGTCGGCGAGGCCCTTGGCGCGCGCGGTGCGGATGTAGTCGCTGCCGAGCACGTCGAGCATCGAGGCGCGCGCGAGCCGGCTGTACTGCGCGAGGTAGACGAGCGCCAGCGTCAGCGCCGGCAGCACCAGGTGGTGCGCAACGTCGAGCCAGTCAGCCGGGCCGCTGACCGTCGATTCGACCGAACGCATCCCGGAGACCGGGAAGACCGGGAAGACCGAGGCGAGCAGGATCACCAGCATCATCCCGGTCCAGAACACCGGCGCCGAGAAGCCGACCAGCGACAGCGCGGTGATCGCCTGGGACAGCAGCCCGTTGGGCCGGCGCGAGGCGAGCACGCCGAGCGCGGTGCCGCAGGCGAAGGCGGCGCCGACGGCGCTCAGCACGAGCAGCAGGGTGGCCGGCAGGCGCTCGCCGATCAGCCCGGCGACCGGCAGGTTGAAGAAGTACGAGTAGCCGAGGTCGCCCGAGGCGATCCTGCCGAGGTAGACGCCGAGCTGCACCGGCAGCGGCCGGTCGAGGCCGTACTGGCTGCGCAGCTCGGCCTTCAGCTCGTCGCTCATGCCGCCCGAGGCGCCGGCGATCGTCTCGACCGGGTCGCCGGGGGCGCTGTGCACGAGCACGAAGTTGAGGACGACGACCGCCAGCACCAGGGCGATCGCCTGCAGCAGGTGCGTCGCCGCGAAGCGCAGGGCGGACTTCATCGCGGACGGCTCCGGGCGGCCTGCGTCACTCGGGTCACTTGAGATAGACCTCGTCGTACGGCGACATCGGCCCCCAGATCGTCGCGGGAACGTTGCCCACCTTCCGGCTCGCCGCCGTGTGGTACGGCACCACGTTGATCCAGTCGACCGGCAGCTCCTCGCTGACGATCTTCTGGAAGGTCGCGTAGTAGGCCTTGCGCTTCGTCGCGTCGAGGATGCCGCCGGCGGCGGCGAGCAGCTCGTCGACCTTCGGGTTGCGGTACGACTGCGTGTTCGTCCACACGATCGGCTTGATGTTGCTCGACAGGTAGGTGCGGTGCACGCCGATGATTGGATCGCCCCAGTTGAAGACGAGGTCCATCGTCATGTCGAAGTCGTGCGCCGCGATGCGCTTGGCCCAGGCCGGAAAGTCGGCCGAGGTGCGCACCTCGATGCCGATGCCGATCTTCTTGAGCTGCGTGCGCAGGTATTCCGCGACGGTCTTCTGCTGGTCGTCCGAACCGGGCACGTAGTCGATCGTCAGCTTGAAGCGCTCGCCACCGTCGCCCGCCTTGTAGCCGGCCTCGTCGAGCAGCGCCGCGGCCTTCTTCAGGTCGAACGCGTAGCGCGCCACGTCGGTCGTCGCGAACGGGCTGGTCGGCACGATCGGGCCGTCGGCCGGCCGCGCGAAGCCGCCCATCAGGGCCTTGGTGATGAAGGTCTTGTCGATCGCGTGCGCGATCGCCTGGCGCACCTTGAGGTCCGACAGCGGCTTCTTCTCGAGGTTGAAGGCGAGCCAGTTCAGCGGGCCGATGCCCTCGTAGCCCTTCGGCGTCAGCGCGATCTGCGCGTTGTCCTTCAGCCGGCGCAGGTCGGTCGGGATCGTCACGAACGGCAGCATCTGCATCGTGCCGCGCTCGAGCCCGAGCATGAGCATGGACGAGTCGGCGGTGATGTCGAAGACCACCTTGTCGAGATACGGCTTGCCCGGCAGGAAGAACTTGTCGAAGCGCTCGAGGACGACACGCTGCCCGGGCTTGAACTCGACGAGCTTGAACGGCCCCGAGCCGACGACGTCGGTCGAGTTGCGCGGATGGCTCTTCAGGTCCTGCCCGTCGCCGTAGACGTGCTTGGGCAGGATCGGGCACAGCGCCGGCGACATCGCCAGCACGATCGCCGGGTGCGGCACGCTCATGCGCACGATCGCCGTCTGCGGGTTCGGCGTGTCGACGCGCTCGACCGGGCCCATCATCGTCTGGAACGGATGGTTGGCCTTGATCGCCATGATCGAGAAGGCGACGTCCGCCGAGGTGACCGGCTTGCCGTCGTGGAAGACGGCGCCCTTGCGCAGGTTCAGCGTCAGCGACTTGCCGTCCTCCGACAGCGACCATTTCTCGGCGAGGTAGGGCTGCGGATTCCACTGGTCGTCGAAGCGCAGCGGGCTGGCGAACAGCTGCGTCGACGGCAGTGCCGTCGCGACGCCCGACTGCACGGCGCCGTTGAGGTGGCGCGGCGCCTGCGGATAGCCGATGACCAGCGTGCCGCCGCGCTTGGGCTCTTCGGCCGAGGCGGGAAGCGGCAGCGACAGCGCGGCGGCGGCGAGCGCGAACGAGGACAACAGGCGGCGGCGGGCCGAAGCGAAGGGCATCGTGAACTCCTGGGGTGGCCAGCGCGAGCTCATGCTCGCGCGCCGTGGACCTTAGAGGCCGGGACGGACGGCCGCTAGGTCCAATCGCGCCTCGGCGATGGATCCAGGCGAGAGGGTTTTCCCCGAGCGCGCTCAGCCCGCGAGCAGCGGCAGCGCGGCGCGCGCGATCGTGAGCGCCGACACGCCCACCAGCAGCTCGAGCACGCGGCGGCGGAAGGTGGCCGGCGACACGCCGGAGAAGCCGCGCTGGCCGATGGAGATGCCCAGCAGCATCGCGGGCAGCAGCCACAGCGCCCAGCGCAGCGTGTCGGCGCCCAGCAGCGCGTTGGGCGTCTCCACGGCCCACGACAGCAGCCCGGCCCATGCCAGCGCGTAGACGTCGGTGAAGAGAAGGAGCGCGATCATCGTCGCGCGCATGGCGCCGGGGGCGAGGCCCGTGGCGCTCATCAGCACGGCGACCGCGATGCCGCCGATCGCCGCGACGCCGTTGACGAAGCCCGACGCCAGCCCGGTCGCCAGACGCACGCCGCGCGTCGCCGCGAAGCCGGCGGCGACGCCGGTGCGCAGCAGCAGCGCGGCCAGCAGCAGCAGCGCGCCGACGACCAGACGCAGCGGGGTTTCGGGCAGCCATGCGAGCAGCGCCAGGCCGAGCGGAATCGCCAGCGCGTTGCCGAGAACCAGCCAGCCGAGCCAGGGAACGTCCACCTCGCGCCAGCTGCTGCCCAGCAGGCGCAGGCTGGCCAGCACTTCGAGCGCGAAGACCGCCGGCACGACCGCCGCCGGCGAGACGACGAGGCTGAGGCCGGCCACGGAGATCGCCGAGAAGCCGAAGCCGGCGAAGCCGCGAGCGACACCGGCCGCAACGACGACGGCCAGCGCGAAGGCCATCGGCAGGCCCGGCAGCGGCGCGTCGAAAAGGCCCACGCCGTTCATCGCCTCGTGACGATCGCCGCGAGCGCCGTCGCGCAGGCCAGCCAGACCGACAGGCAGGCGGCGAGCATCGCGAAAGCGGGCGGCGCAATCAGCGGCGAAGGGCCGAGCAGCGCGTGGCGGCGCCACACGCCGCACAGGGCCGCGGCGGCCGCGGCGAACAGCAGCGCCACGGCCAGGAACGACACGAGCGCATGCCCGGTCGCCCACGCCTCGCGCAGCGCCAGAAGCGCATTGACGAGGATGGTCAGCGCGGTGCGGATCCAGGCGAGCGCGGTGCGCTCGGCCTGCAGCCCCGGGTCTCGCGGACCGCCGGTCCGCCCTCTCATCGCAGCAGCAGGAGCAGCAGCGCGATCACCGCGCAGACGGCGATCATGGTGGCGGCCAGCAGCGGGATGGCGACCGTGCCCGGCAGCGGGCGGCGGTGCCGCATCGCGATCTCGTTGGCGCGCCAGCGCACGTAGGCCAGAGCGCTGAGGATGGCGGCGAGCGTCGCCAGCGCGACGGCGAGGCCGACCAGCACCGCCTTGGGGCCGAGATGCGTGGCGAACTGCTCGAGCAGCACGCCGCCGGCGAGCAGCGCCAGCGCGGTGCGGATCCAGGCCAGCAGCGTGCGCTCGTTGGCCAGCGAGAAGCGGTAGTCCGGCTCTTCGCCCTGGCGGCGCCAGGCGGGCTCGCGGATGGCGAGCGGCCGGATTCGGGGCGGAAGGTTCATGCCATGCGCTGGTAATACAGGTTCTGCGGATGCCGTGCCTCGGCGAAGAAGAGCCAGCGCTCGGCCAGCAATCCCAGGTACTGTAGCGCCGCGGCGGCCGCCAGCAGCAGCGCCGCGCCGAACGAAGCCCAGCCGAAGCCGCCGAGCGCCAGCAGCGCGATCGGCAATGCGAAGGCGCCGACGGCGGCCAGGATGCGCAGGACACGCAAGGTCGCCGCGCTCCGGCCGTGGAAGAACTCGCGCGTATTGAAGGAGCCGCCCATGAAACCCTGGGCGCGCTGCTCGATGCGCGGGTGCTTGATGCCGATCGCGGTCTGCAGCGTCGACTTCGGCGCCAGCGCCGCGTTGCGCCGCCACGCGGCCATCCGTCCGGCCAGGCCGATGAGCGTGAGGGCGATCGCGCCGACGGCGAAGAAGGGCAGCAGCGCCGGCGCCGCCGCCGCCGCCAGCGCGCTCGCCAGCGTCAGGCCGTTGGCGCAGCCCAGCAGCAGGAAGTTCAGCGGCGTCAGCGGCGTCGCCCACTCGCGCAGGAAGCGGATGCAGGCATAGATCATCCCGGTGCACAGGAACAGCGCGAGCGCGGCCAGCGCGGCCAGCGCGCCCAGCGCGAGCGCCAGCTCGGCGCGGCCGGCGGCCTCGGCCGCTGCGTAGGCGAGCGCGAGCGCGATGAAGCCGGGCAGCACGATCACCTCGCGCGACAGCCACGAGGTGCGCCACTGCGTCGCGGCGCGCCAGGCGCGCTCGGGGTGGCCGAGGTGGAAGAAGCTCGCGACCAGGCCGCCGGTGGCGAGCGCCGCCGCGAGCAGCGCGCCGGCCGCCGCAAAGCCGGGCGCGACCGGCGTGTCGATCCAGCCGTGCCGTGCCGACCACTCGGCGCAGACGAGCGCGAGCAGCAGGCCCTGGCCGGCGCCGGCCAGCGTCGTGAAGAAGACAACCGAGAGGGCGGGGTTCATCGTCGGGGCTCCATCACCACGAGGTCACGTCTTCGAGCGACGGATCGCTCGGCTTCGGGATCGGCAGCCTGCCGTCCTTCTTCAGCGGGTTGTCGGCGCGGATCAGCTGGTCCTCCTGCGCTTGCGCGTCGGTGCGCCGGCGCGGCAGGTAGTGGTTGGCCGGCTGCGTGCCCCATTCGGGCATCAGCGCGTAGCCGCTGCGCTCGCGGATCGCCTTCGAGACGATCGACTCCTCGTCGTGGACGTCGCCGAACAGGCGCGCGTTGGTCGGGCAGGCGAGCACGCAGGCGGGCTGGCGGTCGCGCGCCGACAGGGTCGTGTCGTGGATGCGGTCGACGCACAGGGTGCACTTCTTCATCACCTTCTGCTGCTCGTCGAGCTCGCGCGCGCCATAGGGGCAGGCCCAGGAGCAGTACTTGCATCCGATGCACTTGTCGTAGTCGACCAGGACGATGCCGTCCTCCTTGCGCTTGTACGACGCGCCGGTCGGGCACACCGGCACGCACGGCGGGTCCTCGCAGTGCAGGCAGCTCTTCGGGAAGTGCACGGTCTGCGTGTTCGGGAACTCGCCGACCTCGAAGGTCTGCACCCGGTTGAAGAAGGTGCCGTTCGGCTCCGCGTCGTAGGGGTTGAAGTCGGCCAGCGTGCCGGCCGCGCCGGAGGTGTTCCACTCCTTGCACGACGTCACGCAGGCATGGCAGCCGACGCAGACGTTCAGGTCGATGACCAGCGCCAGTTGAGTCATGACGACTTCTCCTCGGATTCGATGCGGCCTGAGACGAAGGCCTGCCACTTGCGCCGCGCATGGCCCCAGACGCCCGGCGCGTCGGGCATCGGCGCGAACTGCGGCCAGCTCTCCTCCGGCTCGTCCGCGCCGGCGGGGTAGATGCGCACGCGCACGTCGTACCAGCCGGCCTGGCCGGTGACGGGGTCGCTGTTCGAGACGGTGCCCTGGCCGTTCGGCAGCTCCTCGGAGATCAGGTGGTTGAGCAGGAAGCCGCGGCGCGACTCGTTGGCGTCGTCCGAGAGCTGCCAGGCGCCCTGCGCCTTGCCGATCGCGTTCCAGGTCCAGACCGTGCCGGGCTCGACGGCCTCGGTGTAGCGGCACTGGCAGCGCACCTTGCCCCACTGCGATTCGACCCAGATCCAGTCGTCGTCGGCGATGCCGGCGGCGCGCGCCGTCTTCGGGTTGACGAACAGGTAGTTGTGCGCGTGGATCTGCCGCAGCCAGGCGTTCTGCGAGTCCCAGGAGTGGTACATCGCCATCGGGCGCTGCGTCACCGCGGCCAGCGGGTACTTCTGCAGGTCGCTCGCCTGCACTTCGAGCGGCAGGCTCCAGAACGGCAGCGGATCGAACCAGCGTTCGATGCGCGCGCGCAGGTGCTCGGGCGGCCGGCGGCCGGCGCGCCGGCCCTGCGCCGCCGAGCGGAAGCTCTGCAGCTCCTCGCTCCACAGCTGGATCAGCACCGGCTCGGCGAAGCGGCGCAGGCGCGTGCGCTGCGCCCACTGCATGTAGCCCTTGTTCCAGTTGCGCATGTACTGGTAGGACTTGGGCAGCTCGTGGTGGAAGACGCAGTTGTTCTTCGCGTACATCTCCCACTGCCGCGGGTTCGGCTCGCCCTTCATGAACTTGCTGCCGTCGGCGCCGCGCCAGCCGGCGAGGAAGCCGATGCCCGAGCCCGGCTCGGTCTCGAAGTTGACGATGAAGTCGGGATAGTCGCGGAACTTGCGCGCGCCGTCGGGCTTCGTGAAGGCCGGGAACTTCAGCCGGCTCGCCAGCTCGATGAGCACCTCCTGGAAGGGCTTGCAGTCGCCGGTCACCGGCAGCACCGGGATGCGCACCGAGTCGACGGGGCCGTCGAACTCGCTGATCGGCCGGTCGAGCATCGACATCGCGTCGTGCCGCTCGAGGTAGGTGGTGTCGGGCAGCACCAGGTCGGCATAGGCCGTCATCTCGGACTGGAACGCGTCGCAGACCACCAGGAACGGGATCTTGTACTCGCCGCTCTTCTCACCCTCCGTGTGCTTGTCGTTGAGCATGCGGCGGACCTCGGTCGTGTTCATCGTCGAGTTCCAGGCCATGTTGGCCATGAAGATCATCAGCGTGTCGATCGGGTACGGATCGCCGCGCCAGGCGTTGGTGATCGCGTTGTGCATCAGCCCGTGGACGGACAGCGGGTGCTCCCACGAGAAGCCCTTGTCCAGGCGCACGGGCTGCCCCGCCTCGTCGAGGAACAGGTCGTCGGGCGAGGCCGGCCAGCCCAGCGGCAGCCCGGCCAGCGGCGTGTTCGGCTTGATCGCGGCCGGGCTGCTGGGCGGCTTCGCGCTCGGCGGGATCGCGCGCGGGAACGGCGACTTGTGGCGAAAGCCGCCCGGCCGGTCGATCGTGCCGAGCAGGCTCATCAGGATGGCCAGCGCGCGGATCGTCTGGAAGCCGTTCGAATGCGCCGCGAGGCCGCGCATCGCATGGAACGCGACCGGGTTGCCCGTCACCGTCTGGTGTTCCTTGCCCCAGCAATCGGTCCACGCGATCGGCAGCTCGATCTTCTGGTCGCGCGCGGCGATGCCCATCTCGTGCGCGAGGCGGCGGATGGTGTCGGCCGCGACGCCGGTGATGCCCTCGGCCCACTCCGGCGTGCAGGTGCGCACGCGCTCGGCGAGCAGTTCGAAGGCGGGCTTGACCTTGCTGCCCCGGTGCTCGCCGTCGGGCAGCGTGAACTCGCCGAGCAGGAACGGATCGGCGCCCTCGGTGTGCGTGGCGACCGGGCGGTTGGTCAGGCGGTCCCACCAGAGCTTGTTCTGCGGGTACATCGCGTTGACCTCGGGGGCCGCCGCGTCGCGCACGTGCAGGCCGAAGGCATCGCTGCCCTCGTCGGCGTGGATCAGCTGCCCGGCATTCGAGTAGCGCACCAGGAAGTCGCGGTCGTACAGGCCGGTGCGGATCAGCTCGTGGATGAACGCGAGAAGCAGCGCGCCGTCGGTGCCGGGGCGGATCGGCACCCACTCGTCGGCGATCGCCGAGTAGCCGGTGCGCACCGGGTTGATCGAGACGAAGCGCCCGCCGGCGCGCTTGAACTTGCTGATCGCGATCTTCAGCGGGTTCGAGTGGTGGTCCTCGGCGGTGCCGATCATCACGAACAGCTTGGCGCGGTCGAGGTCGGGCCCGCCGAACTCCCAGAACGAGCCGCCGATGGTGTAGATCATCCCCGCGGCCATGTTCACCGAGCAGAAGCCGCCGTGCGCCGCGTAGTTGGGCGTGCCGAACTGGCGCGCGAACAGACCGGTCAGCGCCTGCATCTGGTCGCGCCCGGTGTACAGCGCGAACTTCTTCGGGTCGGTGGCGCGGATCTCTCCGAGGCGCTGCTCGAGCGTCGAGAAGGCTTCCTCCCAGGAGATCGGCTCGTAGACGCCGGCGCCGCGCTCGGTGCCCGCCTTGCGCCGCAGCGGCTGGGTCAGCCGCGCCGGCGAATACTGCTTCATGATCCCCGACGAGCCCTTGGCGCAGATGACGCCCTGGTTCAGCGGGTGCTCGGGATTGCCGTCGATGTAGCGCAGCTTGCCGTCCTCGAGGTGGACGCGGATGCCGCAGCGGCAGGCGCACATGTAGCAGGTGGTGTGCTTCACCTCCTGGTGGGCGCCGGGACGCGGCGAAGCGATCGGGTCGTGCAGCGGCGCGGAGGAGATGATTTTCATCGGCCGATCGTAGGCAATCGATACTGAACGAGAAAGCACATAATTTCGCTCGCCATGACCGGAAAATCGAATCAACGCCTGCGCCTGACCCTGCGCCAGCTCGAAGTGTTCGCCGCGACCGTCCGGGCCGGCTCGACGCGCGGCGCCGCCGACCAGGTCGCGCGCTCGCAGTCGGCCGCCAGCACGGCGCTGGCCGAGCTGGAGGCGGCGCTGGGCGTGCAGCTCTTCGACCGCGTCGGCCGCCGGCTGGTGCTCAACGAAAACGGCAGCGCGCTGTGGCCGCGCGCCGCGGCGATCGTCGACCAGGCGGCGGAGGTCGAGGCGCTGTTCTCGGCGGCGCACGCGGCGCCGCTGCGCCTCGCGTCGAGCTTCACCATCGGCGAGTACCTGCTGCCGCCGCTGATCTCGCAGTGGAAGGCGGCGCACGCGCAAGGGCAGGTGACGCTGGCGATCGCCAACACGCGCGACGTGCTGCAGGCCGTCGCCAACTTCGACGTCGACCTCGGCTTCATCGAGGGCGCGCGCACCGGTGCCGACTTCGTCGTGCGCCGCTGGTTCAGCGACGAGCTGATCGTGGTCGCCGCGCCGGGCCACCCGCTCGCGCGGCGGCGGGCGACGCTGCGGCAGCTCGAGGCGGTGACCTGGATCGTGCGCGAGCAGGGTTCGGGGACGCGCGAAGCCTCCGACCGCTGGCTCGCCTCCGAGCTCGGCCGCGTCGTGATCGAGCTCGAGCTGGGCAGCAACGAGGCGGTCAAGCGCGCCGTGGCGTCGGGGCTCGGCGTCGGCTGCCTGTCGCGCCACGCGGTGGCCCATGCGCTGCGCGAGGGCTGGCTGGTGGAGCTGAAGACGCCGCTGCCGCCGATGCGGCGCTCGCTGGCGATCGTCGTGCACCGGACGAAGCGGCTGGGTTCGGCGGCGGAGAGCTTCCTGCGCCATTGCCTCGCGGCCCCGCCGGCTTGACAGCGCCAGGAGCGGGCCGTAGAGTTGTTCCAGATAAAAGAATGAGATTCCAAATATTGGAATCACATCGAACCGCGATCGGTGACGGAACGCATGGACTCGACTCTCGCCAAGGGCCTCGGAGCGCTCGAATGGCTGGTGCGGCAGCGCCGGCCCTGCCGCGTCAGCGAGCTGGCTGACGCGCTCGGCATCGCGCGCAGCAATGCGCACCGCACGCTTCAGACGCTGGTCGAATGCGGCTGGGCGGTGCAGGACAGCGCCACCAGCGCCTACCGCCCGAGCATGCGGCTGATCGAGCTGGGCGCCCTGGTCGAGGACGCCAGCGACCTGCGCACGCGGCTGCGGTCGGTGCTCGCCAAGCTCGCGGATGCGACCGGCGAGACGATCCACCTCGCCGCGCTCGACGGCGCGGAGATCGTCTACCTCGACAAGTTCGACAGCCCGCTGCCGGTGGCCGCGTATTCGCGCGTCGGAGGCCGCGCGCCGGCGTACTGCGTCGCCTCCGGCAAGGCGCTGCTCGCGGCGCTGGACGAGCGCGCGGCCGAGCTGCGCGCGCGGCTCGGGCGGCTGGTGCCGCACACGCCGAACACGATCACGGACTTCGCGGCGCTCGAGGCCGAACTCGCCCGCAGCCGCGAGCGCGGCTGGGCCGAGAACCGCGAGGAATGGCGGCTCGGCGTCTGCGGACTCGGCGTGCCCGTGTTCGACGCGCGCGGCGAGCCGGTCGCCGCCGTCGGCATGAGCGTGCCGTCGATTCGTTTCGCGCGGGCCCAGGCGCGCGCGCTGGCCGAGCAGCTGCTCGCCTGTGCGGCCGAAGCGAGTGCCGCACTCGGCTATCGAGGCGCCGCAGAAGCGCCCGTCAACCCCCCCCACCGCAGGAGACAACCATGACCGGATCGACCCACGCGCGCTGGCTGCGGCCACTGCTGGCCGCGGCAGCCACCCTCGGCATCGCCTTCGGCGCGGCAGCGCAGAACGGCTACCCCGACAAGCCGATCAGGTTCGTCGTGCCGTACCCGCCCGGCGGCGGCACCGACGTGATCGCGCGCATCGTGCAGGGCAAGTTCCAGCAGGCACTCGGCCAGCCGATCGTCATCGACAACCGCGGCGGCGGGGGCGGCTCGCTCGGGACCGACATCGCCGCGAAGTCGCCGCCGGACGGCTACACGGTGCTGTTCACGCTCAGCTCGCACACCATCAACCCGGCGATCTTCCCCAGGCTGCCCTTCGACACGCTGAAGGACTTCGAGCCGGTGGGCACGGTGGCATCGCTGCCTCAGATCCTGGTCGCGCATCCCGGCTTTGCGGCGAACACCGTCGCCGATCTGATCAAGCTCGCGAAGGAGCGGCCGGCCTTCGTGCAGTTCGCGTCGGTCGGCAACGGCTCGCCCGGGCACCTCGCCGGCGAGCTCTTCAACGTTCGCGCCGGCACCGACATCGTCCACGTGCCGTATCGCGGCGGCGGCCCCGCGATCAACGACGTGCTCGGCGGCCAGGTTCCGCTGCTGTGGGTCTCGATCCCGGCGGCCGCGCAGTTCGTCAAGACCGGCCGGCTGAAGGCGCTGGCCGTCTCCACCACCAGGCGAAGCGCCGCGTTCCCCGATGTGCCGACGGTGCAGGAGGCCGGCGTGCCGGACTTCGAGGTGGATTCCTGGTACGCGATGTTCGTGCCGGCCAGGACCCCCAAGCCCATCATCGACAAGCTGAACAAGGTGCTGAACCAGGTCGTCGCCGACGCGGAGATCAAGGAGAAGCTGCTCGCCCAGGGCAGCGAGGGCGTCGGCGGCTCGCCCGAGGCGCTCGGCAAGGTCGTCGCGAACGAGCTGCCGAAGTGGGCCAGGCTCGTGAAGCAGGCCAACATCAAGGCGGATTGACGACATGAACGACTCGAAGGATGACGTCCAGGCGATGGTCGGCGAACTGGTCGGGCGCGCCCGCGCCGCGCAGCGCGTGGCCGACGGCTACGACCAGGCGCGCGTCGACGAAGTGGTGGCGGCCGCCGGCTGGGCCATCCTCGAGCCGGGGCGCAACCGCGAGCTCGCCGAGCTCGCGGTGGCCGACACCGGCATCGGCAACGTCGACGACAAGATCCGCAAGAACCACCGCAAGACGCTCGGCCTGCTGCGCGACCTCGCGGGGCAGAAGACCGTCGGCGTGATCGCCGAGGATCGCGAGAAGGGCCTCGTCGAGATCGCCAGGCCGGTCGGCGTCGTGTGCGCGATCACGCCGTCGACGAACCCGGCGGCCACGCCGGCCAACAAGATCATCAACGCGCTGAAGGCGCGCAACGCGGTCGTCGTCGCGCCGTCGCCGAAGGGCCTGAGCACGGCCGAGCGGCTGGTCGGCTTCATCCACGCGCAGTTCGACCGCATCGGCGCGCCGCGCGATCTGGTGCAGGTGCTGCGGGGGCCGATCAGCAAAGCCTCCACCGCCGAGCTGATGCGCCGCTGCGACCTCGTCGTCGCGACCGGCTCGCAGGCCAACGTGCGCGCCGCCTACACCTGCGGCACGCCGGCCTTCGGGGTGGGCGCGGGCAACGTCGCGGGCATCGTCGACGAGACGGCCGACGTCGAGGCCGCGGCCGACCGCGTGCTGCGCTCCAAGACCTTCGACAACGCCACCAGCTGCTCGTCGGAGAACCACCTGGTGCTGCTCGCGCCGGTGCGCGAGCGCATGCTCGCCGCGCTCGAGCGGCGCGGCGCAGTACGGCTCGATGCGGCGCAGAAGGCGCGCCTGCAGCAGCTGATGTGGCCCGACGGCAAGCTCTCGTCGGCGGTCACCGGGCAGTCGGCGCGTGTCGTCGCCGAGCGCGCCGGACTCGACGCGGTCGCCGGGCGCGACCCCCGGATCCTGCTCGTCGACGAGGACGGCTTCGGCGCCGGGCACCCGTTCTCGGGCGAGAAGCTGTGCCCGGTGCTGACCGTCTACACCGCGCGCGACTTCGACGACGCCCGCCGCATCGTCGAGGGCATCTACGCCTACCAGGGCGCCGGCCACTCGGTCGGGCTGCACAGCGCGATTCCCGAGCGCGCGCTGCAGCTCGGCCTGACGCTGCCGGTCTCGCGCGTCATCGTCGACCAGGCGCACTGCATCGCCACCGGCGGAAGCTTCGACAACGGCTTGCCGTTCTCGCTGTCGATGGGGTGCGGCACCTGGGGCGGGAACAACTTCTCCGAGAACATGAACGTGCGCCACTACCTCAACATCACGCGGATCTCGCGCCCGATCGCCGAACGCATGCCGAGCGAGCGCGAGATCTTCGGCGCCCTGTTCGACAAGTACGGCCGGGCCTGACGACGCGGAGCACCACGATGAACACCGTCCGCGCGCTGATCGAGCGCGCCGCCACCGCGCAACCCGACGCCGTCTACGCGCTCGCCACGGAACGCGACGCGAGCCTCGACTATCGCTCGCTGCTGGCGTCGTGCCGGCGTCTCGCGGCCCTGCTCGACGCGCACGGCGTCGCGCCGGGCCAGACGATCTCGCTGGTCATGCCCAACGGCCTGGCGACGCTGCGCGTGCTGCTCGGCGCGCTGTGGGCGGGCCGCTGCGTCAACCCCGTCAACCTGCTCGCGCAGCCCGAGCAGATGCGCTACGTGCTCGAGCATTCGGACTGCGCGGCGGTGTTCGTCGCGCCCGAGTGGGAGGCGCGGGTGCGCGCCATGCTCGCGGACATCGGCCGGCCGGTCGCGCTCGTCGTCGCCGACGCGGACGCCGAGCGGCTGCCGGGCGAGGGGCCCGAGGCCGACGCGCCGCCGCCGTCGCCCGACGCCCTGGCGCTCCTGATGTACACCTCGGGCACGACCGGGCGCCCCAAGGGCGTCATGCTCACGCAGGCGAACCTCGCGGCGAACGCCGCGGCGATCGCCGCCGAGCACGAACTCGGCCCGGGCGACCGCGTGCTCGGCGTGCTGCCGCTCTACCACATCAACGCGTTCGCGGTCACGATGCTCGCGCCGCTCGCCTCGCGCGGCAGCGTCGCGATGGCGCCGAAATTCTCCGCCGCCCGCTTCTGGGCGCAGGCGGCGCTCGCGCGCTGCACCTGGCTGAACGTCGTGCCGACGATCGTCTCCTACCTGCTCGAGGGCGACACGCCGCCGCGCGACGTGCTGCAGCCGCTGCGCTTCTGCCGATCGGCGTCGGCGGCGCTGCCTCCGGAGCACCTGCGCGGCTTCGAGCAGAAGTTCGGCATCGGCATCATCGAGACGATGGGCCTGACCGAGACCGTCGCGCCCTCGTTCTCGAACCCGCTCGAGCCGTCGCGCCGCAAGCTCGGCTCGGTGGGGCGGGCCTCGGGCTGCGAGGCGCGCGTCATCGACGCGCAGCTGCGGCCGGTGCCGGACGGCAGCACCGGCGAGATCGCGATCCGCGGCCCCAACGTGATGCGCGGCTACTACAAGAATCCCGAGGCGACCGCCGCCGCGTTCGCACCCGACGGCTGGCTGCGCACCGGCGACCTCGGCCACCGCGACGCCGACGGCTTCTTCTTCGTCACCGGCCGGATCAAGGAGCTGATCATCAAGGGCGGCGAGAACATCGCGCCGCGCGAGATCGACGAGGCGCTGCTGCAGCACCCGGCGGTGCTCGACGCCGCCGCGGTCGGCATTGCGGACCGGCACTACGGCCAGGAGATCCTCGCCTGCATCGTGCTGCGCGCCGGCGCGCAGTGCAGCGAGGATGCGCTGCGCGAGTTCTGCCACGAGAGGCTGGGGCGCTACAAGACCCCGAAGCTGTTCCGCTTCGTCGACGAACTGCCGCGCGGCCCGTCGGGCAAGGTGCAGCGGCTCAAGCTGGTCGAGCTGGCGGGCTGAGCCCGCCAGCCCAGCCGGTCAGCGCGCCGGGCGCGGCACCGGCGCGCCCAGGCCGGCGCGGTTGTCGCGGCCGATCCATGCCGCGCACAGCGCCGAGACCACGCCCGCGAACAGCACGTAGGCGCAGATCTGCCACGGCTGGCCGCCGCCGGACTTCAGCAGCGCCGTCGCGATGATCGGCGTGATGCCCGAGGCGAAGATGCCGGAGAACTGGTAGACGAAGGAGATGCCGGTGTAGCGGACCTTGGCGTCGAAGAGATCGCAGAACAGCGCCGCCTCGGGACCGTAGATGCTCGCGTAGAAGATGCCGAAGGGGATGATGATCGCCAGCCAGATGGTCAGCATGTTGCCGCCGCTGTGGGTCATCAGCCAGAAGCCCGGGAAGGCCGACAGCGCGGTGATCAGCGAGCCCCAGAAGTAGACGCGGGTGCGGCCGATCCGGTCGGACAGGCGTCCGAAGAACGGGATCGTCACGATCATCACCAGCGCGGCCGCCATCACGCCGAGCAGTGCGTCGGTGCGGCTGATCTTCAGCGTCGAGGTCAGGTAGCTGATCGAGAAGACGCCGAAGACGTTGAAGAAGACGCCGTCGATGTAGCGCGCGCCCATGCCCTTGAACACGTTGCCGGGGTAGCGCCGCACCATGTCGAGGAACGGGATCGCGCTCGCCTCGTTGCGCGCCTTGACGGCGGCGAACTCGGGCGTCTCCTTGACCGCCAGGCGGATGTACATGCCGACGAAGACCATCACGCCGGAAAGCAGGAAGGCGATGCGCCAGCCCCAGGCGAGGAACTGCTCGTCGGTCAGCAGCGACGACAGCAGCGCGACCACGCCGGAGGCCATGCACAGCCCGATGGCGAGCCCGACCTGCGGCAGCGAGGCGTAGAAGCCGCGCTTTTCCTTCGGCGCGTACTCGTAGGCCATCAGCACCGCGCCGCCCCATTCGCCGCCGAGGCCGATGCCCTGCGCGACGCGCAGCAGCAGCAGCGCGATGGGCGCCCAGATGCCGATGCTCTCGTAGGTCGGCACGAGGCCGATCAGGAAGGTGGCGACGCCCATGATCATCAGCGTCAGGATCAGCATGCTCTTGCGGCCGAGCTTGTCGCCGAAGTGGCCGAAGATGATGCCGCCGAGCGGCCGCGTGACGAAGCCGACCGCGAAGGTCGTGTAGGCGAGCATCGTCGCCACCAGCGGGTCGCTCGCCGGGAAGTACAGCTTGTTGAAGACGATCCCGGCGACGACGCCGTAGAGGAAGAAGTCGTACCACTCGATCGTCGCGCCGACGAGGGCGGACGCAACCACCCGTCGGATGCTCTTTTCCTGCTCTGTCTTTGGTTTCACGTTATGTCTCCTGGTTTGAGTGCGGGCAGGGAATGCCGCGGGCGGCCCGACGGCCGTCGCGGCGGAGGAGGGAATCGGGGCGGCGGGCGCCGGCGCTCAGGCTTCGGCGCCGAGCCGTTGTGTCGTGCGCGCGGCGGCAGCGGAGGTCGTGCCGAGGGTCGCTGCCGGGCGGCGCGCGTCCTCGCGGATCATGTCGACCGCCTTCTCGGCCATCATCACGGCCGGCGCGTTGGTGTTGCCCGAAACCAGCGTCGGCATGGCCGAGCAGTCGATGACGCGCAGTCCGGCAACGCCGTGCACGCGCAGGCGGGCGTCGAGCACGGCCATCGCGTCGTGGCCCATCTTGCAGGTGCCGCTCGGGTGGAAGATCGTCGCGCCGTGATCGCGGCAGAACTCGAGCAGTGCCGCGTCGTCGGCCGCGTCCGGGCCGGGCTTGACCTCGCGCCTGACCAGTCCGCGCATGGCCGGCGAACTCGCGATCGAGCGCGCCGCCTTGACCGCCGCCACCGCGGTGCGGCGATCGAGGTCGGTGGAGAGGTAGTTGGGCTGCATCTCCGGCGGCTCGAACGGATCGGTCGAGCGGATGCGGATGTGGCCGCGCGACTCCGGGCGCAGCTGGCACACCGACATGGTGAAGCCGGAGAAGGGATGGACCTTGCCGCCCGCCATGTCGGCCGACAGCGTCGCCACGTGGAACTGGATGTCGGGCGTCTTCGCCTCGTCGGGAAGCGCGCGCATGAAGCAGCCGCCCTGGTTGATGCCGACCGCCAGCGGGCCGCTGCGCGTGAGCAGCCACTGCAGCCCCAGCCTGGCCTGGCCGAGCCACGAGTTCATCGCGTCGTTGGTCGTGATCGGCTTGCTGCACTCGAAGATCAGGCGGATCTGCAGGTGGTCCTGCAGGTTCTCGCCGACGCCGGGAAGGTCGTGCACGACGGGGATGCCGTGCCTGCGCAGCAGCGCCGCCGGGCCGATGCCGGAGAGCTGCAGCAGCTGCGGAGACTGGATCGCGCCGGCCGCGAGCAGCACCTCGGCGCGGCAGCGCGCCGTCTTCATCGCGCCGCCCTGGCGGTAGCGCACGCCCACCGCGCGGCCGTTCTCGATGACCAGGCCGGCGGCCTGCGCCTCGGTCTCGACGCGCAGGTTCGGGCGCCCGCGCGCCGGCTTCAGATAGGCCTTCGCGGTGCTGCAGCGCCAGCCCTTCGAGGTGGTGAGCTGGTAGTAGCCGGCGCCTTCCTGGTCGCCGTCGTTGAAGTCCTCGGTGCGGCGCACACCGTTCTGCTGGGCGCCGCCGATGAAGGCCTCGATCAGTTCGTGCTGCGCGCCGATGTCGGACACCTTCAGCGGGCCGTCCCCGCCGTGCGCCGCGCTGGCGCCGCGCTGGTTGCCTTCGGACTTGACGAAGTAGGGCAGCACGTCGTCCCAGCCCCAGCCTTCGTTGCCGAGCGCGGCCCAGTGGTCGTAGTCCTCGCGCTGGCCGCGGATGTAGATCAGGCCGTTGATCGAGCTCGAGCCGCCGAGCGTCTTGCCGCGCGGCCAGTAGATCCGGCGGCCGTTCATGTTCGGGTCGGGATCGGTCTCGAAGCACCAGTTGACGCGCCGATCCCACATCGTCTTGCCGTAGCCGATCGGCAGGTGGATCCAGAACGACCGGTCGGCCGGCCCCGCCTCGAGCAGCAGCACGCGGGTCGCCGGATCCTCGCTGAGCCGCGAGGCCAGCACGCAGCCGGCGGAGCCGGCGCCGACGACGATGTAGTCGAACTCTTGTGTCATCCTCGCTACCTTGAATCCAGTGAAACGAACCGATGATTGGAACGATTGGTTCCAATATTCATCAATCTATGCGAACAAACTTCGGAACGCAACGTTCCATTTTTGGTAGTTTCCCTAATGAATGAGTTCTTGTTCCCCGCATCGACCGATGCGGCCGTGTCCGGCGCGTCGGTGTCCTCGTCCTCGTCGGAGCGCAGCCTCGCGCTGCTCGCCCTGGTGGCCTCCGAGGGCCGCGCGCTGTCACTGGCCGAGCTGTCGGCGCGGCTGGGATTGCCCAAGGCGTCGGCCCACCGCATCTGCGCGCAGCTGCAGGAGGGCGGCTGGCTGATGCGCGACGCCGACGAGCGCTCGTTCAGCGTCGGTCCGGCGCTGCGCCGGCTGGCGCTCGACACGCTGAACAACGGCGTCGTGCGGGGCCTGCGCCACGAGGTGCTCGCCGATCTGGTCTCGAAGGTCGGCGAGACCTGCAACTTCACGACGCTCGACGGCGCGACCGTGCTCTACCTCGATCGCGTCGAGGCGCCCTGGCCGTGGCGGCTCACGCTCGACGTCGGCGCGCACGTGCCGCTGCACTGCACCGCGAGCGGCAAGCTGTTCCTCGCGTCGATGCCGGCGGCACGGCGCGACGCGCTGATCGAGCGGCTGCGGCTAGAGCCCCTGACGCCGACGACGATCACCGCGCGCGACACGCTGCGCGCCGAGTGCGAGGCGATCGCCGCGCGCGGCTACTCGACCGACCGCGAGGAGTTCATCGCCGGTCTGAGCGCCGCGGCGGTGCCGGTGAAGGACGCCCAGGGGCAGACGCGCGCCGCGATCGCGATCCATGCGCCCAGCGCGCGCATGTCGATCGACGATGCGGTCGCGCGGCTGCCGGCGCTCCAGGCCGCGGCGGCGCGGATGGCCGAACTGCTGTGAGCGCCGGCGCGGCAGGCCCGGCGCGCGCTCAGAGCACCTCGTCGCGCAGGTAGTACCAGCGGTACAGGAACTGCTGCCCGAAGCGGCGGAAGGGTGCGAAGGCGCGCGAGCGCACCGTGTTGAAGACGTTCGGATACTCGAGCTGCGAGTCGTAGATCGGCAGCGAGAAGGCCTTGTCGTCGCGGCCGGCGATGCGCTGCGCCATCCGGCGCCCGGCGTGCGCCGAGAACGACACGCCGTTGCCGCCGTAGCCGAGCGCGTAGAACACGCTCTGGCCCGGGTCGGGCTGCATGATGCGCGGCATCATGTCGTGGCTGACGTCGACCCAGCCCCACCACGAGTAGTCGATGCGGATGTCCCGCAGCGCCGGGAACTTGCGGTGCAGGCCGTTGACGAGCACGGCCATGTGGCGGGGGTTCGGCGCGTCGGCGCCGGTGATCGAGCTGCGGCTGCCGATCTGCACGCGCAGGTCGGGCAGCAGCCGGTAGTAGAAGCGCAGCGTGCGCGTGTCGGTGATGACCTCGTGCGTGCGGAAGTTCGTCTCGGCGATCTCCTGCGGCGTCAGCGGCCGCGTGACCAGCGAGTTCGACAGGATCGGCATGATCTTCGAGTCGAGGCTCGGGTGCAGGCCGTTGCTCGTGTAGCCGCCGGTGGCGAAGCCCACGGCGCGCGCGCGCACGGTGCCGCCGGGGGTCTTCAGGTGGTGCACGCCGTTCTTCGTCTCGAAGCCGATGACCGGCGACGCCGGGTGCACCTTCACGCCGAGCTGGCGCGCCGCGCGCAGGTAGGCGAAGGCCAGCTTCAGCGGATGCACGCCGATGCCGTCCGGCTCGTGCAGCGCGCCGAAGGTCTCGGCGTCCTTGACGTAGTGCGAATGCACTTCGCCCGGCGAGAGGATGCGCGTGTCGTAGCCGAACACCTCGCGCATCACCTTCGCCTCGTTGCGCAGGAAGCCCATCTTCTTCTCGCGGTGCGCGATGTAGAGATGGCCGCCCGGCTGGGGCTCGCACTCGGGGAACTCGGCCACCAGGCTCTTGAAGGTCTCGAAGCCGCTGCGGATCTCGGCGTCGAGCTTCAGCGCCGTCTCCTTGCCCCAGCGCGCGATCCACTGCGAGCGATACAGCCGCCCGCTGGCGTTCTGGCCCTGCCCGCCGTTGCGGCTGGTGCAGCCCCAGACGGCGCGATTGGCCTCGAGCACCGTCGCCTTGATGCCGTGCTCGCGGGCGAGGAAGAGCGCGGTCGCCAGGCCGGTGAAACCGGAGCCGACGATGACGACGTCGGCGTCGGTGTCCTGCGCGATCGGGCCGTCGTCGGCGGGCGGCGCGCCGGCGCTCGCGACCCAGTAGGTCGGCGCGTAGTCGGTGCCGCGGCCCGGGTTGCGCGCGGTCAGCGGGTCGTAGCGCGGGTCGTAGGGCGCGAGCACGCCGGCGTGCGGCTGGATCATGTCCATGGTCGTCTCCTGTCGGGGGCCGCCGGCGCGGGGCCGGGCGGCGAGAATGCGGCGAGACTAGGCCTTGCGCGCCGCGCCTCGTAGCACCAGTTCGGGGCAACCCATGAGGCCAGCGGCGCGGCTGGCTCCAGCGGTCGGCGGCATCTGGCCCTAGGGCATGGCGCCGCCTGCCGCTAGCCTGCGTCTTCGCATCACAATGCCCGCGCCGAGCGCGGGACCACCGCAGGAGACAACCCGAATGGCGAACGACCGCCCCGCCGTCGACGCGCAGTTCCTGAAGGCCTTCGCCGACGCCTGGAACCGCCACGATCTCGACGCCCTGATGAGCTTCATGCACGAGGACTGCCAGTTCCACGCGGTCGCCGGCCCCGACCTGCTCGGCCGCAGCTTCGTCGGCCGCCAGCAGGTGCGCGAAGGCTTCCAACTCGCCTGGCAGACCTTCCCCGATGCCGCCTGGCTCGACGGGGACCACTTCGTCTGCGGCGATCGCGGCGTCTCGGAGTCGACCTTCAAGGGCACGAAGGCCGACGGCACCCGCATCGAGGCGCGGATGGTCGACGTCTTCACCTTCCGCGACGGCAAGATCGCGGTGAAGAATGCGTACCGCAAGGACCGCCCGCCGCAGCCGGCGCGCTGAGCACGGCGAGGCGGCCGGGATCCTGCAGCGCCTGCTGCCGTTCCTGCGCTGGTGGCCGCGCGTCGGGCGCGCGAGCCTGCGCGCCGACGTGATCGCCGGGCTGACCGGCGGCCTCGTCCTCGTGCCGCAGGGCGTCGCCTTCGCGACCATCGCGGGCATGCCGCCCGAGTACGGGCTCTATGCGGCGATGCTGCCGGCGATCGTCGCCGCGCTGTGGGGCTCGTCGTGGCACCTCGTCTCCGGGCCGACGACGGCGATCTCGATCGTCGTCTTCGCGACGATCTCGCCGCTCGCCGAGGCCGGCAGCGCGCGCTACGTCGAGCTGGTGCTGACCCTGACGCTGCTGGTCGGCGTGTTCCAGCTCGCGCTCGGCGCGCTGCGGCTGGGCACGCTGGTCAACTTCGTCTCGCACACGGTCGTCGTCGGCTTCACCGCCGGCGCGGCGGTGCTGATCGCGGTCAGCCAGGTGAAAAACTTCTTCGGGCTGCCGATCCGCCGCGGCGCGCCGGTCCACGAGGTGCTGGCGACGCTCGCCGCGCGCGCGGGCGAGATCAACCCGTGGGTGACCGCGGTCGCCGTCGTCACCGTGCTCGCGAGCGTCGCGGTCAAGCGCTGGTGGCCGCGGGCGCCGCACATGATCGCGGCGATGCTCGCCGGCGGCCTCGCCGCGGCGGCGCTGAACGCCTTCGCGCCGGGCGGGCAGGCGCGCACCGGCATCGCGAGCATCGGCGCGCTGGCGGTCGGGCTGCCGCCGCTGTCGAGCCCCGACTTCGCGCCGGCGACGATCGAGAAGCTGGTGCCGATCGCGATCGCGGTCGCGCTGCTCGCGCTGACCGAGGCGGTGTCGATCGCGCGCGCGATCGCGCTGAAGTCGGGGCAGCGCATCGACGGCAACCAGGAGTTCGTCGGCCAGGGGCTGTCCAACCTCGCCGGGGCCTTCTTCTCCGGCTATGCGTCGAGCGGCTCCTTCAACCGCAGCGGGTTGAACTACGCGGCCGGCGCGCGCACGCCGCTCGCCGCGGTGTTCTCGGCGCTGTTCCTGCTGCTGATCGTGCTGTTCCTCGCGCCGGCGGCGAAGTGGCTGCCGATCCCGGCGATGGCCGGCATCCTCTTCGTCGTCGCCTGGGGGCTGATCGACTTCCGCCACATCGCCGAGATCGTGCGCTCGAGCCGGCAGGAGGCGGCGGTGCTCGGCGCGACCTTCGTCGCCACGCTGACGCTCGACCTCGAGTTCGCGATCTACATCGGCGTGCTGCTGTCGCTGATGCTGTACCTGAACCGCACCTCGCGCCCGCCGCTCGAGCCGGTCGGCGCCGAGGCGGCGCCGCTGGCCGTCGTGCGGCTCAACGGCTCGATCTTCTTCGGCGCCGTGAGCCACCTGCAGGAGGCCTTCCAGCGCGTCGACGAGCGCGACCCGTCGCGCACGCACCTGCTGCTCGTCGCCTCGGGGGTCAACTTCGTCGACCTCGCCGGCGCGCAATTGCTCGGGCAGGAAGCGCGGCGCCGGCGCGCGCTCGGCGGCGCGCTGTACCTGCAGGACCTGAAGGAGGAGCCGCTTCGCATGCTCGAGCGCTGCGGCCAGCTCGACGCGATCGGGCGCGAGAACCTGTTCCGCCCCGGCGACGATGCGGTGCGCGCGATCCGCGCGCGGATCGGCGCGCCGCGCTGACTCATACGACGTTGCGATCAATGGCATCAAAGCGCAGCTCGGGGCGGGCGTGTTCTTGTCGGGGATGCGCCGCAGCGGCGCGGCAGGCACGGCCCCGTGGGGGCTCCTACGGTGGCGGTCGGCGCTGCGCGCCGACTGCGCTGTGATGCTCGCGCCAGGGGGCTGCCGCCCAACTCACTTCGTTCGCTGCGCTCACTGCGTTCAAACAAACGGCGGCAAGTCAGTTCACGAAGCGCGC
>JAKOZT010000149.1 GCA_029779845.1 Pseudomonadota bacterium | reverse complement strand
CGCCAGGAATTCGGCCTGCGGCAGCTCGGGCCAGCCGGTGAAGTAGCTGGCCTCCTTGCGGTTCATGGCGCGCACTTCCTGCAGGCAGACGATGTCGGCGTCCAGCGTCTCGATGGCCAGCGCCAGGTTGTGGATCTCCAGCCGGCGCGCCGGCCCCAGGCCCTGCACGCCCTTGTGGATGTTGTAGGTGGCCACGCGCAGGATGGGGTGCGGGCCGCCGAACGTCGAGTCGCGGCTCACGGCACGACCCCGGCAAGGCGCGGCAGCAGCAGGCAGGCCTCGGCGTTGGTGGGCGAAAAGCAGCGGTCGGCCGCGGCGCGCCAGGGCAGCCAGACGAAGGCGTCGTGCTCGCCCGGGTTCAGCCGCACGGCCGCGCCCTCGGGCACGCGCAGGCCGAACACGTGCTCGCGGTTGTGCGTCACGCCGGGGGCGTAGCGGTGGCGCCAGCGCGGGTAGATCTCGTACACGTTCTCGATCCGCCAGTCGCTCAGCAGGCAGCCCGGGGCGCGCGCGTCGATGCCGGTCTCCTCGCCTACTTCGCGTGCCGCGGTGTGCGCCAGCGCCTCGTCGACGCCATCCTTGCTGCCGGTGACGGACTGCCAGAACTCGCCCTGGCGCACATCGGCGCGCCGGATCAGCAACACGTCGAGCGCGGGCGTGTACACCACCACCAGCACCGATTCGGGGATCTTGAAGCTGCGCCGGCCGGCGGACGGGTCCGGGGACATGGCTTCACCTGTGCGCCGCGGCAGCGCGTTCAGCGCCACTGGCGCAGCACGCGCTCCACCACCGGCCGCGCGCGGCGGTACATCTGCCAGCCGGACCAGGCGCGCAGCGCCAGGCTGGTGGCCACGCGCGGGCGCACCAGCAGCGCGCCGGCCAGCGCCGACAGCGCCAGCAGCCCCAGCACGTAGGGTGCGCGGCCCTGGCGCACCTGCCGCACGCCGCGCACGCCGCCGCGCACGCGGTCGGTGGCGCGAAACACCGGTTGCAGCACCTGGGTGCGGGTGGCGATCTGCTCGCGCAGCTGGGCCGAGCGCAGGCGCAGCTGCTCGCGCCGCGCCAGCAGGTCCTCGCTCGCGCCGCGGTTCATGGCTCGCGCAGCCGCTGCTGGTCGCGCAGCAGTTCGTCGCGCGTGGC
>JAKOZT010000142.1 GCA_029779845.1 Pseudomonadota bacterium | reverse complement strand
GGCTCGTGGCCCGCGCGCGTACCCGCGCGCTTCGTCCTCATGCTCGCCGCGGGTGATCGAGCGCAGCGGGCGATAGCCCGCGAAGCGAGTTCCGCGGCGGGGCCGCGAGACCGAGCAGCGCAAGGCAGTCGGCCCGCAGGGCCGACCGTCTCATCGAAGCGCCGCGGGCGGCCCGCACGGCCCTTTGCCGCTTGGACCACGCTGCCGGCTTTCTGAACGATTGATCGCCGGTCGGTATCAGTCGAACACCGGCAGCACGTCGTCCTTCAGCTGCCCGCGCACCTGCTCGTAGTCGGGCAGCACCGAGCGCACCACGTCCCAGAAGCGCGGGCTGTGGTTCATCTCGCGCAGGTGCGCGAGTTCATGGGTGACGACGTAGTCGATGCTGGGCAGCGCGAAGTGCACCAGGCGCCAGTTCAGGCGGATGGCGCCGTCGGCGCTGGCGCTGCCCCAGCGCGTCTGCGCCGACGACAGCGCCAGGCGCGTGCAGCGCACGCCGAGCTTCGCGGCGAAGTGCTCGACGCGCTCCTGGAACACGCGCCGCGCCTGGCGCTGCAGCCAGCTCTGCACTGCGTCGCGGATCTGCTCCGGCGCGGCGGTGTGCGGCAGGCCGACGTGCAGCGTCAGGCGCGGCACGCCGGGCAGCGCTTGCGCGTCGCTGTTGAGCACCGCGCCGGTCGCCCGCGGGTCGAGCACCACGATCACCGTCTCGCCGAGGAAGGGCACGGCCGCGCCGTCGCGCCAGTCGATGCGCGCCTCCAGCCGGCGCTGCGCGCGCTCGCGCTGCTCGCGCAGCTTGCGCAGGATCCAGTCGGCTTTCTCGTGCAGCGCCGCTTCGATGTCGGCGAGGCCGACCCAGCGCGGCGCGTTCACCGACAGGCCTTCGCTGCCGACGATGAAGCCGATGGTGCGGCGCCGCGCGCGCTTGAGCGCATAGCCCACCACGTGCTCGCGCAGGCGGATCTCGCGGTCGGATTGCGGGTGGCGGAAGCTCGCCGAAGGCGGCGGCGTTGCCGCGACCGCCGGCGCCGGCGGCCCCGCCGCCGGCTCGTCATCGGCCACCGGCACCGCCGCATCGAACAGCGAAAGCTGCTGGGCGGAGGCGGTGGCGGCGCGGCGCGGCATGGACGCGGAGTTTACGTGCCGCCCTGCGCGGCGGGCGCGGGCGAAGGCGCGGGTGGCAAGGGCGGCGCCGGCAGCGCATAGGCCTCGGGGTCGAGGCGGCGCATCTCGGCCTCGATCCAGCGCTCGACCTCGCGCATCATCTCGTCGGGCTCGCGCCCGGCCGGCGAGATCGGCGCGCCGATCGAGACGTCGATCACGCCCGGGCGCAGCACGAAGCTCTTGCGCGGCCAGCAGCGCGCCGAGGTCACCGCGATCGGCACCACCGGCGTGTCGGTGGTCACCGCCAGGCGCGTCGCGCCGCTCTTGTACGAGCCCTGGCTGCCGCGCGACGTGCGCGTGCCCTCGGGAAACATGATCACCCAGTTGCCGTTGGCCATGAACCGGCGGCCCTGCTCGGCCACCTTGTTCCAGGCCTCGGTGCGGCGGCTGCGGTCGATGTGGATCATGTCCAGCCGCCCCATCGCCCAGCCGAAGAACGGGATCAAGAGCAGCTCGCGCTTGAAGACATAGCACAGCGGGTGCGGCATCAGCGTCGGGAAGGCGAAGGTCTCCCAGGTCGACTGGTGCTTGGGGCACAGGATGATCTTGCTGTCGGGCAGGTGCTCCCAGCCGTGGATGCGATGGCGCACGCCGCAGATCACGCGCGCGCCCCAGATCGCCAGGCGCAGCCAGACCATCGTGAACCAGTAGAGCTTGTGGCCGCGCTGGAAGATCGAATAGACCAGCACGAGGATCGCCCACGGCACCACCGTCGCCGCCAGCCACAGCACGTACAGCGCGGAGCGCAAGGCGTTCATGACTGCCCCTCGTCCGACGGGTACGTCGGCCGGTCCCCCGAGGGGACGCGGGCCGGCTTGGGAGCGGCCCGGCGCTCGGCCCGCATGCCGATCATCGCGCTTCGCCCCTGCCGGAAGGCAGGCGCTGCGCGGCGCGGTCGCGTGCGATCAGCCAGTCGACGAAGGCATCGAGATCGGCGTGCACGTGCGTCTCGGGCACCTGCGCGAGCAGCGCGGCGAGCTGGGTGTCGTCCATGCGCTCCGGCGCGGCCTTGCCGCTGCGCACCAGGTGCGGCTCGCAGCCGGCGGCGACGCCGGCCTGCAGGTCGCGCAGCGTGTCGCCGACCACCGGCACCTCGCGCAGGTCGAGCGCGAAGCGTTCGCCGATCTGGTGGAACAAGCCGGGCAGCGGCTTGCGGCAGGCGCAGCAGTCCTCGGCGCTGTGCGGGCAGAAGAACACCGCGTCGATGCGCCCGCCGTGCACCGCGAGCATCTGGTGCATCTTCAGGTGCATCGCGTTGAGCGCGGACATGTCGAACAGCCCGCGGCCGATGCCCGACTGGTTGGTCGCCACCACGGTGTGCCAGCCGTTGTGGTTGAGCCGCGCGATCGCCTCCAGCGCGCCGGGGATCGGCTCCCACTCCTCGGGCGACTTGACGTAGTCGTCGCGGTCTTCGTTGACGGTGCCGTCGCGGTCGAGGATGACGAGCTTCATGGCGTGATGACTGGCCGCCATCGACTCAGGCCGCCGCGAGCTTCGAGAGATCGGCCACGCGGTTCATCGCCTCGTGCAGCCGCGCCAGCAGGCCGAGGCGGTTGGCGCGCAGGCGCGCGTCCTCGGCGTTGACCATCACGCTGTCGAAGAAGGCGTCGACCGGCGCCTTCAATGCCGCCAGCGCCTGCAGCGAGGCGGTGTAGTCGCCCGCCTCGAAGGCCTGCGCCGAGCGCGGCGCCACCGCTTCGAGCGCGTCGGCGAGCGCGCGCTCGGCCGGCTCGGCGAACAGCGCCGCGTCGGTGCGCGGCGCGACGCTCTCCTCGCTCTTCTTCAGGATGTTGCCGACGCGCTTGTTGGCCGCGGCCAGCGCTTCAGCCTCCGGCAGCGCCTTGAAGGCGCGCACCGCGGCCAGCCGCTTGGGGAACTCATCCCAGCGCGGCGGGCGCGCCTCGATCACCGCCTCCACGTCCTGCACCGCATGGCCGGCCTCGCGCAGATAGCCCACCAGGCGCTCGCGCAGGAAGAACTGCAGCTCGGCCTGCGCCTGGCCGTGCGTGGCGGGGAAGGCGGCGAAGGCGATCGAGACCAGGTGCGCCGGCTCCAGCGGCAGCTCGCGCTCGATCAGCATGCGGATCAGGCCCAGCGCGTGGCGGCGCAGCGCGAACGGGTCCTTGTCGCCGCTGGGCACCTGGCCGATGCCGAACAGGCCGGCCAGCGTCTCCAGCTTGTCGGCCAGCGCGACCGCCAGGCCGGTGGCGTTGCGCGGCAGCGCGTCGCCGGCGAAGCGCGGCTTGTAGTGGTCTTCGATCGCGAAGGCGACGTCTTCGGCCAGGCCGTCGTGGCGCGCGTAGTAGCCGCCCATGATGCCTTGCAGCTCGGGGAACTCGCCGACCATGTCGGTCAGCAGGTCGGCCTTGGCGAGCCGCGCGGCCTGATCGGCCTGCTGCGCCAGCGCCGCGCCGCCGAGCGCCTCGCCGATCTGCGCGGCGATGCGGCGCACGCGCTCGACGCGCTCGCCCATGCTGCCGAGCTTCGCGTGGTAGACCACCCTGGCCAGGCCCTCGACGCGCGAGGCGAGCGTCTTCTTGCGGTCCTGGTCGAAGAAGAACTTGGCGTCGGCCAGGCGCGGGCGCACCACGCGCTCGTTGCCGCCGATCACGCGGCTGGCGTCCTCCGGCCGGATGTTGCTGACGACGAGGAACTTGTTGGTCAGCCGGCCGTCGGCGTCGAGCAGCGGGAAGTACTTCTGGTTGGCCTTCATCGTCAGGATCAGGCACTCCTGCGGCACGGCGAGGAACTCCGGCTCGAAACGGCACAGCAGCACGTTGGGCCGCTCGACCAGCGCGGTCACCTCGTCGAGCAGCGCCTCGTCGTCGATCGGCTTGAGCCCTTCGCGGGCCGCCGCGGCCTGCAGCTGGCGCGCCAGCTCGCCCAGGCGCGCGGCGAAGCCGGGGATCACGCCGCCCTGGTCTTCCAGCTGGCGCGCGTAGTGGTCGGCATCGAGCAGCACCACCGGGTCCATCTGCGCCTCGAAGCGGTGGCCGCGCGTCTGGCGGCCGGCCTCCAGCCCGAGCACGCCGACCGGCACCACCTCGGCGCCGTGCAGCGCGACCAGGCCGTGCGCCGGGCGCACGAAGTTCACGCTGGTCCAGCCGTCGGCGAGCTGGTACTGCATCACCTTGGGGATGGGCAGCGCGGCCAGCGCGTCGGCCAGCGCCTTCTGCAGGCCCTCGGCGAGCGACACGCCCTCGGCCGTGCCTTCGAGGAACAGCACCTCGGCCTTGCCGTCGATGCGGCGCGCCAGGCGCGGCAGCGCGGATTCGTCGGCGCCCACGGCGGCGAGCTTCTTCAGCAGCGCCGGCGTCGGCTGGCCGGAAGCGTCCAGCCCCACGGCCACCGGCATCAGCTTGACCGAGACCTGCCGGTCCGCGGCGCGCGGCAGCACCGCCGAGACATGCACCGCGAGGCGCCGCGGCGAGGCGAACGGCGTCACCGCCGATTGTTCGCCCGCCAGCCCTTGCGCGCGCAGGCCCTTGGCGATGGAGTCGGCGAAGGCTTCGCCGAGCTTCTTCAGCGACTTCGGCGGCAGTTCCTCGACGAACAGCTCGACGAGAAGATTCCTGGTGGCGGTCGTCATGCTCAGGCCGCCTTCTTCTGCGCGAGCTGGGCCGCGACTTCTTCGCCCCAGGCCGCAGGCGCCATCGGGAAGCCGAGCCGCGCGCGGCTGTCGAGGTAGCTCTGCGCCACCGCGCGCGCCAGCGTGCGGATGCGGCCGATGTAGGCGGCGCGTTCGGTCACGCTGATCGCGCCGCGTGCATCCAGCAGGTTGAAGCTGTGCGCCGCCTTGAGCAGTTGCTCGTAGGCCGGCAGCGCGAGCTGCTGCTCCATCAGGTATTTGCTCTGCTTCTCGTGCGCCGCGAAGGCGGCCAGCAGGAACTCGACGTCCGAATGCTCGAAGTTGTAGGTGCTCTGCTCGACTTCGTTCTGGTGGTACACGTCGCCGTACTTGAGTCCATCCGTCCACTGCAGGTCGTACACGTTGTCCACGCCCTGCAGGTACATCGCCAGCCGCTCCAGCCCGTAGGTGATCTCGCCGGTGATCGGCTTGCAGCGGATGCCGCCGACTTCCTGGAAGTAGGTGAACTGCGTCACCTCCATGCCGTTGAGCCAGACCTCCCAGCCCAGGCCCCAGCAGCCCAGCGTGGGGTTCTCCCAATCGTCCTCGACGAAGCGGATGTCGTTGATCTTCAGGTCGAAGCCCAGCGCTTCGAGCGAGCCGAGGTACAGCTCGAGGATGTTCGCCGGCGCGGGCTTGAGCACCACCTGGTACTGGTAGTAGTGCTGCAGGCGGTTCGGGTTCTGGCCGTAGCGGCCGTCTTTCGGGCGGCGGCTGGGCTGCACGTAGGCCGCCTTCCAGGGCTCGGGGCCGATCGCGCGCAGGAAGGTCGCCGTGTGGCTGGTGCCCGCGCCGACCTCCATGTCGTAGGGCTGCAGCAGCGCGCAGCCCTGGGCGGCCCAGTAGTCTTGCAGTCGGAGGATGATTTGCTGGAAGGTGAGCATCGGTCGGGCCACTCGGTGGACCGGCGATTTTAGGGGCGCGCCTTGCGGCGGGCCGCCCAGATCAACACGGCGAGCGCCAGCACGAACAGCGGCCACAGCCCCAGGCGCGAGGCCCAGGCGGCGAACGGCGTGTTGCCTGCGCGGCCCTGCGCCGTGGCCACCAGCACGCCGCGCGTGTGCGGCGCCAGCGCATGCGTGACGACGCCGTGGTGGTCGATCACCACCGTCGCGCCGGTGTTGGTGGCGCGCAGCATGGGCCGCTGCAGCTCCAGGCTGCGCAGCCGCGAGATGTTCAGGTGCTGCGCCACCGCGATGGTCTCGCCGAACCAGCCGATGTTGCTCAGATTGGCCAGCAGCGTGGGCGCGCTCGCCGCGTCGGCGAAGCGCGCCGCCAGCTCCTCGCCGAACAAGTCTTCGTAGCAGATGTTCGGGCCGATGCGCTCGCCCTTGACGACGAAGGAGGGCGCCACCAGCGGGCCGCGGTTGAAGTCGCCCAGCGGGATGTTCATCAGCTCGGTGAACCAGCGGAACAGCGGCGGGATGAACTCGCCGAAGGGCACCAGGTGCTGCTTGTCGTAGCGGTAGGGCGGCTGCCCGGCGGCGAAGCCGGCGGCCGAGTTGGTGTAGCCCTCGCGCTCGTCGCCCAGCGGCACGCCGATCAGCGCGGCGGTAGTCCCCTGGCCGAAGCGCTGTTCGAGGCCGCTCCACAGGCCCTCGGGCATCTGCTGCGGGAGGAAGGGGATCGCGGTCTCGGGGGCGATCACGAGATCACCCGTCGCCGCGCCCAGCGCCTGCACATGCCATTCGAGCGCCGCGGCCTGGTGCGTGATCTCGAACTTCTGATCCTGCGGGATGTTGCCTTGCAAGAGCGTCACCGAGAGCGTGCCGGTCGGCCGCGTGAACTCGGGCACGCCGGCAAGCCAGGGCGCGAGCACGATCAGCAGCGGCAGCAGCATGCCGCGCAGCCAGCCGCCCAGCGCGCGCTCCGGCCGCAAGGCAAGCAGCGCGGCGGCGAAGGCCGCCAGCGCGCCCATGCCGTACACGCCCACCCACGGCGCCCAGGCGGCCAGCGGCCCGTCGAGCTGCGCATAGCCCGAGGCCACCCACGGAAAGCCGGTGAAGAGCACGCCGCGCGCCAGCTCGGCCAGCAGCCACACGGCGGCGAACAGCAGCGCATCGGCCAGCGGCCGGCCGCTGCGCCAGCGCGCGAAAGCCGCGAGCGCGGCGGCCAGATAAAGAGACAGCAGCGCCGCCAGCCCCAGCACCGCCGCCGCCGCCATCCACGCCGGCAGGCCGCCGTAGCGGTGCATGCTGATGTACAGCCACCAGGTGCCGGCCGCCACCCAGGCGGTGCCGAAGGCCGCGCCGAGCGCGGCGGCCCCGCGCGGCGAGGCGCGGCTGGCGCGTGCCGCCAGCAGCCCGATGCAGGCGAGCTGCAGCCACCACACCGAGGTGTCGACGTAGGCCAGCGTCTGCAGCGCGCCGAGCGCCAGCGCGAACAGGATCTCCAGCGGCCAGGGCCAGGCGCGGCCGAGCATCAGGCGCCCGAAACGACGCTGGTGCGCATCACGCCCCCTCGGCGTCGCCCGCCTCGTCGCTCGCGCGCGTCACCTTGAACCAGCGCACGGCGCCGCCGCGCGTCAGCATCACGGTGAACAGCAGCGGGCCGATGCGCGCCGCCTCGCCGCGCCGCGGCACCTGGCCCAGCTCGTGCGCGACCAGCCCGCCGATGGTGTCGAACTCCTCGGCCGGGAAATGCGTGCCGAAGGCTTCGTTGACGGCCTCGATGGCCGCGTCGCCGGCCACGCGCTGGCTGCCGTCGGCCAGCGTGTAGACGCCCGACTCGCCGTCCTTGTCGTCGAACTCGTCCTCGATCTCGCCGACGATCTCCTCGAGCACGTCTTCGATCGTGATCAGCCCGGCGGTGCGGCCGAACTCGTCGATCACGATCGCGAGGTGGTTGCGGTTGGAGCGGAAGTCGCGCAGCAACTCGTTCAGGCCCTTCGATTCGGGCACGAACACCGCGGGGCGCAGCAGCGTGCGCAGGTTCAGCTCGGGGGCGCGCTGCAGCTTGAGCAGGTCCTTGGCCATCAGGATGCCCAGGACGTTCTCGCGGCTGCCCTCGTAGACCGGGAAGCGCGAGTGGCCGGTGCCGATCACGGTGTGCAGCACCTCCTCGTAGGGCGCGTCGATGTCCAGCAGGTCCATGCGCGGCGCGGCCACCATCACGTCGCCGGCGGTCAGGTCGGCCATGCGCAGCACGCCTTCGAGCATCACGCGCGACTCGGGCGCGATCAGCTCGCGGTTCTCGGCGTCGGCCAGCGTGGAGATCAGCTCGTCGCGCGAATCGGGGCCGGGCGAGACGAACTCGACCAGCTTGCGGAACAGCGTGCGCTTGTCGGCGCCGGAAGGCGGCGCGCTGCGCTCGCCGGAGCGCGGCGGGCGCGCTGGGTGGGGGTCGGACATCGCGCGGGCGCGAGGCGGGTGGAGCTGGGAAGGAGTGGAGCTTACCGCAAGCACCGTGACAGCCGGCCGGCCCCTGGCTTGACAGGCCGCACCCCTTGAACCACAGTCACGGCCCCCCAACTGGGGCGCTTTGCCCACCCACCCGAGGTTTTTCGCTCATGGCTCTGATTCCCGCCACCATCCTCACCGGCTTCCTGGGCTCGGGCAAGACCACCCTGCTCAAGCGCGTGCTCACCGAGGCGCACGGCCAGAAGATCGCGGTGATCGAGAACGAGTTCGGCGACGAGGACATCGACAGCGACATCCTGGTGCGCGACAGCGAGGAGCAGATCATCCAGCTCAACAACGGCTGCGTGTGCTGCACGATCCGCGAAGACCTGCGCTCGACGCTGTCAGACCTCGCCGCGAAGAAGCGCAAGGGCGAACTCGACTTCGACCGCGTGGTGATCGAGACCACCGGCCTGGCCGACCCCGGCCCGGTGGCGCAGACCTTCTTCATGGACGACGAGATCGCCGAGAGCTTCCTGCTCGACTCGATCCTGACGCTGGTGGACGCCAAGCACGCGGAAGGCCAGCTCGACACGCGCCAGGAGGCGCGCCGCCAGATCGGCTTCGCCGACCAGATCTTCATCAGCAAGACCGACCTCGTCGACGAGGCCGCGACCGACGCGCTGATCCACCGCATCAAGCACATGAACCCGCGCGCGCCGCAGCGCAAGGTGCATTTCGGCGACGTGCCGATCGCCGAGGTGTTCGACCTGCGCGGCTTCAACCTCAACGCCAAGCTCGACATCGACCCGGCCTTCCTGGCCGACGACGACGGCCACGATCACGCGCACCACGAGCACGATCATGACCACGATCACGAACATGGCGAGCATTGCGACCACCCGCACCACCATCACCACGACGACGACGTGAAGTCCTTCGTCTTCAAGTCGGAGCGGGCCTTCAACCCGGCCAAGCTGGAAGACTTCCTCGGCGCGATCGTGCAGGTCTACGGGCCGAAGATGCTGCGCTACAAGGGCGTGCTCAACATGAAGGGCAGCGACCGCAAGGTGATCTTCCAGGGCGTGCACCAGCTGATGGGCAGCGACCTGGGCCCGAAATGGGCTCCCGGCGAGAAGAAGACCAGCAAGATGGTGTTCATCGGGCTGGACCTGCCGAAAGACGTTTTCCTGCAGGGCCTGGAGCAGTGCCTGGCGTGAAATCCGGCGCTGAAATCGGGCGCTTTTCCGCGGGTTCGATGTGGCTACAATCCGCCGCGCCTGAAACGGGGCCCAGCCGTCGCCCGCGCCTTGCGGACGGGGTATAACCGCCGAAGCGAGGAGACACCCGTGAGCAAGACACCGGCCGGCAAGGCCAGCACGAAGAAAGCAGCAGCCAGCAAGCCCAAGGCGACGGCCAAGGCCGCGCCGGCGAAGAAGAGCGCGCTCAAGGCCCCGGTCAAGACGGCGGCCAAGGCGCCGCTGAAGACTCCCGCGAAGAGCGTCGCCAAGGCGCCGCCCAAACCGGCCGCGAAGGCGGTGCCGGCCAAGAGCGCGCCCGCGCCCGTGGCGGCCAAGCCGGTGACGGCCGCGCCCGCGCCGCAAGCGCCGGTGAGCGTGGCGCCCGCGCCGCTGCGTCGTTCGAGCAAGATCCCCGCACCCGCGCCAGTGGCCGCCCCGCTGCCGCCGGCCACCTCCCGATTCGCCGACCGGTTCGCGCCGCCTCGGCCGCCCACCCGACAGATGAACAACCTCGGACTCGACACCCCCAAGCCGGCGCAGAAGGCCGACCCCAAGCTGGCCAACGCCTGGAAGAGCAAAGCCGGCCGCGACCTGAGCGAAGCCGAACTGCTGGCGATGCCGGAATCGGAGTACATGAACGACAAGCAGCTGGAGTTCTTCCGCCACAAGCTGCAGACGCTCAAGGACGACCTGCTGTCCAACGCCGGCGAGACCACCGAGCACCTGCGCGAAGACACCTCCATCGTGCCCGACCCGGCCGACCGCGCCACCATCGAGGAAGAGCATGCGCTCGAGCTGCGCACGCGCGACCGCGAGCGCAAGCTGCTGAAGAAGATCTCGCAGTCGCTGGCCCGCATCGACGCCGGCGACTACGGTTTCTGTGACGAAACCGGCGAGCCGATCGGCCTGGGGCGGCTCATCGCGCGCCCGACCGCTACACTGTCCCTCGAAGCCCAGCAGCGGCGCGAGCTGAAACAGAAGATGTTCGGCGACTGAAGCCCTCAGCGGCCCGGTCGCGGCGCGTCCCACCCGTCATGGCGGAACCCAAAGACACCACGAGCTTCTTTCGCAAGGTCGTCAAGTTCGTGGCCAATCCGACCACGGAGTGGGCCGAGGTCGGCCTGCCGCAGGACGAGCAGCGCGAGACCGAGTTCGCCAAGTCCGAGCTGAAGGCGATGATCGAGCGCAAGCGGCGCAACGACTTCGTCCGCAAGCGCGAGTTCGACATGCTGCGCAAGGTGCGCCGCGAGGGCCTGTCGCCCGAGCAGCTGGCCGCGCTCGGCGGCTCGTCCAAGCTCGACGATTCCGAGGGCCGCATGTCGGTGGCCGAGAGCGGCGCCAAGCAGGACGCCGGCGTCAAGGCCAAGATCGACGCGATCGAGCAGCAGATGGTGGGCGACGGCTTCGGCGCCCCGCCGCCGGCGCCGGGTTCTTCGGCACGCCGCGGCCCCGAGTTCTTCAATGCGCCGACGCAGCCCGCGCCGATCGGCAACAACGCGCCGAGCCGGCCCGCGCCGCTCAACGGCGCCGAGGCGGCGGCGCCGGCCGCCTCCGCACCGCCGCCGCCGGCCGCGGCGGTGATGAGCGCCGGGCTCTCGCCGCTGAGCCTGGACAGCGGCGCGGGCGAATTCGCCAACGCCTTCGCGGTCGAGGTCAGCGAGGTGCCGCACGACCCCGATCTCGACGAGGCGGTGATCGCCTTCGCCAACGCCGACTTCGAGCAGTGCGAGCAGGCGCTGGCCGCGCTGACCGTCATCGGCGCGCCGCGCCACGCGCACGCCGAGACCTGGCTGGTGCTGTTCGACCTGTACCGCGCGATCGGCCAGCAGAACAAGTTCGAGAGCCTCGCGCTGGACTACGCGCAGCAGTTCGGCTGGTCGGCGCCGCAGTGGTTCTCGCTGCCGCGCCTGGTGGCCGAGGCGGCCAGCGACGAGCGCGCGCCGCGCAACAGCCGGCTCGACGGGCAGGTGGGCTGGATCTGCCCGGATTTCGTCGACGCCGACGCGGTGGCGCGGCTGGGCTCGCAGAGCCTGCAGATGCCGCTGCCCTGGGTGTTCGACTGGAGCGCGCTGAAGGGCCTGGACGCCGAGGCGGCCTCGCGCCTGTCGGAGCTGTTCCGCGGCTGGATCCGCCAGAAGCTCGACATGCGCTGGCTCGGCGGCGAGAAGCTGTTCGCGGTGCTGGCCGAGGCCGCGCCGACCGGCGTGCGCGACGCCGACCCGGCCTTCTGGCAGCTGCGCCTGGACGCGCTGCGCATGACCAACCGCCCCGACCAGTTCGACGAGGCGGCGATCGACTACTGCGTCACCTACGAGGTCTCGCCGCCGTCGTGGGAGCCGGCCATCTGCGAGGTGCGCGTCAGCGGCTCGCACACCAGCACCACCTCGCCGCCGCTGTCGCTGGTCAGCGAGGTGTCCACGAGCTTCATCGAATCGCGCTTCACCGAGGATCCGAACGCCACCGTGCAGGTGGCCAGCCTGGAGCTGTCGGGCCAGCTGGTGGGCGACATCGGCCCGACGCTGAAGAAGCTCGAGGCCGAACTGGGGCGCTCGACCATCGTCAACGTCAGCTGCGCCAAGCTGATCCGCGTCGACTTCATCGCCGCCGGCGATCTGCTCAACTGGGTGCTGGCGCGCCGCAACGAGAACCGCAGCGTGGTGTTCCTCGACGCGCACCGCCTGGTGGCGCTGTTCTTCGGCGCGATGGGCATCAACGAACATGCGCGCGTCAAAGTGCGGTCCGTCTGAGCCGGCGACGCCTTGAACCGGCGCCGCGCGGCGCCATCTGCGAGCTTCCAATGGAAAACTACCACGGCACGACCATCGTCAGCGTGCGCCGGGGCGACCTCGTCGCGCTCGGCGGCGACGGCCAGGTGACGCTCGGCAACATCGTCGTCAAGGCCTCGGCGCGCAAGGTGCGCAAGCTGCATCACGGCCAGGTGCTGGCCGGCTTCGCCGGCGCCACCGCCGACGCCTTCACCCTCTTCGAGCGCTTCGAGGCGCAGCTGGAGAAGCACCAGGGCCAGCTGGTGCGCGCCGCCATCGAGCTGACGCGCGACTGGCGCACCGACCGCGTGCTGCGCCGGCTGGAGGCGATGCTCGCGGTGGCGGATCGCAGCGCCTCGCTGATCATCACCGGCAACGGCGACGTGCTGGAGCCCGAGCAGGGCATCGTCGCGATCGGCTCGGGCGGCGCCTACGCCAGCGCGGCGGCGCGCGCGCTGCTGGAGCACACCGAGCTGGCGCCCAAGGACATCGTCAAGAAGTCGCTCGAGATCGCCGGCGACCTGTGCATCTACACCAACCAGCATCACACGATCGAGACCCTGGAATGAAGAGCGCGATGACCCCGCAGGAGATCGTCTCCGAACTGGACCGCCACATCGTCGGCCAGCGCGAGGCCAAGCGCGCGGTCGCGATCGCGCTGCGCAACCGCTGGCGGCGCCAGCAGGTCGACGAGAAGATGCGCGGCGAGATCACGCCGAAGAACATCCTGATGATCGGCCCCACCGGCGTGGGCAAGACCGAGATCGCGCGCCGCCTGGCGAAGCTGGCCGACGCGCCCTTCATCAAGGTCGAGGCGACCAAGTTCACCGAGGTCGGCTACGTCGGCAAGGACGTCGACGCGATCGTGCGCGACCTCGCCGACATCGCCGTCAAGCAGGAGCGCGAGGCCGCGATGCGGCGCCAGCGCGCACGCGCCGAGGACGCCGCCGAAGACCGCATCCTCGACGCGCTGGTGCCCGGCTCGGAGCCCGACAACAGCACGCGCCAGGTGATGCGCAAGCGGCTGCGCGAGGGTGCGCTCGACGACAAGGAGATCCAGATCGAGCTCGCCGAGGCGCGCCCCGCGCTGGAGATCATGAGCCCGGCCGGCATGGAAGACATGGCCGAGCAGCTCAAGGGCCTGTTCGCCGGCATGGGCCAGGCGCCGAAGAAGTCGCGCAAGCTGAAGATCGGCGAGGCGCTCAAGCTGCTGATCGACGAAGAGGCCAGCAAGCTCGTCAACGACGAGGAGATCAAGACCGCGGCGATCGCCAACGCCGAGCAGAACGGCATCGTCTTCATCGACGAGATCGACAAGGTGGCCTCGCGCGGCAACGCGCAGGGCGGCGCCGACGTCTCGCGCCAGGGCGTGCAGCGCGACCTGCTGCCGCTGGTCGAGGGCACGACGGTCAACACCAAGTACGGCATGGTCAAGACCGACCACATCCTGTTCATCGCCTCGGGCGCCTTCCACCTCAGCAAGCCGAGCGACCTGATCCCGGAGCTGCAGGGGCGCTTCCCGATCCGCGTCGAGCTGGGCGCGCTGACGGTGGACGATTTCGAGGCCATCCTGACGCAGACGCACGCCAGCCTGGTCAAGCAGTACCAGCTGCTGCTGGCCACCGAGGGCCTGACGCTGGAGCTCGCGCCCGATGCGATCCGGCGCATCGCGCAGATCGCCTACGAGGTCAACGACCGCACCGAGAACATCGGCGCGCGGCGCCTGGCGACGGTGATGGAGCGGCTGCTCGACGAGATCAGCTTCGATGCGCCCAACCGCTCGGGCACGACGGTCACCGTCGATGCGGCGATGGTCGAGGCGCGGCTGGGCGCGCTGGTGAAGAACGAGGATCTGTCGCGCTACATCCTCTGACGGAACACGGTCACATCACTGGGCCGCTGTCAGCGCTTTGTTGGTTCTCTTGAACCGAACTGCCATTTTCATCGCCTGCTGCGACGCCAGCGCCAGTCGTCGGCCCACCTCCGCATTTCGCCCGCTGCGGTACCACAGCAGCATGTTGCCGTCGTGGATCGCAGTGATCCAGGTGACCATGTCGTCCACCGGAAGGTCCGGCGGGAACTCGCCACTGGCCTTGCCCTCCGACACGATGCGCGTGAGCATGTCCTCGATGCGACGGTAGATGCGCGTGACCTGTTCCCGCACCGGCGACTTCCCGTTGGCCGATTCGATCGACACCAGCATGAGGATCGCCAGATCGGCCTCGTTGCGGACCGCCCAGCGTGCCTGGAGGGTGTTGAACGCCATCAGCTTGTCCATCGCCGAGTCGGCGACCATCCGCTGCAGCGCGAGTTCCGTCTGGGCAACCGAGCGCTGCTCGATGTCGGCGAGCAGCGACAACAGCAGAGCTTCCTTGCTGCGGAAGAAGTGGTAGACGGCTCCCTTCGTGAAGCCGGCCTTCGTCGCGATCTCCTCGAGGCTGGCATTGGCGTAGCCCTTCTTCGCGAACAGGCTACGCGCCGCCTTGGCGATCTTCTCGATGGACTCTTGACTGTTCCTGTGCGTCGCCATGTTGAACGGACCGTCGAACCGAAAGCGCCAGGAATTATTGCGCGGCCAGCGAGCGGAACCGGCCGTCCTTGATGATGACCGGCCGCAGCGCATCGGCGCCGAATCCCTCGTGGCTGTCGGCGGTGTAGCAGAACTTGCCGTCCACGTACGGGTTACCCGGACCGCACAGCCGCTCGAGGGCGTCGCGCAGCGCCGGCCCGGTGACCGGCCCCGGCACCGCGCGGATCGCTTCGACGAGCGCGAGCGTGCCGCTGGCCGTCAGCAGTTCGCCGAAGCCCGAGGGCGTCTTGCCGTTGGCCCGAAGCAGCGCTTCGAGGGCCTTCAGGCGCGGCGACGGATCGTCCCAGTTCGCGAACGCAAGGATCGTCACGCCGTCGGCAGCGCCGGCGGCCGCCTCCACGAAGGAGCGCTGCACCAGTGCGCCGGAGCCGACGATCGGCGCGGTCAGGCCGACCTGACGCGCCGCGCGTACGAAGGCGGCGCCCATCGCGGGCGTGGAGGTCCACAGCAACACGCTGTCCGGATTGGCGCCGCGGATGCGCGTGGCCGCCGCGCTCAGATCCACAGCGGTGGCCGGCGCGCTGGCCATCGTCACGATTTCAATGCCATGCTCCTTCGCGAAGCGCTCGGCGAACGCGGCCGAGTTCTTGCCGTATGCGTCTTCCTGGTACATCACGGCCAGACGCTTGTAGCCGCCTTTGAGCACGATCTTCTCCAGCGATGCCGACACCAGCAGCTCGTCGTTGGGGCAGGTGCGGAACACCCAAGGGAAGTAACCGCTCTGCTTGGCCGTCACCGAGATCGTACCCACCGGCGCCAGCACCGGTACCTGCGCCCGCGCGGCGATCGGCAGCATCGCGAGCGCGCCCGAGCCGATCGTCGGCCCGATGATGGCGACCACCTTGTCCTGCTGGATCAGCTTGGTCGCGCCGCGCGCCGATTCCGTCGGGTTGGTCTGATCGTCGTGGAACACCAGCTCCAGCTGACGCCCCCCGACACCGCCTTCGGCGTTGAACTTGTCGGCAAGGATCTTCACGATGTCGCGCTCGGGAATGCCGAAGGCCGCGGCCGGTCCGCTCAGGCTGAGCAGCACGCCGACCTTGACCGTCTCGCCCTGCTGCGCGTGGGCAGCCATGCCGATGCCCGCCAGGCCGAGAAGCACGCCGCAGGTGAAGTCACGGCGGGTGGGATGCATGTTCATGTTGTCTCCTTGAGTTGACACGGGGTGGGCAAGTCGTGCGTCGGCCGCGTCAGGCCGGCACGTCGAAATAGAGCTGCACCAAGTCGTCGACCTCGCGCAACGAGCGTCCATCGCCAGCGCCGCAGAGTTCGCCGTGCGAGATCACGAGGTAGCGATCGGCGATCTGCGCGCCGAAGGCCAGGTTCTGCTCGGCGACGAGGAGCGCCAGCCCCTGGCGGCGCAACTGCACGAAGGCATCGCGCAGCAGGTCGAAGATCACCGGGGCTAGGCCCTGCGACGGCTCGTCCAGCAGCAGCACGCGCGGCTCGCGGCCGAGCGCCATGCCGATGGCCAGCATCTGCTGCTCGCCGCCGCTGAGCATGCCGGCCTTGGCGTCCATGCGGTCGGCCAGGATCGGGAACAGCGAGAGCACCCGCTCGCGCACGGTTTCGCGGCGCGCCACGGGGCACAGCCGCAGACCGAGCGCGAGGTTCTCGGCGACCGTCATCGCGCTGAAGACGTTGCCGCGCCGCTCCGGCACGAAGGCCAGGCCGCGGACCGCGCGGCGCTCGCCGCTCAGGCCCGACAAGGGCAGGCCGTCGAGCACGATCGCGCCGCCGCCGCGCACAGTACCGGCGATCGCACCCAGCAGGCTGCTCTTGCCGGCGCCGTTGGCGCCCAGCAGCACGGTGAGCTGGCCGGCGGCCAGCTGGAGGTCGACGCCGTCCACGACGCGGATGCGCCCGTACGAGGCGCTCAGTGCCTGCACCTGCAGCACCGCCGGCGGTGCGGCGTCGTCACTGCGCGCCATGCGTCGACTCCTCGTTCATCGTGGCGGCATGCCGCGCGTGGCTGCTGCCCAGATAAGTGCTCACGAACGCGGCATCGCGCATCAGGTCATCCGGGTGGCCTTCGGCCAGCAGGCGACCGCGATCGAGCACGACGGCGTGGTCCGACAGTTCACGCACCATGCCGAAGTTGTGCTCCACCAGCAGCACGCCCACGCCGCTGCGCGCGACGCGCCGGATCTCGCTGGCGAGCAGCATCTGCTCGGCGCGCGTGAGCCCGGCGGCCGGCTCGTCGAGCAGCAGGTAGCGCGGCCGGTTGGCCACCGCGCGCGCGACCTCCACCAGCCGCACCAGACCCATCGGCAGTTCGCCGAGCGCGGCATGACGCAGATCCTCGAGGCCGAAGTCGGCGAGGATGGCCGTGCCCTCGCGCTCGAATGCCCGCTCCTGCGCGCCGACGGCCGGCGGGCGGAACATCGACGCGACGATCCCCGCGCTGGACACCGGGAAAAAGCCGCACAGCACCGCTTCCTCGACACTCACGCGCGGATCGAAGCGCGGCGTCTGGAAGGTGCGCGCCAGGCCCTGCGCGATACGACGATGGGCCGACACGGCGGTGACATCCTCCGAGTCGATGTGCACGGTGCCCTCGGTGACCGGGACCAAACCCGTGATGCTGTTGAACAGCGTGCTCTTGCCCGAGCCGTTGGGCCCGATCACCGTGACGATGCGTCCCGGGTCCACGCGGACCGACACGTCGTCCAGCGCGACCACCCCGCCGAAGCGAACGCTGAGTCGTTTCACGTCGATGCTCATCGGGCCGCTCCCGGGGCATGCGACCGCGACGCCGCGTCGCCCGAGGCGCCGGGCGCAGGCGGCCGGCGCACGCGCTGCCGCCAGCGCGTGCCCAGAATGCCGCCGGGCGCGAGCAGCAGCACCGCCAGCAGGATCGCGCCGTACACCATGCCGTGGCTCTCGGCGGCGGGCAGGTACAGCGTCAGCAACATCAGCACCGCCGTGCCGAGCAGCGGGCCGAGCAGCGTCCCGGCGCCGCCGACCACGGCCATCAGCAGTACGCTGATCGACACCTGCGTGGTCAGCGAATCAGGTCCGACGTAGCTCATGTGGTGTGCATAGAGCCAGCCGGCCACGCCGGCGATCGACGCGGAGACTGCGAAGGTGCCTGCCAGCAGGTGCGGTACGTCGACCCCGTCGGCGGTGGCTCGCAGGGGATCGTGGCGGGCGGTGTTGATCGCCCGGCCCACGGTCGAACCCATCAGATTCGCGTAGAGCACGATGGCCACCAGCACAGCCGTCCAGACGAGCAGGAACATCGGCTGCGCCCCGTCCAGCAGCGGCGGGATGCCCGACAGGCCGATGTAGCCGCCGGTGAAGTCGCCGCCCTCGCGGATGGCGATCTCGAACAGGCCGCTGAGCAGGAGGGTCGCGATCGACAGCGGCAGCGGCGACAGGCGCGTCACTGCGCGCGCCAGGGGATAGGCCAGCAGCGGCGGTATCAGCAGCGCGGGGACCAGGCCCCACCACGGCGACAGGCCGTAGCGCGTGGTGATGATGGCGCTGCCGAACGCACCCACCGAAGCGAAGGCCGCGGTGGCCATCGACAGGATGCCCGCCTGCCCATAGGCCAGGCCGACCGACAAGGCCATCAGGCCGAAGATGCCGACGGCGATCGCGTTGTCCAGCCAGAAAGCATGGCCGCGGATCAGCACCGTGCCGACGGCCACGCAGGCCGCGAGGATCATCGCGGGCCTCTGCCGCGTGAAGGTGGAGTGGCTCATGCGCGACCTCCCGCGACGCCTGCAACGTTGGCGCGACCGCTGGCGAGCACCAGCAGCGTGAACATCAGCGGCATCGCACTGGCCCATCCGGAGGCCAGGTAGCCGGCCGACAGGGCCTGCACCATGCCGATGACAAGGCCGCCGGCGAATCCGCGCAGCGGGCTCTGCAACCCGAACAGCGCGGCCGCGCCGAAGCCCGAGATGGTCAGGTGCAGCCCCGCGCTGTAACTGACTCCCGTGGTGTAGAGGATCAGCACGCCGGCGATGCCGGCCAGCAGGCCGCCCATGACATACGTCATCAGCGCGATGCGCCCCACCGGGATACCGGCGAGCACGGCCGCGAGCCCGCTCGCTGCGCAAGCCCGCATGTCGCGCCCCCAGGCGCTGCGGTAGAGCCACGCGTAGAGTGCCGCCAGCAGCGCGAGTGCGACGGCGACGTTGATCGCCCCCTGCGGGCTGATCCTGATCCCGAGCCATTGCCAGGACTCGTCGAAGGCCTGGCGCACCATCGGATCCTTGCCGAACGCAGTCAGCACCAGCGATTCGAGGATCACCGCGACGCCGAAGGTGGCGAGTACGACGACCAGCGGATCGGCATGACGCCCGCGGTGCCCGCGGATGCGTGCCGAGAGGGTGCCGACCACCAGCGAGGCCGCGACGGCGGCCAGCAGGCCGAGCGCGATACCCGCCGGCCCGCCCAGGCGCATCGCCACGGCAGCGGCGACCACGGCGTAGGCGCCGACGCCCAAGTCCACCGAATCGGTGGTGGCATATAGCAGGCTGACGGGGAACGCCAACATGCCGTAGATCGACCCGAGCAGCACGCCGCGCAGCAGGAACTCGATCAGTTCGATGATCATCTTCTTCTCCTTTGACGCATTGCGTGCCTCACGCCGCGGCGTGCTGCTGCAGCGACCATTGCTGCCACAGCGCCTCGCGGCGCTGCGCGTTGCGCCGGGCGTGCTCGGCGCGCACGTGGCCGTAGCCGCGCAGCGTCTCCGGCAGCGACGCGATCTCGACCGCGACGTCGATGCGCCCCGGGTCGAACTCGGCGACGAGCCGGCCGATGTCGGCCTCGTACTCGGCCAGCGCAGCCAGTGCGGCACGCCGCTCTGGCGTGTGCCGAAACGGATCCAGCCAGGTGCCGCGCACGACGCGCAGCGGCGCGAGCAGACGCATTGCCGTCATCACCCACGGGCCGGCCTCCGTCTTCCGTGGAGGGCCGCCGTTCGGATCACGGCGGGCGAACGGGCCTGCGCCAAGGTGGAAGTGCAGCGTGAAGTCGCCTTCGAAGGTGCGCGCCAATTCCTGCGCGAACTCGTCGCAGGCGTACAAGCGAGCGACCTCGAACTCGTCCTTGTAGGCCAGCAGCTTGAAGTAGTAGCGGGCAACAGCGCGCGCGAGCCGGTCGCCGCCCATCGCCGACGCCTCCGCGCGCGCGACGCGCTGCACCAGGGCCTGGTAGCGCCGGGCATAGGCGGCGTTCTGGTAGCGCGTCAGCGCCTCGCTGCGGTGCCGGGCGATGTCGTCGAGTTTGTGCAGCGCGGGCGCCGGCAGCGCCACGACGTTCGCGCGCCGGGCAGTCGATCGCTCGCGTGCGGCCTGCAGCGCCTGCGGCGCATCGGCCGCCACACGGCCCCACGCGAAGCTGTCGAGGTTCGCCTCGACGGCCACGCCGTTCAGCCGGATGGCCTGCTCGATCGACGCGCCGCTGACCGGCACCCAGCCCCGCTGCCAGGCGAAGCCGAGCATGAACAGGTTGGCCGCGACGGGGTCGCCCATCAGGTCCTGGGCCATCGTCGTCGCAGACATCGCCTCCACGCAGAGGGCAGCTTCCTCGACGCGCCGCTGCAGCGCCTGGACGTCCGGCGCCCAGTCGGCGTTGCGTGCGAACTCGCGCGTCGGCGAGAGATCGGTGTTCAGCACGACGCGCGTCTTGCGCCGGTGCATGCGCTCCACAGCTTCGGCGCCGGCCGTGACGATCAGGTCGCAGCCGAGCACGAGGTTGGCTTCGCCGGCACCGAGCCGGTAGCTGGCGTCGCCCGCACCCGGCCGCGTCAGGCGGATGTGGGACATGACCGCGCCGTACTTCTGCGCCAATCCGGTCAGGTCCAGCGAGCTCGCGTGCAGGCCGTCGAGGTGGGCGGCCATCGTGAGGATCGCGCCGACCGTGATGACACCCGTGCCCCCCACGCCGGTGACGATCACGCCCAGCGGCTCGTCCAGCCGCGCGGGCGACGGATCGGGCAGCGCGACGTCGTGCGGCGACGGCCGCTGCACGCGGGCACCCGCACCGGCACGCAGTCGACCGCCCTGCACGGTGACGAAGCTCGGGCAAAAGCCCTTGGTGCAGGAGAAGTCCTTGTTGCACGAGGCCTGATTGATGCGGCGCTTGCGGCCCAGCTCGGTGGGCAGCGGTTCAATGGACAGGCAGTTGGACTGCACGCCGCAGTCGCCGCAGCCCTCGCACACGGCACTGTTGATGAAGCTCCGGCGATCGGGGTCGGGCAGCTTGCCGCGTTTGCGTTGGCGCCGCCGCTCGGTGGCGCACATCTGGTCGTAGACGAGCACCGATACGCCTTGCTGTTCGCGCAGTTCACGCTGCACCGCGTCCATGTCGTCGCGGTGCCGCACGCCCACACCCGCGGGCAGCGCCTGCCGCGCGTATTTGTCGGGATCGTCGGTGACCACGACAACCTTCGCCACGCCCTCGGCCAGCAGCTCGGTGGCCAACTGTCGCGGCGTGAGTTCGCCTTCGATCGGCTGGCCGCCCGTCATCGAGACGAAGCCGTTGAGCAGCAGCTTGTAGGTGATCGACACCTTCGCCGCAATCGCCTGGCGGATCGCGAGGAAGCCGGAGTGGTAGTACGTGCCGTCGCCGATGTTCGCAAACACATGGCGGTGCTCGCTGAAGGGCGCCTGTCCGACCCACATCACGCCTTCGGCACCCATGTGCGAGAGGGGTCCGGTGCGCAACGGGTCGAGCAGCAGCGCGATCGAATGGCAACCGATGCCCGCCAGCGCAAGGCTGCCGTCGGGCACACGCGTGGAGGTGCTGTGCGGGCAGCCGGAGCAGAAGGTCGGCGGGCGCTCCACGGCCGGCGCTGCCGCGACGGGCGCGGCCGGCTCGGACGCGGCCGCCGGCGGCAGGCCGAGCCACTCGGCGATGAGGCCCGCCAGCATGGTGGGCGACAGTTCGCCGACCTGGGGAATGAAGGGTTGCAACGCTCCTGCCGACCCGGGCACGCCCCCCCGGAACTTGCCGACCACCTGCGGTCGCGCACCCGCGACCGCGAACAGGATCGCCTTGACCTGGTCTTCGAGCAGCGGGCGTTTCTCCTCGATGACCAGGATGCGCTCGAGGCCCCGCGCGAAGCGGGTGACGATCTCCGGCTCCAGCGGCCACACCATGCCGACCTTCAGCAGGCGCAGCTGCGAGCGTGGCACGGCCAGGCCCTGCGACTCGAGCCGCTGCAGCGCGAGCTCTGTGTCGGTCCACGACTTGCCGGCGCTGACGATGCCGATGCGCGCATCCGCCTCGGCACCCGCGATGCGGTTGATGCCGTTGGCGCGTGCGAAGGCCACGGCGGCAGGCAACCGGACGTTGTAGAGCTGCGCCTCCTGCTGCAGCGGCGGCTGGTATCGCTTGATGTAGCGCGCGCCGCGTTCTCCCTCAGGATCCTCGGGCACGACAATGCGCGGCCGGTCCTCTTCGACCACGACGGTGCTCGAGCCCTCGACGACATCGGTGACGAGCTTCATGGCGACCCAGCAGCCGGCATGGCGGCTCATCGCGATGCCCATCAGGCCGTAGTCGAGGATTTCCTGCACGGTGGACGGGTACAGCACCGGTATCCCCGCGGCAATGAAGGCTTGCTCCGACTGGTGCGCCTGCGTCGACGACTTGGCCGCATGGTCGTCGCCGGCCAAGGCCAACACGCCGCCAAGCGGGCTCGTGCCGGCCGCGTTGGCGTGCTTGAGAACGTCGCCGCTGCGGTCGACGCCGGGGCCTTTGCCGTACCACAGGCCGAACACGCCGTCGACGCGGCCTCCGGGCAGGATCGGCACGTACTGCGCGCCCCACAGAGCGGTCGCGGCCAGATCCTCGTTCACGCCGGGCTGGAAATGGATGTCGAGTCCGCGCAGCAGGTCGGCGCTCTGCCACAGCTCCATGTCCAGGCGGCCGAGTGGCGAACCGCGGTAGCCGGAGATGAAGCCGCCGGTCTTGTGCCCGGCGAGCAGGTCGCGGCGGCGCTGCTGCAGCGGCAGCCGCACCAGCGCCTGGTTGCCCGACATGAAGATGACGCCGCGGGTGACGGTGTAGCGGTCGGAGAGGCTGGCCGCGGGCGCGGCGATGGCGTGGGTGGTCATGTGTGGATCAGCGACCTGAGGTCGATGTGATGCGCTTTGCGGTCCCAGGTCTGCGGGCCTGGCGCGCGCTGCCTCAACAGCGCGCGCTGCACCTTGTGCGTGGCGCTGCGCGGAAACTCGTCGACGAACTCGAGGTAGCGCGGCACCATGAAGTGCGGCAGTTGGCGCGCGAGGTGGCGCAGCAGCTCTTCCGGCGCGGGTGCGGCCTGCGGGCGGGCGATCACGAACAGGCGAATGTCATCGTCGCCGGCGAACTCGGACGGCGTGCCGACCGCGACCGCTTCGAGCACGGCGGGGTGCTGCCGCGCGGCGACCTCGATGTCGTGCGCCGGGATGTTCTCGGCGCGGCGGCGGATGCGGTCGGACGAGCGATCCTGGAAGTAGACCCAGCCCTCCTCGTCCATGCGGCCCTCGTCGCCGGTGTGGAACCACAGGTTGCGCCATGCGGCGACGGTCTTGTCGGGCATGCCGATGTAGCCCTGGAACAAGGTCCACGGGTGGCGCGGCCGCACCACGAACTCGCCGATGCCGCCGGTGGGCACCGGCACGTCGGTGGCCGGGTCGACGATGGCGAACTCGAACCACCGCTCGTCCACGCGGCCGCACGAGCCGGCGCGCAGCGGCGCGTCCATCGGGCACCACAGTGGAATGCCGACCTCCGTCATCCCCCACACCTCGACGCCGCGCACGCCGAAGCGCCGCTCGAAGTCCTCGGCGATGTGGCGGGGGAACGGTGCACTGCAGATCGCCCTCAGGCGATGGTCCGAATCGCGGGCGCCGGGCGGCTGCGCGCGGATCATCTCCAGCATCGGGCCGTGCGCGCCGGACAGCGTCGCGCCGCTGTCGCGCACGCGCTGCAGCCACCGTGTCGGGTCGAAGTGCGTGTCGAGCACGAGCTTCGCGCCTGCGACGAGGCAGGCCAGTACCTGCATGAACTTGCCGGCCATGTGGTACAGCGGATGGAAGCTGTAGTACACGTCCTGAGGGTCGATGCGCAGCTTCTCGGCGGTTTGTCGCGCGAGGAGCACGACCTGCGCATGCGGCATCAGCACGCCCTTGGCCGGCCCGGTGGTACCCGAGGTGTAGATGATGCTGGCGATGTCGCTGGGCCTGACGACCGGCCATGCGTCGTCACCGTCCGGGGCGGCCGCCAGTGCCTGTGCCAGGTCTCGCACTTCGATGCCCCCGGCGTGCCGGCCCGTCATGTCCTCGCGCTGCGCGAGACCCGCCACGAGACAGGTGCGCAGGTGGACCAGTCCGCCTTCGCTGGCGCGCAGGACCGGCAGGAGTTCCGCGCCGAGCACCATGTGCCGGGCCTGCGACTGGTTGATCGCGTGCTCCAGGCTCGCGCCGCGGTAGCCGGTGTTGATGGTCACGTCCACCGCGCCGAGCAGGTTCGCGCCGAGCCACGCGAGCACCGCGCTCAGGCCGTTGGGCAGCATGATGACCACGGCATGGCCAGGCTCCACGCCGCACGCCCGCAGCGCCTGCGCCATCCTGCCGGCCTCGCGCCAAGCTTGGCCATAGTTCAACGACTGGCCGTCGGCCATCTCGATGAAGACATCGTCGGGCGCGCGCTGCGCCTGCACGCGCAGCAGCTCGCCGACCGTCCAGCCAGCCATGTCCACCACGGCGTGCATCTCAGCCGTCCTCGCCGGCGGCCTGACGGATCCGCTGCTCGTCGTAGCCGAGGGCGGCCAGCACCTCGCGCGTGTGCTCGCCCAGGCGGGGTGGCCCGCGCCGCACGGCGTGCGGCGTGCGCGACAGCCGCAGGGGATGGTCGATGACCTGCATCGGTTCCTGCCCGTCCACCGGCACCGTGCGCACCATGCCGTTGTGCCGCAGCTGCGGCCACTCCAGCGTGCGGCGGAACGGCAGCACCGGCGCGCACAGCACGCCCTCGCGCTGGAGCCGCTGCACGACGTCGTCGACCGCGAGGGCGCGGAACGCGGGCGCGAGGCGCCGCACGATCGCGTCGCGGTGGGCGCGCTGCCGCGCCGCGTCGGGCAGGCCCATGTCGATGCTGAGATCGGCAACGCCGATTGCCCGGCAGATCAGCTGCAGCGGGTTGTCGCGGAAGAAGCCCAGCACCGTGACCCAGCCGTCGCTGGCCTGGACGGAGAAGTTCAGCGCACGGTCGATCCAGCGCGTCTCGACGCCGTAGTTCAGTTCCGCGGCGGCCTCCAGGCTCTGGATCGACACCGCCGTGTCCAGCAGCGACACCGACACCTTCTGTCCCCGTCCGGACTGCATGCGCTCGAGAAGCGCCAGAAGGATGCCCTGGACGAGCACCATGCCCGAGGCGTAGTCGGACAGCGGCGCGTTGACGTAGCGCGGCGGCCCTTCGGGCGCCGCGGCGATGCCGCTGAGCGACTGGATCAGGATGTCCTGCCCTGCCATCTGCGCCCACGGACCGGTCTCGCCGAAACCGCTGGCGCACGCGTAGACCAGTCGCGGGTTCAGCGCGCTCAGCGCCTCGTAGCCCAGCCCGAGCTTGTCCATCACGCCGGGCCGGTAGTTGTGCAGCAGCACGTCGGCCTGCTGCACGAGGGCCAGCAGCGCGTCGCGGCCGGCTTCGCTCTTCAGGTCCAGGCAGATGGACTCCTTGTTGCGGTTGGCCGCGGCGAAGTAGCTGCTCATCAGCCCGCGTTCGACCGCATGGAAGTCGCCGCCGCGCAGGGGATCGCCCATCGGGCCGCGCTCGACCTTGATCACGCGCGCCCCGAAGTCGCCGAGGCACTGGCCGGCCAGCGGCCCCTGGTAGACCTCGCACAGCTCCAGGACGGTCAGGCCTTCGAGAATGCTCGACATGGCTCGGCTCCCTCAGGCGAGGACGTCGTAGACGTCCTTGGCGATCATCAGGCGCTGGATCTGGTTGGTGCCCTCCCAGATCTGCGTGACCTTGGCGTCGCGCATCATCCGCTCCACCGGGTAGTCCTCCAGGTAGCCGTAACCGCCGTGCAGCTGCACGGCATCGGTGGTGACGGCCATCGCCGCGTCCGAGCACAGCACCTTCGCGATGGAGGCCTGCAGCTTGGCCTGTGGATCGCCGGACTCGTACATCTGCACGGCGCGGTACAGCGTGGCGCGCGCGGCTTCGACCTTGATCGCCATGTCGGCCACGATGCAGCGCACCATCTGGAAGCGCGCGATCGCCTGGCCGAATTGCTCGCGCCCGGTCGTGTAGTGCACGGCCTCGTCGAGCGCGCCGCTGGCGATGCCCAGCGCGTGCGCCGCGATGTGCAGGCGCGAACGCATCAGCGCCGCGCCGATGTTCTCCGCGCCGCGCGTCGGGTCGCCGAGTTGCCGGCCCGCATCCACGCGCACGTTCTCGAGGATCACGTCGCAGGTGGGGCTGCCGCGCATGCCCATCTTGCGTTCCTGCGCGCCGAAGGAGACGCCCGGGTCGTTCTTGTGCACGAGGAACAGGCCGAAGCGCTTCGGCTCGGTGCGCGCGAAGATCAGATACCACTCCGCCCAGCCGCCGTTGGTGATGAAGCGCTTGGTGCCGTTGATCACCCACGCGTCGCCGTCGCGCCGGGCCTGCGTCTTGGCGCCCATCAGGTCGGAGCCGCCCTGCGGTTCGGTCAGACCCCACGCGCAGCGCGCGCGGCCGGCGGTGATGTCGGGCACGATGCTCTGCTGCTGTGCCGGCGTGCCGAAATCCATCACGGCCATCAGGATCCAGGAGCTGGACACCGTCAGCGCGGTCGACGCGCACACGCGGCCGATCTCTTCCAGCACGATGCACTGGCTGAGCATGTCGCCGCCCTGCCCGCCGAGGCGCTCGGGGTAGGGCAGGCCCGGCAGCCCGAGGGCCAGGCTCGCCTCGAAGGCCTCCACGGGCGGGCGCTTGTCGCGATCGATCTCGGCAGCGTGCGGTGCGACCTCGGCGCGCGCGAAGCGGCGCACGGTGCCGCGGAACTCGTTGTAGGCGTGGGTGTCGCCGGCGTTCATGTCGGATGGTCTCGGTGCGGTTCGTGGATGGGCCGTCAGGAACGGGGCGTCGCCCCGCCGTCGCGCAGCGGCGGCGGCCAGGCGTCGCGCGTGCTGAGCGCGCGGTCGCGGTCGGCGGGCGGGCTCGCACGCTCGATCTCGCTGTCGGACAGCCCGGCCGCGCGCAGCAGTTCGACGGAGCGGTCGCGCGTGTCGGTGGCAGGCACCTGCAGCGGCGTGCGGCCGAAGCGCGGCACGGTCGGCGGCTCGGCCGGACCTGCGTCGGGATGGCGCTGCCGCACGTGCGCGTGCTGCCATGCCTCGGCCGGGTCGAGCACCGGAAAGACGCACACGTCCTGGCCGGCGAACAGCTCGCTCCATTCGTCGCGCGCCCGCGTCGAGAACGCCTTCGCGAAGACCGCCTCGATGTGCGGCCACGCGGACATGTCCATCTGGTCGGGTGCCGGCCCTTCACCGACGAGCGACCACAGCGTCGCGAAGAACTGCGGCTCGAGCGCGCCCACGGACACGTGGCGTCCATCGGCACACGCATAGCAGCGGTAGTAGGGCGCGGCACCCGAGAGCCAGCCACGGCCGCGCGCCGGCATGGCCGCGGAGCCCCACACGGGGCTGTGCATCGCCATCAGCGACAGGCAGCCGTCGATCATCGCGGCGTCGATGTGCTGGCCCTGGCCCGAGCGCGTGCGTTCGATCAGCGCGGCGAGGATGCCAATCACCGCGAACAGGCTGCCGCCCGCGAAGTCGGCCAGCAGGTTCAGCGGTACCACGGGCGGCGCGTCGGCCGGTCCGATGCTGCCGAGCACGCCGGTCAGCGCGAGGTAGTTCAGATCGTGCCCCGCCGCCTGCGCGAGCGGGCCGTCCTGGCCGTAGCCGGTCAGCGAGCAGTAGATCAGCTGCGGGTTGAGCGCCGAGAGCGTCGCGTGGTCGGCGCCCAGCCGCTGCGTCACGCCGGGGCGGAACCCTTCGACCAGCACGTCCGCGCTGCGCGCCAGGCGCTGCAGCGCGCGCTGGCCGTCCGGCGACTTCATGTCGAGCGCAATGAAATGCTTGCCGCGCGAGAACGACGACACCGGCAGCCCGGCGCGGCCCCCGCCGACGACGATGACCTCGGCGCCAAGGTCGGCCAGCATCATGGTGCAGTAGGGCCCCGGCGCGAGGCGCGACAAGTCGAGCACGCGCACGCCGTCCAGCGGGCGGGCCGACTTCGGGGTCGATGCCGTCACCGCGCACTCCCTTCGGCGCGCAGGAGCGCATCCACGGCCAGCACGAAGAAGCCCTGGCCGAACAGCGTCCAGTCGAACGGCACGCCCGGGCCTCCGGGCGGCACGGCGACGCCGGGAACCTTTCCGGAGGGCTCGACCGCCCCCGCCACGGCCTCCACGGCGCGGCGAGCGCGCTCGAGATCCGCCCGGGGGCACAGTCCCATCGAAACGGCGTGCGCCATCGCGTAGGCGAACATCGCCGTGCCGGAGGCCTCCAGGTTGGAACGGGGGTCGTCGAGCACGTGGCAGAAGTAGCCCGAGCGCTCCTGGTAGGCCGCCATCGCCGGCAGTACCTGCACGAGCGTCCGCCGCACGCGATCTGCTCCCGGATGATCCGGCGCCAGGCGCAACAGGTCGACGGCCGCACACACCAGCCAGCCGTTGCCGCGCGTCCAGAACGTCGACTGCGGGTAGTGGTCGGGCTTCTCGCACCAAGCGTGTCGCGCCAGGTGCTTGCGCGGGTCCACCAGGTGATCGACGTGCACGGCGAACTGATGGAACGCATCGTCGACCGCAGAGACGTCGTCGGCCAGTTGTCCATACAGTGCAAGGAACGGCGCCATGAGATAGGTGAAGTCCACCCAAAGCTCCGGCCCCTCGGCGCGGGCCCAGATGCCGCCGTCGCGCGTTCGCGGTGCACAGCGCAACGCGTCGGCTTGGCGCGCCGCGGCGCGGAGCAATTCTTCGGCGGGCCACTGCCGATAGGCCAGCAGCAATGGATAGCCCAGCGATGCGGTGAGGCTCGCCAACGGCGTGAAGCTGCGGATGTGCCCGGCGGGCAGCGCATGGACGGTGTCCGCGTAGCTCAGGTTGCCATCGTCACGCTGGGTCGCCATCGCGCGACGCAACCATTCGAGCGCGATGGCGCGGTCCTCGTCGCCGCCGCATTCGAGCGCCGCCGTGAGCGCAGGCGCCTTGATCCAGCAGTCTCGTTCGTTCGGATGGGAAAGCGCAAAGCCGAGAGCTTTCTTCTGCGCTGCGCCGATGTTCATGTCGCCCCCGTTTACATACTGGTTGGATAGTATGTTTCTTGGCGAGCCGACTCGACACAGTACTAACCCTCGAACCGTTCCGGAATGTGAAGAGGCTTGGAGGAGCAGACGGGGAAAAATGCGCAGGCCTCGGCGCGTTCATCGAGCCGGCGCCGCGGCCGGCAGGCCAGCGGCGCAACGCCGAGTTGCGGCCAGACACCGAGCGCGTCTGGCGCGGGTCTGGAGTCAGAGCGCCAGGCGGCGCGACTGCAGTTCGAGCAAGCCGTCGAAGATCAGCGTATCGACCGTCTCGAAGGGCAGCTCGGTGATCGGCGCGAGCTTGACCGCCGCGCCGCCGCTCATCACCAGCGCCGGCTCGGCGCCGGTGCGCCGGCGCAGCTTGCGGTACATGCGCTCGACCGCGCCGGCCAGCGCGTCGGCGCCGCCGCTCATCAGCGCATCGCTGGTGTTGGTGGGGAAGTCCACCGCCTCGCCGGTGGGCGCCTTCAGCCCGGCGGTGCCCATCTCGAGCGCGCGCAGCATCAGGCCGAAGCCGGGCAGGATCAGCCCGCCGAGGAACCTGCCGCCGGCGTCGACCGCGTCGACCGTCACCGCGGTGCCCACCATCACCACCAGCACCGGCCGCGGCCCGCCCTGCGCGAGCACACGATGGCGCGCGCCGATCATCGCCACCCAGCGGTCGACGCCGAGCCGGTTCGGGTGGTCGTAGCCGTTGGTCAGGCCGCAGGCCTCGCGCGCCGAGACCACCCAGCGCGGATCGAGGTCGTCCCAGATCTCGAGCTGCTCTTCGACGCGGCGCTTGACGCCCTCGCCCGCCACCACGCAGCCGAGCATGCTGGTCGGCGGCGCGATGCCCTTCCAGTCGGTGTCGGCCAGGCTGTCGATGGTCTCGAGGAACACCGCGCCGTGCGCGAGCAGCGCGGCGCCCGGCTGCGGCGAGGCGTACTGCGCCCACTTCAGTCGCGTGTTGCCCACGTCGATGGCGAGAAAGCTCATGCGGCTCAGAAGCCCGGCAGCGACGAATCGGCCGGCGCGTCGGCGATCAGCCGGCGCACGCGGCGCACCAGGCGGGCGATCTCGACTTCGCGCGGCGGCCGCGCGATGCGCTGCACGACTTCGTCGAGCAGGCCCAGCAGGTCTTCGCGGGTGCGCGCGCGGCGCAGCCGCATCAGCGTCAGCGAGCCGGCCACCGGCGCGTCGGTGCGCACCGCGCGGATGAGCAGGTCGCGCGCCTGCTCGAGGCCGCCGTCGAGGTCGCCGAGATCGGAATAGTCGGTCTCGACCATCGCCCAGGGCTCGTAGCCGCCGAGGTCGCCGTTGAGCGTCGAGTTCGGCACCAGCGCGCCGGCGGGCGGCAGCGGCGGCTCGTGATCCAGGTCGGGCAGCGGCAGGTCGACCGAAGGCGCCGCCGGCAGCGTCGGGTACGGCGCCACCTCGATCGGCAGGGTCGGCAGCGGGCGGATGATCATGCCCAGGTCGAGCAGTTCGTCGAAACAGCTCGGCGGCGCGCCGGCCTGTTCGGCCAGGCGGCGGATCTGCTCCTCGGTGCGCCGGCCGTTGACCAGCAGCAGCACGGTGCGGTGCCGCTGGCTCAGATGGCGCGAGCGCGTCGCCAGCTCGGCCTGACCGTCCGGCGTCTTGATCGGTGCGTTGCCTGTGACCAAGGGGGTCTGCTCCACCCGCGGCGTCGTGGCGCCGTGCTTGTTTCCCAACCGGCGCGATTGTGCCGCCAAACCTCCGCGCCGACGTGACGCCCGTCACGCCGGATCGCCGCGGGGAAACCCCGGGGCCGGCCCGGGCGACGTGTCAGCTTCGCGAGGGCCGCCGGGCGCTACACTGCCCAATTGACGTATACGTCAATTGCCCCCCCATCCTCACGAGGCGCCTCATGGCCGATCTGCGCGACTTCCAGCACTGCGGCGCCGGCACCGGCAAGGTCGGCGGCAAACGCTTCGCGCTCGCGCGCTTCGACCCGGCCGCCAAGCCCTTCTCCAGCGGCAGCAAGGCGCGCGACAAGGCCAAGGTGGCGGCGCTGGCCACGCGCATCGACGAATTGCAGGACCTGTTCTACGCCGACCGCCGCTTCAAGCTGCTGGTAGTGCTGCAAGGCACCGACACCGCCGGCAAGGACGGCACGATCCGCGGCGTGTTCGGCCAGACCAGCGCCCTGGGCGTGCACGCGGTGGGCTGGAAGGTGCCGACCGGCGACGAGCGCGCGCACGACTACCTGTGGCGCATCCACCAGAAGGTGCCGGCCGACGGCGAGATCGTGATCTTCAACCGCAGCCACTACGAGGACGTGCTGGTGCCCGCGGTCAACGGCTGGATCACGCCCGAGCAGACACGCCAGCGCTACGAGCAGATCAACGCCTTCGAGAAGCTGCTGGCCGAGACCGGCACGGTGGTGTGCAAGTTCATGCTGCACATCTCGAAGGACGAGCAGCGCGCGCGGCTGCAGGAGCGGCTGGACGACCCGAACAAGCACTGGAAGTTCGCCGCCGGCGACCTCGACGTGCGCAAGCAGTGGGATGCCTACCAGCAGGCCTACGAGCGCGCGATCGCCGCCACCGGCACGCCCTGGGCGCCGTGGACCATCGTGCCGGCGGACTCGAAGACGCACCGCAACCTGATGATCGGCCGCGCGGTCGTGCAGACCCTCGAAGGCCTCAAGCTGCGCTATCCGCCGGGCAGCCCCGAACTCGCCGCGCTGCGAGTCGAATGAATTCCACCGGAGACGAACCGTGACCGACCTGTCCGCCGACTACCAGGCGCTTGCCGCCTACCGCCCGAGGCACAAGGTTCGCTTCGTCACCGCGGCGTCGCTGTTCGACGGGCACGACGCGGCGATCAACATCATGCGGCGCATCCTGCAGGGCATGGGCGCGGAGGTGATCCACCTGGGGCACAACCGCTCGGTGGACGAAGTCGTCACCGCCGCCTTGCAGGAAGACGCGCAGGGCATCGCGCTGAGCAGCTACCAGGGCGGGCACGTCGAGTACTTCAAGTACATGGTCGAGCTGCTGCGCGCGCGCGGCGGCGCGCACATCCAGGTGTTCGGCGGCGGCGGCGGCGTGATCGTGCCGGCCGAGATCGCCGAGCTGCAAGGCGCCGGCGTGGCGCGCATCTACAGCCCCGAAGACGGCCAGCGCATGGGGCTGCAGGGAATGATTGGCGAGATGGTGATGCGCTGCGATGTCGACCTGTCCGTGCATGCGCCCACCGACATCGCCGCGCTGCGCGGCCACACCGAAGCGGCCTGGCGCTCGCTGGCGCAGCTGATCACCGCGCTGGACAACGGCAAGGCCAGCGATGCCTTGAAGAAGTCTCTGCACGAAGCCGCCAAGGCCACCAAGATCCCCGTGCTCGGCATCACCGGCACCGGCGGCGCGGGCAAATCGTCGCTGACCGACGAGCTGATCCGCCGCCTGCGCCTGGACCAGGACGACGCGCTGCGCGTCGCGGTGATCAGCATCGACCCCTCGCGCCGCAAGAGCGGCGGCGCCTTGCTCGGCGACCGCATCCGCATGAACGCGATCGGGCCCTGGCGTTCGGGCCAGCGCATCTTCATGCGCAGCCTGGCCACGCGCGACTACGGCAGCGAGATCAGCCAGGCGCTGCCCGACGTGATCGCCGCGTGCAAGGCGGCCGGCTTCGATGCGATCGTCGTCGAGACCTCGGGCATCGGCCAGGGCGACGCGGCGATCGTGCCGCTGGTCGACGTGCCGCTGTACGTGATGACGCCCGAGTTCGGCGCGGCCAGCCAGCTCGAGAAGATCGACATGCTCGACTTCGCCGAATTCGTCGCGATCAACAAGTTCGACCGCAAGGGCGCCGCCGACGCGCTGCGCGACGTCGCCAAGCAGGTGCAGCGCAACCGCGAGGCCTTCAAGACCGCGCCCGAGCAGATGCCGGTGTTCGGCACGATGGCCAGCCGCTTCAACGACGACGGCGTGACCGCCTTGTACCAGGCACTCGAGCCGCGCCTGGCCGCGCTCGGCCTGAAGCTGAAGGACGGCCGCCTGCCGCGGGTGGCCACCCGCCACAGCACGCACCAGACGCCCATCGTGCCCGGCGCGCGGGTGCGCTACCTGGCCGACATCGCCGACACCGTGCGCGGCTACAAGCGCCAGGCGCGCGAGCAGGCCAGGCTGGCGCGCGAGATCCAGCAGCTGCGCGAGAGCGCGCGCATGCTGAAGGACTGCGACGCGCCGGCCGAGGCCTTGCAGCCGCTGATCGCCGAGCGCGAAGCGCGGCTCGATGCGCGCGCGAAGAAGCTGCTGGCGATGTGGCCCGACATGCAGCGCGCCTACGCCGGCGACGAGTACGTGGTGAAGATCCGCGACAGGGAGATCCGCACCGCGCTCGTGCACACCACCTTGTCGGGCAGCAAGATCCGCAAGGTGGCGCTGCCGCAGTACGAGGATCACGGCGAGCTGCTGAAGTGGCTGCTGCTCGAGAACGTGCCCGGCAGCTTCCCCTACACCGCCGGCACCTTCGCCTTCAAGCGCGAGAACGAGGACCCGACGCGCATGTTCGCCGGCGAAGGCGACGCCTTCCGCACCAACCGGCGCTTCAAGCTGGTCAGCGAGGGCATGCCGGCCAAGCGCCTGTCCACCGCCTTCGACTCGGTCACGCTGTACGGCAACGACCCCGACCCGCGCCCGGACATCTACGGCAAGGTCGGCAACTCGGGGGTGAGCATCGCGACGCTCGACGACCTGAAGGTGCTGTATTCGGGCTTCGACCTGTGCGATCCGGCCACCTCGGTGTCGATGACGATCAACGGCCCGGCGCCGAGCATCCTGGCGATGTTCATGAACGCCGCGATCGACCAGCAACTGGAGAAGTTCAAGGCCGACAACGGCCGCGAGCCCACCGACACCGAAGCCGCCAAGATCCGCGAATGGGCGCTGGCCAACGTGCGCGGCACGGTGCAGGCCGACATCCTGAAGGAAGACCAGGGGCAGAACACCTGCATCTTCTCCACCGAGTTCAGCCTGAAGGTGATGGGCGACATCGCCGAGTACTTCGTGCACCACGGCGTGCGCAACTTCTACTCGGTGTCGATCTCGGGCTATCACATCGCCGAGGCAGGCGCGAACCCGATCTCGCAGCTGGCGTTCACGCTCTCGAACGGCTTCACCTTCGTGGAGGCGTACCTGGCGCGCGGCATGCACATCGACGACTTCGCGCCGAACCTCTCCTTCTTCTTCAGCAACGGGATGGACCCGGAGTACACGGTGCTGGGCCGCGTGGCGCGGCGCATCTGGGCCACCGCGATGCGCGAGCGCTACGGCGCCAACGAGCGCAGCCAGAAGCTGAAGTACCACGTGCAGACCTCGGGGCGCTCATTGCACGCGCAGGAGATCGCCTTCAACGACATCCGCACCACGCTGCAGGCGCTGATCGCGATCTACGACAACTGCAACAGCCTGCACACCAACGCCTACGACGAGGCGATCACGACGCCGACGGAGGAATCGGTGCGCCGCGCGATGGCGATCCAGTTGATCATCAACCGCGAGTGGGGGCTGGCGAAGAACGAGAACCCGAACCAGGGTGCCTTCGTGATCGACGAGCTGACCGAGCTGGTGGAAGAGGCGGTGCTGGCCGAGTTCGAGAAGATCGCCGAGCGCGGCGGGGTGCTCGGCGCGATGGAGACCGGCTACCAGCGCAGCAAGATCCAGGAAGAGAGCATGCACTACGAGATGCTCAAGCACACCGGCGAGTACCCGATCATCGGCGTGAACACCTTCCGCAACCCGCACGGCGACCCGACGCCGCAAAGCCTGGAGCTGGCGCGTTCGACCGAAGCCGAGAAGCAGAGCCAGCTCGCGCGGCTGCGCGACTTCCACGAGCGCCACGCCGCCGAGGCGCCGGCGATGCTCGAGCGGCTTCAGCAGGCGGTGATCGCCAACGCCAACGTCTTCGAGGTGCTGATGGAGGCCGTGCGGGTCTGCTCGCTCGGGCAGATCACCAACGCCCTCTTCGAAGTCGGCGGGCAGTACCGCCGCAGCATGTGAGCACGGCTCAGGCGACCTGCAGCACGCCGAACCCGGTGTCCAGCGTGCGGTCGCGCCCGGCATCCTTGGCGCGGTACAGCGCCGCATCGGCGCGGCGCAGCATCGCGTCGAGCGAGTCGGGCCCGCCGCGGCAGCGCGACACGCCGGCGCTGTAGCCGATCACGAAGCCGAGTTCGGCCTGCGAGGCCGCCGCCAGCCGCTCGCGCAGCCGCGCGTCGAAGCGCGCCGCGTTGGCGTCGTCCCCTTCGGCCAGCAGCACGCAGAACTCCTCGCCGCCGTAGCGGCCCACCAGATCGGCCGCGCCGGCCGCCGCGCCGAGCTGCTGCGCGACCAGGCACAGCGCGCGGTCGCCGGCGTCGTGGCCGAGGGTGTCGTTGATCTGCTTGAAGCGGTCGATGTCGAACATCAGCACCGCCATCGGCACGCCGCGGCGGCGCCCGGCATCGAGCAGCGTGCGCGCCCGCTCCAGCCAGGCGCGGCGGTTGAGCACGTCGGTCAGGCCGTCGACGGTGGCCAGCCGCTCGAGCGCGCGCGCCGCCTCGTCGCGGTGCGCCAGCAGGATGCCCAGCACCGTGAGCATCGAGGTGACCAGCGCGACCACCGCGGCCGTGTAGTTGACCGGGTGCGGACTCAGGAAGCGCGGGTAGCTCTCGGTGAAGAAGGCGCCGAGCACGCCGCGCGCCAGCGTCACCGCGGCATGCAGGCTCAGGCTCAGCACCACCAGCCAGCGCCAGCGGCCCACCGGCTGCGGCGCGGCGCGCGCCATCGTCGCGACCACCAGCAGCATCTGCGCGCCCAGCAGGCCGTTGGCCCAGCCGACCCGAAAGGGGTAGTGCGCGAAGCCGATCGTGTAACCGAGGGGCATCGCCAGCGCCAGCAGCCATTGGGCGCGCACCCGCCCGGCGCGCCCGCTCCACAGCTCGAAGGCGGTGGCGAGCAAGGCGACGCTGAGCGCGAACGCGACCATCGCCAGCGTCGAGAACAGCCGGTCGGCGGCGCCGCCGCGCTCCATCAGTCCCGACACCAGGATGAACACCCAGCCGGCCGCCTGCAGCGCGGCGCCCTCCTGCGCGCGCCGCGCCGGCGCGCTGATGCGGCCCATCACCAGCGGCAGGGACACCGCCATCGTGAGGAGGTTGATCGCCAGCGCGATCAGCAGGGTTCGCAGGTCGATGGGCATGTCGGGCTCAGGGAGATTGCGCATTTTCGGCAGCGCGGCGGCGGGACTGTCGGTACTTCCTCACGGTGGAGCAGTCGTGAAGAAATAACACTTGATTACAAATCACGCGGGGAGACCCCCTTGTTTGGGGGGTGCTCCTGCCACTAAGGTTGAACCAAGCCAGCCTCACGAAAGCAGCCCATGCGCCAAGACCTCGTTGCCGTCGGCCAGTCGACGCCCCACCCCGGCGGCACGGTGCCGCTTTCGCAGCTCGGGCTGGCCTGGCGCCACGCCGCCACCGCGCTGCTGCTGACGCTCGTGATTCCCGTGCTGCTGGTCGCCGGGGCCGCTGCTCTGCTGGTGCTGCCGCTGGTACTGGCCCTCGTGGGCGTCGAGCAGGCGCGGCAGCTGTCGCAGTCGCTGCGTCCCGCCCTCCCCGCTCGCGCGCCGCGCTGACGCCGCCGCCCCCCGGGGCCGCCGACTCGCCGCCTGTAAGCCGGCTGTAGCGCTGGCGGAGTACCTTGTGGGCATTCCGTCACAGCTCACAGGAGACAAGAAATCATGGCCCTGCCCCGCGACGTCTTTGTGGTCGGTGCCGCGCGCACCGCGATCGGCACCTTCGGCGGCGCGCTGAAGGATGTGCCGCTGGCCGACCTGGCCACGCTGGCGGTCAAGACGGCCCTCGAGCGCAGCGGCGCTGCTGCCGGCAGCGTCGGCCACCTGGCGATGGGCACGGTGGTCCCCACCGAGCCGCGCGATGCGTATCTCAGCCGCGTCGCCGCGATCAACGCCGGCCTGCCCAAGGAGACGCCGGCCTTCAACGTCAACCGCCTGTGCGGTTCGGGCCTGCAGGCGATCGTCTCGGCCTCCCAGGCCATCCTGCTGGGCGACTGCGAAGTGGCCATCGGCGCCGGCGCCGAATCGATGAGCCGCGGCGCCTACCTGCTGCCGCAGGCGCGCTGGGGCGCGCGCATGGGCGACAGTCCGATGCTGGATTTCGTGGTCGGCGCGCTGCACGACCCCTTCCACAAGATCCACATGGGCATCACCGCCGAGAACGTCGGCGAGCAGTTCGGCATCAGCCGCGCGCAGATGGACGAGCTGTCGGTGGAAAGCCACCGCCGCGCCGCCGCGGCGATCGCCGAGGGCCGCTTCAAGAGCCAGATCGTGCCGGTGGTGATCCCGAGCAAGAAGGGCGACGTCAGCTTCGACACCGACGAGCACGTCAAGCCCGGCACCACGATGGAGACGCTGGCCAAGATGCGCGCCGCCTTCAAGAAGGACGGCGCGGTGACCGCCGGCAACGCCAGCGGCATCAACGACGGCGCCGGCGCGGTGGTGCTGGCGAGCGCCGAGGCGGTGAAGGCCAATGGCCTGAAGCCGCTGGCGCGCCTGGTCAGCTACGCGCATGCCGGCGTCGAGCCCACCCTCATGGGCATCGGCCCGGTGCCGGCGACGAAGCTGGCGCTGGCCAAGGCCGGGCTGAAGGTCGGCGACCTCGACGTGATCGAGTCCAACGAAGCCTTCGCGGCGCAGGCCTGCGCGGTGGTCAAGGAACTCGGGCTCGACCCCGCCAAGGTGAACCCGAACGGCTCGGGCATCTCGCTGGGCCACCCGATCGGCGCCACCGGCGCGATCATCACCACCAAGGCGCTGTACGAGCTGCAGCGCGTGAAGGGGCGCTACGCGCTGGTGACGATGTGCATCGGCGGCGGCCAGGGCATCGCGGCGATCTTCGAGCGCGCCTAGGCGGCGGCCAGCCCGTAGGGGGCGGGCGTGATCGTGGCGATCAAGCGGAACAGCTCGGCGTACTCGGCATCGGGCGCATGGCCCGTCAGGGGATCGCGGTTGGCGCCGAACGCGGCGTCGATCTCGCGCCAGTCGTCGTCGCCGAGCAGTTCCTCGGCCAGCGGCAGCACCTCGCGTTCTTCGATGCGCATGTGCTCGCGGTAGAACGCCGCGTAGCGCTGCAGCGCCTCCGCGAAGGCAGCGCGCCGCGATTCGCCGATCAGCTCGTAGGCCAGCAGCGCATGCTGGAGCACCCGGACGGCGGCTTCGCCGCGTTCGTGTTCGTGATCCAGCCGGTCGAGCAGCACCTTCATCCGCGGCGCGCGCAGGCGCAGCCGCGCGAACAGCACCTGCGTCTCCTTGACATGGTGAAGACGCTCCGGAAACTCGTCGATGTACAGCAGCATCGCCCGCAGCGGCTTGAAGTCGGCGGGGGTCGCCCGGTCCGGCGCCGACAGCGCCAGCAGGGTGCCGAGCACGGCGCTGAGCGCCGCATGCTCCGCCCGGATGACGTCGATGGCTTCGTGCCTCATGTCGGCTCCGTCGTGAGGTTCAGGCGCGGCCCGCCTGCCGGTAGCGCGCCACGCGCGCATGGAGACCCGGCCGGGCGACGCTGCGCACGAGGTCGGCGAGGTCGGCATCGTGGTCGGCCGGGTCGGTGATGCGCAGCAGCGCCGGCAGCGCCACGGCGTCCAGCCCCCCGGTGAGCCGGGCCAGTTCGGCCGGCAGCGACACGAACGAAGGCTCGTCCGTCACCTGATCGAGCAGGCCGGATTCCAGGGCCCGCTTCGCGTCGAGTTCCTCGTTGCGCGACAGCACCTCGCGGGCGCGCTGCGCGCCGATCACTTGCGCCAGGCGGCGCGTGCCCAGCGCCACGCCGAACTGGAAGCCCGGGAAGCGGAAGCGCGCCTGCGGCGTTCCGCAGCGGAACGCGCAGGCGCAGGCGATGTCGGCGCCGGCGCCGAAGGCCGCCCCGTTGACCCAGGCGAGCGTGGCGTATGGCGCGCGGCGCAACCTGGCCAGCAGTTCATTGATCTGCACGAAGCGCATCAGCAGCTCTCCTTCGGACTGCTGCTCGTACCCCGCGAAGTCGAAGCCGCCGCAGAAGTGCCGGCCCGCGCCGGTGAGCACCAGAACGCGCGTTTCCGCACCGACCTCGTCGAGCAGCTCGTGCAGGCGCAGCACCAGGCTCTCGCCGAGCGCGTTGGCCTTGTCGGGGCGGTTCAGCGTGAGCGTGCGCACGCCGTGGGGGCCGGGCGCGCCGAGCAGCGCGTCGCCGGGATTCACGACAGCCATTGCGCGTAGACCTCCTCCGTGTGCTCGCCCAGCCGAGGCGGCCGCACACCCGCCTCGAAGGCATAGCCCTTCAGCTTGACGGGGTAGACGAAGGTCGGCGTGCGCACGCCGTTGGGCAGCTCGATGTCGCGCATCAGGTTCATCTCCGCCACGTGGCGGTCGGCCAGGATGTCGGCAAAGCTGTTCACCGGCGCGCAGGGCACGCCGCGCCGATCGAATTCGGCCAGCCAGTCGGTCGCGTCGCGCCGCGAGAAGTGCGGTTGCAGCAGGGCGGCGAGCTCGTGCTGGTTGCGCGCACGCAGGGACTGCGTGACGAAGCGCGGGTCGTCCTTCAGCTCGGGCATGCCCACCGCCGCGCACACCTCGCCCCACAGCTTGTCGTTGCCGGCCGCGATCGCGAAGGGCTTGTCGCGCCCCTCGAAGCCCTGATAGGGCGCGTTGCGCGGATGCGCCGAACCGAGCCGGCGCGGCGGCTGGCCGGTGCCGAAATATTCGCTGACCTGCAGCGCGGAGATGCCGAGCACGCAGCCGAGCATCGAACAGTCGACATGCGTGCCCTCGCCGGTGCGCCGCGCCTGCTCGTAGGCGGCCAGCGACGAATAGGCCGCGTACAGCCCGGCGGTGAAGTCGGCCACCGGCACGCCGCACTTGACCGGCGGGCCATCCTCCTCGCCGGTGACGCTCATCACGCCGCTGATGGCCTGCACCGTCACGTCGAAGGCGCCCTTCTTCGCGTAGGGACCGGTCTGGCCGTAGCCGGTGAGGGAGCAGTAGACCAGCCGCGGATTGCGCTGGCGAAGCGTCTCGTAGCCGAGGCCGAGACGCTCCATCACGCCGGGGCGGAAGTTCTCCAGCACGATGTCCGCCGAGGAGCACAGCTCGCGCAGCCGCGCGACCTGGCGCTCGTCCTTCAGGTCCGCCACGAGGCTGCGCTTGCTGCGGTTCAGCGACGCGAAGTTGCCGCTGAAGCGCTCGCCGCCCTCCTCCTTCTGCATCAGCGGCGGCCATTGCCGCATGCCGTCGCCGCCCTCGGGGTTCTCGACCTTCACGACATCGGCGCCGAAGTCGGCCAGCAGCAGCGCGCAGAACGGCGCGGTGACGATCTGGCCGAACTCCAGCACGCGCACGCCGGCCAGAGGCTTGAAGGACTTTTCTGACATGTAGGGGCTCTCCACTCGTGGACTGCGCTCAGTGAACAAAACTCAATGAACAAAAGCTTCTTTGGCGGCCGCGAGCTGCCGCACCCATTCGTCGCGCCGCTGGACCGCGGCCCCCAGCAGCGCCACGCCGATCGCCTCGCCGGACGGATCGCGCAGCACCGCGCAGTCCTCGCCGTCCAGCTGCCAGGTGCCGTTCGCGCCGCTCGGCGCGGGCAGGAAGGCGGCCGGACAAGCCGGCGTCTTGAGCACGATCGGCATGGGCGGAAACGCGATCGGGGTGGGCGTGCCGGCCAGCGTGCGCGCGAGCGCGCGCGCGCAATGCAGGATGGGCATGACGAAGGGCCAGAGATGTCCGTCGATCTCGGCGCAATCGCCCAGCGCGTACACGCCCGGGGCCGAGGTCGCCAGCGTGGCGTCGACCGCGATGCCGCGGCCGATGCGCAGACCGGCCTCTCGCGCCAGTTCCGTGCATGGCGCCAGCCCCAGCGCGCTGAGCGCGAGATCGGCGTGCACCAGCGTGCCGTCGGACAGCGCGGCGACGACGCGATCGCCCTCGCGCTGCAGCCGCTCGATGCGCACGCCGAGATGCCAGCGGATGCCGGCGTCCGCGAGGCGGGCAACGAAGCGCGCCGACAGCGCATCCGGCCAGAAGCGCGCCAGCGGCCGCGGGGCGAGATCGACGAGCTCGACCTCGAAGCCGGCCTGCCGCAGGTCGCAGGCGAACTCGCAGCCGATGAAGCCGGCGCCGAGCACCAGCACGCGCCGCCGTCCGTCCAGCGCGGCGCGGAAGACGCGGTAGTCGTCGAGATGGTTGACGCTCAGCATCCGCTCGTCGAACGCGGCGCCGGGCAATCCGATCTGGCGCGCGCCCAGCGCCAGCACCAGCCGGCCGAAATCGAGGCTGCCCGCGTCGGTCTCGATGCGGCGGGCGGCCGTGTCCAGCGCGCGCACCGTGGTGTGCGTGCGCATCGCGATGCGCTGCTGCTCGGCGAAGCGCGTCGCGCCCGCGCTCGGGATCGCGTCGGGCAACTTGCCTTGCGACAGCGCGACCGAGAGCGTCGGCTTGGCGTAGATCTCGCCGCCGTCCGCGCACACCAGCGTGATCGGCAGGTCCGGCGCGGCCCGGCGCAGCTCGCGCGCCAGCGCGTGCCCCGCGATGCCGCTGCCGACGATGACGACGTCTTCGCCCATCACACGCTCAGGTAGCGGCGTTGCGTCTCGTGGTCCTCGCGCAGGTCTTCGGCGCGGCCCTCGTAGACCACCTGGCCGTTGCTCAGCACATAGGCGCGATCGGCCAGGCGCAGGCAGGCCTCCACGTTCTGCTCGACGATGACGATGGTCTGGCCCTGCCGCGCGAGGTCGGCCACCACCGCGAGCAGGGCCTGCACGATGATCGGCGCGAGGCCTTCGAACGGCTCGTCGAGCATCAGCAGGCGCGGGCGGCGGATCATCGCGCGCGCGATCGACAGCATCTGCTGTTCGCCGCCGGAGAGAAAGCGGCCCAGCGAGCGGCGGCGTTCCTGCAGTCTCGGGAAGATGCGATAGATCTCCGACACCGGCATCGGCGTGGCGCAGCTGAGCGCGGCGATGCTCAGGTTCTCCTCCACCGAGAGGCCGCCGAAGATGCGGCGCTCCTCCGGCACCAGCTGCACGCCGCGGCGCGCCAGATCCTCCGGCGTGGGCGCGGCCAGCGTCTCGCCGGCGACGCGCACGGCCCCGCTGCGCGGCGGCAGCACGCCCATCACGGTCTTCAGCGTCGTGCTCTTGCCCGCGCCGTTGCGGCCGAGCAGCGCGACCACCTCCCCCTCGGCCACGCGCAGCCGCACGTCGTGCAGCGCGTGCGACTCGCCGTAGTAGGTGTTGACGCTGTCCAGTTCAAGCAGCGGGGCGTTCATCGCGCGTTCCCAGGTAGGCGGTGTGCACCGCGGCGTTGTCGCGGATCTCGGCCGGCGTCCCGGTCACGAGATTGCGCCCCATGTGCAGCATCGTGATGCGATCGGCCAGTTCGAAGACGGCGTCCATGTCGTGCTCGACGACCAGCACCGTGCGGCCCACGGCCGCATGGCGGATCACCTGCACCACCTGCGCTCGCTCGGCCGGGCTCAGCCCGGCCAGCGGCTCGTCGAGCAGCAGGACGCGGGGCTCCGTGGCCAGCGCGATCGCGATCTCCAGGCGCCGCTTCTCGCCGTAGGCCATCTCCGAGACCACCGTGTCGGCGCGCGCGAGCAGTTCCATCGCGCCGAGCAGCTTCTCGGCCTCGGCCTCCATCGCCGCATTGCCGCGCAGCGTGCTCAAGACGTCGAAGCGGAACGCACCGCGCCGCCGCGCGAGCAGCGGAACGTAGAGGTTCTCGCGCGCCGTCAGATCCGGATAGACCTGCACGATCTGGTAGCTCTTGCTGACGCCCAGGCGACAGGCCTCGCGCACGCCGATGCCGGCGATGGAGCGGCCCTGGAAGATCACCTCGCCGGCGCTCGGCCGCAGTTCACCGGTCATGATCTTGAACAGCGTGCTCTTGCCGGCGCCGTTCGGGCCGATCAGCCCCATGATCTCGCCGCTGCGAACGGCCAGGTCGACCTGCTCGAGCGCCACCAGCCCGCCGAACTGCATCCGGATGTTCCGCGCCTCGATCGCCACCTCGGCATCGGGCCCCGGCGCCGTGCGCTGGATCGCGGCGCGCAGCGGCGACACGCCTGCCGCAGCGCCTGCCTGCGCGGGCGGCGCCGGCCGGGCGGCGCGCCGGCTCCACCAGTGCCGGATCTCGCCGACGATGCCGCGGCGCATCACGGTCACGGCGAGCACGAACAGCGCACCGAGGATCAGCTTCCACGCGCCGCCGATGCCCGGAATCTGTTGCAGCACGTCGCGCAGATAGATCCAGATCGCCGCGCCGACGAGCGGGCCCACCAGCGTGCGCACGCCGCCGATCACGGTCTGCATCACGACCTGGCTGGACGTCTCGAGCGAGACGGCATCCGGGCCGATGTAGCTCTGGAACATGCCGAGCATGCTGCCGGCCAGCCCCGCATACGCGGCCGACACCACCAGCGCGGCGAGCTTGTAGCGCCACAGGTGATGCCCCACCGCCAGCGTGCGGTCGGGGTTGATGCGCATCGCATTGAGCACGTGACCGAAGGGCGAGCGCACGAGCCGGCGAGCGAACCAGAACGCCGCGAGAAACAGCAGCGCGAACAAGACGTACATGTTCCAGCCCGGCGCGATCTCGACGAGACGCTCGCCGAGCCGGAACTGCGGGTACGGCACGCCGGGCAGCCCGTTGTCGCCGCCCGTCCAGCGCGACAGCACCGAGTTCTGCATGAAGTGCGCGAGCTCGCCGATGGCGAAGGTGATCATCGAGAAGTAGATGCCCACGCGCCGCAGCGACACCCAGCCGACCAGGAAGCTCAGCGCCACGGCGGCCAGCGTGCCGAACATCGCGGCCAGCAGCACGCTGTCGACGGCGCCGCTGACCAGCAGGTACGCGGAGACGAACCCTCCCGCGCCGAAGAACGCCGCCTGCCCGAAGGCGAGCAGGCCGGCGTAGCCGAACAGGATGTCGAAGCCGAGCCCGAACAGGCCCCAGATCAGGATGCGGATCGCCGTGTCCACGGAGCCGCCGCTGTGCAGCAGCACGAAGGGCATGGCCGCCAGCGCCAGAGCGATCCAGGTTTCCGGCCAGCGCAGCGGGCGCACCCGGGGCCGCGCGCTCGGCTGCGCCTGCTGCGCCTCGGTGGACGCCAGGGTTTGCACCTTCGAGTTCATTGGCGTCCCTCCACGCCGAGCAGGCCGCGCGGACGCACCGCCAGAATGATCACCATCACCAGGAACAGCATCAGGTCGCTGTAGGCCGGGTCGAAGATCGAGGTGAGCGTCTGGATCTGGCCGGCGACGAAGCCGCCCAGGATCGCCCCGGGGAACGAGCCGAGCCCGCCGATCACGACGACGACGAAGGACTGCACCATGAAGCGCCCGCCGACGTCCGGATAGATCGAGACGATGGGGCCGAGCGCCACGCCGGCCACGCCCACCGCCAGCACGCCGAGGCCGAACACCATCGAGCGGATGCGCGAGGCGCGCAGACCGAGGATGCGCACCATCACCGTGTCCTCGATCGCGGCGCGCACGATCAGGCCGAGACGCGAGTGGTACAGCAGCAGATAGCAGCCGAGCAGCGCGAGCGCCGCGATGCCGAACACCGCGAGGCGGTATTCCGGATAGATGATCGGCCCGACGCGCATCGCGCCGGAGAGCAGCTCGGGCACCGGCATCGTCTTGCCGACGCCCCCGAACTGCCAGCGCAGCGCCTCGACGATGACGATGCCCAGGCCGAAGGTCAGCAGGATCTGGTCCTCGTGCGGACGCTGGTAGAAGCGGCTGATCAGCGAGCGCTCGATGACCAGGCCCAGCGCGCAGGTCAGCAGCGCGCCGGCCAGCAGCGCGACCAGGTAGGAGCCGGTTTGCTCGTAGATGAGCCAGCCGGCGTAGGCCGCGAAGGTGAAGAACGCGCCGTGCGCGAAGTTCACCAGCCCCAGCGTGCCGAGGATGATCGTCAACCCGGACCCGACGAGCGCCAGCATCCCGCCGAGCACCAGGCCATGAAAGACTTGCGAGAGGATCAATCCGGTGGGCGGCATGACCGTTCTCCGTCAGGAGGTCTTGGCAAGGCTCCGTCGTTCGCGCGCCGCCGTGCGGCGCGCGGGTCGCGGAGGGTGAAGAGAGGCCTGCGAAGCGGCCGGGCCGGCATCAGGTGAAGTCGGCCATCTTGCAGTTGGTCTCCTCGAGCGGCGGCACGGCGTCCTTGCCGGCCACCATCTGCACGAGTTCGTAGTAGTCGTCGGGCGACTTCATCTCCGACGGCTTCTTGCCGCGCATCACCGGCACGGGGCGCACCAGCTGATGGTCGCCGGCGCGGTAGTACACCTCGCCCAGGCTCGTCGTCATCGGCTTGCCGGACTCGAGCTGCTTGATGACCTCCACGGGATGGAAGGTCTTCGCGCGCTCGACGGCCGCGGCCCAGATCTGCATCTGGCAGTACGCGATGTGGGCAGGCCAGTAGGGCTTGTACTTGTGCCGGGCGAGGAAGTCGTCGACGAAGAGCTTGGCGATCGCGTTGTTGGCGCCCATCGCCCACCAGAAGTCCATCGCGCCCCACAGCCCCTGCGTCACCTCGGCGCCGAGCTGCTGGGCGAGGAAAGGCTGCAGCGTCGGGACGACCAGGGCGGTGTCCTTCAGCACGCCGAAGGTGCGCGCCTGCTTGACCGACAGCGAGCAGTCGTTGCCCACCGTGCAGTTGACGAACACGTTGGCGCCGCTGTTCGCGATGTTGAGCAGATAGGTGCTGTAGTCGACCGTGCCGATGGGGCACACCTGCTTGGTCGCCACCTTCCAGCCCATCGCCTCGGTGAAGCGCACCATGGCGTTGTACTGGGTGTGGCCGAAGGTGTAGTCCGGCACCAGATAGGCCACCGAGCGGTTCTTGCCGAGCTTCTCGGCCAGCACCGGCGCGAGCGCCTTGGCCGCCATGTAGGTGCTGGGCTGAGAACGGAAGCTGAAGCGCTGGCAGTCCTTGCCGGTCACGTCGTCGGAGCCGGCCGGCCCGGCCATGTAGAGCACCTTCTCGCGCGAGGCGAGCTTGCCCAGCGCCACCGTGACCGCGCTGCTGTAGCAGCCCGTCATCAGGATGGCCTTGTTGTTGCGCAGGAAGCGCGTCTGCGCCTGGATGGCGGGTTCGGGCTTGGCCTCGGTGTCGGCCACGCCGAACTCGATCTTCTTGCCGAGCACGCCCTTGGCCTTGATCTCCGGGATCAGCCCGACCCACTTGCCGCTGTTCAGGTGCTCGAAGGCGAGCTCGAAGCCGAGCTGCTGGTCCTTGCCTTCGGCGGAGAAGGGTCCGGTCAGAGGCACCGAGACGCCGACGAACGCCGAATCGCCTTTCACGCCCTCGGGGAAGTTGCCCATCGCGGCGGCCTGCGCCAGGGCCTCGCGCAGGCCTCCCGGCAACGCGAGCAGGCCGGCATTCAGCGCGGCGAGCTTCATCATCTCGCGCCGCAGCCGGCGGGAGGTCGGATCGAGGTTTGCATTCATGTGCTTGTCTCCATTCGTTTGTAGCGAAGCGCCTCGCCGCGGGTTGCGGGCCGGGGCTGCAGGGCGCGCCTTCCTTGGGCTCTCTCAGGCAGCGTCCGCGATGCGGACCATCTCGAACTCGGACTTGATGGCGCCGCACTCCGGGCAGCCCCAGTCTTCGGGCACGTCGGCCCAGCGCGTTCCCGGCGCGATGCCCTCTTCGGGCAGACCCAGCGCCTCGTCGTAGACGAAGCCGCAGATCACGCAGGTCCAGCGCGCGAACGCAGCGGTGCTGTCGCTCATGGTCGGGCCGCCTTCAGACGGTCGCCGCGGCCTTGGACTCGGCCGCGACGAGATCGCGCACGATCTCGCGCGCCTTGAGCAGCGCGGCATCGGAGCGCAGGTGCATTTCACCGGGGTAGCGCTCGTCGCCGACGTCGAACATCCTCTGCTGCTCGACGAGCGCCCACAGGTCCTGCGCGACGACGGCCGGAAACTGCGTGGCGACGCGGCGCGCGGCGCTGATGGAGGGGTCGCCCAGCCAGCGATGGTCGGCCTTGCAGGTCACGCCGATGCGCCAGTTGTGGCTCGCCTCGTCGATCGGCGTGATCATGTGCGTGAGGATGTAGCCGCGCTCGGCCGCGGTGCCGAGCTGCCCCGGCGGCGCGCAGCGCAGGTCGACCCGGACGATCCCCGGCGAGATCATCGCGTGCGTGTGGTAGCGGTCGACCACGTCGTAGCCGAAGAAGTCGGCCAGATAGGGCGGGTGGTGGTAGTTCTTCGCCTGGCGGATGCACTTGATCGACCGGTTGCCGTCGATCGAGGTGAAATCGAACTCGACCGGGATCTCGCTGTGCGCCTCGTCGCCGATGTTGCCGTCGTGCAGCGGATAGAAGTGGCTGATGTCCAGAAGGTTCTCGATGAGCAGCAGGTAGTTCGCCTCCACCGTGCTGTTCGGCTGGTGGATGCACTCCCACCCGGCGCTCTTCATTTCCGGCACGCGCGGCGGGCGGCTCTCGCCCGGGGAGGCATCGCCCATCCACACCCAGACCAGACCGTCCTGCTCGACCACCGGATAGGGGCGCACCTTGGCGCGCGTCGGGATCGGCGAATTCGGCTGCGTGGGGATCTTCACGCACTTGCCCTCGGCGTTGAAGCACAGGCCGTGATAGGCGCATTCCAAGGTACCGTCGGGCAGCAGCTTGCCCGAGGCCAGCGGCATGCGCTTGTGGCAGCAGCGGCCGTCGAGCGCCGTCACCTCGCCGGCGCCGCCGTCGACGCGCCACAGCACGATGGGCAGCCCCACGATGGTCTGCCCCACGAGCCGGCCCGGCAGGAACTCCTCGCTCCACCCGGCCACGTACCACATGTTCCTGATCAGTGTCTTCGCCACGTTCGTCTCCTGTTCGGTCTGCCGCGAGCGCGGCGTGTTCCTCAAAAAAGATGTTGTTCTATATACAGATACGGTGTAGCATTCCCTGGAACGCAATGTAGAGGCCGGAGCAGCCGCCTGTCAACGTGCGCGGGGCGAGGGCTAACCCGTAGCCGCGCCGGCAGCGCAGGAGCAGGAGACACAGCGATGAACGACGCATCACACCGGGCGGAGTCGTCCGAGGCGGGCACGCCGCAGATGAACACGACCTTCGTCAAAGGCCTGGCGGTACTGGAGGCATTGGCCCGCGCGGGCGAGCCGTGCGGCGTGAGCGACCTCGCCCGGCAGTTGCAGCTCACCAAGAGCAACGTGCATCGCCTGCTGCGGACGCTCGCCGACCATGGCTACGCGCAGAACGTGGCGGGGAGCGGGCGCTACGAGATCACGCTGAAGCTGTGGGAACTCGGCGTGGAAGTGCTCGACAAGCTCGACGTCAAGCGCGTGGCCTTCGAACCGATGGAGCGCCTCGTCGAGCTGACCGGCGAGACCGTCCACCTCTCGATCCTCGACCACGGCGAGGTGGTCTACATCGACAAGGTGGACAGCCCGCAGCCGGTGCGCGCCTACTCCAAGGTGGGCGGTCGCGCGCCGGCTTACTGCGTCGCCACCGGCAAGGCCTTGCTGGCCCACGCCGGCGCGGCGGTGGTCGACGCGGTCGCGAGCCGCCTGCATGCGTACACGCAGCACACCATCACCGATGCGGCCGAACTGCGCGCCGAACTCAGGCGCGTCGTCGACACCGGCTACGCCATCAACCGGGGGGAATGGCGCGACGGCGTGTGCGGCGTGGCGGCACCGATCCGCGATGCCCGCGGCCAGGTCGTCGCCGCCATCGGCATCTCCGGGCCGGTGGACAGGCTCAAGGTGCGCGCGCTGCGGCAGCTGACGCCCGCCGTGGTCGACGTGGCGCGCTCGATCTCCACGCGGCTGGGGTGGAACGCCGCGGCGGGATGACGCCTCGCGCGGGGCGCGCCCGCTACCCCGGCCCCTGCGCGCGCAGCTTGATCAGGTGCGAACGCAGCGAGCGCAGCGCCATCGGGTGCATGCGCTCGGGCACGTCGGCGTAGACGCGCGCCAGCAGCGCGGCTTCGTCGTCGCCCACCTCGTCCAGCGCCTGCACCACCTTCGCCTCGCGCGCGAGGCGGTGCGCGACGATCTTCTCGAAGGCCGCGCGCGGCTTCTCGATCAGGAAGCCGTGGCCGGGCGCGAGCCAGTCCAGGTCTTCCCGCGTGAGCGCACGCAGCGAGGCGAGGTAGGCGGCCATGTCGCCGTCGGGCGGGTTGATCACCACGGTGCTGAGCTGCATCACGTGGTCGCCGGTGAAGAGCGTCTTCTCCTCGTCGAGCCGGTAGCACAGGTGGTTGGATGCGTGGCCGGGCGTGTGGAGCACGCTCAGCGTCACGCCGTCGTCGATCGCGAAGCGTTCGCCGCCTTCGAGCATCACATCGGGCGCGAAGCTCGCGTCCTGCCATTCCGGGTGCGCGGCGATGCGGCCGTGCACCCGCGCGCCGGTGCGCGCCTTCAGCAGCGCGCAGCCGGGCGAGTGGTCGAGGTGCGTGTGGGTCGCGAAGATCCAGTGGATGGCCCCCGGCGCGGCGGCGAGGATGGCGTCGATGTGGACGGGCTCGGCCGGGCCCGGGTCGATCACCGCCCACTCGTTGCGCGGCCCGCCGCCGACCAGGTAGCTGTTGGTGCCGGGCCCGGTCATCACGCTGCCGTTGTGCGCGGTGACGCGGATCACGCGCGGCGACAGCCGCACCGGCAGCGCCGGGTGGATCTCGTAGGAGAAGGTGCCGCGGCATTCGGGGTCGAGGCGCTTCAGCTCGGCATACGCCGGCTCGTCGGGCGTGACCGGCCGCACGCCCTCGCGGCCGGTGCCGATCTGCGGCTGGATCAGCGGCACCGCGCGCTCCTCGCGCGCCCAGGCGAGCAGCGCGTCCACATCGGCGAAGCGCGCGATCGCCTCCAGCGTCTTGAGCGTGGGCGTCATCAGCTTGAGCGGCTCGCTGCGCGTCAGCGCGGCGGCCGGCGCGATCCACAGCTGCTCGACCAGCTCGCCGTCGTCGTGCGACGAATCCTGGCCGGCCGGCGCGCGCGCGATGAAGAAGCGCGTGTCGAAGCGCTTGGCCCGCCCCGGCGGCGTGACCCAGTGGCTGAAGTAGACGAGTTCGTCGGCGGCGAGGCTCAGGCCTTCCTCGTGGCACAACGCCGCCAGCGAACGCTCGCCGCGTTGCAGCGGGCCGCGCCAGGCCTCGAGCCGCTCGCGGCGCTGCGCGTCGATCGCCAGCGGCGCGCCGTCGCGGCCGCGCGCATAGAGCAGCCCGGCTTCCTCGAAGCATTCGCGCACCGCGGCGGCCCAGTAGTCGAGCGCGTGCTCGGCCACCCCCAGGCGCGCATCGGCCGTGGCCGGATCGACGCCGCGGCAGAACGGCAGCGCGGCGCGATCGGCCGCGTCGACCAGCCCGCCGGGAAAGACCCAGGCGCCGCTGTTCAGGTCGCCGCGCTCGGCGCGGCGCAGCAGCAGCACCTCGATGCCCAGCGGCGCGTCGCGCACCACCACCACGGTGGCGGCCGGGCGCGGCGGCTTGATGTTCGCGTCGTTCGAAGTCATGCGGCACTGTAGCGCCAGCCGCTTGCTACAGTGGCCGCATGCTGCAGTTCTCCGAGATCGAGGCCGCCGCCGCGCGGCTCGAGGGCATCGCCCTCCGCACGCCGGTGGTCACCTCGCGCACGCTCGACGAGATGCTCGGCATGCAGGTGCTGATGAAGGCCGAGAACCTGCAGCGCATGGGCGCCTTCAAGTTCCGCGGCGGCTACAACAGCGTGGCCGTGCTGTCCGAGGCGGAACGCGAACGCGGCGTGGTGGCGTTCTCGTCGGGCAACCATGCGCAGGCGGTGGCGCTGGCCGCGCGACTGCACGGCTGCCGCGCGACCATCGTGATGCCGCACGACGCGCCGGCGCTCAAGCTCGCGGCGACGCGCGGCTACGGCGCCGAGGTGATCGTCTACGACCGCTACACCGAAGACCGCGCCGCGATCGCGCAGCGCCTGACGGAGGAGCGCGGCGCGGCGCTGATCCCGCCCTTCGACCACCTGCCGGTGATGGCCGGCCAGGGCACCGCCGCGCTGGAGCTGATCGAGGATGCCGGGCCGCTCGACGCACTGATCGTCTGCGCCGGCGGCGGCGGGTTCCTGTCCGGCTGCACGGTGGCGGCGAAGCACCTGCTGCCCGGCATCCAGGTCTTCGGCGCCGAGCCCGAGCGCGGCAACGACATGCAGCTCTCGCTGGCGCGCGGAGAGATCGTCACCATCGACGTACCCCGCACCATCTGCGACGGCCAGCAAACGCAGGCGGTGGGCCGACACCCCTTCGAGGTCATCCAGGCGCACGTGGCCGGCGTGCTGACGGCCGGCGACCCGGCGGTGGTCGACGCGATGCGCTTCGCCTTCGAACGGATGAAGCTGGTGCTGGAACCGTCCGGCGCCTGCGCGCTGGCCGCGCTGATGCAGAACCGCGAGCGCTTCGCCGGCCAGCGTGTCGGCGTGACGCTGTCGGGCGGCAACATCGGGATCGACCGCTTCGTCGCGCTGATGAACGGCGACGAGCCGGTGGATTGAGCGTCAACCGTTCTCGAAGCCGTCGAGCACGTTGACCGCGTTGACGCCCACCTCGGCGACCGCGTAGCCGCCTTCGAAGGTGAAGACCGTCGGCAGCGCCAGCGACGCGAGCCGCGCGCCGACGCGCAGGTAGTCGGCACTCTGGAGGCGGAAGCCCGAGATCGGGTCGCCTTCGAAGGTGTCCACGCCCAGCGGCACCACCAGTGCCTGCGCGCCGAAGCGGCGCACGGCTTCGATGGCGGCGTCGAGCGCGGCCCGCCACGCATCGAAGTCCGTGCCGCGCGGCAGCGGCAGGTTGAGGTTGGCACCTTCGCCCGCCCCGGCGCCGCGCTCGTCGGCATGGCCGAGGTAGAACGGGTACTCGGTGCGCGGGTCGCCGTGGATCGAGACCGTCAGCACGTCGCCGCGCTCGTAGAAGATGCTCTGCGTGCCGTTGCCGTGGTGATAGTCGACGTCGAGCACCGCGACACGCGCCGCGCCGGCCTCGCGCAGCGCCTGCGCCGCCAGCGCGGCGTTGTTGAGGAAGCAGTAGCCGCCGAAGAAGTCGGCGCCGGCATGGTGGCCGGGCGGGCGCGTCAGCGCGAAGGCGCAGCGCTGCCGGCCTTGCGCCACCGCGCGCGCGGCCTGCGCGGCGGCCCAGGCGCCGGTGCGCGCGGCGCGCCAGCTGCCCGCCGTCAGCGGCGTGCCGGCGTCGAAGGAGTACAGCCCGAGGCGCGCCGCGAAGTTGTCGGGCTCGACGTCGGCGCGAAAGCCGCGCACCGGCCACACCGAGGGCAGCGCGTCGAGTTGCGCGTTGGCCGGATCGAGCGCGATCCATTCGTCCCACGCGCGTTCGAGAAAGCGCAGGTAGCGCGGCGCATGGATGCGCTCGAGCAGCGCCGCGAAGGCGGCATCGGGGGCCGCATCGGCGGCAAGCAATGACGCGGCGCCGCGCCGCCTCAGCTCGGCCAGCACATGATCGAGCCGCGCCGGCACCTCGTGGCAGGGCACGAGCCGGCCGCGGAACATCTCGTGCCGGCCAGCATGGCCGGCGTGGTCAGGGTTGTGGACGACGAGCATCGCTGGGGCGGGGGTGGAGTCGTGCGATTTTGCGCGGCGCGCCCGTCGCCCGGGGCGGGAGCGTGAAAGAGTTGCGCTAGGCTGACGCGGCCATGCTCGCCCTGCACAGCACCCCACCCGACAGCGTCGTCAGCTCGGGCTTCGGCTCGGACCGCCCGACGATGGTGCTGCTCAACCCGCGCGCCGCCGGCGGGCAGGCCGCCGCGCTGGTGCAGCCGGTGCGCGACTGGCTGGCGAGCTACGCGCCGGGCGTCGCGCTGGTGGAGTCCGACAGCATCGAGCGCTCGCGCGCCACGCTGCAATGCCTGCCGCGCAGCAGCCGCGTCGTGCTGATCGGCGGCGACGGCACGCTGCACCACATGCTGCCGGTGCTGCTGACGCACCGCCTCGTGCTCGGCGTCGTGCCGCTGGGCGGCGGCAACGACACCGCGCGCGCGCTCGGCGTCGCCGGCATGGCCTGGCCGAAGGCGCTCGAACTGGCGCTGCGCGGGCCGACGCGGCGCATGGACGTCGGCGAACTGATCACGCCGCGACTGCGCATTCCGTTCTTCTCCAGCCTCGCGGCCGGTTTCGACGCCGCGGTGGCGATGCGCGCGCTCGCCGGCCCGCGCTGGCTCGACGGCCTGCCGCGCTACCTGTGGGCGACGCTGGCCGAGCTGGCCTCGCTGCGCGCGCAGCGCATCCGCATCGCGCTCGACGGCGAGCCGCGCTACGACGGCGAGGCGATCTTCGCCTCGGTGCTGAACACGCGCAGCTACGGCGCCGGCATGACGGCAGTGCCGGGTGCGCGTGTCGGCGACGGCAAGCTCGACCTGCTGCTGGCGGGGCCCTTCGGACGCATCGGCGCGTTGCGCATGCTGCCGCGCCTCGTCAAGGGCACGCACCTGCCGCACGCCAAGATCCAGACCTGGACCTTCCAGTCGCTGCAGTTCGAAAGCGAGCGCGAAGTGCCGCTGGCCGCCGACGGCGAGCCGGTGGCGCCGCTGCGGCGCTTCGAGGTGCGCGTGCGCGCGGCCGCCGTGCAGGTGGTCAGCGCGAAGCTGCCGCGCCGGCGCGAGACGGCGCCGTCGTCCAATCGGCCGGTGAGCGAGCCGGCCCAGGCGTGAAGCGCCGGTAGGCGCGCGGGTAGCGCTCGACGCCCAGCCCGTCCATGTCGATCTCCGGCGCGCGGCCGGAGATCAGGTCGGCCATCACGCGGCCGGTGCCGGCGGCCATCGTCCAGCCCAGCGTGCCGTGGCCGGTGGCGAGGTAGAGGTTGGGCAGGCGCGTCGCGCCGACGATCGGCGTGCCGTCCGGCGTCATCGGACGCAGGCCGCACCAGAACTCGGCGCGCGCCACGTCGCCGCCGGCCGGGAACAGGTCGGTCACGACGTGCTCGAGCGTGCGCTCGCGCGCCTCGTGGAGCTGCAGCGTGTAGCCGGCCAGCTCGGCGGTGCCGCCGACGCGGATGCGCTCGCCCAGGCGCGTCACCGCGACCTTGTGGGTCTCGTCCATCACGGTCGATTCGGGCGCGCCGCTCGCGTCGGTGATCGGCACGGTGATCGAGTAGCCCTTGACCGGGTAGACCGGGATATCGATGCCCAGCGGCGCCAGCAGCGTGGGCGAGTAGCTGCCCATCGCGACGAGGTAGGCGTCGGCCGTCAGCGTGCCGCGATCGGTGACCACGCTGCTCAGGCGCCCGCCTTCGCTGCGCAGGCCCTCGATCGTGGTGCCGTAGAGGAAGTTGACGCCGGCGCGCGCGGCGCGTTCGGCCAGCGCCTGCGTGAACTTGAAGCAGTCGCCGGTTTCGTCGCCGGGCAGCAGCAGGCCGCCGACGAACTTCTCCCGCACCCGCGCCAGCGCCGGCTCGTGGCGGATGCAGCCGTCGCGGTCCAGCAGTTCGAAGCGCACGCCGTAGCGCTTCAGCACCTCGATGTCGGCGCCGGTGCCGTCGAGCTGCTTCTGGGTGCGGAACAGCTGCAGCGTGCCCTGCGCGCGCTCGTCGTAGGCCAGGCCCAGCTCGGCGCGCATCTCGCGCAGCACGTCGCGGCTGTATTCGGCCAGGCGCACCATGCGGCCCTTGTTCACTTCGTAGCGCGCGGCGGTGCAGTTGCGCAGCATCTGCAAGCCCCAGCGGATCATCGCCATGTCGACGTTCGGGCGGATCACCAGCGGGCGGTGCTGCATCAGCAGCCACTTGATCGCCTTCAGCGGCACGCCGGGCCCGGCCCAGGGTGCCGAGTAGCCGGGCGAGACCTCGCCGGCGTTCGCGTAGCTGGTTTCGCGGCCGGCCTCGGCCTGCCGGTCGATCACCGTGACCTCGTGGCCGGCTTGCGCCAGATGCCAGGCGCTGGTGGTGCCGATGACGCCGCTGCCCAGGACGATGACCTTCATGACGCTGCTCCGCCGAACTGCTGCAATGGGGCTAGAGCTTATCGAGGGTGATCTGGATTCTTTCGCGGCAGATCGACAGGGTTTCCTGAATTCGCCGAATCTTCTGCGGCCGATTCTCAATTCGGCCGGATCCGATTCCAGTCATCTCGGCGCCGCGCAAAGCCCGCCACAATGACCGCCATGAGCCATCAGCCCGCGTTTGTCGCCCCCACCCGCTTCAACGACCCCGAGCGCGCCCTGGCCCGGGTGCGCGAGATCTACGACGCCGGCATCGCCCACCTGCGCGACGCGCTGCAGCGCTTCGTCGCCGGCGAAGACGTCGGCACCCACGTGCGCGCCTGCTACCCCTTCGTGCGCGTGCACACCGACACGGTGGCGCGCGCCGACTCGCGGCTGAGCTACGGCTTCGTCGCCGGGCCGGGCACCTACGAGACCTCGCTGACGCGGCCCGAGCTGTTCGGCAACTACTACCTCGAGCAGTTCCGGCTGCTGCTGCGCAACCACGGCGTCTCGCTGGAGATCGGCACCGGCACGCAGCCGATTCCGGTGCACTTCTCCTTCGCCGAGGGCGACCACGTCGAAGGCAGCCTGAGCCCCGAGCGGCGCCAGCGCATGCGCGACGTGTTCGACCTGCCCGACCTCGGCGCGATGGACGACGGCATCGCCAACGGCACGCACGAGCCGCGCCGCGGCGAGGCGCATCCGCTCGCGCTGTTCACCGCGCCGCGCGTCGACTACTCGCTGCACCGGCTGCGCCACTACACGGGCACGACGCCCGAGCACTTCCAGAACTTCGTGCTGTTCACGAACTACCAGTTCTACATCGACGAATTCGTGCGCCTGGGCCACGAGACGATGGCCAGCAGCGCGCACGCGCAGGACTACGTCGCCTTCGTCGAGCCCGGCAACGTGGTGACGCGGCGCGCCGGGATGCCCGCGCAGCCCGGCGACGAACTCGGCGCCGCGCCGCCGCGCCTGCCGCAGATGCCGGCCTACCACCTGGTGCGGCCCGACAACGCCGGCATCACGATGGTCAACATCGGCGTCGGCCCCTCCAACGCCAAGACCATCACCGACCACATCGCGGTGCTGCGCCCGCATGCCTGGATCATGCTGGGCCACTGCGCCGGCCTGCGCAACACGCAGCAACTGGGCGACTACGTGCTGGCCCACGGCTATGTGCGCGAAGACCATGTGCTCGACGAGGAGCTGCCCTTGTGGGTGCCGATTCCGGCGCTGGCCGAGGTGCAGGTGGCGCTGGAATCGGCCGTGGCCGAGGTCACGCAGCTCAAGGGGCATGAGCTCAAACGCGTGCTGCGCACCGGCACCGTGGCCAGCACCGACAACCGCAAC
>JAKOZT010000115.1 GCA_029779845.1 Pseudomonadota bacterium | reverse complement strand
GGGCCGCTCGCGGCGCGCCTATGAGACGCTGAGCAGCGCAGGGCTCGTGGCCCGCGCGCGTACCCGCGCGCTTCGTCCTCATGCTCGCCGCGGGTGATTGAGCGCAGCGGGCGAAGCGCGCGAAGCGAGTTCCGCGGCGGGGCCGCGAGACCGAGCAGCGCAAGGCAGTCGGCCCGCAGGGCCGACCGTCTCATCGAAGCGCCGCGGGCGGCCCGCACGGCCCTTTGCCGCTTGGACTCGCGGCGGGCTTTCTGAACGATTGGTCGCCGGTCGGTATCAGGTGGCCTGCGGCGGCTTCAGGCCGGCGCTTCGCTGCGCAGGAACACCGAGAACACCGCGCCGCCGCGGTCGTCGCGGTTGCGCGCCTGGATGTCGCCGCCGTAGCGCTCGACGATGCCGCGGCTGATCCACAGCCCCAGGCCGGTGCCGTCCTTCTTGCGCGTGGTGAAGGGGCGGAACAGCTCGGCCAGCACGTCCGGCGCCAGCCCGGCGCCGGTGTCGGCGATGCCGATCTCGACGCCGTCGCCGCCCCAGTCGCGCGTGAACAGCGTCAGCGTGCCGCCCTGGGGCATCGCGTGGATGGCGTTGACCAGCAGGTTGACCAGCACCTGCTGCAATTCATGGCGGTTGATGGCGCCGGTGCGCTCGCTGTCGAAATGCCGCTCGACGACGATGCGCGTCGCGGCCAGCAGATGCCGCACCAGCACCAGGCTCTCCTCCAGCACGCGCGCCGGCTGCACGCTCTCCACGTAGCCGGCGTACTCGCCCGGCCGCGCGAACTGCAGCAGCTGCGTGACGATCAGCCGCACGCGCTCGATCTGCTCGTCGATCAGGCGCAGCTCGGTGCGGAACCGCGCCACCACGTCGGCGCCGGCATGCTGGCGCAGCAGATCGAGGTTGCCCTGGATCACCGCGATCGGGTTGTTGACCTCGTGCGCGATGCTCGCGGTCAGCTGGCCCACGGTGGCGAGCTTCTCGCTGCGCACCAGCTGCGTCTGCGCCGCCTCCAGCTCGCGCGTGCGCTCCTTCACCTTGGCGTCCAGCTCGGCGTTCCAGCGCTGCAGCGCGCGCGTCTTCTCGTCGATCACGTCGAGCAGGTGGTCGAGGTGGCCGGCGAGCTGGCCGATCTCGTCGCCGCTGGCCACCGGCCCGACACGCGCCTGCGCCGCGCCGCCCTCCACCTCGCGCATCGTGCGCGCCATCTGCTCCACCGGGCGGAACACCGTGCGCGCCGCGCGCAGCGAGACCGCGGTGGCGCCCAGCATCACGGCGAAGAAGATCGCTCCGATGACGGCCAGCGCAGCGATCTTCATGCGCCGCAGCGGGCTCTCGAGGATGCCCACGTAGAGCATCGCGATGCGCTCGCCGGCGCCGTCGGCCAGCGGCTCGTAGGCGGAGACGTACCAGTCGTTGACGACGAAGGCGCGGTCCAGCCAGGTCTGGCCGCGGCCCAGCACGGCGTCGCGCACCGTCTGCGAGACGCGCGTGCCGATGGCGCGGTCGGTGCCGTCGTGGCTGAACAGGCGCACGTTGGTGCTGACGCGCACGTCGCCGAGGAACAGCGTCGCCGTGCCCACGCTGCCGAAGGGCAGCGAGCCCTCCGGGTAGACGATCTCGTTGATGTGGTCGATGAAGGGCAGGTTGCGGTTCAGCAGCACGCCGCCCTGCACGTGGCCGAGCACGCGGCCGTCGCGCGCGCGCACCGCGTGGGTGGACAGCAGCACCAGCGCGCGCTCCTCGCGGGCGCGCGGGTCGGGCGCGGCGTTGGAGGTCTCGACCAGCGCGATCGGCACCTGCTCGCTCAAGGCCGGCGCCACCAGCGCCAGCTCGGCCGGCTCGAGCCGCTCGACGCTGGTGCGGTCGATGTCGCCGGCCGCAGGCATGCCGGCCAACCCGCTCGGCACGCCATCGACCGGCCCGCTGTCGGTGAACAGCAGCCGGCCCTCGGCCGAGCGCAGGTTGATGAAGTCGAGCCGCGAACGCGCCTTGAACTCGCGCAGCAGCGGCACCATCGCGTCGCGCGCCGGCGCGGCCAGCGCGAGGTGCAGGGCATGCGAGTCCGCCACCGTCGCGGTGGCCGCGCCGACCTCGCCGAGCACGCGCTCGAAGTAGCCGTGCGCCACGGCGAGGTCGGCGCGCACCTTGGCGATCAGCAGCTTGTCGAAGGCCGCGCTGCTCCACCACAGCAGCAGCGCGCCCAGCAGCGGCAGCACCAGGCCGAGCGGCAGCAGCACCATCGCGAGCAGCTTCTGGCGAATCCCCCACTTCGCGAAGCCGAAGTTCACGCCTGCGCCCACTCCGCGCAGCGCCGCTCCAGCGTGCGGCGCGAGATGCCCAGCAGCTGGGCGGCGCGGCTCTTGTTGCCGCCCACGGACTCCAGCACCTCGAGGATGTGGCGCTTCTCCAGCGCGTGCAGGTTGGTCGGCGCGCCGCGCCCCGAGTCGACGCGGCCGCTGCCCGGCTGGGTGCGCGCCAGGCTCTGGTAGAGCGCCGACACGTTCAGCGCGCCGACGATCAGCGAGCGCTCGATCAGGTTGCGCAGCTCGCGCACGTTGCCCGGCCAGTCGTACTGCTGCAGGTAGTTCATCTCCTGCTCGCTCACCTCGATGGCCGCCACGCCCAGGCGCGGCGCCAGCGTGCCGATGAAGTGCGCCACCAGCTCGGGGATGTCCTCCTTGTGCGCGCGCAGCGGCGGCAGGTGGATCTCGACCACCTGCAGCCGGTAGTAGAGATCCTTGCGGAAGCGGCCCGCCTCCACGTCCTCGCGCAGCGGCCGGTTGGTGGCCGCGACCACGCGCACGTCGACCGGGATCTCGTGCTCGCTGCCGACCGGGCGGATGTGGCGGTTCTCCAGCACGCGCAGCAGCGTGGCCTGCAGCGCGGGGCTGAGGTCGCCGATCTCGTCGAGGAACAGCGTGCCGCCCTGCGCGCAGACGAACAGCCCATCGGTGCTGAGCTGCCCGGGGCGGCCCTGCGCCGGCCGCGCCGACTGCCCGAACAGCTCGTACTCGATCAGCGCCGGCGCGATGTTGGCGCAGTTCACCGGCACGAAGGGCGCCGCCGCGTTCGGGCTGAGGCGGTGCAGCGCGAGCGCCGCCAGCTCCTTGCCGGTGCCCGACTCGCCGGTCAGCAGCACCGTGCTGTCGACGGCGGCGACGCGGCGCAGCGCGGCCTGGATGCCCTTGATCGCCACCGACTGCCCGACCAGCCCGTCGGCCGGCGGCGTGCGCTGCGACAGCGTGCGCCGCAGCACCCAGTTCTCGCGCCGCAATCGCGTGCGTTCCAGCGCGTGCTTGACGGCATTGAGCAGTTGCACGCCGCGAAACGGCTTGAGCAGGAAGTCGCCGGCGCCGGCGCGCAAGGCCTCGATCGCGGTCTCGAGGTCGGCGAAGGCGGTGATCAGGATGACCTCGCAGCCCACGCCCTGCTCGCGCAGGCGCTTCAGCAGGTCGATGCCGCTCGCGCCGGGCAGCGCGATGTCGAGGATCAGCACGTCGACGCTTTGCTGCACCAGCAGCGGCTCGGCCTCCTCCGCCGACGCGGCGACGCTGACCCGGCCGACCTCGGCGGCGAGCGTCTTCTGGACGAAGTTGCACATGCCCGGCTCGTCGTCGACGACCAGCACCGAGGCGAAGGGCCAGCGCTCGGAGGGCCCGTCGTCCCCGGGGAGAACGGGCGCCGCGTCGCGCAAGGGGTTCGGGTTGGACATGGCTGGCGCGATTCTGTGCCAAAGCACTGCGACAAGGTGTCGCAGTGCGCCGCGACAGTCTGAGCCAATCTCCAGGGGGTAGGCCGCGATGCGCGCGCGGCGCGGCTGCGGTGTGATGCGCGCCGACACAGCGCAACACCAAGGAGCCTCCATGTCGTCAGTGCTCGCCGCGGGTGGCAAGCCCATCCATCACGAAGAAGCCGGCTTCCTCTCGAAGGAGCGCATCGTCGCCGCGCCCGGCTTCAACCGCTGGCTGGTGCCGCCGGCCGCGCTGGCGATCCACCTGTGCATCGGCATGGCCTACGGCTTCTCGGTGTTCTGGCTGCCCTTGTCCAAGGCGCTGGGCATCAAGGATCCGGTGAAGTGCGCCGCCGACGTCGGCTTCTTCCAGGAGCTGTTCGTCACCGGCTGCGACTGGAAGATCTCCACGCTCGGCTGGATGTACACGATGTTCTTCGTGCTGCTGGGCTCGTCGGCCGCGATCTGGGGCGGCTGGCTGGAGCGCGCCGGGCCGCGCAAGGCCGGCGTGGTCAGCGCGCTGTGCTGGTGCGGCGGCATGCTGATCTCGGCGCTGGGCATCCACCTGCACCAGTTCTGGATGATGCTGATCGGCTCGGGCGTGATCGGCGGCATCGGGCTGGGGCTGGGCTACATCTCGCCGGTCAGCACGCTGATCAAGTGGTTCCCGGACCGGCGCGGCATGGCCACCGGCATGGCGATCATGGGCTTCGGCGGCGGCGCGATGATCGGCTCGCCGCTGGCCGCCGAGCTGATGAAGATCTTCGCCACGCCCACCGACGTCGGCGTGATGCAGACCTTCATCGTGATGGCGCTGGTCTACTTCGTCTTCATGATGGGCGGCGCGCTCGGCTACCGCGTGCCGGCCTCGGGCTGGAAGCCGGAGGGCTGGACGCCGCCCGCCGCGCAGACCGGCAACGCGATGATCACGCACGGCCACGTGCACGTGAAGAAGGTCTGGGGCATCCCGCAGTTCTGGCTGGTGTGGATGGTGCTGACGATGAACGTCTCGGCCGGCATCGGCGTGATCGGCATGGCCAGCCCGATGCTGCAGGAGGTGTTCGGCGGCAGCCTGATCGGCGTGGCCAAGAAGTTCGGCGAGCTCGACAAGGCGCAGCTCACCGCGATCGCCGGCGTGGCGGCGGGCTTCACCGCGCTGCTCAGCCTGTTCAACATCGGCGGGCGCTTCGTGTGGGCGAGCCTGTCCGACAAGCTCGGCCGCAAGCTGACCTACGTGGTGTTCTTCGTGCTCGGCGGCGCGCTGTACTTCAGCATCCCGGGCAGCGCGGCGGCGGGCAGCAAGCTGCTGTTCGTGGCGGCGTTCTGCATCATCCTGAGCATGTACGGCGGCGGCTTCTCGACGGTGCCGGCCTACCTGGCCGACCTGTTCGGCACGCAGATGGTCGGCGCGATCCACGGCCGGCTGCTGACGGCCTGGGCCACGGCCGGCATCCTCGGCCCGGTGGTCGTGAACTACATGCGCGACTACCAGCTCGGCCTCGGCCTGCCGCGCGAGCAGGTCTACAACCAGACCATGTACATCCTCGTGGGCATGCTGATGATCGGGCTGGTGTGCAACCTGCTGATCCGCCCGGTGGCCGACAAGCACTTCATGAGCGAGGCCGAACTCGCCGAGGAGAAGCGCCTGGCGCACGACAAGGCCATCGCGACGGCGGCCGGCCCGGTGACGATGAGCTTCCACAAGACGCCGGTGTTCCTGGTCGCGGCGGCGTGGATCGCGGTGGGCATCCCGCTCGCCTGGGGCGTGTACCGCACGCTGATCAGCGTGGGCAAGTTCTTCAACTGATCAGCGCGCGCGGTCCATCAGCAACTCCGCCATCAGCTGGCGCACCAGCGCCAGCCCGGGCGGCGCGCTGCGCCGCCGCAGCGTCACGAGGCCGAAGCGCGCCGTGGCGGCGAGCGCGGGCTGCAGTTTCAGCTCCACCAGATCCGGCGCCGCGGCGCGGATCGCCAGCAGCACGGTATCGCTGTGGCGCGCCACCTCGACGAGGCTGGGAATCTCCTCGCAGCGCAGGCTGACCAACTGGCCGGGGTGCGCGTGCGGCCCGTAGCGCTCGACGAGGATGCGCGCCACCTCGTCGGACAGCGGCGTCGAGGCGACCGGATAGCGCAGCACCTCGTCGAAGCCCGGGCCGGGGCGGCGCCGCGCCAGCGGGTGGCCGCGGCGCACCAGGAAGGCGCCGCGCATGTCGTGCAGCGATTGCGTGTCCAAGTCGGGCGCCGGGCGCAGCGAGCGCGCATCCACCACCAGCGCGTCGAGCGCGCGTTCGCGCAAGGCCTGCACCAGCAGTTCGGTGCCGGCGCGCGCGATCTCGACGCGCAGGCGCGGGCGCTCGCGCGCCACCTTCAGCAGCAGCGGCGTCATCAGCATCGCGCCCGGCCCCGAGCCCATGCCGATGCGCAGCAGACCTTCCTGTCCGTCGTGCGCGAGGCGGCCGCTGCCGCGCAGCTCGTCGGCAGCCAGCACCAGCTCGCGCGCGCGCTCGACGGCGTCGCGGCCGAAGGGCGTCAGCTCGCTGCGCCGGCCGATGCGGTCGAAGAGGGGCTGGCCGAGTTCGGCTTCGAGCGCGCGGATGCTGCGGCTGAGCGCCGGCTGCGTCAGGAACAGCGCGGCGGCCGAGCGGCTGAACGAGCCGGTCTGGGCCAGCGAGATCAGGTGGCGGAGCTGGACGAGCGTCATCGCGCCACTGTGCCTCGAACTCATGCAAATGCAAAGAACAATGCATTGGACGTCGCCTCCGCGCGCTTCTACATTGCCCTCGCCCACCAAGGAGTTCGCATGCGCCTGCCCACGTTTCCGCTCGTCCGGTCCTTCATCGTCTGCGCCGCATGGGCGCTCGGCTCCGGCCTCGCGGCGGCGCAGGCCTACCCGGCCAAGCCGGTCAACCTGATGGTTCCATACCCGGCCGGCGGGCCGTCGGACGCGATCGCGCGCATCTTCTTCAACCCGCTGGCCAAGGAACTGGGGCAGCAGGTGCTGGTGGAGAACCTCGGCGGCGTCAGCGGCGCGCTGGCGGCGCAGAAGGTGCTCGCGGCGCCGGCCGACGGCTACTACGTCTTCCAGGGCTCGCCCAACGAGGTGATCCTCTCGCCGCTGGCCAACGCCGCGGTGAAGCTGAAGACGGAGGACTTCCGCCTCGTGCACCCGGTGGCCGACGCGGTGATGGTGTTCGTGACGCGCAAGGACCTGCCCGTCGCCAACGTCGACGAGCTGATCGCGCTGGCGCGCGCCTCGCACGACAAGCCGCTGACCTACGGCAGCGTGGGCGTCGGCTCGCTGTACCACCTGATCCTCGAGAACGTGCAGGCCAGCACCGGCGTCAAGCTGTCGCACGTGCCGTACAAGGGCAACGCGCCCTTGCTCCAGGACATCGGCGGCGGGCAGGTCGATTTCGCGGTGCTGGTCTACAGCGCCGCGATGGGCGCGCTGGCCGACCAGGGCCGGCTGAAGGTGATCGGCCAGCTCGGCGCGCAGCGCTCGGAGCTGCTGAAGAACGTGCCGGCCGCCGGCGAGAGCCAGGCGCTGAAGAACTTCTCGTACAAGATCTGGACCGGCTTCATGGTGCCCCGGAACACGCCCGAGGACGTGGTGGTGCGCCTGCATGCCGCGATCGGCAAGACCTTGCACGACCCGGCCGTGCGCGCGCAGCTGGCCGCGCAGACCCAGGCCGCCTCGCCGGCCATGACGCTGGCCGAAGCGGCGAAGTTCTTCGAGGCCGAGACGGCGCGCTACCGCGCCATCGCCAAGCAGATCAACCTGCAACCGCAGTGAGGCGGAGGTGAGCGAGCTGCTGAACGCGCTGCGCTCGCGCGCCGATGAATTCATCGGCCTGCGCCGCGACATCCACCGCCACCCCGAGCTGGCCTTCGAGGAACACCGCACCGCCGCCCTGGTGGCCGAGCGGCTCGAAGCCTGGGGTTACGCGGTGGAGCGCGGCATCGGCGGCACCGGCGTGGTCGGCACGCTGGTGCGCGGGCGCGGCACGAGGCGGCTCGGCCTGCGCGCCGACATGGATGCGCTGCCGATCGCCGAGGCGAGCGGCGCCGCATGGAGCAGCGCGCACGCCGGCGTGATGCACGCCTGCGGCCACGACGGCCACACCGCGATGCTGCTGGCCGCGGCGCGCCACCTCGCCGAGCAGGGCGGGTTCGACGGCACGCTGCACCTGATCTTCCAGCCCGCCGAGGAAGGCGGCGGCGGCGCGCTGCGCATGATGGACGACGGCCTGTTCGAGCGCTTTCCCTGCGACGCCGTGTTCGCGATGCACAACATGCCCGGCATCGAACAAGGCCATCTGGTGCTGCGCGAGGGCGCGGCGATGGCCTCGTCGGACTACGCGACGATCACGCTCGCCGGCATCGGCGGCCACGGCGCGATGCCGCATCGCGCGGCCGACCCGATCGTCGCGGCGGCTTCCATCGTGATGGCCTTGCAGACCATCGTCGCGCGCAACATCGACCCGCTGCACGCCGCGGTGGTGACCGTCGGCGCGCTGCACGCCGGGCGCGCCAACAACGTCATCCCGGCCTCGGCCACGCTGGAGCTGAGCGTGCGCGCGCTCGACCGCGAGGTGCGCGCCACGCTGGAACGGCGCATCAAGGCGCTGGTGGCGGCGCAGGCCGAGAGCTTCGGCGTCACGGCACGGATCGACTGGCGGCCGGGCTACGCGGTGCTGGTCAACACGCCGGCCGAGACCGCGTTCGCGCGCGAGGTGGCGCTCGAACTGGTCGGCGCGGAGCGCGTCACGCCGCAAGGCCCGCCGCTGACCGGCAGCGAGGATTTCGCCTTCATGCTCGAGCGCGTGCCGGGCAGCTACCTGCTGATCGGCAACGGCACCGGCGAGCGCGCCGGCGAAGGCGGCTGCATGGTGCACAACCCGGGCTACGACTTCAACGACGCCAACATCGGCGTCGGCGGCGCGTACTGGGTGCTGCTGGCGCAGCGCTTCCTCGCGGCGTAGCGCGCCGGCCCGTCGCAAAGCCGTCTTCATCGGTTCACGGTGCGGTCATGCGCGGCGGCGACGATCGCCGTCCATGCAAGACGTCCCGCGCACCGACCACGACGACGCCGCCGAGCACATGCAAGTGCGCACGGTGTGGATCTCCGACCTGCACCTGGGCACGCCCGGCTGCCAGGCGCATGCGCTGCTGGACTTCCTGCGCGACGTGCGCTGCGACACGCTCTACCTCGTCGGCGACATCATCGACGGCTGGCAGCTGCGCCGCTCGTGGTACTGGCCGCAGGCGCACAACGACGTGGTGCAGAAGATCCTGCGCAAGGCGCGCAAGGGCACCAGGGTGATCTTCGTGCCCGGCAACCACGACGAGTTCGCGCGGCGCTACGTGTCGCACAGCTTCGGCGGCGTCGAGGTCGTCGACGAGTGCGTCCACCTCACCGCCGACGGCCGCCGCCTGTGGGTCACGCACGGCGACCTGTTCGACGGCGTCGTGCAATGCGCGAAGTGGCTGGCCTACACCGGCGACGTGGCCTACGAATTCGTGCTCAAGCTCAACCGCTTGTTCAATCGCGCCCGCGCCCGGCTCGGGCTGCCGTACTGGAGCCTGTCGCGCTACCTCAAGCTCAAGGTCAAGCGCGCGGTCAGCTACGTGAGCGACTTCGAGGCCGCGGTGGCGCGCGAGGCGCGCAAGCGCGGCGTGCACGGCGTGGTGTGCGGCCACATCCACCACGCCGAGATCCGCGAGATCGACGGCATCCTCTACTGCAACGACGGCGACTGGGTCGAGAGCCTGACCGCGCTGGTCGAGCACGCCGACGGGCGGCTCGAGATCATCGACCGGGGCGACCGGGTGTGGCGTCCGGCAGCAGCGCCGGCAGCGCGTCCGCAGCCCGCGCCCGACGAAGCGCTGCGGCCGGCGGCGGCGCGTCAGCGCGCCTGAGCAGCCCGGCCAGGATCCCGGGCACCTCGAACACGGCGCGGTTGTCGATCGCGGCGACGCGCTCGCGGTGCCGCGGCAGGTCCTGAAGCAGCTGATCGACGGCCGCCGGCAGCGCCTTCAGCGAGCGCACCACGCGGCCCACGCCGGTCTCGCGCACCCAGTGCGCGTTGAAGCGCTCCTGCGGCAAGGTCCAGGCGTTCTCGAAGGTGAGCACCGGCAGCCCGCGCCGCACCGCCTCGCTCAGGCTGGCCGGCCCGGGCTTGCCGATGAACCAGTCCGACAAGGCCATCAGGCGGCTCACCTCGCGGGTGAAACCGAGCGCGGCGTGCGGCGCCGGCCGCTTCAGGCGGCGCAGCGCCTCGGCCAGCGCCTCGTTGCGGCCGCACAGCAGGATCAACTGGCGTTCCTGCAGCGCTTTTGCGATGCGCAGCATCTGCATCGAGCCCTGTCCGCCGAACAGCACCAGCCCGGTCGGCCGCGCCGGGTCCAGGCCGAGGGCCGGAAGCTCGAGCGCGCGGTCGACGCGCAGCGGCGCATGGAACGAGGGGTGCAGCACCATGCCGCTGGTCAGCGAGAGCTGGTCGCTCCGGTAGCCCGCCGCGCGCGCCTGCTCCACCGCACGCGGCGTGCCGCACACGAGGTGCTGCTCCTGGCCAGGCTCGATCCAGAAGCGCGGCGGCAGGTCGGCCATGTCGGTCAGCACGGTGGCGTAGGGCACGCCGGGCAGCGCGGACGCGAGCGACTCGTACAGCGCGCGGTTGAAGTTCGGGATCAGCGAGACGACGAGATCCGGCTCGCTGCGCAGCCAGTGCTGCTGCAGCGTCCTGACCAGCGTGCCGTGCGCCAGCCGGATCAGGCCCTGCAGCAGCTTCAGCTCCTGCGCCATGCCCAGCGTCCAGCCGCGCGCCAGGCGCCGGTTGTAGAGCGCTTCCGGGTCGATGCCGGTGGCGCGGCGCAGGCTGCCGCCCGGATCGACCACTTCGGTCAGGTTGACCAGCCGCACGCGCCAGGGCCGCTGCTGCAGCGCGATCGCTTCCTGCAGCGCCAGCGCGGCCGCGCGGTGACCGCCCCCGGCATCGAAATACACCAGATCGACGGTCTTCATGGCACGGCATCGTCGGCCCGCGCGGTGACGCGGCGGTGAAGGCTGTGCGACGGACGTGTGTCAATCGGGCAGGCGCATCAAGGGCTCGCCCATGCGGATGCGCAGCCCGGTGGCCACCCCCGGCGCGAGGAGGAAGCCGCGCGGCGCGAACACGATGAGGGTCGAGCCGTGCTCGAACCAGCCCAGCTCCTGGCCCTTGGCCAGCGCCACGTCGCAGGGGATCTCGGCGGGGCCGGCGTAGTCGAGGTGCAGGCGCAGGTCGGGCGCGTGCAGCCGCAGGCTGGCGACGAGGATCGCGGCCACCGGCACCAGCGCCAGTTCATGCCCGCCGCGCGCGAGCCGCAGGCGCAGCACCGCGCGCTCGTTGCGGCAGAACAGCCGCTCGACGCGCGCCAGCGCGATCGGGTTGACGTTCCAGGTGTCGCCGCTCAGGTAGGTCACGTGCTCCAGCCGCGCGTCGTGCGGCGCGTGGAAGCGGTGGTACATCGCCGAGGTCAGGCGCAGCGTGACGTAGACGCCGTCGCGGAACGCGGCCGTGTCCTGCGTCGCGCCGAACAGCTCGCCCATCTCGTAGGGGAAGCCCTTGGCCTGGAACAGTTGCGTGCCGGCCACCGGCCCGCAGGCGCCGACGATGGCGTCGCAGGGGCTGGCCAGCACCTCGGCGCGCGCATCGACCGGCCGCGTGCCCTCGCGCAGCTCGCGCGTGAAGCACTCATGCAGGCTGGCGAAGCGCTGCTGGCGCGCTTCGCTCAGGTCGAGGTCGGTGAAGAGCTTCCACACCGCGATCGACAGCCGCGCCAGCGCCGGGCTCTCGATGCGGCTGAAGCGGCCCATCAGGCGCGTCAGCAGCAGGCGCGGCACGCGGTTGGTGAGCAGGAAGTTCAGGTCTTCCTGCTGGAAGAAGCGGCGCACGGCATGGACATTCATCGGCGTGTCAATCGAGGAGGTTAGACAGGCGCGGCCTCATTTGCACCGCACCACGCATGGACGAAACACTGACTCTTTCCGCGCTCGCGCTCGGCGCGCTGGCCTGGGCCCTGCCGCGCGCCAGGCGGCGGCTCGACCTGTCGCGCGCCAAGCACCGCTCGCTGGCCGGGCACGCGCGCCTGGCCAAGCGCATCGCCGCGCTGATCCCCGGCTACGCCTACGACGAGGCGCGCTTCTTCGGCTCCGACGGCGCGCCGGCCGACGTGCAGGCGCGCCGCCGCGCCGCCTTCGCCGCGATGTGCGAGGACTTCGCGCGGCGCTGGCCGAAGAGCGCGGCGATGACGGCGCAGGCGCGCGAGGGCCTGTCGGACCTGCAGTTCACCGGCAGCTACCGCGTGCCCTTCCAGTACAGCCCCTACCTGCGCGAGCGCTTGAAGCTCGGCAGCTTCCTGCAATCCGCGCGCGGCGTGATGCTGGAAGACCTGGACGGCAACCGCTTTTACGACCTGACCGGCTGGTACGGCGTCAACCTGCTCGGCGTGCAGGCCTACAAGGAATGCATCGCCGAGGCCGTCGCCGAGGCCGGCGCGCTCGGCCCGGTGCTGGGCAGCTACCACCCGGCGCTGCTGGAGAACGTCGAGCGGCTGCGCGCGATCTCGGGGCTGGACGAAGTGTCGTTCCACATGTCCGGCACCGAGGCGGTGATGCAGGCCGTGCGCCTGGCGCGCTATCACACGCGCCGCACGCACCTGGTGCGCTTCGCCGGCGCCTACCACGGCTGGTGGGAGGACGTGCAGCCCGGCCCCGGCAACCCGCTGCCGCCGCGCGAGACCTACACGCTGCGCGACATGGACGAGCGCAGCCTGAAGGTGCTGCGCGGCCGGCGCGACATCGCCTGCGTGCTGGTCAACCCGCTGCAGGCGCTGCACCCGAACGCGGCCGCGCCGGGCGACTCGGCGCTGGTCGACAGCGCGCGCCGCGCCGGCTTCGACCGCGCCGCCTACACCGCCTGGCTGAAGCGGCTGCGCGAGGTGTGCAGCGAGCGCGGCATCGTGCTGATCTTCGACGAGGTGTTCGTCGGCTTCCGCCTCGCGCCGGGCGGCGCGCAGGCGTACTTCGGCGTGCGCGCCGACATGGTCACCTACGGCAAGACGCTGGGCGGCGGCCTGCCGGTCGGCGCGGTGTGCGGACGGCGCGACCTGATGAAGCGCTTCCGCGAGGAGCGCCCCGCCGACCTGTGCTTCGCGCGCGGCACCTTCAACTCGCATCCCTACGTGATGACGGCGATGCGCGCCTTCCTGCGCCGCCTCGACCGGCCCGAGGTGCGCGCGCTCTACGGCGGGCTCGACGAACGCTGGAACGCGCACGCCGAGGGCTTCAACCGCGCGCTCGCCGAGGCCGGCGTGCCGGTGCGCGTGGCCAACCTGTCGAGCATCTGGACGGTGCTCTACACGCAGCCCTCGCGCTACAACTGGATGCTGCAGTTCTACCTGCGCGCGCACGGCCTGGCGCTGAGCTGGGTCGGCTCGGGCCGGCTGATCTTCAGCCTCAACCACGACGACGAGGACATGCGCGCGGTGCGCGAGCGCTTCGTCGCCGCGGCGCGGCAGATGCACGAGGACGGCTGGTGGTGGCACGACGCCGCGCAGACCGACCGCGGCATCCGCCGCGGCCTGCTCGCCGAGATGCTGCGCCGGCGCTTCTGAACAGGGCCTCAGGACGGATGCCGCACGTGCGGCATCGGGTCGATCAGCTCGCCGCGCAGCAGGCGCAGCGGCGCCTTGTGGTACAGCGCGATGTCGTGGAAGGGATCGGTGAGGATCTTGACGAGCCAGATCAGCCCGGTGCGCAGCCGATCCTGCTTCCACAGCTGCACGACGCGGAAGGCGAGGCCGGTGGCGGCGAGCATCAGCCAGGCGCTGCCGACGTCGTGCACGAAGCCCGTGAAGCCTTGCGCCGGCTCGATCAGCCCGAACAGCGCCGGCTCGATCCACAGCATGAGCGGGATCAGCAGCCACACCGCCAGCAGCACGGTCTTGCGCTGCATGTTGTAGCCGACCTTGACGGCCTCCTTGTACTCGTCGCTGACCTGGTTGACGCGGTCGAAGCCGCGCGGCTCGAAGAAGAAATGGCCCGACTGGCGCGTCACCATCGAGACGCACCAGCCGACGATCGCCGCCAGCGGCGGGTCGACGAACAGCAGCGCGTAGGCCGCCAGGAAGCTCAGCGCGCTGACGAAGTGCAGGCTCTGGTTGATGCGGCTCTGGTGGTAGTAGCGGTGGTCGTCCCAGCGCAGGGTGCGCAGCTCTTGCAGGAAGGCGTTCACGAAGGCTCCTCGTCGGCGTTGCGGGGTGACGCGATCGTGACGGCGGCGCGTGAAAAGCGCGTGACGGCGCGCCTGTCATCGAACGGTCGCCGCGCGCGGCGACGATGCGCGCATGGATGTCACCTCGCCCGACGCCGGACTGATCGTGGAGCACTTTCCGGCGGCCACGCGCTCGCTGCGCGTGGCCTGCGTCACCGAGACCTATCCGCCCGAGGTGAACGGCGTCTCGCTCACCGTGGCGCGCCTGGTCGACGGCCTGCGCGCGCGCAACCACGACGTGCAGCTGCTGCGCCCGCGCCAGGCGCGCGAGCAGACGGCGGACGAAGGCGAGCGCTTCCAGGAGGTGCTGCTGCGCGGCATGCCGATCCCGCGTTATCCCAGCCTGCGCATGGGCATGCCTTCGAAGCGCGCGCTGGCCAAGCTGTGGACGCTGCACCGGCCCGACGTGGTGCACATCGCCACCGAGGGGCCGCTGGGCTGGTCGGCGCTGCAGGCCGCGCTGCACCTGAAGCTGCCGGTGTGCTCGGACTTCCGCACCAACTTCCACAGCTACACGCAGCACTACGGCATCGGCTGGCTGCGCAAGCCGATCATGGGTTACCTGCGCAAGTTCCACAACCGCACCCATCGCACGATGGTGCCCACCGACGCGCTGCGCGCCGAACTCGCCGCCGAAGGCTTCGAGCGGCTGGAGGTGGTGGCACGCGGCGTCGACACGCGGCAGTTCGATCCGGCGCGGCGCAGCGCGGCGCAGCGCGCGCAATGGGGCGCGGACGACGAGACGCTGGTGGTGGCCTGCGTCGGCCGGCTCGCGCGCGAGAAGAACCTCGAACTGCTGGTGGACGCCTTCGGCGCGATCGAGCGGCGCGTGCCGAACGCGCGCCTGCTGCTGGTGGGCGCCGGTCCGATCGAGGACGAACTGCGCGCCGCCTGCCCGGGCGCGGTCTTCGCCGGGCGGCGCCACGGCGAGGAGCTCGCCGCGCACTACGCCTGCGCCGACCTGTTCCTCTTCCCCAGCCTGACCGAGACCTTCGGCAACGTGACCGTCGAGGCGATGGCCAGCGGCCTGCCGGTGGTGGCCTTCGACTGCGCCGGCGCCGCGCAGCTCATCACCGACGGCGAGCACGGCGTGCGCGTGCCGCTCGGCGACGCGCGCGCCTTCGTGGCGGCGGCGCTCGCGCTGGCCTTCGATCCGGCGCGGCGCGAGCGGCTCGGCCGCGGCGCGCGCGAGCGCGTGCTGCGGCTGGACTGGAGCACGACGGTGGAGCGCTTCGAGGCGGTGCTGCGAACGGTGATCCGCGAAGCCGACGCCGCCGCCGCGCCCGTCGTGCCGCGCTTGCAGCGCGCACTTTGAATGGGTCGGTACGGTAAAGCGCGGCGCAGCAGGCGCGGCCCCGCGGAGGCTCCTGCGGAGTCGGTCGGCTGCGCCGACTACCCTGCGGTGCTCGCGCCGGGGTCGCGTCGCCGAACTCGCTCCACTCACTTCGTTCGTTCTGCTCAAACACCGGCGACGAGCATGAAGACGAAGCGCGCGAGTACGCGCGCCGACCCCGTCGCTGCGCTCCTCGGCGACTCCCACGTCGCCCCCCCGGGGCCGCGCCTGCCGCACTGAACCAGTCGGGGCATGCCGTCCGGTGGTACATCGCCGTTGGTACAGCAAAGGCCCGTCCGGGTCGCCCGCGGCGCGCCTAGGGGGCGCTGAGGAGCGCAGGGCTTGCGGCCCGCGCGCGTACTCGCGCGCTTCGTCTTCATGCTCGCCGCGGGTGATTGAACGCAGCGAACGACAGTGAGCGGAGTGAGTTCCGCGGCGGGGCCGCAAGCGCGAGCACCGGAAGGGAGTCGGCGCAGCCGACCGCCCCATCGAAGCGCCGCGGGCGGCCCGGACGGGCCTTTGCCGCTCAGGCCGCCATCCGCCGCCGGCGCCACATCAGCGCGCCGATCGCCAGCGCGATCGACGCTCCGAAGCCCGCCATCAGCGGCACGATCGCCACCTCGGCGGCCAGCAGCGCGGCGTAGAGGGCCAGCATCACGAGGATGCTGGCGTTCTCGTTGAAGCCCTGCACCGCGATCGAACGCCCCGCCGTCAGCAGCTCGCAGCCCCGGTGCTGCAACAGCGCATTCAGCGGCACCACCATCAAGCCGCCCACCGCGCCGGCCACCAGCAGCAGCGGCACGGCCAGCCACAAGCTGCGCGTCGCCGCCACCACCGGCAGCAGCAGGCCGAGCGCCACGCCGAAGCCGAGCATGCGCGCCGCGCCGTGCAGCGGCACGAGGCGGCCGGCCAGCGCCGCGCCGCACACCACGCCGACCGCGACGACGGCCTGCAGCCAGCTCGCTGCGTGCAGCGGCAGGCCGAGCCGCTCCTGCGCCCAGCGCAGCACGATGAACTGCAGCGTCGCGCCCGCGCCCCAGAACAGCGTGGTGGCGGCGAGCGACAGCCCGCCGAGCGGGTCGCGCCAGAGCACGGCGTTGCCGGCGGCGAAGTCGCGCAGCAGCGCCGCCGGATGGATCGACTGGCGCGGGTAGCGCGCCCCGCTGTCGGGCAGGCCCAGGTTCAGCCAGGCGGCCAGCGCGTAGACGGCCAGCAGCAGGTGCAGCGCCGAGACACCCCGCGCGGCGAGGCCGGCGACGAGCGGGCTGACCAGCACGCCGCCGAGCGCCGTGCCGAGCACGACGGCGCTCACCACGGTGACTTCCAGCCAGCCGTTGGCCGCGACCAGCCGGTGCGGCCCGACGAGTTCGGTGACCAGGCCGTACTTGGCCGGCGCGTAGCCCGCCGCGCCGAAGCCGACCACGACGAAGGCCGCCACCGGATTCAGCCCCACCAGCAGCGCCGCGACACCGGCGATCTTCACGCCGTTCATCCAGGCCATCAGCCGCGCCTTCGGGAAGGCATCGGCGAGCGGGCCGACCGCCGGCGCGAGGAACACGTAGGACAGCGTGAAGCCGAACTTCAGCAGCGGCGCCCACCAGCCCGGCAGGCCGCGCGCCTGCAGCAGGGCCATCGTGACGATCAGCAGCGCGTTGTCGGCCAGCGCCGAGACGAACTGCGCCGCGATCAGTCGATGGAAACCCGGCGGCACCTCAGCCGCGCGCGCCGAGCCGCCAGGACTGCAGCGCGCGCATCAGCGGACGCTTCTTCGCCTGGTGGCCCTGCATGCGGCGCAGCACGTCGTCGAGCGTGCGAATGGCCGCGAGGATGTGCGGCCCCTTGTTGAGCATCACGCACTCGGCGCGCTCGCCCATCGCGGCGTCGGTGATCTCGGCGCGCGAGGGCCGGCCCTTCTTGGCCAGCGTCTCCAGCACCTGCGTGGCCCACACCACGGGCATGTGCGCCGCCTCGCAGGCCCACAGGATCTCCTCCTGCACCTCGGCGAGCCGCTCGAAGCCGCACTCCACCGCGAGGTCGCCGCGCGCGATCATCACGCCGGCGGCGGGAGCGCCCATCGCGGCGAACAGCAGCTCGGGCAGGTGCTCGAAGCCGCGCCGCGTCTCGATCTTCAGCATCAGGCCGAGCGACTCCGCGCCGCGCGCGGCCAGCTCCGCGCGCAGGGCGCGCACGTCGTCGGCGCTCTGCGCGAACGACAGGCCGACGATGTCGGCATGGCGCGCGACGACGTCGAGGTCGCGCCGGTCCTTGCCGGTCAGCGCCGGCAGGTCGAGCGCGCTGTCGGGAAAGTTGATGCCCTTGTCGGCCAGCAGGTCCTGCCCGCCGTCGGGCACGTCGGTGATCTCGACGTCCACGCCGCGCGCGCTGGCGCGCCGGATCACGCCGCCGATGCGGCCGTCGTCGAACCAGACGCGCTCGCCCTTGCGCACCTGCGCCAGCACCGCCGGCAGCGTGCAGGCGACGCTGGTGGGCACGACGCGCCGCTCGTGGCCGCCGTGGCTGGCGGGCCGGCCGATGCCCTGCGCCGTGATGCGCAGCGTCTCGCCGCGCTCCAGGCGCAGCGCGCCCACCGGCTCGGGCAGGCCGCCGACGGCGGTGTCGGCGATCGGCGCGTCGCGGCCGTGCACGCGCAGCCGCGTCGCCGGCGTCAGGTAGGCGCCGTGGCCGCACTCGGCCAGCACGGTGCCGCCGCGTTCGTCGAGCACCGTGAGGCGGCGCAAGGCGCCGCGCGCGTCGGCGAACTCGATGCGGTCGCCCGCGCGCAGCTGGCGCAGCCATCCGGGATCGACGTCGAGCACGGCGTCCGCCCCCGGCACGCCCGCGCCGCCGCCGGCAGCGCGCAACCCCACCAGCGCCGGGCTGACAATGCGGCCGTAGGCGTCGCGCCGCGGCTTCAGGCGCAGCACGCTCGGGCCGGCGGCGATCGCGCCGGTGCGGATCTTCGGGCCGGCCAGGTCCATCAGCACCTTCACGTTGCGGCCGCTCGCCGCGGCGGCGCGCCGCACGTGCGAGGCCAGCGCCGTCCATGCCGCCTCGTCGTCGTGGGCGCAGTTGATGCGAGCCACGTCCATGCCGGCATGCACCAGCGCGCCGACCAGCGCCGGGTCGTGCGCCGCGCTGCCCGGCAGCGTCACCATGATGCGCACGCCGCGCTGCGCCGGCGCGGGGCCGAACAGCGCCTCGGCGCGGCGCGCGAGCCGATCGCGCCCGCTGCCGAAGCCGGCGGGCTCCTCGCGGCTCGCCGCCTGCCAGGGGCGCCCGGCGAGCACGTGCAGCAGGCCCAGCACCTTGTCGAGATTGGCGAGCACGTGGCTCTCGCTGCGGCCCAGCGACGACAGGCCCAGCCGCGCCAGCGAGTCCTGCAGCCCGCGCACGTCGCCGGCGCGCATCGCCAGGTAGTGGGCGAGGTTGCGCGCGCCGGCGGCATGCGCGGGCCGCGCCTCGGCGATCCAGGCGGACAGGCTGCGCTCGTGCGCGAGCATCGCGCCGCGCAGCGCGAGCAGCTCGTCGATCAGCGCGCCGCAGGCCTGCGCATCCCAGCCGTGCGCGGTCGATTCGCGCAGCGGCGGCTCCATCAGCATGTCCATGCGCGGCAGTGTGGCGGCCGCGTGTGGCAGGCGCGTGACGGCGCCGGTTTTCGGTATAAACTGTATAAATCCTTTATACCGAAAGGAAACCCCCGATGGCCACCCGTTCCGCCGCCGCCAAAAAAGTCGCCGCGAAGAAGCTTGCCGCCAGGCCCGCCGCGAAGAAGCCCGCGCCCAAGCCGGCGGCCCGACCCGCCACGCCGACCCAGGCGCCGGTCGAAACGCCGGCCCAGACGCCGGCCCAGACGCCGAAGAAGGCCAAGCTGGTGCGCGACAGCTTCACGATGCCGCAAGTCGACTTCGACCTGATCGGCGTGCTCAAGGAGCGCGCGCTCGGCTTCAAGCGCCCGGTCAAGAAGAGCGAGTTGCTGCGCGCCGGCCTGCGCGCGCTGGCCGGCCTGAACGACGCCGCGCTGCAGGCCGCGTTGAACGCACTGCCGCCGCTCAAGCCGGGGCGCCCGCGCAAGGGCGGCTGAGACCGCCTACCGCCTGCTCAGGCGCCGCCGGGCCTGTGCGCGGCGCGCCCGAGAGTGGTGGCTGTCATGGTGTCCTCCTTGTGGGGTGCGGCACGATGTTCGAGGCGCGCGGTGACGATGCCGTGACATGCTCGTCCCGCCCACCCGGCTCGGGCCTTACCCTGACGGCGGGCTTTCTGCGACGCCGACTACCATTGCCCGACCGCGTGGAAGGGAATGGAGTGGCCCATGAGATGGTCGAGGCGACTGGCGCTCGCGTATCTGGCCCTGCTGTGCGCGCTCCCGGCCCTCGCCGCGGACATCCCGGCCGCCGAGTCGCCGCGCCCGTGGCGCGTCGGCGTGGTGCGCGAGTGGCTGCCGATCGACGGCATCGACGCGCAGGGCCGTCACACCGGCGCTTCGGCCGACATCCTCGCCGCCGCGGCGGCCACGCTCGGGCGCACGGTCGCGCCGGTGCCCTTCGACGACTACAACCAGGCCATCGCCGCGGCGCGCGCCGGCCAGGTCGACCTGCTCAGCTCGATCTCGCGCACGCCGCAGCGCGAGGCGGCGCTGCACTTCACGCAGACCGTGCTGCGCCTGCCGGTGGTCTACATCACGCGGCGCGACACGACGGATTTCTCCGAGGCCAACGACTTCGGCGGCCGCACCGTGGCGGTGGAGCGCGGCTACCCGGCGCAGGCCATGCTGCGCGAGCGCTTCCCGGCCGTGCGCCGGGTCGAGGTCGACAGCACCGCCGAGGCGCTGCGCGCCGTCGCCGCCGGCCGCGCTGACGTCTACCGCGGCATGCTCGCGCCGGCGCACTACGCGATCGAGCGCGAGCAGCTCGCCAACCTGCGCGTGCTCGCCGCGCCGAGCCTGGAGGAGACCGACCTCGCCTTCGCCAGCAGCGACGCGAAGCTGGCCGAGGCGCTCGACGGCGCGCTGCGCGCCCTCGGCCCGGCGCGCATCGCCGAGACGCTGCAGCGCTGGCAGCCCGCCTACCTGGCGCTGGCGCCGGCGGCTTCGGCGGCGGCCGGCGCGACGCCGCTGCGCGCCGTCGACGAGCTGCGCGTGGCCTACGACGCCGGCTTCGCGCCGATCAGCCACACGCGCGCCGACGGCAGCGCCGACGGGCTGGCCATCGAGGTGTTCCGGCGCAGCGCGGCGGCCGCCGGGTTGCCCTACCGCTTCGTCGCCCAGCCGAGCTTCGCCGCGGCAATGCAGGCGCTGCGGCGCGGCGATGCCGACGTGGTGGTGGCCGCGGTGCGCACGCCCGAGCGGCTGCGCGAGGCGCAGTTCGTCGGGCCCTACTACAGCACGCCCTCGGCCATCATCAGCCGGCTCGACGGCGGCTGGCCCACGCTCAGCTCGCTGGCCGGCCGCACGCTGGCGATCGACGAGGAGCACTACCTGATCCCGGCGATACGGCGCGAGGCGCCGGCGGTGCGGCTGAGCATCGTGCCGACCGCCGCCGCCGTGCTCGCCGCGGTGGCGGACGGCCAGGCCGACGCCGGCATCACCAACGTCGAGGTGGCGGCCGGGCTGGTGGCCACGCGCTACGTGGGGCGGCTGCAGGTCTCCGGCTTCGTCGAGAAGAACCCGAGCGAGCTGTACTTCATGGTCGGCGCCGGGCGCGGCGAACTCGCCGCCGCGCTCGACGCCGGCTTCGCGCGCATTCCCGAGAACGAGCGCCGCCTGCTCGCCAACTCGCTGCTGCGCACCAACATCGAGGTCGGCGTCGACTGGCGCCCGGTGGCGCTGGTGGTGGCGCCGCTGCTGGTGGGGCTGACGGTGCTGTGGCTCACCGCGGCCTGGTCGGCGCGCCGCCTGCGCGCGTCGGAACGCGCGCTGCGCGGCGAGCGCGACCGCGCCAACGCCGAGGCGCATGCGCGCGCCGACTTCGTCGCCGACATGAGCCACGAGGTGCGCACGCCGCTGGTGGCGCTGGCCGCCGGGCTGCGCCTGCTCGACCGGCAGGAGCTGCCGGCCGCCGCGCGCCGCGTGCTGGGCCCGCTGCTGGCCTCGGCGCACCGCCTCGTCGAGCTGCTCAACACGCTGCTCGACATGGCGCGGCTGGAGGCCGGCAAGCTCGAGATCGTGCCCGAGCCGACCGACGTGGCCGCGCTCGTGGCCGGCATCGCCAGCGCGTTCGAGCCGCTCGCCGCCGCCAAGGGCGTGGCGCTGCGCGTGCGCGCCGACCCGCAACTGCCGGTGCTGATGCTCGACCCGCAGCGCACCCAGCAGGTGGTCAACAACCTCGTCGCCAACGCCGTGAAGTTCACCGAGCACGGCGAGGTGACGGTGACGCTGCGCGGCCGCGCGCTGGGCGACGCGCGCTGGGAGCTGACGCTCGCGGTGCGCGACACGGGCCCGGGCATGAGCCCGGCGGTGCGCGAGCGCCTGTTCGGCCGCTTCGTGCAGGCGCCCGGCGTCGAGCGCCACAAGGGCGGCAGCGGCCTCGGCCTGGCGATCGCGCGCCAGCTGGTCGAGCGCGCCGACGGCAGCATCACGCTGAGCAGCGAACCGGGGCGCGGCAGCGAGTTCGTCGTCGTGATCCGCACCCGCGAGGCGCACGCCCCGGCGCCGGCGGCGGCGCCCGCATCGCCCGGCCGCGCGGCGCCCGGGCTGCTGCTGGTGGACGACGACGCGGTCAACCTGATCGTCTTCGCCGAGCAGCTGCGCGCGCGCGGCTTCGCGGTCGAGACCGCGCGCGGCGCTGACGAGGCGCGCGCGCTGCTGGCGCAGCGCGACTTCGACGTGCTGGTGACCGACTCCAACATGGGCCCGGGCGGCGGCGGCAGCGAGCTGGCGGCCGAGGTGCTGCGCCGCCGCGCGGGCCGCGCCGCGATGCGCGTCTTCGTGCTGTCGGGCGACGAAGCGCCGGCCGAGCTGCCCGGCGGCGTCGACGCCTGGCTCAGCAAGCCGCGCCATGCCGACGACCGGGCGTGGCTGCAGAACCTCGAGCGCAGCCTGGCGGCGGAGCCGCCGGGCTGACGCGTCGCGCCGGCTCAGTCGGCGCGAATCTCCGCCGCCTTGATCACCTTGCCCCAGCGCGCCACTTCCTCGTCGAGGAAGGCCGCGAAGCGCTCGGGCCCGCGTGCGTCGACGCGGAATCCCTGCGCCCTGGCGCGCTCCTGCAGCTCGGGCACGTCCATGAGCTTGACGACCTCGCCGCCGAGCCGGGCAACGATGGCGTCCGGCGTCGCGGCCGGGGCCATCACGGCCGTCCAGTTCTCCACCTGCAGGCCCGGCAGGCCCGCCTCGGCGGTGGTCGGAACCTCCGGCGCCAGCGGATGACGTGCCGGGCTCGCAATGGCCAGCGCGCGCAGCTTGCCTGCCTTCACGTGCGCGATGGACTCCGGCATGTTGGAGAAGATCACGTCGAGCTGGCCGCCGATCAGGTCGGTCATGGACGGCGCGCCGCCCTTGTACGGCACATGGGCGATGGTCGATTGGGTGAGCTGGTTGAACAGCGCCAGCGTCAGGTGGGGCGGCGTGCCGTTGCCGCTGGAACCCGCGTTCAGCGGCCGTGCCTTGGCCTGCGCCGTCAGGTCACGCAGATCCTTGATCGCGCTGCTCGCGGGCACCACCACGAGCATCGGACTGCCGGCCAGCAATGCGACGGGTCGCAGGTCCTTCTGGAAGCTGAAGGGCGCCTTCGGAAAGAGCGTCACGTTGGCGGCATGCGTCAGCGTCACGGCGAGCATCGTGTAGCCGTCCGGCGGCGCCTTCGCCACCGCGTCCGCGCCGATCTGTCCGCCGCCGCCGGGCTTGTTGTCGATCACCACCGACAGCTTCCAGCGCTCGGCAAGTTGCTGGCCGACGGCGCGCGCCATCACATCGGTGAGGCCGCCGGGCGGAAACGGCACCACGTAGCGGATCGTCGCGCCCGCCTTCGGATACTCCGCTTGCGCCCACAGGGGCGACGGCAAGGCCCCCAGGGCGGGCAGGACAGCAGCCGCGCCGCTGCGCAGCAAGTCGCGTCGATTCATCGTGTCTCCTTCTGGTTGTGGGGTCAGCCCAAAGCGTCCCACTGCGCCAGCAGCGCATCGGGCACGGCGATGCCCTGCTGCTCGGCGCGCAAGCGCAGTTGCTCTCGTCGCGCGCCGGGCAAGCGCACGCCGTCGTCGCGAAGCATCTCGGCCACCAGCACCTCGACGCGGTCGAGGTAGGCGGACGAGCCGGCCAGCGCACCGGGGTCGACGACGACGAAGGCCTGGCCGATGCGCGGCCGGTTGCCTTCGTCGACGAAGAAACTCGAGGCCTCGAAGCCGAAGCTGGCGCCGATGAGCGCCGTCACCAGCAGCTCCACCGTCAAGGCCAGCATGGCGCCCTTCGGGCTGGTCGCCGCGCCGAGCGGCAGCATGGAGCCCTCGAGGCCGGCCTGCGGATCGGTGGTGGGACGGCCCTCGCGGTCGAGCGCCCAGCCGGCCGGGATGGCGCGCCCTTCCCGAGCCGCCACCATGAGCTTGCCGCGAGCGACCTCGGACAGGCTGAGGTCGATCATCAGCGGAGCCTCCGCACGGCGGGCGAAGATGGCCGCGACCGGGTTGGTGCCGAAGATCGCATGGCGGCCGCCGGCTGCCGGCATCGCCGCCGGAGAGTTGGCCAGGCCCAGGCCCACCATGCCCGCCTCGGCCACCGGCCGCAGGTGGTCGACCACGACGCCGCAGTGATGGCTGTTGGTGACGCCGGCCCACGCGACGCCGACCTCGCGCGCGCGGCGTATCGCCTCGGCCACCGCGAGCTCGCAGGCCGGGAAGGCCAGGCCCTCGTGCGCGTCGACGACGAACGCGCCCGCGCGGCCGCGGCGCACCTCGGCGACGGCGCTGCCGTCGACACGGCCGTTGCGCAGGTGCGTCGCGTACTGCACGACCCGGCTCAAGCCGTGCGAGCCCAGCCCCTGCGCCTCGGCCAGCACCAGCGCGCGCGCGGTGGCCTGCGCCATCGGCGCGCTGGCGCCGGCGCGCTGCAGCACCTGCGCGACCCGCTCGCGCGCCCCGCTCGTCGTGAAGGTGGCCATCAGCGCAGTGCCTCCAGCACCTCGCGGGCGATGACGCTGCTCACCCGCACGTTGGATTCGCGCGTGACGCCCGCGACATGCGGCGTCAGCACGAGGTTGGGACAGTCCGCGAAATGAGGCTGTGCCGGCAGCGGCTCGGCGGCGAACACGTCGATCGCCGCGCCGCCGAGCCTGCCGGCGCGCAACGCATCCGCGAGCGCCCGCTCGTCGACGATGCCGCCGCGCGCGGTGTTGATCAGCACCGCGCCCGGCTTCATCGCCGCGATGCGCTGGGCGCCGAACAGGTTGCGCGTGGAATCCACCAGCGGCACGTGCAGGCTGACGACGTCGGCCTGCGCCACCAGGTCGTCCAGCGGCCGGCACTCGGCGCCGCTGCGCGCGTAGGCCGGATGGTCGCGGTCCATCAGGGCATCGTGGGCCACGACACGCATGCCGAGCGCCCGGGCGAGCTGCGCCGTGAGCTGGCCGATCGAGCCGAAACCGACCAGGCCGAGCGTCTTGCCGCCCAGCTCGCGGCCGTCGGACAGCGCCGCGCGCGGCCACTGCCCCTGCGCCACGCGAGCCGTCGAAAGGTAGGCCCCGCGCAGCAGCAGCATCGCCGTCCCGACGACATATTCCGCGACGCTCAGCGCGTTGGCGCCGCTGGCCGGGATCACGCGCATGCCGCGCGCCTCGCACGCGGCAACGTCGATGTTGTCCAGGCCGACGCCCAGGCGCCCGACGACCGTGCAGCGCTTCAGCGCCGCCAGCAGTTCGCCGCGCACCTGGGTTCGATTGCGCACGATCAGCGCATCGGCGTCCGCCGCTTCGCGGCCCAGCCGCTCGGGCTGGTCCACCAGCGCGGGGTCGTACAGGACGTCGTGCGCGTCGCGCAGCTGCGCGACGGCGCTCTCGTCCATGAACTCGCTGACGACGATGCGCGCCATGATGCGGGCGCCCTCAGGCCGACTCGTACAGCCGCGTCAGCACGAACTCGCGGTGCCCCAGCGCCTCGGCCGCGGTCAGCCGCCCATTGGCCGTGCGCAGCATGCACTCGAGCAGCTTGTCGCCCGCCTGGTCGAGCGAGATCTCGCGCTGCAGCAGCCCCGAGGTGTCCACGTCGATGTGCTCGCTCATCAGGCGCACGGTGCGCGGATTGGCGCAGATCTTGATCACCGGCAGGATCGGGTTGCCGATGACGTTGCCCTGGCCGGTGGGGAAGAAGTGCACCGCGTAGCCGGAGGCCGCGCACAGGGTCACCATCTCGGCCGCGGCGCTGGAGGAGTCCATGAACCACAGCCCCGGGCCCGTCGGCGCCTCGGCCTTGTCCAGCACGCCGTCGACCACGCACTTCTTGCCGATCTTCTGGATGTTGCCGAGCGCCTTTTCCTCGATGGTGGTCAGGCCGCCGGCGATGTTGCCCTTGGTCGGCTGCGAGTCGGACAGGTCGCTGGTCTTGTGGCGGTTGATCATGTCCTGGTAGCGGTCGAACATGAACATGAAGCGCTCGCGCACCTCGGGCGTGCGGCAGCGCTCGGCCACGATCTGCTCGCCGCCGGTCAGCTCCGAGGTCTCGCCGAAGAGCAGCGTGTTGCCCGTCTCGTAGAGCTTGTCGAAGGCGTTGCCCACCGTCGGGTTGCCGCCGCAGCCGGAGGTCGTGTCGCTCTCGCCGCACTTGGTGGAGATCCACAGCTCGGAGATGGCGCACACCTCGCGCTGCTTCTCGCTGGCCCACTGCACCAGCTCGCGGGCCGACTTGCTGGCGCGCAGGATCGTGTCGTGGTCGCCGTGGCCTTCGATGCCGTAGCCGACCACGGGCTTGCCGGTGGCGGCGATGCCGTCGACCACCTTCTTCGTCCAGCTGTCCTCGATGCCGATGACGACGACGGCGGCCACGTTCGGGTTGCAGCCCGCGCCGATCAGCGTGCGGAAGTGCAGGTCGAGGTCGGCGCCGAACTGCAGCCGGCCGTAGGGATGCGGGATCGCCAGCGCGCCCTTGATGTTGTGCGCGACCGCCTCGGCCGCGGCGTTGGACAGGTCGTCCAGCGGCAGGATGACCACGTGGTTGCGCACGCCGACGCGGCCGTTCTCGCGCCGATAGCCCAGGAAGGTGGTGTCTTTGGAAATGACGGACATGGTGTTTTCCTCGAATCTGTCGAATGGCTTACCAGCGCTTGGTCTTGATGTTGTGCACGTGCGCGTGCTCGCCCGCCTTGATCGGGGCGACGACCTTGCCCATGTCGATGCCGTACTTCCAGACCGTGTCGCCGGGCTTCATGTCGCGCAGCGCCACCTTGTGGCCGATGGGAATGTCCTGCAGCGCCTGCACGCTGGTGGTCTTGTCCTCGTCCATGATCCAGCCCTTCAGCTCGGTGCCGGCCTTCACGCCTTCGACGACCACGACGGCGACGGTGTCCTTCGCGTCGTGCAATACGAAATGAATCATCTGCGGTCTCCTCGGATTGGGGATGGAGCGAGTGTCCGGTCGCGGCTTTCCCAGCGTCAACTAAGTCATATATATGACTTGTATGAACTGGACGAAGACCGGAGAATCGCCGGCATGGCACTGACCACCTCCATCGCGGCGGCCGACTTCGAGCCCATCGCGCCCGACGCCGCCGGCGCGCCGCTGTACCGGGCGGTCAAGCGCTCGCTGCTGCGCGCCATCGAGGCGGGCCGCTACCCCGCCGGCGGCTCGCTGCCCAGCGAGACCGAGCTGGCGTCTGGCTTCGGCGTCTCCATCGGCACGCTGCGCCACGCGGTGGACGAACTGGTCGCCGAGCACATCCTCGTGCGGCGGCAGGGGCGCGGCACCTTCGTTGCGCTCCACAACGCCGATCGTTTCCTGTTCCAGTTCTTCCACGTGGAGCGCAGCGACGGCCTGCGCGAGATCCCGCGCGTCGAACTGGTCGCCTTCGAGCGCGTGCGCGTCGACGAGGAGCCCGCGCAGGCGCTCGGCCTGAGGCCCGGCGAGCCGGTGATCCAGGTCGACAACCGGCTGATGCTGCAGGGGCGGGCCGTCGTCCACGACCGCATCACGCTGTCCGCCCTGCTCTTCAAGGGCCTGAGCGAGAAGCGGCTGCGCGAACGGCGCAGCACGATCTACCACCTGTACCAGACCGAGTTCGGCATCACCGTCACGCGCGCCCAGGAGCGCGCGCGCGCGGTGGCCGCGGACCGCCTGGCCGCCCGCCTCCTCGGCCTGGCGCCGGGCGTGCCGGTGATGCAGGTGCGCCGCACCGCGCTGACCTTCGGCGACAAGCCGGTCGAGTACCGCGTGTCGACGGTCAACACCGCGCAGCACGAGTACGTCAACCTGCTGTCGGGCCCGCCCTGATGGAGCCGCAGCCGCCGGCCGATACGCAAACCGCAGGGGATTGACCGCCTGCCCGGCGCGGGCGGATGCTGCGCCGATGGACGACGCCGCCAACGGCAAGCTGCTCTTCATCGTGCTGGCAGCCACGCTGCTGGCGGTGGTCGCCGCGCTGCTGATGGCGCGCAGCTACCGCGCCGCGATGAAGCGGCTGATGAGCCTGCCGGGCGGCGCGGCCGCGGTGCCGATGGAGTCCGCCGCCGCGCCGGTCGCAACGCAAGCTCCGCCCGCCCCCGTCACGCTCGCGCACAACCGCCGCGCCGCCTGGCGCGTCGCCGCGCTGCTGGTGCTGCTGTCGGCGCTGATCTCGCTGACGGGTTCGTGGCTGTTCCTCGCCGTCGCGATGGCCGGCGAGAAGCTGCTGACGCCGGCGCGGCTGGCCACGCTCGCGGCCTTGAACCTCTGGCCGGTGATCCCGGCGCTCGGCCTGCTGTGGCGCTGGTCGCGCTGGCGCGTCGCCGCGGCGCTGGCGCTGTGGTTCGCCGGTGCCGTCGCGCTGCTGGCGTGGCGCGCCATCGAGTCGCAGCCGCTGCCGCTGGTGATCGGCTACCTGGTCGCCGAGATCGGCGCGCCGATGCTGCTGATCGGCGCGCTGTGCCTGGGCGGCGCCACGCGCGCCATCGCGCCCTGGCTGCTGCCGCTGCTGATGCTGCTGGTGGCCGGCTCGGTGGCCGGCGCCGATGCGCTGGCCTGGATCGTCGCCCACCGGCCGCAGTGGCTGATGGCGCTGCCCGCCTGGCTGGGCGCCGAGCAGGTGATGCTGTTCTTCGTGCTCGCGCCCTGGCTGGTGGCCTGGTGGCCGGCCAAGTGGCTGGGCCGCGCGCTGGCCGCCGCCTACGCGCGCCATTGGCTGTCGGAGCTGATGGTGCTGTTCACCGCGGTGTGGGGCATCGTGCTGCTGCTGCGCGCGCTCGGCGCCTGGCACGACATGGGGCTGGCGTCCGCCTCGATGCTGCTGCCGCTGCTGTGGATCCCGCTCGTGATGCTGCTGGCGCCGCGCGCGTGGCCGCGCACCGGGCCGCGCGGCCGCCCGCCGACGCTGCTGGTGCTGCGCGTGTTCCAGCGCGATGCGCAGGTGCAGGCGCTGTTCGACCGCGTGATCGAGCGCTGGCGCGCCAGCGGCAACACGGTGCTGATCGCCGGCACCGACCTGGTCGAGCGCACGCTCGACGCCGGCGACATCTTCGCCTTCCTCGACGGCCGCCTCGCCGAGCGCTTCGTGCGCGCGCCGGCCGAGGTGCCGGCGCGCATCGCCGCCTTCGATCTCGAGGCCGACGCCGAAGGCCGCCACCGCATCAACGAGGTCTATTGCCACGACAGCACCTGGCAGAGCGCGCTGGACGCGCTGGTGGCCGCCAGCGACGTGGTGCTGATGGACCTGCGCAGCTTCAAGGCGCACAACCGCGGCTGCCGCCACGAGCTGGGCGTGCTGGCACGCGCGCCGCGCTTGGCGCGCGTGGTGGTGCTGACCGACGGCGACACGGCGCTCGCCGAAGCGCGCGCCGATGCGGGCGCGGCGCCGCCGGGGCGCTTCGTGTGGCTGGACGGTTCGCGCGTCGATGCGAAGCGGCGCCGCGAGCTGCTCGCCGCCCTGTTCGTCGCCGATACTGCCGTGCATGCCTGACAAACCCTCCCGCGGCGCCGACCTGCGCGGCGCCGCACGCCTGGCCGCCGACGCCACCGCCGGCCTGGCCGATCTGGTCGAGGCGATGCACGAGCGCATCGCGCGCCTGCCCGGCTCGGGCGCGGCGCTCGACGGCCGCACCGGCGGCATCAGCGGCGTGGTCTACAAGACGATCCGCGGCGTCACGCGCGTGGCCGGCGGCAGCGTCGACGCGCTGCTCGGCCTGATCGCGCCGGCGCTGGGCCGCTACGGCGGCGGCGCCGAGCGCGACGCGATCGTCGCGGCGCTCAACGGCGTGCTGGGCGACCACCTCGCCGCCAGCGGCAACCCGCTGGCGCAGGCGATGGAACTGCGCGGCCGTACGTCGCCCGGGCCGGCCGGGCCGCACGTGCTGGTGCTGCTGCACGGCCTGTGCATGAACGACCGCCAGTGGTTGCGCAACGGCCACGACCACGGCGCGGCGCTGGCGCGCGACCTCGGCTGGACGCCGCTGTACCTGCGCTACAACAGCGGCCTGCCCATCGCGGCCAACGGCCGCGAGTTCGCGCAGCAGCTCGAAGCGCGGCTCGCGGCCTGGCCGGTGCCGCTGCAGCGCCTGGCGATCGTCGGCCACAGCATGGGCGGGCTGGTGGCGCGCAGCGCGGTGGATGCGGCCGTGCGCGCCGGCATGGCCTGGCCGAAACAGCTCGGCGACCTGGTCTGCCTCGGCACGCCGCACCACGGCGCGCCGCTGGAGCGCGCCGGCCACTGGATCGACACCGTGCTCGGCGCCACGCCGTACGCGGCGCCCTTCGCGCGGCTGGGCCGCATCCGCAGCGCCGGCATCACCGACCTGCGCCACGGCCTGGCGCTGCCGCTGCCCGAGGGCGTGCGCTGCTGCGCCGCCGCGGCCTGCCTGGGCGCGCCGGGCGGCGCGCTGAAGGAGAAGCTGGTCGGCGACGGCCTGGTGCCGCTGGACAGCGCGCTCGGCCGGCACGCCGACCCCGCGCGCACGCTGGCCTTCGCGCCCGATCGACAATGGGTGGGTTACGGCATGGGCCACCTCGACCTGCTCTCGCGCGCCGAGGTCTACGCGCAACTGAAGGCATGGCTGTCCTGAAATCTCTGCTCGTCGCGGCGATCGCTGGGTTCGCCGTTGCCGCGCACGCGCAGGCACAGGCGCAGGACGACGCCGCGAAGTACGTGCAGTTCGTCCAGGAGAACACGGGCAGCTGCGTGCAGCGCAACGGCGTGCAGATCCAGGTGCGCAGCACGCACGCCACGCGGCGCATCAAGGTATGGCTGGATCGCTACCAGAGCGGCATCGGCACCGGCGACCGCTCGCGCAGCGAACTCGCGCCGGGCGCGGAGCCCGAGCCTCTGGGCTGCTCGCGCGGCGATGCCGGCCCTCAGGAATGGCGCATCGTGCGCGCCGTCTTCATCGACTGATACCGGCCAGCGATCAATCGTTCAGAAAGCCGGCAGCGTGGTCCAGGCGGCAAAGGGCCGTGCGGGCCGCCCGCGGCGCTTCGATGAGACGGTCGGCCCTGCGGGCCGACTGCCTTGCGCTGCTCGGTCTCGCGGCCCCGCCGCGGAACTCGCTTCGCGGGCTATCGCCCGCTGCGCTCAATCACCCGCGGCGAGCATGAGGACGAAGCGCGCGGGTACGCGCGCGGGCCACGAGC